>WRLH01000010.1 GCA_009777715.1 Lachnospiraceae bacterium
AACAGCCGTGACCGTGCCGCTGTTGATGGTAATGTTACCGCCTGAACTAGACGAGCCGCTGCCGATACCTGCGCCGCCGTTGCCTTGCGCAGTTACTTGCGCGTTGCCCTCTATTACAATAGTGCCGCCCGTACCGCCTTGACCGCCGCCGATACCCGCGCCGCCGTTGCCGCCGCTGTTGGCTATGATAGTGCCGCCGGTGATGGTGATGTTGCCGCCATTTCTGGTGGTGTTGCCACCGCCGCCGCCGATACCTGTGCTGCTGGGGCCGCCGTTTGCTGTCAGGCTGCCCTGGCCGTTTATAGTAAGCGTTGTTCCTTGTGGGGCAAGTATAGCCGCCTGGCCGCTAAATTGGGACGAAGAACCCCCTGTGAGGGTATTAGTTCCCTCGATTGTAAGGGTTAAGCTCGCTCCGGCACTAAGTGATATGGCGGGGAAATTTTGGTCAAGGGTCATGGACACATTATTAAGAGTAATGCTTGCGGTTGCGGCTGCGGCTCCCTCTATGCGCCGCCCGCCTGTGCTGTCGCCTGTTACGGTGATGTTCGCGCCGTTTGAAACCGTGTAGATGTCATCTGCGTAAGCCCACCCTGTGCCGGAAGATGGCGGGGCGGTGTCAGACATATCTATGGTTGCGCCGCCGCTTGCCAACGGCATAATGCCCATCATTGCCATCTGTATATCGGGGAGGTTAAATTCTGGTTCTGGTTCGTCTTCGGCGTATGGCTCGGACTCACCTGCCATATCATCATCGCCGCCGCCGGAGCCGGTTTCGTCCGTCACTTCTTCGACATCTTCGACATCTTCGATCTCACCGCTTGGCAGCCCTTGGGGATACAGCCCGGTATCGCCTTCGGCTGCTGTAATTGGCATTGCGCTTAAAAGTACGTTTATAGCAAGTACCCATGCTAAAAATGTATTAAATATTGATTTATGGTTCATCGGAATTCTCCCTGCATAAATAAATATGCGTCCTTTATTACAAAAGTTCCGTGTCATAAGCACACAGAAACACTCAATTATATTATGTCACACAACAACTACTATTTCAATAGGTTTTGCAATAAGTTTTGCAATTTTTTTTGAATTATTAATGTCGATACTGACGTATCGACTTATAAAAATGCTTCGCATTTTCCCTTGAAATAATTTACTTGGCTCGTGCGTGTGAAATATGATATAATATATAGACAAACACCCAAGAAAGGAAACATCAATGAAAAATAAATACGAACACCGCAAATCTAACGTCACCTTAAAACTAGTTCACGCTGACTTAACGCCCATCACCAACCAAGCGGTAAAAATTGAGCAAATCCGGCATGAATTTCTGTTTGGCTGCGGCGGTTTTGACAGTATCGAGCTTGCTAGCGGCACGATGGAAGGAAATCCCATTTCCGCTGACCGCAAGGAATTCCTTGCGGACCGCATGGACAAAATCCTCGCCCTTAATAATTACTTAACCTTGCCTTTTTATCTTGGGCGGTATGAACCGCAAGAAGGAAATCCCGATGAGAGCCGGGTTATGAAAGCCGCTAAGTGGCTGACAGATCGGGATGTCTTCTTAAAAGGCCATCCGCTTTGCTGGCATACAGTCTGGCCAACATGGATGATGAAATACTCAAATGATGAAATCCTTAAAAAAACACTTGAACGCATTTTCCGGGATGTCAGCGCATACCGGGGCATAATTGATATGTGGGATGTCATCAATGAGGTAGTCATCATGCCGATTTTTGCCAAATACGACAATGCCATCACGCGAGTTTGCAAGGAAATTGGGCGGGTCGGCATAATCCGTGAAGTTTTTGATGCCGCCGTGGAAGCCAATCCCCATGGAACATTCCTTTTAAATGATTTTGACCTAAGCACAAAATATGAAATCTTGATTGACGGCTGTTTGCAAGCAGATATCCCGATAGATGTCATCGGCCTGCAAACCCACCAGCACCAAGGCTATAAAGGCGCGGAATGGTTTCATGAAGTGCTGGAGCGTTACGAACATTTTGGCTTGCCTTTACATTTTACCGAAAACACCTTGGTTTCCGGTGCTATCATGCCAGCCCATATTGAGGATTTAAATGATTGGCAGGTAGACGAGTGGCCCAGCACCCCCGCCGGGGAAGAACGCCAAGCCCGCGAAATGGTCGAAATTTATGAGCTTTTATTTGCCCATCCTAGCGTCAGCGCGATTACCACTTGGGATGCAACTGACGGCAAATGGCTGAAAGCGCCATCGGGGCTTTTGCGTGAAGACAATAGCATTAAGCCCGTTTATGAAGCTTTAATGGAAAAAATTAAGGGCGAATGGTGGACAAAGGAAGCCCTTAACACGAACGAAAATGGCGAGGTAAGTTTATCCGGCTTCCGTGGTGATTATCTTGTTTCATTAGGCGATAAAAAAGAGCGTTTTGCGCTTGATGGCAAAAATGATGTTTTGACGGTGGTTTTATAGTACGTCCACATAGTCCGCCAGCCTTTCTCTCACACATTCATATACGCGGCTTAAGATAGCTTTTGCTTTCCGCCCATCTAACCCAATCGTCTTTGCAACTAAAAGCAAGTCTTCACGTCCGGGATTGGCTCCTTTGCCGTGGACGGTTGTGGCGTGTTCGCCGCCGATTGAATGACTAAACGTCAAGTCATAGGCCGGCGCTAATTTCCAGCGTTTTTCTTGCAAGTGGTACAAGAAAGAAAAATTCTTTGAATGGTCATCGCGATTGTGGGCAAAAACATTAAAGCACATCAGGCGGAACAGCTTTTCAATTTCGCCAAAGTCCTTAGTCAGCACCATTGTCAATTTCATCAGGGTGTCATAATCAAGGTTGGGGATGCGATGGGAAGTTTCTAAGATACCGCTTAATGAAACCATATGGACACGTGCTTTATTTTCGTTTCGGTCAAAACGCTTTGTCCCAAAATATCCATCACAGCGGCTGGATTTGAATAATCTGGTTTCTTCCATCAAGATACCGCATTCTTTTGCGCATAAGGAATAGTCATATTCCAGCTTGCCAATGTTTTTCCCGTCATCAGAAGCCGGAAATTTTATTATCCATTCCTCATCTCCTACCGTGGTAAGAATCTTCGGCCTCGCGCCGCCGGACGAACCGCCAAGAAAAAATAATTCATCTAGCCTTTCGCTATATTCTGCCTTAAGAAGGCTTTTGCATTCAACCGCTATTTCGTCCAAATCGGAAGCGATTGTTTGCTCGCCCAGCTCTATCTCTGGCGCGTACCTAAGCACCCCCATCCCACTATTCCCGACTATCGCAAGGCGGGCCAGATTTCCTGCTTGCCTGGGATTAAGCTTATTCTTAAGCAAAAGCCGATCCACTAACAATCTCCCCCAGCCATCGGGCAGGCTGTCAGCAAAAACGCCAAACAAACCCTCAAAAGGGTCTGGTTTCGGGATAAACACTTTTTGCTCAAGGGGCAATGAAAATGGATTAAGCGAAAAACCATTATTAATCCATTCCGCGTCATATTCAAACGCGGCCAGATTCCCATTTAATAAAGCCAGAGTGCCGACCTTATCATCAGCAATAAAAACACCTAAATGCTCATCCTTTGTCATTTAAAAGCTCCTTCATGGATAAATAAGGAATTTCCGCGAACAAATTGTTAAAGTCTTTGGAAATATCCAAAGCCAAGGCTATTTTTATTAATGAAATCAAGGATATTTCACCCGTTCTTTCAAAGCGTTTTAAAGAGCCTAAGCTTACGCCTGATTTGGCGCTTAGCTCGGCTTGGGATATCTTTCGTCTTTTTCGGATCGCCCGAATCCGGCCAGCAATAATATTACTTGTTTCAGCTGGAGTCTTGGGTAGAAAATCAAAATATTTATATTCACTCATAGATAATATAATAACCCAAATCGGGGTTTTTGTCAAGTTCTGGCTAATATAATATCCGAATCATTTTATCACTTATCCAAAAAATCATACTGCGACATAAACAGCTCGTAATATAACCCTTTTCTTGCCATCAAGACATCATGGCTGCCCATTTCCATAATCTGCCCCTTATCAATATAAAGAATACAGTCCGCTTTTTTGATTGTTGAAAGGCGGTGGGCAATAATAAATGAAGTGCGGCCCTTTAATAATGCCGCAAGGCCTTCCTGCAAGAGAAACTCGGTTTCGGTATCAATGCTGCTGGTTGCTTCATCAAGAATTAAAATCTTCGGATCGGCAAGCAAAGCGCGGGCAAAAGAAATCAACTGCCGCTGCCCGGCGGAAAGCCTTGTTCCCCGCTCGTTTAGCTCTGTTTCATAAAGCTTTTCCATCGTGGCAATAAAATCATGGGCGCAAACAGTTTTTGCCGCTTCATACATTTCTTCATCAGTCGCGGAAAGCTTGCCATAACGGATATTATCAGCAATTGTTCCCGAAAAAATAAAGCTGTCTTGGAGCATGACCCCCATTTGCTTGCGCAAGGATTTGATCATCACGGTGTTTATGTCAATCCCATCAATCAAAATCGCCCCCGAATCAAGATTGTAAAAGCGCGAAAGCAAATTGATAATCGTTGTTTTGCCAGCCCCGGTCGGGCCGACAATCGCATAAGCTTGGCCGGGATTGACAGTAAAATTAATGCCGTCTAAAATTCTGACACTTCCGTCATATGAAAAAACGACATCTTTAAACTCTACTTTTCCGATAATCGGCGGCATGGGGACAGCTCCTTCGATATCATGCACCGTGATTGGCTCATCAATCGTTTCAAAGATTCTTTCCATATATGACATTGCTGTCACTAATGAATTATAGAATCCGGCCAGCGTATTTATCGGCATCCAAAACCGTCCGATATAAGCGGCAAACAAAATAAGCGTTCCCGCGGTCAAGGTATCGCCGCCGGATATCCAGTTGACCCCAAGCACATAAATAATCGCCGTTGTCCAAGTTGCAATATTGTCAGCGGCCGGCCATATCAAAAACGTCAGCTTGACCGCGTCCATCCATGCTTGCCGATAATTTGATGATAAATCATTAAAAATGCGGATATTTTCTTCTTCCCTGACAAAGCTCTGGGTGACGCGGATTCCGTTCATGCTCTCCGCGATATAAGCATTCAGGTTGGAGGTTTTGTTGCTTAAGACCTGCCATGCCCTGCGCTGCCTTCGTTTGATAATAAAGACCACCAAACCAAGGAGCGGAAGCCCAATCAGGCAAACCAGCGTCAAGCGGACATCATAAACAAGCATAAAGCCAATAATAAAAAACAGGCTGCACAAATCGGTAAAAGTATTAACGATCCCATTGCTAAGTAAATCACTTAGGCTATTGACATAATTAACGACCCTGATCATGATCTTCCCATGGGGGCGGTCGTCATAATAAGAAAAGGGCAGCTCCTGGAGATGGGTAAAAACATCAGAGCGGATCCGATGGATAATCCCTTGGCCTGCGCGTGATGTTAAGGTGATTTTTACCCTAATGCCAACGACAATCAGCAAATTTATGACGAGAAATAAAATGCTGATTTTGATAATTCCATGAATATCTTTGTTAGGAATATAAACGTCCATGATCTGTTTAAGGATAACCGGGGTCAGCATTCCCAAAGCACTTGAAACCAGCATGACAATCACCGTAATTATCATGTCACGGCGGTAAACGCTTAAATACCCAAACAAACGCTTCATATGCGCAAGATTAAACTCGCTCTCAAGAGTTTCATCTACTTCAATTTTGTTCCTAGCCATACTATGCCTTACTTCCTTTCTTATAAATCGCGGTAATAATTTTGTCCATTGGCAGTTCTTTAATTGATATATCGGTAAATTCGGCCTGTTTTGATAGCTCGCTCACAAACTCGCCAATACTGATTATGTCCATGTCAACCTCAAGGATTAGCTCAAGCCGTGATGTCCTTTCGCTTACCGAAACGCCCTTTATGTCAATTTTCTCTGCCGCCATCAGTAATTTTAGTTCAACTATTTTTTTGCGGCCAAGCTCGGATTTTAGGGCTTCAAGGCTTCCGTCAAAAACTTTCTTGCCATGGTTGATGATAATAATTCGGCCAGCCAAAAGCTCAACGTCTTCAAGGTCGTGGGTGGTTAAGATAAAGGTCGTCCCTTTTTTGTTCATCTTGGTAATAAAATCACGGATATTTGCTTTTGCTATCACATCAAGCCCAATCGTTGGCTCATCAAGGAAAACAATTTTCGGATTATGGAGCATTGCCATGATGAACTCACATTTCATTCGCTCACCCAGCGAAAGGACGCGGGTCGGCTTATTTATTACCTCCGCCACATCTAGAAGCGCGGTTAATTCCGCTAACCTTTCATTAAAAACCGCCGTTTCGATTCCATAAATAGCCTTATTCATGCTAAAGCTGTCAACTGGCGGAATATCCCAGATTAACTGTGATTTTTGGCCGAAAACTGCGCCAATTTCCTTGACATAGCGGGTGCGTTCTTTGGCCGGGTTAAAGCCAGCCACATTGATTTCACCCCCGGTCGGAAATAACGCGCCGCAAAGCATTTTGATGATTGTTGACTTTCCCGCGCCGTTTGGGCCAAGAAGCCCGCAAATTTCACCGTGCGGAATTTCAAAGCTGATTTCGTCAACCGCTTTGATAATGACTTTTTCGCGCCTTATCAAGCTTTTAAGCGCGGCCTTAAATCCGCTTCCGCGTTTATAAGTGGTGAATGTTTTTTCAAGTTTATTTATTTTGATTATCATGACTACTCCAATATCGTATCAGCACGATTAACCGCCTACGCCCTCATAAAGCCTGATCATTTTATTGTAAATCCAAATCCCCAGCAGCATAAATAAAAGACAGGGAATCACCGCAAGGAACATCACCCCCTCCGCCCTGCCAAGCAAGGCCGAAGCAGGGAAAAATCCAATCATCGCAACCGGGATGATGAATGTTGCAATTCCCCTAATCGCTGACGGAAAAATCGAGGCCGGATATTTCCCAAAGGTCATAATGCTGTCAAAGATTTCCGTCAGGCGGGAATTTCCGACCCACTTAAAGCTCATTGCCGCCATCATCATATAAAGCCCTGTTATGACAGAGAAGCCGCCCGCAAACATGACTAGGAACTGAAAAATGGCGATTGCCCCGGCAATCCCGGTAAAAGACAGGGAAACCGAAAAAAGGATCACTCCGGCAACAACACCGCCAAAAATCTCCGGGGTAAATGAGGTGGCAATCAAGAAACTAAGCGGCGGCAACGGTTTTAACAGGACAATCTCAAAAGTGCCTTCGCGGATATGGCTCATTGACGACCACAAAACACCGTCAAACATCAAAGCCGCCAGGCTGTTTGTCAAAAGGAAAATGCCTTGGATAAGCAAAACCTCATGAAAACCCCAGCCGGGAAAACTTGCCCCGGCATTATAAATCAAGATGGTGACTAACGGAAACAGCGCGTTAAGGATTGTCGCCAGCAATGTTGACAAAATAAAATTAAGCCGATATGCCATTGCCCCGGCGATTGCAATCTTAATGCACTTTAGGTAAAGTTTGGTAAATTTTTCCATAATATTTTTTCATGCCCCAACCGCAGTAAACCTTTTCATTGCCCTCCGGTACATCAATTCAGAAATTGCCAGCATGACTAACGCCGCCAAAGCCTGGACGCCAACAATTGCCGGGAGCGAAAGCTCATAGCCGCCTAACTGATACTCACCGATAAACACCATTGCCGGAACGTATGCCGTGTACTGGAACGGCAGGAAAAACTGGATAAATTGCAGCCACTTGGGGAAAAACACAAGCGGAATCAAAAACCCGGCAAAAATGCTGTCAAAAAGCCAATAAGCCATCCTTAGCCCATTGCTTTCAACAAACCAGAATGACAAAATCCCAATGCAATAAGCAATGAAAAAATGGATTAACGAAGCTAAGATAACCGAAATGACAAACCAGCCTAAGTGGGCCGGAACAAGGCTAATCTTAAAAATCACAATTAAAAGCAGCGCACTGGGAAGAAACTCCATAAAAATCGCCAGCGAGCGGTGCCCGATTTTTTGCGACAAGGCAAAAAAGCGATGATGAAGCGGACGCAAGGCAAAGGTAAGAAACCTGCCCGTCCTCACCAGCATTGACAAGTTCCAGTCAGCAGAACCCCATGTAAGGTAACCAATCAGCGCGGTTATCCCAAAATAACGGATCATCTGTTCGTAGCCGATTCCAGCAATCGCCCCTCCATCACGGTAAACCGCTCCCCAGATAAAATATTGGACCGCAAAATAAACCGGCCCAACAAAAAGGGAAACCAGCATATGCGTCCGGTACGCAAAATACTCTTTAATTGTCACCCATGCTACTGATTTGCATATCTTTAATTTTCGTTTTAGGTCATGCACTAAATCAATCCGCTCCAGATTATGTTAACCGTATTGTACATCGCCTTGGCATTCCAATCCGGTTTTACGAATGGCACAATCCACGATGCAACCAGCCCTTCTACTGGGTCAATGTAAAGGGCGCAAGCCCCCGCCCCTTCGTGCATGACCGTTTCCGCTGAAAAACTAAATTCATTGCCATTACGATGGTCAAAACCAATGCCGTAGCTCCTTATTTCATTTGAACCCCAGCAATAATTGGGCTTTTTAATTGCAACATCAGTCATCTTTTCAACCGCTCTCCTGCCCAAAATACGGACTCCGTCAAAAGTACCATTGTTAAGGACCATGTTTCCGAAGCGGACAGCATCCCATACGGTCGAAACTAGCCCGCCGCCTAAGGATGGGATTTTGTCCCACGGCGCATCTTTTTGATATGCTTTTCCGGCTAAAACATCAGCAACATCTTTTTCCGCTTCTGCGCCATGGATTATATATCTTTTTGCCATTGCGGGCGTTAAGTCAAACGCTGTATCAGTAAGCCCTAGCGGCTTTAGGATATTATCCTCAAGATATTGGTGGGAATGGATTCCCGTCACCTTTTCGATTATTTCACCGAGAATGCAAAAACCAAAGCTTGAATACATCCATTGCTGGTCTGGCTCTAGGCGGACGCCAGTAGAAAGGGCCGCGCTAATCCAGTCAAACGGCTCTTTAAAACCACTAGATTCTTTGCTTTTCCATGCTTCATATGCCATGTTAACAAAATGCCAGTAGCCGCCATTATTGTGGTCGTTAGGAAAGCAGCCTCTGTCAGGGTGCATCCCTGAGGTATGGGTCAGCAAATGAAAGATTGTGATTCCGTTAAACGGTGGGCCGTTAAATTGCGGCAGGATATCACCAACCTTGGTGGCAAGGCTTAAAAGCCCGTCCTCAAACAATTTCATAATCGCCACGGCGGCAAAAGTTTTGGTCATTGAGGCGATGTAGTGAATATCGGTCGGGGAAACTAAAACAGCCGGGTCTTTGTGATAGGTTTTGTAACCGACTGCGCCATGGGCAAACACCTTTCCGTAGCGGGCAAGGCAATAAGTTGCGCAGTAAATTTCATTGTCGTCAACTAATTTTTGAAAATGGCTATTTAACACGTCTAGCCTTTTTTCATCATACTCAACGTCTAAAGGCGAGCATTCGATTTCTCCTTTTGTGTAAAGCATTGTCGTCCTCCTCATGATAAATTTTAGCTTTAATTTAGTTAATCTTAAGTACCTCTAACATCTCATCAAGCGTCTTTTTCCGGCCGGGAAAATTCGTCCAGCAATTAATGTTGTCATCAGTTTTTCTGGGAATAATGTGAAAATGGAAATGAAAAACCGTCTGCCCGGCGGCTTCGCCGCTGGCGTGCAAAATATTTACGCCGTCATAGCCGCATTTTTCCACATAATGCTGTGATATCATCTTAACTGCTGTTAATAAATGTTCGCTTGTCAGCTTATCTAAGTCAAAGATATCACGGATATGCTTTTTGGGTACGACAAGCGTATGCCCGTCCACATCGTCAGCGATATCCAAAAAAGCATAGGTAAATTTATCCTCGTAGATTTTCCGTGAGGGAATGCTTCCGTCAATAATTTTACAAAATATACAGTCCATGTTTCCTCTTTTCTAATAACTATCAAACTCGCCATATTGATGGTTAAACACCTTATGGTAATACCCTTTTTCACTTAACAGCTCTTCATGCGTTCCCGACTCAACAATCCTGCCCTCTTCCAGCACCAGAATCAAGTCCGCATCTTTGATCGAGGAAATCCGGTGGGCAATTAAAAAGGCGGTCCGCTTGCCTAAATGCTTTAAGGAATCTTGGATAATTGATTCTGTTTCCATGTCAACAGCCGAGGTTGTATCGTCCAAAATCACAATTGCCGGTTCTTTAAGCAAAGCCCTGGCTAACGAGACCCGCTGTTTTTGGCCGCCGGAAAGCCCAACGCCGCGTTCACCGACAATAGTGTCATATTGCTCCGGCATTTTCATGATAAATTCATCAGCATTGGCGATCACCGCGGCAGCTTTTACTTCTTCAAACGTACAACCGGGATTGCCATAGGCAATATTCCCCTCAATCGTATCGGAAAATAGAAACACATCTTGCATTGCCATGCCGATATTGCCGCGCAGAGAGCGGAGGTCATAATTTTTGAGGTTTACCCTGTCAATCAGGATATCACCGTCGGTCGGGTCATAAAAACGGCACAGTAAATTCATTAAAGTTGATTTGCCAGAGCCAGTTGCGCCGATAATGCCTACTGTCTGGCCGGGAAGAACCGTAAAATTGATGTCTTTTAACACTTCTTCGCCGTCAATTACATATGTGACCCCGCGGAAGACCACCCCGCCTTTTAGCTTGGGAATCTGATAAGGCCCGTCAAGTTCTTTGATATTTGGCTCAACATCAATCGTTGAATAGATTTTCTCTACCGAAGTAACAAAACGCTGATAGTCATTGGCAAGCCACCCTGCCATGCGCAAAGGGTTATTAATCATCCAGATATAACCGTTAACCATGACCAGCTGGCCCAGCGTAATCATGTCCCGGATGACCATGATGCCCCCGGCAAGATAAAGCACAATCGTGGAAGCCGCAACAAAAAACTCAAATAAGGGGACATAACGCCGCCATATCATGGCCGCATTTATTTCCGCATCGCGGTAGTCGTCATTTTCTTTATTAAATTTGGTAATTTCATAATTTTCGCGCGTAAATGCCTTTACGACCCTATTTCCGCCGATATTTTCCTGGACAAAAGCCGTCAGGCTGGAAAACTGGGTGCGGATCTTATGGAAAGCTGGTTTTATTGCCTTTAGCTGCTTTGCGGTAGTGATTGCAGTTAAGGGGATCACACAGATAATGCAAAGCGCGAGCCGATAATCAACTATAAAAATCATCACGATGGCAATTAAAAAAATAAGGACATTGTCAAAAACATTGTAGACCGTCCATGCGGTAAAATGCCTGATTGCTTCCATGTCCCCGGTCTGGCGTGACATCAAGTCCCCGGTCCGGTTTTTGTTGTAGAATGAAAAATCCTGCTCCAGCAAACGCCGATAAACGTAGTCGCGCATTTCAAACAGCATTCCCTGCGACGCGCGTTCAAAAATAAGGGCATAAGCGTACTTAATTATTGAGCGGAAAATCGTCACCGAGACAAAAATGATAATCAGGATTGGCAGCATTTTGTATTCGCCGCCAATAATTACCTCATCAATGATTGTGCCGGAAATAATGGGGTTGACAATAAAGCACAACGCAACAATCGTCACAAGGGCAAATGCAAACGCATAGCGGGCATAATTTTTTCGAAGGAATGTGGAAAACCACTTCATTGCATCCATATCGCTATATACCTATTTTCCTTTTGCTTCTCTTACTTTATCGGCGACATAAAGCACCAGCCAGAGCAGAATCGGTACTCCGATCATTGCTGCTATGCAAGCCGCCAATAGCTGCGGATTATCCTTAAAAAAAATCGCAACAATCAAGGTAATGAATGCAAGGCTGATTAATAATAAAGCGCCAATAAAAGCAAAAATTTGGATGGGAGTTCTTTTCATTTTGGGTTCCTTTCTTTTAATGTCAATATTTTTTTGCATTGTACTTCAATATTTTGCAGTTTCAGGGCATTAAATGAAGTGTAGTGCAAAAATGAGTGGCTTCAAGCAAGCCAGCTTGAAGCCATCATAAAGTGCGTAAACGGAACTTGGAGTAAGTTAGAAGATTCGCTCGCCCGTTTTCAAACACCTGCTATGCGACTGTTACTTGCTTCTTCCGGACTCTCACCCAAACGAGCAAGAACACGAGCATCAATGTATAAAGGCCGCCAAGGGTCATGTATAAGGTGTTAAGGTCAAAGTTGCGGATAATGAATGAGGACAACTGGTTACCAACTAACCCGGCAAATCCCCAAGCACTTAAAACCAAACCATGGACTGTTGATAACTGGCTGATTCCATAATTTTGGTGTAAGACATTCGGCAAGCAACCGAAACCAACACCAAAGAAAAACTGGACCACGAAGATAAAAATGACCGTCAGCACTAAAAGCGGCAAAATCCATTCACCTTCGGCAATCGACAGGTTCATGCTAAACGGGACGCCTTCCGGGGTCGTCATGATATGCTCTGTAGGTTTCGGGACGCGGTATAAAAAGTAAACAATCCCCAAAGCGAAGCTGACAAACAATGAACAGCCCGCCATCAGATAATAAGGAACGTGTTTTTCTTTTAGCTTATCTTGCCAAGTGGCAAGTGACAAGCGTCCGAAAACATTAGAAATCGCGTTAATCGAGCAAAATACAACGACCATTGCCATTCCTGCGCCGAACAGGGGAACGCCAATCATGTTATAGATCTGTTTTTCCTGGCTGATGACTGCCAAGCCGCAAGTGATATTAAGGAAGATAATCAGCCATAAGAAAATGAATTTGCCATGGAAGATGATTTCTTTGGGCTTGTAGATAATCGTGCCTTCCGGTTCTTCGAACGCCGGCCGATACAATAAGCGGCTGGCGGCGAATAAAGCAACGGCATAAATAGCCGTCAAAATAAAGAACACATTATAGACGAGCATACCTGATTCCAGTAACGCGCCAATAATCGGATTGGCGATAACCCCGGCAATACCGAAACTGGCAATTGATAAGCCAGCTGCTAAGCCTTTACGTCCGTCCATCCAAATCATCATCGTTTTAACCGGAGTTATGTAGCCTAAGCCAAGGCCAATTCCTTGCACAACACCGAAGCCAAGGACCATTATCCAAGGGTTCTTTATCATGACCCCAAAGCCAGTCAAAAGCCACCCGGCGGTAAAGAAGATAAAGGTCAGGAAAGCTGACTTTTTCGGATTCTTCTCAACTATATTGCCGCCGAAAGCTGCTGACATTCCAAGAAAGAAGATCGCCAGTGAGAAGCACCATTCCGTTACCCACGGCGCGAAATCCGTAAAGGCATTTACATACTCCTTAAATAATGTCCAGCAATAAACTGCACCGATGGAAAAATTGATTAAAAACATCGGCAAAATGCCATTTAACCACACATTCTTTTTCTTCATTTGAACCTAGCCCTCCTGCCCAAGCTTTTATTTTATGCCCGAACCATTTATTCATGATAACTTAACCTAATCAAGCCAAGGCTTATTGGCCCAAGGCTGATTGGCGGCACTATGTCATTATAAACCCTATTATAAAAGCTGTCAAACGCATTTTAGCTTTTCTTATTATTAAAGAAAACCGTAAGCAGTCCGCGCCGCTTTAGCACTATTAAGGCAATTAACGCCCCAAGCCCACACGCTCCGCCAATCCACAGCCACCGAACTAGTGTTCGGTTAATTCCAGGGCTTGGTTCGGAAGCTTCCGGCTGCGCAAGGGTTTCCGCCTCATCAATAGTAATGGGAACGGGTGCTTCTTCGCTATCCGCTTCCGCTTCTTGGCTTTCTTCCGGGTCTGGCTTGCCATCACCCGGAGAATCTGCCATCGCCAAGTCTTCCTCTGGGGTGCTGTCAGGCTGGCTCAAGCTAGGCGTATATCGTCTGGGCCTGCTTGGGGCAACCGCTAAATCATCTGGCTCAGGGCTAGGCTCTGGGCTAGGTGTCGGCTCTGGCTCAGGGTTAGATGGCAGGTTAGGCCGGGAATTGTCCGGGGCTTTTGGGCCATCGTCTTTTTTCTCTTCCGCGACATAGATTACTTCTAAAGAAGTCTCCGCTGTCCTGCCCGATGGGCTAACCGCCATCAGGCTTAAGGTCGTTATCGCCGCGCCGAATATTTCTTCGCCTTCGTCAGTCATGCCAAGAGATATTGTTGTGGTTTCCATGTCGTCTTTGTAGCTGAAAAGCCCATTATCCAAATCAACTTCCGTGCCGTTTACATATAGTTCATTTCCGCCGCTTAAAAAACCGCTAACGTTAATTTTGCCACCGTTGGCAAGGCCGCTGGCACTGTCAACAAAGATGACGGGGGCAATCGTATCAATTAACACGCTCACAACAGTAGCGTTGGTGTCGCCTGTCGCTCCTGTGACTACGACCGGAATATTAACCGCCCCATCGTCCGCAACGATAAAGCTGAGGGCATATACTCCGCCCGAACCGGCCGCGCTGACACCATCAATCGTCACTCCTAAAGCGGTCGTTTCGGTGGTTATCTTAACCGTTACGTCCCTGCTGGCGACAGCATAAATTATGCCGCCATCACCATTATCAATGATATTTGCGCCATCGACCGAAACCCATAATTCGGGTATGATTGGCTCTGATACATTAAGTATAGCATTTCCGGCCGCGCCAAGAAGCGGGGCGGTAAAGCCAGCGTTTAAAGGATCAGTGCCAACGATATTTTTATACGCCCGGACATAGACTGTATAAGTCTCGCCAAACTGAATGCCAAAATGCAGGTTTTCGCCTGTTTCTATATCGGTAACGGTAACTGCTCCGCCTTGGAACACCACCGAAGTCTCGTCGCCGCCTTCAACTAAATGGTCATACAAGCCATTAACCATCGCGCCGTCACTTCCAACGACATCAACAATGTAACCGTCCGCGCCAGTAACTGCATTCCATGTCACACGAAATTCACCGTTTGGCAATTCGGTAACCGAAACGCCGTCAACTGCGCCCGGTGCATTGGCATTGGTGTAGTTAAATGAATTTGAAGCCATGATATGGTAAACATCTTCATCATATTGGGTAATGGTCGTACTTGTCCCATCATCATTATCAAATACATAATTGAACGGCATTAACGAACGCTCATATAACATTGCGGAGATAGAGTATTCGCCGCTGTCCAGATTCCCGGGCAAGGCGGACGCGAAATTATGATTTAAACCACTCGCCGAGTAATCTCCCAGTTCAGCAACGATATCGCCGTGGGCATTATATAGGCTAAGGCGGACACGGAGTCTTTCCCCAAGAACGGAAGCTTTGTCACTGGCCGCAACGTCTAATGTCCACTTCGCTTCTGTTCCGCTTACTGATAATGAAGCTAACTTCGGCAGGTCTTCAATCAGATAGGCATCATACCACAAAGCACCGCCTGCGTTAGCGCCGCTTGCCCCGAAGCTATAATCACCATCAGCCTGGGCGACATAGAACGCAACATAGCTGCGTATCTGGGTCTCATCTGTTTCCTGCCAAACGCCGCCATCGTCTGATAGCAGCACTTCATGCAAAACATCGTCAATATAGACATCAACTTCCGTGTATTTCGTATCGGTATAAATGGCAATTAAGTCACCTGTTTCAACCCCAATAATAACGCCCGGAGCCGGAATGACCCTTGCCAGCGGGTTCGAATTGCCGGAAGACGCGCTTCCCCGTGAGCGGATATTGCCAAACATCATCTTGTTGCCCTTATCGTCTACGGCAATGACAAGTCCCTCATCAGCAGGAATCATGCTTCTGCCAAACGAGAACTTATTATCAGCAAATGTGTAAGTAACATATGCTTCAAAGCCAACTGAAAGAATATTCCAGACATTTAATGAAGCACCAACGCCGCCGCTAATTTTTACTTTGCTGACGAATAGCTCGCCCCATGCCGCGGCCTGAATGCCAAGCAGATTGGCCTCCACCCTCGCCCAAAGCTTGCCTTCGAAATAAAAACCGTTTTGGAGGGCATCTGCTTCATAACCTTCCGGCAAACGGAAGCTGCCGCCCGCAATGCTGCTATAATATGCTTGCTCCGTCGAGCTCATATTGGAGCGGATCGTTGCCAGATATAAAGAAGCATGGCCGGAAATCAATCCGCCGAGAACTTCCATATTGGCGCGAAGTTCCAAAGTCGAGTCGATAAATCCATTGCGTTCCACCAGCCGCATTTCAAATCCTGTATCCTTTAATTTAACGACTTTCATAAGCTCTGCTTCTTCGACAATAAAGGAAAACTGCGTTGGTCCTACGGTGAGGGTTGCTTTCTCAACTGATAATATTTTTCCGGTGACATCCTTAAAAGATGCGGTCATTGTCAGCTTGACCGGAGGCAAGCGGTCAAAATTGCCAAAAGCCGTCTGGGCAAGGCCGGAAACACCGCCGCCAAGCCCGGTTATATATCCGACCACAATCGGCGGAATCAGCGGAATCCCTGCCGCCTGATCGATTCCGGCATAAACATACATTGTATCAGGCATGAAGACAACCCGGTTGCCTAATCTTCCCCAAGCAAACACGAACTCGCCTTCGATGGTAAAGACATCGGCCAAGCCGACTTTGCCCCTCATTTCCATGTAATTCGGGTTCACTTCGGGCAGAGTGTTAAGGCCAAAGCCAAAATCGCCTTTCGCGCTGATAAAACTGCCAAACAGTTTGCCCGGCTCGAATTTCGCATTGGCGGTTGCGTGTAAGGGGGGCATTCCGCTAAGGGCTTCGCCGCCAAGGATCATATCGTACATATTGAAATCGGCTTCTAAGCTGTCTTCCAAGAAGTTGGGCAGTCCGCCTGTTATACTGATAGACCCGCCGACAGAAAACTCTTTTTCATATACTTTTATGGCATTCGATTCACCAGCCATAATGAAGAAATCAAAGGAGGCATTCTGGCCGCCGTAGTTCTCAATCAGAACATCGGACAAATTAATGTTGCCCATCTGCGCCGCCGTCCGTTCATTACGGTATGTTTTAGTGCTGTCAAGGTCAATCCTAAAGCCGTTCATGACCCGGATTCCGTTCCAGTTAAGCGTGCCGTTTTGTGATTCAATAATGACATTGCCGTCATTTTGCTTAACCGTCAAAGCATTTTGCTGGCCGGGGGCGCGGAAATCCAAAACATTATTGATTAATGCGTCGCCGACAATTTTCCATTCATTTGGTGATTGCCCATCGATTACGCCGCGGACGGTCAGCAAAGTTTGCCCGGCTGCTTTACCGCTCATGTTTTCGCCGGCAAAAGTTTCAACTGCAAAAGTGCCGTTAGCTCTCTGGGTAACAGCAAGAATGCCGTATATATTCCGGACGTATGATATATCTTCCGTGATTTCCACCGTTATTGTGTTTGATATAACCGGGTCACGCCGATAGCCGGGATTGTTCCAATTCCTGGTAGACGGGTGATCCCCGGTCGTTTCAAAGTAAATATCATAAAGGCCTGGGCCAAAGGCATTCGGAAGCGTTACTTTAAGGCTATGCTGGAAAACCGAGGATGGCAAAGGGTGTTGGACATAAAACTCCGGCAAGGCTTCAATATCAATCACGTGCGGAGAAGATCCATCTTTGGGAACAATGTGGATTTTACTAAGCTCAAACAATCCATAATCACCCCAGAACCCCGAAAGGTTGATCGTCCGGTCGGTTTGGCTGGTGTGGATTACCGAGGGTGAAGCCGCGTCTAAACGCACCCGGTCAAAGTTCATCGTTTCCCACTCAAGGCTGTTGTAAACAATTACGGTCGCTTGTTGCTTGTCCGGGTCAAACGTTGTCGTCCGGTTCCCGGCGTGGTTAAGCCTTACGGTAAGATTATCGCCGTTTCTGACTAAGGCGTTAAGGTAAAGAAACCTGTCGCTGTCTGCATCCCGTCTTATCTTAAATTCAGCAGTCCATGTTCCGTCACCATTAGAAGTGGCTATAACCGTATTATTGGACACCAGCCGGCCTGTATTTAGGACATCTATGCCTACCGTTAACGGCTGGTTTAATGCCGCTCTCGTGGAAGAGAGGGTTACGCGGAGCGTCCGGGTTGCTTTCTCTTCATCGATACCGTCAAGCTGCTCCACGCTGTCAATGTTTATATCGATCCGTGAGTCCCTTCTTAACATCAAAGGAAGCCCATAAAAAGAGTCGATAACGGCGCGGGGATGCGTTATGGTGACGATGGCTGTGCCCTCCAGATTGGAACTTGCTCTTTCGAGTTCCCAGGCGGTATTACTGATTCTTGTTACTTTGGTGACCGGAACTAAAGTTCCGTCCCTCATTCTGATCTCAATATGGCCCGGTTCTAAGACAAAATCGTCCGGCGCGGGCGTGTTAAGGCTTAAGATAATCGGCCTGACTTCCCCAAATAACTGCATCGCGGGGTCCATGCCGCCAAAGCCCCGCTCTTCGGCGGAAAAAGCCGCGTGAAACCGGGTATCTTTATAAAGCGTCACGGTTTTTGGCGCAGGGTCAACCATCACATAATGCTGATAGTTCTCGGGACTTCTGCCCAAGGTACCTATAAATCCGCTCACGGCAACGGTTGCTGTGTCTCCGTTTTCAAATTGCTGGGCGATGCCGTAGCTAAAAGTTACTGACCCATCATCATCGTTCCATCTCGTTGTCACCCTTCTTTGGATCGGGCTGCCAGTCGGTTTCCATGTGTCAATAGCCACGCCCTCAATAACGATATTAGTTTGCTCGTTAAAACTCCCAAAACCGTTATGTGCGGTAAGAGGACGCCCATTAATGTCGAAGATGGTTACGGCAATCCCCAAAGTGTCCGCCGCCCCGTCTTGGCCGCCACCGTTGCCTGCGCTTCGGGTCACATAGAAATCAAGCATATACGCGCTATTTACGCTGACATTTACATTCCGTGCCCGGACGGCAAGGGTTCGCTCATCAACCCCCGGTGCGTAGGTGTTAAGCCTGCCGTTCGCATCACCAACGGTGACACGTAACGTATGGGAGCCGTGGCCCAGCATTCCATAGGTCGGCGCGATTGGAATCAGCCAGCGCGTCCCGGTCATGTCGTTATTGTAAGGCGTGACGATATCCGGATTGATGGTATATCCGGCCGGGAGCTGTGAGCCACTTATCGAAAGTGAAAGATCGTCTTTTGTAAGCTCAACGCTCTCATTGAATATTAACAGGATTCCGGTGCTTGAAACTGTAATGCCCGAACCACCCAGCTGCTGGACGGTGTAGCTTAGGTCCTGCATACGGTGCAATTCGATAAAGTGATTATTGTCTCCGGCAATAATAAACCATGGCAGAGGGTCGATTGAAACTCTTGTCCCGGAGAGATTGGTGCTAAAGGTAACAGGGTACGCCCATTCCATGCCAAGCGCATCTAATTTTTCTGGAATGCCATTTGCCGAAATAAGATCTGGCGAAATAGCAGCAGCGGTAAATTCTAACGTTCCCGGAAATTCATCAATTGCTTCGCTGAATGTGAAGATTAAATTCCTGGTTGTGGCCCGGCCGAAAGCGCCGTCTGTATCAACCGTATAAGTTAGCCTCGTTTGGCTGTCCTTATAGACATTAACGACTGGGGTTGAATCCGCCTGCCACCAATTTGCCGTCCCGGCCCACACCGCAGGGTCAATGGACACGGTGACTGGTGTACCGTTGGTAAATGATCCGCTAATTGCCAGCGTCCTCGTTGTGCCGCTTCCGGTCAGAATACCCTTAACAATATCCGGGTCAGAAAGCTTAATCATGTCAGCGGTGAGATTATTAACTGCTTGGCTAAATGTAAGGGTAATTGCTGTTGTGTCGGCTGTCCAGTCCGTGCCGTTGGCCGAAGCGTTAAATGTCACGATCGTGGTCGAACTGCGGCCGATGGTGATATTACGGGCCGTCGGGACTATGCGATAGTCTGCGCCGTCACTGATTGTAATCCCGGCATTTGCCGTGACAGCTTGCAAGTTTTTAATGTCCACTCCAATCAGCCACTCTGTGCCATCTGTACCGATAGCAACCGGGTCACTCCAATCAGCAGCATTAAGGCCGTTAAAAGTAATCTGTGTACGTGCCAAAGATGAAACCGGCTCATCAAATTTGATGATGATGCCTGTTGTATCATAAAGGCCCGGTGTTCCGCCGACAAGCTCCAGCGAAAAATCAATTTCCGCACCCCGGCGGTAGACGGTAATCGGCGCGGGCTGATCTGTAACCGTATATCCGCCAAAGTTGGCGATCGCAACGGTAAAAGCAGCCTCATTGGCAAACATCATTGATGACAGCGAGATCCGCCATGTGTCGCTTACCGTTAAAAGCGGATTGGCCGCCGAAAGCATTGCTTGCGTGATAAGAGTGCCGTTAATGCTCACCGCCGAAAAAGGCAAAGATATAGCCTTGTCAAAGGCAAGCTCAATATAATCAGATGTCGCAAAGCCTGATACGCCCCCTTTCTGCTCAGCAAGAACCGAAAGTATTTCTAAGAAGCTAAAATTTAAGTGGACAGCGTTACCCGGCATATCAAAAGTAAATGTAATATAATTTTCGCCAAACATTGTTCCCCGGTCTTCTTCATTAAGCAAATCCGCTGGCGTAACACCTTGGAAAGCGTACCCGTCCGGATAAAAAACGGTCGCCGTGATTTCTACGCCGGGGGCAGCCAATACTCCGCCGTTATCGGTGAAACCAGCCGGGTCGCCGCTCATCTCAAGCCTAAAGTCATTATTATTTGGCAACGTGTACGTAATCGGCAACGCGCCGCTATCGTCCGTTGCGGTGGTCACCAAAACTGTGACATCAGCGTCCGGCATAGTAAATGTATAAGTATAATTGTGGGCGGCAACCGATTGGGTAAACGGTACCTGGGCCCCTGTTGCTGTATTGGTTATCGAAACCGATTCAATCAGCTTTGAAAAATCTGTCCGTGCATATTGAAGCCTGACCGCATTGCCGGAAGCAACGCCAAAGCGCGTTAAAAGAATCAGGAAGTCCGCACCATTTATGACAGAAGTGTCATTTATAGTCAAATCAAATCCATCATGCCCTTGGCTATTTATTACCCCGGCCGGGCCGGTCGTTATATCCAATGTCACCTCTTCTTTTGGCATGACAAAGGAAATCTCCCAGCTGGGCATCGCATAGTAATGTGTGGTCTCAATGGCATAATCTATTTCATTGCCCGAAGCGTCCTTTAATGACAAGGCTTTGATCGTCCTTAGGCCTGTCATGTCAAACCAGTCGCCGACATCGGGACAAGACCCATTAATTGTGGCAACCAAGGTAACCAATGCTCCCTCGGCGGCTGATCGTGGTCCCTCAACATTTATTTCATTGGCAAGGCTTGAGTCATAATCGACATAAAAACCAAACGGCGTAACGTTAATATCATAAAGCTCCCCAAAAATCAGCGTCGGGAAGCCGTTGTTAACGGCGGGATTCATTTGCCAGGTCGTGTCAAAATTGAAGTTGAAAGTTGATTTAGTTTGCATTTGTGTTTCAGTACGGAATAAAGCGTTTGAAGCACTATCCCCTCTTGCTTGGTCTGCCGTGCCGTAAAGCAGATAAACATTACTAAAGCCGCCGCCGCCAGTAAATCTGACATGGGATCCGTATGTTGTGCCTTGAGAGTTTTCATATTTTACTGTTCCGGCATTATAAAGGGAGTTAATAAGAGAGTTGTCAATATAGTTCACCAAGCCCGAAGCTGAACCATAACCCCCTGAACTGTTGTTTGTCCCTCCGGCGTGTGAAATTATCGTTCCCGTGTTATAGCAGTTCCTTAGAATACTAGATTCAACGTGGTCCCCAACAAGCCCGGCGGCGTAAGTAGTAGGACTATAGGGGGTGTTGCTTGTCCCGGTTGCGGTTATTGTCCCTTGGTTGTAACTTCTTTCGATGACCGCCCCTTCTTGATTAACTGCGGCAATTCCCGCCGCGCGATGACGGTTAGAGATCGCTCCGCTGTTAAAGCAATATGAAATGATGCCGCCGCCGTAAGAGCCATTGTTTATGGCTGCTATGCCTCCGGTAAATGAGTCATAATTATCGACAGTCACAGCTGCTGTGTTGTATGTATTGGTTATCGTGCCGTAGTTGTAGGCCGCTATGCTGCCTGTGAACTGTCCGCCCTCTATCGTCCCGCCATTAACAAAGCAATTTTCAATTGTGCCGTAGTTGTAGGTCGCTATTGCTGCTACGTAACCGGACGAGTCCGGAGCGATGCTCACATTTTCAAAGCCGAGGTTCTTTATGATTCCGTCCTCGCCAAGTATCGCAATCAGGCCGAAATTGAGTAATGATGCGGCATTATTCTCAAGTCCCCAAATAAGATGGCCCTGTCCGTCCAAAATACCGGTAAATTCATCATTATTTGCCAAAGGCTCCCACTCCGCTGTGCTTAAATCAATGTCAGCAGTCAGATGGTAGTTGGCGCTAAGATCATTTGCCATTGCTTCCAGCCCCGCCCGATCGGAGATGGGAATCGAACCCGCAGAAATTGGAGTGTCCGTATCTTTAATGAAAGTTCCGACAGGTCCTGAAAAAGACATCATCATGCCCGGCGAACGCGCAAACGACTGGAGAAGATCTATTTCGCTAAAGTCCATTTCCGGCTCAAGGACATGGACGACAATCAAAAGCGGTTCGTCTTCTTGGGCCAGACGGTAACCAGCCGGAAGATGCGGCGTAAAGAAGTAAAGTCCCGGTTCTTCCGGGTCAAAGGCCGGATAACTTGACCACGTGACTCCCTCAACAAATACGCTGCTTCCGTCTTCTAAAAATCCCTCAACCCTTGTCGGCAAGACTAAATCATAACCTGATTCGATTTCACCGTATTCATAAATCTGGAGATAGAAATCATCGTTTGGATTGCCCAACATCTTTAGGACGATGTCATCGCTATCATCTAAACTACCATGCTCATCTTCCGTTTTAATGTCATCGGTTTCTTCTTCTAATTCTAAATGCGAAAAGGTGTGATTAAATTCTTCGGCAAAAACTCCCGCCGGGATATTGCCGGAAAGCATGGCAAAAACCATCGTCCATGCCAAGAATTTTGTGAATAGTTTACTGATTTTCATATGTACCTCCAAGATTTTCCAAAACTTGCAACTTAGGCCGCTAGCGGCAAGGGATTTATTTCCGACTGAAACACAAGAAAGCGGCTCGCCCTGTGATAGGGAAAGCCGCCGATAGTTAAGCTATACATTTTGTGGTATGTCAAAAGAGCGGAATTATCCGCTGCTTGCTTGCTTGCTTGCTTGCTTGCTTGCTTGCTTGCTTGCTTGCTTGCTTGCTTGCTTGCTTGCTAAAATTGTGATCGTAATTCATCAAACTTGTCAAGCTCTTTCGTGAAAGTTTTTGAAATTATTGCGCACATCGCGGCACAATAATCCTATGTCTATTATATGGATTTGGCGGGGGAATTTCAAGAGGTTTTTGGAAAAAATTAAAAAATCCATTTAACGTCATACTTCTGGATCTCCTCATCTGCGGTTACAAGTGTCATGTCTTCAATTTGCGCGGTTGCAATAATGAGCCTGTCAAATGGGTCACGATGATAAAATGGAAGTGCAAATAAGCCGTTCAAATATTCGTCATTTATGGGCATAATTTCAAAATAATTATCGTTTACAAGTTGGCGTAAGACAGGAAAGCCGCCGGGGAATTTGTATTTACCGATATTCATTTTCAATGCAATTTCCCATAAAGAAACGACACTAACGAAACATTGATTTACAGGATCAAAAATAATTGATTTCGCTTTATTAGACAGCTTAACATCGTTTTCAAAAAGCCAAAGAACTATTTGGGTGTCAAGTAGATATTTCATTCCATGTACTCCCTCATTTCATCAAGCGGTGCGTTAAAATCAGCGGCTATCCATGTTTTGCCTTCCATGCAACCGAGTAACGCTTTTCGCCTTTCGACAATTTCTTTCGGCGTTAGGGGAGTTAACATAGGCTTAAACTCAGCCATAACAATATCATGTAAAAACACGCTGACCGCCCTTAGCGTATTTTCGGGAAGCAGTTCTATGTCTCTGTGCAGTTGCTGTCTGAGTTCCATAATACACCTCTTTAAAAAATATATTTTTATTAATCATTATAGCATGGATAAATCCATTGTCAAGAAAAATGGCACTAGCGCAACACATACTCATAACCCCCGCGGCGCATATTCCTGGCCATCAAATAGCCATTGTCAATCCGGGGCAGTTTTAGTGAAAATACGATCTCTTCATTGCTATTTAAAAGCCTTAAGGTCTTGCCGCTTTGCAAATTAAAGTTCATTAAAAAGCCCTTTAATGCGTCTTTGGTGCGAAAGTTCCTGCCATATAGAATTGCCGTCTGCCCCGGCTTTAAGATGGTGTCGGCTAATATTTGCCGCCCGTCATTTAATGAATCCGTCTCTAAGTAAAATTTGCGCAAATCTATCTCATAAGGATAGGGGTTATAAATGGCAATAAAATCATTGCTGCCCTGATGGTCAATTAAGCTGACAAGCGGAATGCCGCTTTCGTCAGCCTCAAGGACGAGTTCGATGGTTATTGCTCCATTTAAAGCGTCGGCTGCCCCGACTGTTAAGATTTCGGCAGCCCTTTTTTCACCATTAACAAGCCAATGGGAAAAAACATGGCCGTCAGCTTTGGCCGCAGTTATGTTAACCGAATTGATGTCATAATAAAAACCGCTAAAATCCTCGGCTATTTTAATCGTATTTAACCGGATCTCGGCAAATTCATGGGATGATACCGTGACAGTATAACCACTAGGGCTAACTGCAAGGAATTTTTCAATTTGCTTTCGCATTTCCGCTGGCCGCTTTTTCCCAAAATCAATAATTCCCTCAACCTGGCTATCCACATAGCCAAGGCTTGACCATGTACCACGAAGCTGGGCCCCGCCAGCGCGGAAATTGTGGTAAAGCTCGTTTGCCCGCTCCGCTTCTTTCCGGCGGACAGTTTTTTCGACTGCATCCGGTGAAAAATGATGGTTCATCAAATCGCATAAAACGGAAACAAACCGCGCCCGCATATCATCACGGCCAACCAACGCAAGCAACAATGGCGAATAACCGCGGTCAGTCGGGGTAATCCCCAGAATCCGGCCAAGGGATTCATCAGACGCTGGCCCGCCATACAAACCAAAGGTCCAGTCCGTATCATAAAGAAGCCAACGCCATTTTCCGTCTGCTGTTGACTTTCCGTCTGCTGTTGACTTTCCGTCTGCTGTTGACTTTCCGTCTGCTGTTGACTTTCCGTCATCAAATTTTTCCCCGTCTTCGCCATAATAACGGTATACCTTGTAATTTCCCCATGGCCAGTCAAAATTGTTGGCATAAATCTGGACTGCATAATAAGCAAAAAAATTATCAATATCTATCGCTGCAAGAAGTTCATTTAAAACATCATCATCGCCAATGTCATGATATAGATTAAAGATTTCTTCAAAATCCCCGGCCGCAATGACACTAAGCGGGTCTTCTTCATCAAAATGCTTATGGGCTGCCCCGCCTTGCAAAATCGCCCATTCACCGTTTTTTATCTCATTTTTGTCATTTAAATAATCATCATCGTAATATTGCTTTATCCAAGCAAGGCCATAGTACTCGCCATTCAAAAAAACAGCGGCAGCCCGGCTCGACTGCGTATCAGGCAGTAAACTAGAAGCCATCTCTTGGGTAATCTCATCGCGCAGGAAAGCGAATGGGTTGTCGTTGGCATTATTCCTTAAAAGGATGCTGTCATAACTGGTAATCGGCCGCCCATAATGCGTGAAATCGTCAGGGAAAAAATCGTAAGCAAAGGTACTTTTTTCCTCATCGTAGCTTTTTCTTGCATAAAGCCGGAATGATTTTTGGTTCATTGCCCGTGACCAGCCGCCATGAACCCTCATTCCGCCATTTTGCGAAAGGATTAATTGACCGTCTTGGTCAATTAATTCAATATAAACAGGCCGCTCCGCTTCCCTGCCGCGCATATTAAAATTGGCCGGGGCCGGCGGGTCAGGATTTTCATCTTGGGTCTCGCTTAGGTATTGCTCGCGCAGCTTGCCGGGAACGGCTATTCCGTAGTCATCATCGTAGAGGTTAAAGGGCTCGGTAGAAAGAGAAAAAACCAAGGTATCAAAGCGCATAAAGACTTCATCGCCGACAAAATATGAATGGGTTTTTGTTGCCGTGTAGCTGCCGTCCGGCTTTAGGCCGCGGGCTTTTACGGTATAGGAACGCATTCCGCTCCCCCCGGCAAGGCGGATTTCGTCCGTATATAAAATGCCGCCTGTTGAATCCGGCGTTCTTCCGTCCAAGGTGTAGAAAATTTCGGTAATATCATTATTTAGCGTTTCGAATGTGAGTAAAACTGTTTTTTCATAAAAATGCGCCGGGTGGGAAAAAATTATTTCTTCTTCATCAGCGTCATAAATTTCCGCTATGAAACCTTCTTCTTTTTCTTCTTTTTCTTCTTGATTAAATGCACTGGCTGTAACAAAGGTTTCTTGATTTGGGAATCCACTAAGTTTTTCGTAAGCAAGGCAAAAAATGGCGGCTAAAACGATTAATGATATTGCGGCAATGATTTTCCGCTTTTCTTTCGCCATCGGCTTCTCCTTTAATCACTAATATATTCCATCAGGACAACACTTTGGACACCGCTTAGAACTTCAAGCTTTTCCTGCATTTTTATTTCCATCTTATCTACTTTGACTGTTACGGTCACTTCGGCATAATTATCATATGTAATTGAACTTTTTAGCTTTGCCCGATATGATTCAAGGATTTCAAAAACTGATTCCCGCGCCGATAAATCATATTTTACAATACAGACAAACCTTTTGACTCCGCCAGTCACTATCGAAAAAACCAGATATACGCCAGCGATTAAAAATGTCCCGATTAAAGCCAGCGGAAAAAGCCCTGCCCCGCTGGTAAGCCCGGCGGCAATCGCCAGGAATAAGAAGCCGATATCAAGCGGGTCTTTGACTGCTGCCCGGAAGCGGACAATCGATAACGCCCCCACCATTCCCAGTGAAAGGACCAGGTTTTGGGAAATCGTCATGATAATAAAGGCTGTCGTCAAGCAGGTGATGACGTTTAAGAGGTTGAAGCTCTCACTATAGACCGCTCCTTTATAAAAAAAGCGGTAGACAAAATAAATCGTGGTTCCGCATATCAATGCGGTTAAAAGGCACGCGGTGATGTGGGCTGGGGTCAGCCTTGTAATAATGCTTGCCTGTTCTAGGCTGTCTGTGAGTTCCCTGATAATATTGGTCATGGTTTTCCTCCCAAGGCTTTTATAAAATCGTCAGGCAAAATATAACTCTTCGTGACTGTGCCCTAAATGGCGTTAAAATAAAATCATTAGGACGGATAGAAGGCGGCCAAGGTCACGAAGAGTTATTTTTGCCTTCCTCTTAATCATACCATCATATCTTTAAGGCTTTTCTGATACTCATGCACATCCGGTATTTTGAAATCGCTAACGGCTTCCCGGTTTCGTAAGGAATCACCGCACGGACGATTTCGGGCATAAAATCATCGAATTTTATCTCCATGACAACACTGTCATTATGGTAGGCCGGAACGGAAAACTCCTCTTTCTCCTTTGGTTTTACGATGGCAAACTCACTTAGGCAGCTCGCCCGCAATTGCCTGTCAAAAGTAATCCTTAGATTTGAAGCCGGGTATATAAAAGCCTCGCGGTAGTAGTCAACGCCTATCACCGGGCGGAGTCCTGATTCTTTTGCGGCAAAATAAAACTCCTTTAAAACGCCCTCCTCGTTTGCAAAAGATACGGGGAAATCGCAGTTCAGCAAACTTTCACAGGCTTTTTCATCAATCCGCGCGGATTTTTTGCTTATCCAGCGGTTAAATTTTTCTTTGCATTCTAATTTAATGAACCCTAAGTCATTATTATAAGTGCGGATTCTAAATTTCCGCCGATCAAACACCCCATTTACTTTTTCGGTAAAGGCCGTTTCCCTTAGGTCATCAAAGTAAATACTGCGGACAAAATAGCCGTCTTTTCCGGCGGCTTTTCCGGCGTTTTTATCGCAATCTAATAGCAAAGCAATCCGGTTTTTTGCCACAAGATATTCTGCCTTGCTTAACTCAAATTTTATTTCGCGGCGGCATTTTTTCAGCTTATTCATCTTTATCATTTAAAATATTTGACCCCAGATGCAAATATTTTCATATCCCGCCGTCCGTGAATATTGATTGCCCACTTTTCCGAACACCGTTCCGCATGGAGCATTTTGCCAAAGACACGGCCGTCAGGTGAAGTAATTCCCTCTATTGCTGCCCTTGAACCATTAATATCTTGCCCAACATAGCAGGTTGCGACCTGCCCATTATCCAGCAAAAAGTCGAGCCAATCATCTGAAGCAACAAAGCGGCCATAAGCATGGGAAGCCGGACTGACATAGGTGTCACTAAAATCCGCACCCCTAAGCCATGGTGATTTGTCATAAAGCACTCGCACATAAGCCATCGTGGACACATAACGACCGATATGATTGTAGGTCAGGGCCGGAGTCCCGGCTTCTTCGGCAAAATAAAACTCGCCAAAAGGCAGTAAGCCAAGCTTTAACAAAGCCTGGAATCCTGTCCCAATCCCAAGGATTAAACCGTCACGCTTATTTAATAAATTGGTTATTGCTTCTTTTAGGTAGTCATTCTGGAAAACCGTGGCATAAAATTTCGCGCTTCCATCGGGTTCGTCGTCAGACGTAAAACCGTTCGGGAACATCACAATCTGGGCTTTGTCAATTTCGGCGGCAAAGGCACGGTAAGAAGCGGTGATTTCATCAGGCGATAAGCTTTTGAAAACTTTTGTAACTACTTTTGCCCCTGCTTTTGCGAAAGCGGCCGCTCCCTCATATTCACCGTTTGTTCCGTGTAAAACCGGGATAAAAACGGTGGGGACGGCGACTTTTTCTTTGCAGATGTAGATGGAGTCATCTTTATAGATGGGGAAATGCTGCGTTTTCGTTGGTTGACTGACCGGGTCAGCCAATTTTGCCGCGATTAGTGCATCTTCAAAACCTGCCCCGGCGGGGAAAATTTCCGCCAGTTTCCCTGTCCACGCGCTAAGTGCTTCTGCCATCGTAATGTGGATATTTGTGCCGGAAAAGAAAGCTTCCGCGGTGACCGTGCCGATTAGGAAAGATGAAACGCCGCTTTCTGCCAATCTATCAAGCCCCTCTTTGGTTGTTTCAATCAAGATGTCACCAATATTATTTTGGAATAAGTCTTTTAATTCCAGTTCCTCATTAAGGCTAACGCCTAACTTATTCCCAAAGGCCATTTTGCTGATCGCTGCTGCAAGGCCGCTGGTTGAAAGGGCGTAAGCAGAGCTGATTTCCCCTGCTTTAATCAATTCGCTAATCTTTGTATAAGCGGCCGCCACTTTATCATAAAGCGGTTTTTCATATTCATCACGAGGCGCAAAAACCTGAACCAGCAGGTTGCCAGCCTTTTTCAGTTCCGGGCTGATAATATTTTGGATTTTGGCGGTGCTAACGGCAAATGACACTAGTGTCGGTGGGACATCAATGTCATTAAATGTGCCGGACATACTGTCTTTTCCGCCAATTGATGGCAGGCCAAAACCCATCTGGGCATCATATGCCCCTAACAAAGCGGCAAATGGCTGGCTCCAACGCTCAGGGTCGCTGCTCATGCGGCGGAAAAACTCTTGGAACGAAAAGCGGATTTGACGGTGGTCACCGCCGGAAGCAACGATTTTTGCAATGGATTCAAGGACAGCATAAATCGCACCATGATAGGGACTCCACTCCGACAAATAAGGGTCAAAACCATAACTCATCAGCGTCACGGTATCGGTTTTTCCTTTTAGGAGCGGAAGCTTGGCAACCATTGTCTGGTTTTCGGTTAATTGGTACTTTCCGCCATATGGCATTAAGACATTAGTTGCCCCGGCAGAAAAATCAAAACGTTCGGCCAAGCCTTTTTGGGAACAGACATTTAAATCACTTAAGGTTTCTAACCAAGCTTTTTTGTAATTTCCCTTGGTAAGTGCTTCGTAAACCGCCGAAATTTTTGCTTTTGTGAAGTAATTATCATTTTCGGCGGGCATATTCACAAAAACCTGGGCTTTTTGATGGGCCCCATTGGTATCGAGGAAAGCGCGTGACAAATCAACGATTTTTACCCCACGCCATTTTATCACCATTCGCTCTTCTTTAGTTACTAAAGCAACCTCGGTCGCTTCTACATTTTCTTCTGCGGCATAAGCTAAGAACTGTGCCACATTTTCCGGGGCGATTACTACTGCCATCCGCTCTTGTGACTCGGAAATCGCTAGCTCCGTTCCATCTAGGCCCGCATATTTCTGGGGTACTTTATCTAGATCAACAACCAGGCCCGGAGCAAGCTCGCCAATCGCCACGGAAACACCGCCAGCACCAAAATCATTGCATTTTTTGATTAGGCGGCTGGCTTCCTCGCGCCGGAAAAGCCGGACAATATTCCGCTCTGTCGGGGCATCGCCCTTTTGCACTTCCGCGCTTAGGGTTTCAATCGCGTCCTCTGTATGGACCTTTGAAGAACCGGTTGCTCCGCCGCAGCCATCACGGCCAGTTCGGCCGCCAAGCAAAATAATGACATCACCGCAAGCTGTCCCGCCCCGGAGGACGGCCGAACGGGGAGCAGCTGCCATAAGCGCCCCCAGCTCCATGCGTTTTGCAACATATCCCGGATGGTATATTTCTTTGACCAGTCCAGCGGCTGCGCCAATTTGATTGCCGTATGAAGAATATCCGGCCGCCGCCGTGCGGGTGATTTTGCGTTGCGGTAGTTTTCCTTTAAGCGTCTTATTAAAAGCAAGGGTCGGGTCAGCAGCCCCAGTCAGGCGCATTGCCTGATACACATACCCCCGGCCCGACAATGGGTCGCGGATTCCGCCGCCAAGACAAGTGGCAGCTCCGCCGAACGGCTCTATCTCCGTGGGATGGTTATGCGTTTCATTTTTGAACATAATTAGCCATTCTTCGGTGTGTAAACCGTCTTTGGTTTCAATCTCAACAGGCACAACCACCGAACAGGCGTTAATTTCATCACTTTCTTCCATGTCGTCAAGCTTGCCTAAGCTTTTAAGCTTGCGCATTGCCATCTGGGCCAAATCCATCAGGCAGATAAATCTGTCCCCGGACGGATTGGCTTCTTGATGGGACTTTAGGTAGTCTTTGTATGAAGCTTCGATTGGGACACGGTAAAAACCTTCGCCAAAATTTACTTCGGTTAATTCGGTTGAAAAAGTCGTATGGCGGCAGTGGTCAGACCAATATGTATCAAGAACGCGGATTTCGGTCACGGTCGGGTCGCGTTTTTCCTCTTCGCAATAATACTTGTGGATATGAAGGAAATCCTTAAATGTCATCGCCAGATTAAGCGAAGCAAAAAAATCCCTTAGCTCATCTTCACTTTTTGCGCGGAAACCATGATAAATCTCGATATCTTCCGCTTCTTCATATTCGCTGGCAAGGGTTGCTGGTTTTAACGGCTCTGTTTCCCGCAAGTCAACGGGATTAATGACATAAGCTTTAATCCGGTTAAACTCATCATCAGAAATAACACCTGTTATTAAATAGGTTGTTGCGGATTTTACGAGCGGAGTGGAAGCTAAAGCATCCTTGGAAGTTAAAAAAGCATCCTTGGAAGCTAAAGCATCCTTGGAAGCTAAAGCATCCTTGGAAGCTAAAGCATCCTTGGAAGCTAAAGCATCCTTGGAAGCTAAAGCATTCTTGGAAGCGTTAGTTACGTTAGATCCGTGTAATAAGATTAAGCATTTTTTGGCTGAATCAGCCCGCTGGTCAAATTGGCCCGGCCGAAGCTCTACGCTAAAGGCGCGGGAGTCTTTAGGAAGCATAAATGACTCTTCGTAAAGATTGTCAAGCACAGGGTCAGAAAAAACTAAAGTTTTGGCCTTTTGGTAAACAGCGTCCGAAATGTTTTCAATATCGTAGCGGATCAGGATTTTTATGCTTTTTACCGAAGAAATATCGAGAAATTTGGTAATGTCGTTTAAAAGTTCATCTGCTTGGTTGGTGTACTCTGGTTTTCTTTCAATATAAATGCGTTTTACTTTTGTCATCTGTTCTCCTAGAATAATATTTTGGATTTTATTCCATAATCAATCCTTGCATTATGTAAAATAATTCTTTGTCAACTGCTGCTTCCGAAATGCCCAAGGTCCGGGCCGCGACTTTCAGCCCTTCGAGGGTGTACATAATATTCCCAGCCATGCCCCGCGGATCTTCGCAATAAAACTCGCCCGCTGAAATGCCGTCACGGATTAAATTTTCCAAAATCAATATGCCTGTCTCAAATTGCTGTTTGATTAGGTTTTCTTTTGGCGGGATTTTGATTTTTTTGTAGTTAAGATGAAAATAATATTCATAAATAGCAATCGTCAAGGAATTTTTTTTCTTGAGGATTTCCTTTTTTTGTTCTTTCATAAAAAGAGCAAGAATATCGGACGCGGTTGCTTCCTCCGGCAAACTGTCGGTACTTTCGCCGTCCCTTGATTCCTCACTATTTAGGACGGCAGAAAATATATCTTCAACCCGCGTAAAGTGTAAATACAAGCCGCCACGGCTGATATTGCTTGCGGCGACAATGTCCTGCATCGTCACATTGCGGAAACCTTTTTCTGCAAAAACCCTGCGCGAGCATTCTAATATGTAACTTCTCTTTTGTCCTGATTTTTCTCCCATGATTATGCCCTTTCATCTCCCCAAACATCAAGAATCTGCTTTATCCGTACTAACGCATGATAAAATATCCCTTCGGAAACCGCATCGGTCCATAATTTCCCTTTTGCCATTCCCCCAATAACGTACTTAGAAATAATGCCAACAATGACATCAACATCTTTTAGGTCGCATTTTTCGATCCGGGCTAACTCATCGGCACAGCTCGTAAGCCCATATTTGCTATATATATAAGGATAATTACGATTCATGAATCCGGTGCTGTTAATTGACTTTACAAAATTAAGGAGCGTCGAATCATATACCGGAACGGAAATTGTCTGGCTTGTGTTATCGCCGTCATAAAGTTTCGCCTGATTTTTGCCGATCCGCTCTTCAAACCAAGGAATATAACGGAAATAAGGCTCTAGCCATTGCCTGTAATCAGCTATTAATTGCAAACGATGTTCTTTATCGTTTTCCATACTATATCCTCTCAATATTTTGATTCGTAATGCCTTTAAGATTTGCCTAAACCTATCTTACCACAAAATTTGGATTTGTACACTAGTTTTCTTGCTCCAAAATAACGATACTGTAAGCCGGGAGGCAAAGATTATCAAAGTCAAGCAAAACCGGGCTTTCGTTCGTCAGTAAAACGGCGGCGATATTTATGTCGCCAATTAACGCCGTTTTAATTTCGATTTCATCAGGGGACAAATTGGCCAAAATAACGATGTGGCTTTCACCATCGGTTTTGGTAAAAGCTAATAAAGAATCCGTGCCAATTTCGTCAAGATTCTTAATATTACCCTGGATTACCGCGGGAAAGGCATTCCGGATTTTGAGGGCGTTTTTGCTAAAATTGTAGATGGAATAAGGGTCATCTTTTTGCGTTTCGTAACTTTCATACCTAAACTTCACATTATCTTTGTCAAGCGGGCCCCGGCACATTCCCGGCGCGTTTTCGTCTTCGCTCCAGTACATCGCAAGCCGCTTATTTTCATCAATTCCCGAACCATTCATTCCCAGCTCATCGCCATAATAAGTGAAAGTATTGCCGCTCATTAAAAGATTGAGGGCAAGAGCCATTTTGGTCTGCGCAAGGGCAAATTCACCGTTATAATATCCGGCCGAGCGGCCCAAATCGTGGTTGGTATAAAACGGCGCATCGATAAAATCAGGATTGTAAGAGCTAAGCAGCTCGTTATGGCTTATGATTGCCGCAGGGAAATTGGAAGCCGCAATTCTACCTCTGACTGTTTCGGCAATTGTCCCATTGTGGTTGGCAAAAGCAAAATTAAAAATGCTGTCGATTCCGCTTCTTAGGTAAGGCGCGTAAGTGATTGCGTTATCCCATACCTCGGCCACCAGATAAGCGTCCGGATTTTTATCTTTAACCATTTGGTTAAACCAAGTAAGCACTTCGATATTTTTTTCCAGCGCCCCGGTGAAAAATTCCTTGACCGCATCCAAACGGAAGCCAGCTACCCCTTTTTGCAGCCAAAAGGCCGCAATATTCTCAATTTCAACCCGCAAGTCAAGATTATCCAAATTCAAATCCGGCATTTCACTCCAAAAATGGCCTTCGTAATACCAATCCTCCGTCCCTGCCACTTGGTAATGGTTGCTTTTTCTTTCCTGCGTAAAATGGTAAAAACCAAATTCCGGGCATTCAAGGATATCCGGCTCTTTTCCGTCAAGCCCGGCCAGATATTCCGTTGCCTTAAGAAACCAAGGGTGCTGTGAGGAGCTATGGTTTAGCACCAAATCAATAATTACCCTGATTCCGCGTTCATCGCAAGCTTCAATAAAATTCTCAAAATCGGCCATCGTCCCATACTCTGGGTCAATGCCATAATAATCGGTAACGTCATATTTGTGGTATGTCGGCGAGGGTTTGATTGGCATTAGCCAGATTCCGTCAAAACCTAAATCGCTGATATAATCAAGCTGTGAAGTTAGGCCGTTAAAATCGCCGATCCCGTCACCATCGCTATCATAAAATGAATAAACAAAAACTTCATACATCGTGCCGTAACCGGGGCGGATATCCGTGGTTTTGGTGAGGTTTTCATTGATGGCCATTGTAAAACTTTGGGCGGAGGTTTCGGTTTCAGCTTCCGCTTCGGCTGCATTGGGCATTCCGGGCATTCCGGTTTCATTGACTGGTTCGGTCAATGAACTGCACGCTGCGAAAAGCAGCATTAATGAAATAAGAAGCGAGGGTAAAATAGTAATTTTTATTTTTTTTATTTTTTTCATGGTGTTCTCCTGTTTGTTCCGGATTAATTATGTATACAGCAACTCTTGACCTGCGGTCAATCGTTGAATAATCCACACGCACGAGCCAATTAAATCATTTCAAGGGAAATTTAAAACAACTCTTGACCTGCGCTCAATTATGTGACGCTTGTACTGCAACTCTTGACCTGCGGTCGCTTGCTTTTCGAACTAATTACGTTAGTAATTAGTTTTGGTTATTCATTATACCATAATCCACACGCACGAGCCAAGTAAATCCATTCCAAAAGTCGATACGTCAGTATCGACATTTGTACCATGCTAAAAAATAAATGTAAATGAGTTGACAGCAATAACTATGTCGGCTATAATAAACTTCGGCAGTTGTTCACTTAGGGGATTGGTCAAGTGGCATGACAGAGGTCTCCAAAACCTTTAGTGGGGGTTCGATTCCCTCATCCCCTGTACGGCAGTCCCTTATCCGGATCTTTTTGGATAAGGGCTTGATGATTTGTTTCTATCACTAAAGGCGGACGAATATGATTACCCAAGAGGAAAAGCAACTTCGAATTGAACGGCTGCGGAAGAATATTGATGCCTTAATGATAATTATTTCTCACTTAGAGCAAGAGGAACGGCAACGTTTATGCCTTTTTTTAATGATTACGATGAATTGTAGCATAACTTATGGCGTTGAAAATGCCTATACATTTACAGACACTTATGAAAGGCATGATATTGGCGACCGAAATTCTGTAGATATCAGCGAGGCTTTGGCCGAACTTAAAAAGCTAAATCAGCCGCCACAAACTGTTTCATCAGTCCATAGCCATCCCGACAGTATCTTACCATCGAATGACGACATGGAAATTTTTTTTAAGGAAATAATAAAAAATATGGCTGTCTGCGGTAATATCGGCAAACTTTATTATATGCACAAAGGCAGTGATTTTCATCCATTGACTTCTGGTATCAAGCTTTTTGACATAGTTAATCCACTTATAACTCAAATAATTGCTGCCTGCAACGGTGAAGACATTAGGCATATACCAATAGAGGTTTTATACGAGATTGCTCATGAGAAATCCGAAAAAATCTTTTTAGATATTTGCAAATTAATAAAAAACTATGATAAGGGATTTCTGTTTTATAGTGAAAGGAGCTTAAGTGAATCCATTTGACGATAATTTCATTAAAGAATTAATCGAAAGGCAAGAGTACATTGATGCTATTGCTACGAGAGAAAATAAAGATCCCTTAGCAATTATTGAAAGAGAGTATCAAGGTTTTTTAAGTGAGATTGAAACAAAGTTAAAAAATAATGCCACGAATTTAAAAAAAATGAGGATGGGCGAAAAAACTGGTAATATAAAGAATATTGACGTAGTTTATCAAAATAAAATAAGTTTTAAGAAACAAGGTGGCATACCTATTGCTTATCAAGAAAAATATATTAACAAAAAAGCTGGCTAAACCCGCCTGAAGATAAAAGGATCATTACCTATGAAAACTGTTGCTTTTTATTCTTATAAGGGCGGAGTTGGCCGCACACTCGCCTTGTCATATACGGCAAAGTATTTGGCTGAATGCAATTTTACGGTCTGTATTCTTGATCTTGACTTAGAAGCTCCTGGCGTCATATACAAATTTGAGGAAGATCCCAAACATCAATGTCTTGGTGTTTTGGACTATGTTCATACATACATAAATGATAAGGCACCAAAATCAATATCCGCGTATTTCCATACTTATGAAATCCCTAATTCAAAGGGTTACATTCAGCTTATGAATGCCGGTAAAGATATGGATTTATCATATTGGTTAAAACTAGCAACCATCGATTTTAATAATCTTTTTTTTGGGGATGATGATGAAGGTTTTGAGTTATTTCAATGTCTCCGCGACCAAATCGAAGAGCAACTAAAACCAGATTTCTTATTTATTGATTCGCGTTCCGGGATAACGGCGTTAAGTAAAATGTGCAGTTTGGCACTTGCTGATACAACTATCATTTTATGTGCCAATAATACTGAAAATCGCTATGGTTCTAAGCTTATGTATGATCTTATATCTGCTTCCGATTTTAATGTAAAACATGGTAAAACCGAGGTGTTTTGTGCCTTGACCCGGATACCATTAACTGATGACAATACTCAAAAAAACGAAATGGTTCAAAAATTAATTAATGCTATCGGCGATCCCAATTTACAACTTTCCAGTATTACTGTTATACATTCTGACAGTAGAATTGAAAATGATGAACAAGTAATTTTGCGGAAAAATAGTGAACCGGAAAATGAACATATCTTTGGCAGTTATTATGAACTAATCACAAAAATAGTTCCCCCACATATACTTGAAGCCAAGAGAAAAGCCGTCATAAGCAATCCCAATTATTCAGACTTCAAAGTCGATATCAGCGAGGATATAGCTGATATGCTTGATTCTTTACGCGGCAAGCAGTCTCGGCAAGAATTTATAAATGAAACAATGAAAATAGAAGCAAACTCAAGTGAGCATTTGCTTAAGCTTGCTATTTGCCAGCGGTTCAATAATAGCAAATTTGAAGCCCTTGTGAGTTTGTGTCATGCTATTTCGCTTGGATTTACCGATGATTCCTTAAAAGCAAAAGCATTCAGGCTGCGAGGGATGATGTTTTTATATGATTTTAACAATTATGTTGATGCTTTAAATGATTACATGATCGCTTACGAAATTGATGACTCCCAATCAGAACTTTTATATTATGATATCTTTTTATCCTATTATTTCATGGACGATTCCGAAAAAGCATTATTCTATCTAAATAAGTATATGAATAGTGATGAATGCCATATTAATCCCAGTTCATTATTTTACCGCGGTAATCTATTTGATGACTTAGGAAATAAGGAAATGGCGATGACTGACTATAATAAAGCGATTGAGCTTGAACCTGATTATGCCAAGGCATATAATAACCGCGGTAATATATATTACTATTTAGAAAATAAGGAAATGGCGATGGCTGACTATAATAAAGCAATTGAGCTTGAACCTGATGATGCCGAGGTATATTATAACCGCGCTATTCTATTTAATGACTTAGGAAATAAGGAAATGGCGATGGCTGACTATAATAAAGTAATTGAGCTTGACCCTAATGCGGCCAAGGCATATAATAACCGCGCTATTCTATTTAAAGGCTTAGGAAATAAGGAAATGGCGATGGCTGACTATAATAAAGCAATTGAGTTTGACCCTGATAATGCCAAGGCATATAATAACCGCGCTATTCTATTTAATGAATTAGGAAATAAGGAAATGGCGATGGCTGACTATAATAAAGCAATTGAGCTTGACCCTGATTTAGCAAGCTCGAATCAAGAGAACTCCACTTCAAGTACGTAGAAATATACACCGCAGAAAAACCTTACTGTTGAGAGGTTTTTCTTAGAAACAAAAGAGGTATCTATGAATGCTGTTAATGCAGAAAATTTAGTAAAAATTTACCCCAGCGGTAAAAAGGCGGTCAGCGATATCAGCTTTACCTTAAAGCAAGGTGAGGTTTTTGGGTTCCTGGGCCCTAACGGGGCAGGAAAAACGACCGTTGTAAAACTTTTAAATGGCATTCTTAAAGCTTCAAGCGGAGAATGCCGGGTTTTTGGTGTTGACCCCGCCGAAAACCCTGTTGACGTGCATAAGGTTTCGGGCGTTGTGACCGAACACGCGCAAATGTATGGCAATATGACAGGTTTGCAAAACCTTGTTTTTTACGGCCAAACGTTTGGGCTTACTCCCACGGAAAGCCGCCGCCGCGCTGTGGATTTACTTTCCAAATTGGAGCTTGCTGACGCAAAAGACCGCAATCTGGAAGCCTATTCTACTGGCATGAGGCAGCGGCTTTCATTAGCAAGGGCAATGATTCACCGCCCGAAGATTCTTTTTTTAGATGAGCCGACCTCCGGCCTTGACCCTGAAAGCGTTGCGAATGTAAACAGCATGATTAAAAACCTTGCCCAAGAAGATGGCACAACTGTCTTTTTATGTACGCACCAATTGCGTTACGCGCAGGAAATTTGCACTTACTATGGCCTGATTTCCAATGGGGTCATGCTGGCTTTAGGAGATCTTGAAAGCCTCCGCGAAATGGTCTTTCCTGGCCTTAACGTAAGCATAACCGCTGATTATATGCCAAATGAGATCTGTGCAACCAAAACCGGGGCAAGGGATTACGAAGTAAAGGTAAATTCTGAAGCAGAAATCCCGCATATCATCAACCGCATTGTGAAAGAGGGCGGGAATATTTATAATGTAACCGCCTGTCGGCTTTCATTGGAAGAAATTTATTTTGCCCTGTTTGAAAAAAGCAGGGGAAAGGGGCATAATGATGTTTAACAAAGGCCAAATAACCATTATCAAAAAAGATATTCGCAGCATTACGGCAAACAAGAATTTATTCTGGGTAATGCTAATTGTCCCGCTGTTTATGGCGGTAGTCATTCCGGCGGTTTTCGTGCTGATAATAGGATTAGCACCGGAAGATTCCGCTGATTTTCAAGAGCTTTTAGCTCTGCTTCAAAGCGTTGATATTAATGAGCCTGGCTTTAACCTGCGTGAAGCCTTGCTTTCCTTGGTACTTAATGAGTTCATCTTGATTTTCTTTTTAATGATTCCGGTGATGGCGGCAACTATTACGGCGGCAAGTTCGTTTGTCGGCGAAAAAGAAAAACGGACGCTCGAAACTCTTTTATACTGCCCTTTGACCCTGGGGCAAACCTTTAACGCCAAGATTGCTGCTTCTTTTCTCTTAAGCCAATTCATCTCATTATTATCTTTTTTTGTGATGACGGTTGTTGTCCAGCTGATAATCTGGCTGACGATGGGAACCTTATTGCTTCCCGGCCTTAGCTGGCTTGTCTTGATGGCCCTCATTTCACCAGCTCTTTCATTGATTGCCATTTCCATGATTGTAAGGGGTTCGGCTAAAGCAAAGTCAGTCGAAGAATCCTACCAGAAAAGCGTCTTTTTGGTTTTGCCGCTTTTTGTCCTGCTTGGCGGACAGTTTACCGGAACAGTGTCGCTTGGGATCGGGTTTTTGATTGGGCTGGGGATTGCTTGTGCTATTATTGGGGTGGTTATGCTGCGCCGCTCATCGGCAAACTTCCATTATGAGCGGTTGTTATTGTGATTGCAGGTCATATCAGATCGATTGCGTCCCTTAATGATTCAACCCCAATCAGCTTTATCCCTAGTTTTTTTACTTCTTCGGCACAAGCGTTTAAACAGACTTTGGGTAAAATGCAGGTTGTAAAGCCCAGCTTTGCCGCTTCTTTTACGCGCAGGGCTGGCATACTGACCGAGCGGACCTCGCCGCTTAAGCCCACCTCGCCGAAAACAATTATTTTATCATCAACGGCGCGATTTTTAAAGCTTGACGCAATCGCCATGACAATGCCCAGATCTAGCGCCGGTTCGGCTATTTTAAGCCCGCCCGCCAAATTGACATAAGCGTCACATGATGCCATTTGCAAGCCCAGACGCTTTTCCAAAACGGCCATCAAGAGATTGACACGGTTAAAGTCTGTCCCGGTTGCTTGCCGTCTTGGCATTCCGAAATTGCTTTGGTATACCAAGGCTTGGATTTCAATTAAAATCGGCCTTGTCCCTTCCAAAAGACAGGCCACCACCGAACCGCTAGCTTCTTTAGGCTTGCCCGAAAGCATATACTCCGAGGGGTTCAGCACTTCTACCAGCCCGACGCTTTGCATTTCAAAAACGCCTATTTCATTAGTTGAGCCAAAGCGGTTTTTAACGCCCCGGAGAATCCGGTATGCGGCATGGCGGTCACCCTCAAAATAAAGGACTGTGTCAACCATATGCTCAAGCACCCTTGGCCCTGCGACTGTGCCTTCTTTTGTCACATGGCCAACGATAAAGATTGTAATCCCCAGCCCTTTTGCCAGCTTCAAGAGTAATGCTGTTGATTCTTTAACTTGCGAGACGCTGCCGGGGGCTGATGTTATTTCTTCGCAAAACATTGTCTGGATTGAATCGATTACCACAACACTTGGCGTTGTTTTCCGGATAATGCTTTCGATAATGCTTAGATTGGTTTCACATAATAATTTGAGTGAATCAGAGAATTGACCAATACGGTCGGCGCGAATCTTTATCTGCCTAAGTGATTCTTCCCCTGATATGTAAAGAACATCCGTTTTGACCTTACTGGTCAGCTTTTGGCAGACTTGCAATAACAAGGTTGACTTACCAATCCCCGGGTCGCCGCCGACTAATATCAGCGAGCCGGGGACGAGCCCGCCGCCTAAAACCCGGTCGAGTTCCTCAATCCGGGTTTTTAACCGTTCCTCATTTTCGCTTGCTACTTCTGTCAGGATGACGGGCTTATTTTCACTTGCTCCACCATTTGCTCCGCCAAAGCTTGTGTTTTTGTAAGCCGCTTTGCTTTTTACTATCTTTTCCTCGACAAAGGTATTCCATTCCCGGCAGCCGGGACATTGCCCCAGCCATTTCCCCGCTTCATGTCCGCAGTTTTGGCAATAGAATATTGTATCTTTTTTTGCCATGTAATCAGTCCCTATTCATAACACCTGTTATTTAATAATTTTTACGGCTACTCTTCCTGCCCCGGCCAGTTCGACCGACATAGTCAATTTACCGCTTAAGTTCGTTTTCATCTTGCCGATGCTTTCATCGGCGATGAATACTTCGTATTCAGTTCCCTCAGCTAATTCCGCGGTAATCTGGGCATCTTCCGCACCCTCAACCGTAAATGTCAAGCCTTGTTCCGATTCACGAAAATCATAAACGCTTGTGCCTGGGACTGATTCATAAACAAACATCCCATTTTTTTCTAGCTTGGTCATCGTCTTAAAGGTCTTAACCTTAAAGATGTTGCCGCCGTATTCAAAATCTTCAAGCTTTGCTTTGTTTAAAAGCGTATGGTCCCCAAAGCTAATTGTTCCATCAGTTTCAGCATTTAATAGCTTCTTTGACATGATTTCTCCTCCAATAAAGTACGTAATATTTTTAGTTACGGTTGTATCTGGCCTTACTTTTTTACCTCAAAAACTACTTCTCCTTTCTTTAGCGAAATCTTCACATCATCACCAGCCTTTATTTTCCCGGCCAGGATTTCTTCCGCCAATTTGTCCTCGACTACTGTTTGCAAAGCCCGTTTAAGCGGCCTTGCTCCCATTTTGACATCGGAATATTTTGAAACAATATGAGCTTTGATGGCTGGGGTTACGCTTAAGCGGATATTCATCTGGTCTTTGCAGCGGTTGATGATATTTTCCGCCAGCAAAGCCGTAATCTGGGTCATATTGTCTTTGTCCAAGGGGTGGAAAACCATGATTTCATCAATCCGGTTGATAAATTCGGGCTTGAAAAGTTTTTTAACCTCTTCCATGACGCTTTTTTTCATTTTTTCATAGTCTTGTTCTTTGCTTGAGCCGGAATTAAAGCCCAAATTCTTCGGCTGGACAATGCGCTGGGCCCCGGCGTTTGAGGTCATGATCAAAATGGCGTTTTTGAAGCTGACTTTCCGTCCTTTGGAATCGGTAATATGCCCATCATCAAGGACTTGGAGCAAAATATTAAAGACATCCGGATGGGCTTTTTCGATTTCATCAAATAAAACCACCGAATAGGGATTGCGCCGGATTTTTTCACTTAATTGCCCGCCGTCATCAAAACCGACATATCCGGGCGGCGAGCCAATCATCTTAGAAACTGAATGGCCTTCCATGTATTCCGACATATCGACCCTGATTAAGGCACTTTCATTGCCAAACATCGCTTCGGCTAAAGCCTTTGACAGTTCCGTCTTACCCACGCCAGTCGGGCCGAGGAAAAGAAATGAACCAATCGGGCGGTTGGGGTCTTGCAGACCAACCCGGCCCCGGCGCATTGCCCGCGAGACCGCCGAAACAGCTTCAGTTTGGCCAATGACACGCTTATGCAAAATGCCCTCAAGCTTTAAAAGGCGTTCGCTTTCTTTTTCCGCCAGCTTTTTGACTGGTATTTTCGTCCAGATGCTTGCGACTTCGGCGATGACATTTTCATCAACAACATTAGGCTCTAAAGCGCGTTTTTTCTCCAGCCGCTCTTTTTGTTTTTCATATTTTTTGATGAGGATTTTTTGGTTCGTCACAACTTCTTTAACTTGGTCAAAATTGCCTAGTTTTAAGATATTTTCGATTTGCTGATCCATTAAAATTATTTCGGCCGTCAGCTTTTTCATTGTTTCCGGAATCGTTGTCATCCGTAGGCGGACTGCGCTAGCAGCTTCATCAATCAAATCAATCGCTTTATCCGGCAGGTTGCGGTCGTTGATATAACGCTCGGAAAGCAAAACCGCCGCTTCGATTGCGTCATCAGTTATCACCGTGCGGTGGTGTTCTTCATATTTGAAAGCAATTCCCTTAAGAATCCGGATTGCTTCGGCCGCATTCGGCTCATTAACATTGACTGGCTGGAAACGGCGTTCCAAAGCAGCGTCACGCTCAACATATTTCCGGTATTCGGTGATCGTCGTCGCCCCAATCATCTGAAGCTCCCCGCGGGCTAATGAGGGTTTTAAGATATTGGAAGCGTCAATCGCCCCCTCTGCCCCGCCTGCGCCAATGATTGTGTGCATTTCGTCCAAAAACAAAATGACATTGCCGTCATCTATTACTTCTTTGATAACTTTTTTGATCCGTTCTTCAAATTCACCGCGGTATTTGCTTCCGGCAACCATGCCAGAAAGATCCAAGGTAAGGACGCGCTTTTTTTCCACCGTAAAAGGAACATCGCCGCTGGTAATCCTAAGGGCAAGCCCTTCAACGACCGCCGTTTTGCCCACGCCCGACTCACCGATTAAGCAGGGGTTGTTTTTTGTCCGGCGGCTAAGGATTTGGATGACGCGCTGGATTTCTTCCTCCCGCCCAATGATTGGGTCAAGCTTTCCCGCAGCGGCAAGGGCAGTCAGATCACGGCTATATTGGTCAAGGATCGAGCCGCCTTTTTTCTTATTTGATTTCTTAAAGAGGTCCTCTTTGTATTGGGAAGCGTCTTCGCCGATGGAAATCAAGGTATCAACATATATTTTCTGCACCGAGATATTCATCGTGTTAAGCAGCCGGACCGCAACGTTTTCGCCCTCTTTGATGATTGCCAGCAAAAGATGTTCCGTGCCGACCTTATCTTGCCCAAACCGCTCGGCCTGGAGGCGGGCTTCTTCTATTACTTTGATTGCGCGGGGCGAATAGCCGTCTTTTGATATTGTCGCCACCATCGATTCAGGGGCAATAAGCTCCCTGATTAGTTCAAAAACTTTTGTTTCGTCCACGCCGTTATCAAGCAAAACCCTGGCGGCAACGCCACTGCCTTCCTTTAGCAAGCCTAATAATATATGTTCTGTGCCGACATAACCAACACGCATCCGGGCGGCTATTTTCTCTGATAATGTAAGAACTTTTTTTGCTTTTTCCGTGAACTCTGGATACACTTTTATGCCTTTCTATAGGGAATTACCGCTGTTTTGCAGCACTTTTTTTATTCATCGATATTCAAAAATTCAAATTCAAACTCATCATCATCAGTCAGGAAATTCTGGGCTTTCCGCGCCGGCGCGGCTTTTTCATTCGCAGGCCGGGCCGGGTTTGATGTTTTTTCATCTAAGATTTTGTTTTCGTTTAATGTTTTTGCTTCCGGCTGTTTTGCTTCAAGCGGTGCTTTTACTCCGCTTTGTGTGCTTCGCCGTGAGGCTTCCGGCCGTTCGCGTTCGGGACGCTTTTCTCTATTATCCCTTTCGGCCGCCTTTAGCTCGCTATTTTCTTCTGTCCGGCGGGGTTGTTCGGCCCGGTTGGGGCGGGGGCGGGGGTTTTCATTCCCTCTGCGATTCGGAGGGGCATTCCGGTCAGAAGCTTCTCCTTGCGGACGCTTGGCCTTTTGGTTTCCGGTTGCCGAAGGGCGGGCGGTTGCCAAAGGGCGGGCATCTCCCGGCCGGGCGGCCTTTTTGCCCGCGCTTCCCCTTGCTCTTTGACCAGCGTCTGAATCCGGATAAAAAATTTCGGCATCTTCATGCAAATCACGGACTTTAAAGATGAGGACGGTTAAAACTAAGGCCAGCACAATGATAAGGATTGCCAGAATGATAATAATCATTTTTTGCCTGTCGCTTTGATCGCTGTAAAGCCTTTCATTCGTTTCCGCAACATTGATTAACTCAAGAAATTCTTCAACTTTCCATTGCGTACCCTGCAAACGGTCATAGAGAAAATAATCATAACCGCCAACATCATTTTGGATATATCTGATTTCAAAATTTAGCTGTCCGGCTGATGGGCTTGTCTCGGTTTCGGCTGCCCCATCATTTCCCTCTTCTTGATAATCCGGTTCGCCGTCATAAACTTCTTCCATTTCGATAAAATCGCCCGGCGTTACCATGTCTGAACGGACGAAACCATTAATCTCCTGCCCGTCAATGGTTGCTTTTATTTGATACCAAGTATTGCCGGAAGAATCACTGGCCTCACCAGTCAGGATTAACGCCGTGCCTCTTTGGATTGATGTAACTTCACCGTGGCTGGTTGACGGGCCGCTGCGGACGCGGACACTTGACTGGCTGATTGTTGCTTCGCGATGGGGAATCGGGTCGGCTTCTAAAGCAGAACCCTCATTTATATTTCCGCTTACTCTTCCCAAGTCAGAGCGGATATATCCAAAAGTATCACCCGAAACCCTGACTCTATACCACGTATTATTGTCAGAATCTGTTACTTCGCCTTCAATCGTAAAGGTATCGCCTCGGTTGACGCTGCCAACAGACGTGCTGTTCCTGCTTGCCTCAGCCCGGATATTGACATTGTCATTTGTGAGGGTAAATTCGGCGGCGTAAGCAGTAATTGCCCATGCCCATGCACCTGCCCATAGTCCGGCCATCAGGACGGATAAAATCAGCATTTTCCGAAAAACCTTTAGATTTAAAAGATTTAGCTTTAAAAGCTTTAGATTTAAAATCTTTAGATTTAAAATCTTTAGATTTTTTTGTTCCTTATTCATTACTGTACTCCTCTTAATCTTTTATTTATCTTTTATTTATCTTTTTTTATACTTCGCGGCGGAAACGTTTGTGGCCCTCAGCGTCTTCATTACGTTCGGCTTTGCCAAAACCGCCCTTGATATTTGTGCGGCGGAGATCTTCTTCATAAGCCTTATGGTACGCGGCTTCGCAATTTTGACAGGCGCGTCCGGAACGGATATTTACTCCGCAGACTTCGCAAACCAAGAATGATTTTGAATCCCTGGTAATTTCAAAGCGGCCGTCTTTTATCATATTGTTAATCGCTTTGCGCGAGACCCCGGTTGCTTCGGCAATCTGATAAACATTTGCTCCCGGCATTTTTTCGATAAATTCGCGGGCTTTGCCGTAATCATCGTATTCAAAATTTCCGCATTCTTCGCATTTGAATTGGCCCAATCCTTTAAAAACTACGACTCCTTCACATAAAGAGCAAGTGACTGGGCGGTTGAGTTCTTGCATACCAACTAATCTTTTCATATCCTACTCCAATGCTTATGAAACCACTAGGCTTCATTCCTAGGCTTCATTCCTAGGCTTCATTCCTATGCTTCAACTGACTTTCCGATATCACTGCGGTAGTATTTGTTGTCAAAATGTACCCACTCTGCTGCTTGGTACGCTTTCTCGCGGGCTTTTCCTAAGTTTTCGCCAAGGGCAGTAACCCCAAGGACACGGCCGCCATTTGTGACGATTGTGTCATTTTGGCCGAAACTTGTTCCGGAATGAAAGCAAAAATAGTCTTTTTTCCCCGTAAAGCTGTCTAGCCCGCTAATCGGCAGGCCTTTTTCATATTGCAAAGGATAACCTAAAGACGCAAGCACGACACAGACAGCGGAATCATCACTAAACTCTAACTCGATTTCGGCAAGCCGCCCGTCAATGCAAGCTTCCAAAACAGTCACCAAATCATTCTTTAGGCGCGGCAAAACTACTTGCGTTTCCGGGTCGCCGAAGCGGGCATTATATTCCAAAACCCGCGGGCCGTCCTTTGTCAGCATGAGGCCAAAAAAGATGATGCCTTTAAATTCCCGGCCTTCTTTTCTCATTGCGTCAACTGTTGCTTGGTAAATATATTTCCGGCAAAACTCATCTACTTCATCAGTATAAAAGGGGCTGGGCGAAAAAGTACCCATTCCTCCAGTATTTAGGCCGGTATCTCCATCACCTATCCGCTTGTGGTCTTGGGCCGATGACATTAACTTGATTGATTTCCCATCAACAAAGGCTAATACCGATACCTCGCGTCCGGTCATGTACTCTTCAATCACCAGCCGATTCCCCGAAGCCCCGAATTGCTTTTCTTCCATAATTGCTTTAACGCCGTCATTGGCCGCGGTTATGTCATTGCAAATCAGGACCCCTTTCCCAAGGGCAAGGCCGTCAGCCTTAAGCACCACCGGGAAGTCAACTTTTTTCAAATGTTCATAGGCGTTTTGGGGATTGTCAAAAACCTCATAAGCAGCCGTTGGAATATGGTATTTTTTCATTAGGTCTTTGGCAAAAGCTTTGCTTCCCTCTAAGATGGCCGCCGCTTTGCTGGGGCCAAAAACGCGGAAGCCGGCTTCTAAAAGGACATCACTTAAGCCGCCAGCCAATGGGTCATCCGGGCCAATGATAATCATATCGGGGGATAAATCGAAGGCAATTTCGGTAATCCTATTAAAATCCATGACATCAGCCGGAAAACACAGGGCCAGCTTGGCAATACCAGCATTTCCCGGTACGCAAAAGACCCTTTCAACCGTAGGGCTTTTAATTAATGCGGTAATAATCGAATGTTCACGGCCGCCGCCGCCAATTACCAGTATCTTCATGAAATGCCTCTGTTTGCTATCAAATCTATTGCTTGCGGCAAAATAACCCATTCCGCTTGTTCCATTACTCTTTTTTGGAGCAGCTCCGGCGTATCACCAGCCAGGACTTCTACTGCTTTTTGCAGTAAAATTGGCCCGGTGTCCATTCCCTCATCAACAAAGTGGACGGTCGCCCCGGTGATTTTAACCCCTCTTTCAAGGGCTTTTTCATGGACTTTTATCCCATAATAACCCACTCCGCAAAAAGATGGAATTAATGCCGGATGGATGTTTATAATTCTCCCGGCGTATTTTGCCAAAACATTTTCCGGAATCCTCACCAAAAAACCGCTCGTCACAATCAAATCCGGATTCATTTCGACTATCTGCTCGCATAGACGCTGGTGAAATTCTTCGCGGCTCTCAAAATCCTTTGGTGAAACTATAGCCGCCGGAAGATGGTGGTTTCTTGCTCTTTCCAAGGCATAAGCGTTCCTGTTATTTGAAATAACACCTGTTATTTTACAGTTCCTGACCGTGCCATTATTAATGCCGTCAATAATTGCTTGCAGATTTGTGCCGCCGCCTGAGACCAGGACCACTATCTTCATAGGAGGCATAACTGCTCCTTTGACCCAGCGTCACAGGGGCAAATTTCCCCAACAACATAAGCTTTTTCACCAGCTTTTTCGAGGGCAGCCAACGTTTTTCCTGCTTCTTCTTTATCAACAACAAGAACCATTCCAAGGCCCATATTGTATGTATTATACATCACCTTTTCCGCAATGTGTCCTGTTTCCATAATCAGTTTAAAGATTGGCGGGAGCGGATAGCTGTCTTTCTTAAGCTTTGCTCCCATTCCCGGCGGCAGCATCCGGGGAATGTTTTCATAAAAGCCGCCCCCGGTAATATGGCTTATGCCTTTAATAGTGACACCGCTGTCAGTAATGCTCTTAAGTGCCTTGACATAAATCTTTGTTGGTTCGATTAATGCTTCGCCAAGTGTTTTGCCCAGGCAGTCATAATAAGTATTAAGGCTTTCGGCGGTCATCTTAAAAATTTTGCGGATCAAAGAAAACCCATTGCTGTGGACTCCCGATGAAGCAATGCCGATGATGACATCGCCGGGCAAAGCATTTGCCCCGGTGATTAGATTTCTTTCGTCAACAACACCAACCGCAAACCCGGCAAGGTCATACTCTTCTTCCGGCATCATATCGGGATGTTCGGCCGTTTCGCCGCCAATTAAAGCCGCCCCTGCCATCTTGCAGCCTAGGGCAACGCCTTTTACAATCGCGGCGATTTTTTCCGGATAATTGCGTCCGCAAGCGATATAGTCAAGGAAAAACAAAGGCTCGCCGCCAGAACAGATGATATCGTTTACACACATCGCCACGCAGTCTATGCCAACCGTATCGTGCTTATCAAGGATAAAAGCAAGCTTTAGCTTCGTCCCGACCCCGTCAGTACCGGAAACAAGGACCGGGTTTTCCATTTCGCGAATGGCTTTTAAGGAAAATGCTCCCGAAAAGCCGCCGAAACCTAACAGGACCTCGGGGCGGAGGGTGCTTTTGACATAATCCTTCATTAACTCGACTGACTTGTATCCGGCTTCAATATCCACTCCGGCAGTTTTGTAGTCCATTAAGATTTGACTCCTATTTAATAATTTTTGTAACCGACCTCATTAAGGCGGTCGTCTTTTTGGGCAACAGCGTCACGCATATTATTCTTGTATGCGACCAGCTTCGCAAATAATTCCTCATCGGCAACCGCAAGAATCTGGGCCGCCAGAATCGCGGCATTAAGGCCGCCGTTAATCGCAACCGTGGCCACCGGAATGCCGGGCGGCATTTGGACGATTGAATGTAAGGCATCTGTTCCGCCTAGGCTGTTTGACATCGGAATGCCGATAACCGGCATTGATGAAAGGGCGGCCGATACGCCGGGCAAGTGGGCCGACATTCCGGCTCCGGCGATGATGACTTTTGTTCCGTTCGTTTTTGAGTTTTCAAAATATGTAAATAATTTCTGCGGGTCACGATGTGCGGAAATTATGTTGATATTAAATTCAATTCCCATCTCCGTTAAAAAATCAGCGGCTTTCGCCATTACGCCCATGTCTGAGTCACTCCCCATCAGGATGCCTACTTTTGCCATTCTTGTTTCCTCCATTATTTTCGTCACTTCGTAATCATGTCATTGCGTCATGTCATTGCTTTAATCACGTCATTGCTTTAATCACGTCATTGCGGGCTAGACCCGCAATCTCATACTCATACTATACCCCCCTGCATTTCACAAGCGGAGCTTGTGAAACTGCTTAAATAAAAATGGAAATTTTAATTTCCATACTATACCTAGTATGATACCTCTTTTATTTTACTAGATATTTCTCCCCATGGCAAGGCTTTTAGGCTAAAGGCAATCAAACGCCTTATTTAACTCCTCGCAGCCGGGCAAAACGAATTTACCGCCGGAAAAAATCGGCAGTTCCGCCCCGGATTTCGTCAAGGCAATTATTGCACCAAGCTCATCATAAGGAATGGTGATATCGGTGTGGCAATTAAAATACGCCTTGCTTTTATCCGCTTTCCGGTTAAGCGATATTTCATTATCGCGGGCAACGATTTCTTTTCCATCGGGATTAAAAACCGCCACATCTTCAGCTTTTGCATAACAAGTATCACCAAAAGCAAAATGCGGGCCGGTTTTTTCGGCAATTAAAATAGGAAAGCGGTCGGCAATGCCATATTTTTTGCCGACCATATAAGCGGTGGTATTTGTCCCAATCGCAAACTCGCTAACCGGAAGGCTGTCATGGTGAAAAAGAATATTTTCCTTGATAAATTTGCGGTTTTCTTCTTCCTTGGGGAAATTGGCGCAGCGATAATCAGTAACCATCCCATCGTTTAGGTTTAGCGTTAAATCTTTGAATTCGACTTCATTAAGGAAAACGCTGGTCACGTGCAAAATCCCGGTGCTTCCCTTAAGCTTGGGCGAAGTAAATACCTCGCCGACCGGAATGTTAACATCGGCAACACAGTTTTCAAAGTTGGTTTGGCTGGCAGGGTCAATTAGCTCATTCATGGCGATTAAAAGGTTAGTTTTGTTGGCACCGCGCCCGGTAATCTTCACAAATTCCGCTTGGTCAAGCGCATCGATGATGATTTGCTGGACATCACGGTAAAGATTGTAATCGAGGGTATTAAGGGCAATCGTCTCATCAAAAATCTCATTAAAACGCGGGCCGATTTCCGGAGCCGGGAAAGCAATAATTGTATAACTTATTTCTTCTGAGGGCAGATAACGGTTGGAAATCTCCCCTGCCGCATTAACATACTGGGAAACCAGTTTTTGCTGGGAGTCCGAAAAACTTAATGCCTCATCTTTATAAGCTAACGAAAAAGCCGGCTCGCCAAAAGTCTCCATCCGGGCTGGCCCGGCATAAACCTTTGCTTCCGCTTCAATGGTGCGGTATGCTTTTTCTAAGGCTAAAAGACGGCGGTCACTTAAGTCCTGGTCAAGCACCAACGCGCTGTCGTCTTTATGGTCAAATTCGTACTGCTTGTTTGCATATGCACCAAGGAAACCCAGCCGATATGCGCTTCGTCCCTCAAGAATCGTTAAGCTGGTGCGGAAAAAGGCTGGCTCTAAACCCATTTCCGCGAAATTTTCTACTGCCTTGCGAATCATTCGCTCAAACCCAAGCCGATAATGAATCGCCGTGACTTTTTTCTTTTTGATGTCCTTGCCGTTGATTTTAAAGCCGATCCGGTAACCCTCCGTAAAAGTATCAGCCATCAGCTTTATTTTGTCATCTGGCAAAGAATTAAGGTGCCTTGCAACCGCAAATTCATTTTCTGTGACATATTCGCCAAAATGATATAAATAGCGTAAATCTGTTAAGTCGCTGTCCATAATAATGCGGGCCGCAAAATCATTTTGGGGGGAAATCTGGTTGGTTAATCTTTCGATGGTGGCTGCTTCTAAGTTTTCAAAAAAGTAGTTTTTGATGATTGCCATAATATCTTGGTAGTCCGGGGAGCAAGCTTCTGTACCAAAGAAAGCATCATAAATTTCGGTAAAAAGCCTAAGCCTGATTAGCATTAAATCAAGGCGTTTTTCATGGGCGTACATAATTAAGCTGCGAAACTCCGCCGCAAGAAAGGTTAATACTTTGCCAAAATCGCTGCCAAAACATTTGACGGAAAAAGCCGGATTCGCGTAACTAGTTCCGTAGTTTTCGGGCAGAATATCGGCAAAAAGGGCTTCATTCCGTTTGGCTAGCTCCGTTATGTCCGCGTCATAAATTTCCCCGCTTAAAATAAAATCATATTGGCTAAGGACAGCCTTAAGGAAATAGGCGGTCCGCTTAAAATAATCACCGTAAGGCCCTGCTAAAGCTTTTTCATTTTCTATCGTGGTGATTTTTTGCCTGATGGTGTCAAAGCAATCGTTGTTTGTCATATGCCTCCTTGATATTTCCCTGTTTCCATAATAAATCCAATTATGCAAATGGAAATCATGTTTAAAATTAAGCCCAGAACTGGGAAAAAACGAAATTTTTCTTTTTCAAAATAACTGACAAGGCCAAGGACAAGCCCGATGATATTTAAAAGAGCCGCAATAAGCATTGCCACCGCATAACGGTCCGGGATCTGCCCGCTTTCCAAATATGATAAATACAGAACAATAACCAGCGTGATTATGGCAATAGCTCCCAAGATCGAGGACATAATGCCTTTTAATGCGTTTTCTTTGTTGGTAAAAATATAGCCTTTTTTTCTGCTCATAAGTTAGTACCCCTTAATGTAGGATTTTGTGTTGTCCTAGAATAAAATTTTTGATTTCCCGGCCAGTAGTTTTGCCCCGCCGATAATCAAGATGACGCCAGCTGCGATGCCCAAAATAATCGTGACGACGCCAATGCTAATCCCGGCCGCGCCTGTTGCATTCATAAGCTTATAAGTTTTTTCTTCCATTATCATTCCTTTCTTTCTGAAGCCCCATATTGACTATAGTAGTCAATCAAGGCGTTGTTAACATTATCATCTATATAGATTGTACCATCAATTGGTTTGTTGTACAAGTGTTTTATTACTTCGTCCATCGTGACGATTGCGCTGGCCTTAAAACCATATTTTTGGCTTATTTCAGTAAGGGCGGTTTGCCCTAAGGCTGCCCCGCTTCCTTTTTCCATTCGGTTAAGCGAGACAATTAAACCAATGACATTGATGTCAGCCTGGCTTTTTAAGATCGGGTAAGTTTCGGCAATCGATTGGCCCGATGTTGTGACATCTTCAATGATGACAACCTTGTCGCCGTCTTTTAATTTGCTGCCTAAAAGAATGCCTGTCTCGCCATGGTCCTTTACCTCTTTGCGGTTGGCCGAATAGCGGATTTCTTTGCCGTATAACTCACTAATCGCCATCGCGGTTGCCACCGCAAGGGGGATGCCCTTATAAGCAGGCCCAAAAAGGACGTCAAAATCAAGGCCAAAGCTTTCGTTTATTGCCCTGGCATAATATGCGCCAAGACGGCGGAGCTGGCTTCCGGTTAAGTATGCCCCGGCATTCATAAAGAAAGGGGACTTCCGCCCGCTCTTTAGGGTGAAAGCGCCGAATTTTAGGACTTGGCTTTCAATCATGAAATTGATAAATTCTTGTTTGTAGGTTTTCATTTTGCCCTCGGTTTAGATTAAAGAATTAAATATGGTTCAATAATACATAAAGCTTTCCATTTTTATCTTCGATTGTAAGATTGTAAGCTGCTTGATTGCTTCGTGTGTCGATTTTAAGGATGTGGTTTTCATTATCAATTGAATATTGCATACCTGTAAACATTGTCGCACTTAGCAATAAATAACCTGGGATAATATCATCTTGATTGTAGATAATATGCATATTAGGATATGTAATTTTACCTAAGCTAACTGTCAGTTGGTATAGTTTAGCATTAACAGAACCGCCAAAGCCAGTAAATGAAATGCTTTCTTTAACTAATTTACCGCCCAATGCTTTTAAGGTTTCTTCGGAAGCTGTCCACATTGGGAATGTTGCTCCTGTATCTAAAAGTGCCCTGCATCCAGAAAACTGCTCCGTATACACTACTGGACGCTGATTGTGCTTATCTAGTTTTAGTACTTCTATCATTTAGCAAATGCCCTCCAATAGCACCCATATGAAATGTATCATTAGGAGTAGTATACCAAGGAATTATGTTTTCTCCATTTATAGCCATTAATGCTAGCTCCGACTTATCTTTATCAACATATTTCAAAATAGCACTTTCAACTGTTATTCCATCGTCATCAACATAGATAACATCACTTAAGCCAACCCATTGCATGGGGTATTTTTCTGCTATTTGCTTCCATGTCAGCCTTTCCATAAGATTATCCTCCAGACAAATTCTTTAACTCATTATACCTTTGTTGTGAGAAAATAGCAATATATATGAATGATTTTACTTATCCGTGATAATCCGAAAATATCTAAGTGGCTTATGGAAAATTCACCCAACTGACCTCCGGATATCCTCTGTCATCGCAATTACTGCTTCCCGTGAAGCTTCCGCAAAACCTTCCGCGCCAAAATGTGCATATTTTTCTTCTTGATAAGCCGCGATTATTCCACGCGACGAATTGATGATTGCGCCAAGCCCGTCAGGGTTAAAGAAATGGGCAAGCGCAGACGCTTTTCCGCCCTGGGCCCCATAACCGGGGACAAGGATAAAAACCTTTGGCATAATTTCCCTTAAACGCTTACCCTGTTCGGGGTAAGTCGCGCCAACAACTGCGCCAACATAGCTGTAGCCATATTGACCGATGTGGTCATCGCCCCATTCAACCACCTTTTTGGCTACCAGCTCATAAAGCGGCTTGCTATTTTCCGTCCTGCCTTCAAAAAGTAATCGGTCTTGAAACTCGCCGCTTGATGGGTTTGAAGTCTTGACTAGGATAAAAAGGCCTTTTTTCTCCGCTTTTGCAACATCAATAAAGGGCTTAATCCCATCAGAACCAAGATAAGGATTAACGGTCACAAAATCCTCTTCAAACGGTGAAAAATAGTTCGCCCCAACCTTTACTTTACCTAGATGGCCGATGGCATAAGCTTCCGAAGATGAACCGATATCATTACGTTTGATGTCGCCAATCACAATTAAGCCTTTTTCCTTGCAATAAGAGACGGTTTTTGCAAATGCTTTCACCCCCTCGGTCCCAAACTGCTCATACATTGCAATCTGGGGCTTGACCGCCGGAGTCAAATCATGAATATGGTCGATGATTGCTTTATTAAATGCAAAAACTGCTTCACCCGCCCCGGCTAAGGTTTCGCCATGTTCCGCGAAGGCCTTTTTCTTTATCTGCTCCGGAATGAACGTCATCATTGGGTCAAGGCCGACAACGATGGGGGCATTCATTTTTTTTATTTTTTCAATTAATAAATCAATCACCTTGTAAATCTTCCTTTCATGATTATCAGGTATGCGACAGCACCGGAAACATGACTTGGCTCGTCCTAAAATGCTCTGCGTCTCTTCCATAAATAAATAATGTCGTATCTTCTTCTTGGAGCAAGCTTTTAGCAAAGGCCTGACTCTCTATGGGGGTAAAGCCCAATACTATCTTCTTAATGTCCTTGGTAATTAGCAAGCTTAATATTTCATCAAGCTTGATTTCTGCTTCACAAAATATATCCTGTAAATAAATGACATTGCCGTCAATCTCAAAAATGACATATGCGTCATATTTCTCAAGATAATAGACATTCTCTTTAAGAAATGAAGTCAGGTAAAACATCACTAACCCAGCATTACCCGCCATGAACAATTGGGAACATGATTTTGCCCGCTTGATTTTTTCGGTTATTAACAGCCTGTTCCGCTCATCATCCATAGCGACTTTTGTAAAAGCGGGGGGAGCGATGGGATAATTTGAACCAGCCAGCTCTTTCGATAGCTGATATTCATCAGCTTTTTCAAAACCAAATTGGGGATAAAATGAAAGCACGCTGTCATTGGCGAAAAGGTAAATCAAGTCACATTTATCTTTCCATTCCGCCATGATTTTTTCCATTAAAAAGCGGCTAAGCCCAATGCCCCGGGATTCGGGGGCAGTCATCACCGTGCCGATTTGAAGATATCTTCTCTTCTTGCCAAATAACTCAAAATCAATAAGGCTGACTGACGTATTCGCAACAACATTATTTTCGAATAACAAAGAATGTGGAATATATGAATCTGGCCAATAGCCGTCCTGATACCACTTTTCGAAATCAAAGCCATAAATTCTTTGGGTCAGGGCATTAAAACTATGTCTGATGCCCTCGTTCTCTTTAAATCCATGAACATATTTGAATTGCTTATTTTTTATTTCTGTCATAGTCCTCCTGCTGACTTTGGTCGCCCGCAACTTCATACCGAGTAAATAAGGTTTCGGCGGAGCAATATTTTAACAGCAAACTAATTCTTCGGCGTATTGCTTAATCTTCACCGCATTGGCATATTTCTTGAACTCATCGCCCTTAACAATCACCAAAGTAGGGGCTTGCATTACGCCATAGCGGCCCGCAAGTTCCATATTTTCTTCTGCGTCAATCGTCAAATATGTGACTCCATTAAGATATTCTTTGGCAATTTTGCAATTCGGGCAGGTTTTGGTCGTAAACAAATAAGCAATATGCTCCGGTTTTTCCACGGAAACAGAAACTTCATCGGTTAAATCGGTACTGCTTTTTAAGGTTACAACGCTGGTTATCGGTTTCTTTTGCTGTGACTTATCCATTTCATAATTGACCCTGTTTTGGTATTCTTGCAATTTGCCGTCATTCCAGTTCTGGACTGGGCGGTAATAACCAGTAATCCGGCTGTAAACTTCACAAATCCTGTGGCAATGCGGACATTTTTTCTGTTCCCCGGCCAGATAACCATGCTCCTGGCAAATCGAATAAGTAGGCGAGAGCGAATAATAAGGCAGGTGATAATTTTCGGCAATTGTCTTAATCAATGAAGCGGCCGCTTTCCAGTCCGGCAATTTCTCGCCGAGGAAAGCATGGAACACCGTCCCGGAAGTATAAAGGGTTTGGATTTCGTCTTGAATATCCAGCGCGTCAAAAATATCAGCTGTATAATCAACTGGCAAATTCGATGAATTAGTATAATAAGGGACATCTTCAAGCTGGCCTGCGGTTTTGATGCCCGGCCATTTCTTGCGGTCATGCTTTGCCAGCCGATAAGACGTGCTTTCGGCCGGAGATGCCTCAAGGTTAAATAAATCGCCGTATTCTTCCTGATAATCTGACAAACGGCTGCGCATATGATTCAATACTTCGCGAGTAAATTCCTGCGTTTTCTTGTCCGCCATGTCAGCACGCAGCCAATTTGCGTTAAGCCCAACCTCATTCATTCCAATCAGGCCGATGGTGGAAAAATGATTGTCAAAAGTGCCGAGATATTTTTGGGTATAGGGATAAAGGCCTTCGTCCATTAACTTCGTAATAACTTCACGCTTGACATGGAGCGACCGCGCCGAAATATCCATCATCCGGTTAAGACGGCGGTAAAAATCGTCCTTATTTGCTGATTGGTATGCAATCCGCGGCATATTAATTGTCACAACCCCAATCGATCCGGTGCTTTCGCCAGAGCCAAAATAACCGCCCGTTTTTTTGCGTAATTCCCGCAAATCCAAGCGCAGACGGCAGCACATACTGCGAACGTCACTTGGTTCCATGTCGGAATTGATATAGTTAGAAAAATAAGGAGTGCCATATTTGGCCGTCATTTCAAATAAAAGGCGGTTATTTTCATTTTCGGACCAGTCAAAATCACGGGTAATTGAATATGTCGGAATCGGATATTGGAAACCGCGGCCATGCGCGTCACCTTCAATCATTGTTTCAATAAAGGCTTTGTTAATCATGTCCATCTCATTTTTGCAATCTTTATAGTAAAAATCCATTTCTTTCCCGCCGACAATTGCCGGAAGGTCAGCCAAGTCAGAAGGCACGGTCCAGTCTAAGGTAATATTGGTAAAAGGCGCTTGAGTCCCCCAGCGGCTGGGGGTATTAACACCGTAAATAAACGCTTCGATTGATTTTTTTACTTCTTTATAGGAAAGATTATCGGCTTTGGCAAAAGGGGCAAGATATGTGTCAAAGGAAGAAAAAGCTTGGGCCCCTGCCCATTCGTTTTGCATGATGCCAAGGAAGTTGACCATTTGGTTGCAAAGGACCGAAAGATGGGAAGCCGGGGCTGAGGTGATTTTCCCGCACACGCCGCCAAGCCCGTCTGTAATCAGCTGCTTAAGCGACCACCCGGCACAATAACCTGTCAGCATTGAAAGGTCGTGGATATGGATATCGGCATTGCGGTGGGCATCGCCGATTTCAATGTCGTATATTTCCGAAAGCCAGTAATTTGCCGTGACCGCCCCGGAATTGGATAAAATCAAACCGCCGACTGAATAGCTGACCGTTGAATTTTCTTTGACGCGCCAGTCATCAAGCTGCACATAACTATTCACAATTTCCTTATAATCAAGGATTGTCGATTTCATATTGCGGATTTTTTCGCGTTGCTTACGATATAATATATAAGCTTTCGCTACATCAGTAAATCCGGTCTGCTCAAGAACCTTTTCCACGCTGTCTTGGATGTCTTCAACATAAATTCCGTCATCTTTTACTTTTTCTTGGAAATCGGCAGTCACCCTTAGGGCCAGCAAATCAATGATATCATTATTGTACTTTTTGTCCGTTGCCACAAAAGCTTTCATAATTGCGTCATTAATTTTTGTTAATGTGAAATCTGTTACTTCCCCATCCCTCTTTACGACTTGAAACATTTTCTTCCTCCATTAACTCTTTTCTTTGGAACGTTTATTTTTTCGTATTGTACTATACGTAATATTAATAATTTTTGATTTTTAATTTTTAAAAATACCGATTGCATTCATTCTACCATTACTATAATTGCTTGTCAAGCCAAAAAATACCATATCTTGTGGATTTTTACTTCAAAAGCATAATATATTGTGGATTGGTTGGGACAAGGGTTTGCCGGATTAGACTGACCGGGTCGGTTAAATTGACCGGGCTGGTCAAAGTCGATACTGACGTATCGGCTTTTTTAGTTGGCTCGTGCTTGTGAATTGTGATATATGGAAAATGAGCAAATGATACGCATGACAGAGCGAATATGATTTAAATTATGCCATAGTGATAATGGCATTCAAAAAGCACGGACAACCTATGACCGTTAACGATGAAAATTAATAAAAAAACTATGATATCTTAACCGCCTGCATTTGCGCCTTTACGCATAACTCGGCCGCTTTAAAAGCGTGTTCCTGTGTCATCGCCTTTTCAGTCCGGTAAAGGCAGTCCAAAATCAGCTCGCCAAAGAAAGGATAACCAACCTTGCCAAAAACGTTAAAATGCGTTTCTTCTTTGCCGTTAGCCAAGAAAAGATGAGCCGAGCCGTCTTTAGTGCCAAGATTCATGTATTTACGCTGTTCGATAAACCCTTCTGTCCCAAGGATAAAGCTCCGTCCATCGCCCCACATTTGCAGGCCGTCAGGCGTAAACCAGTCAACCCGGAAATAGCCAGTCGCGCCATTATCACAGACAAGCATTGCATCGCCAAAATCATCAAGCCCCGGATATTCGGGATTGTGGTAGTTGGCAATCTGGCTGCGGACAATGGTGGCGTTCTTTGCCCCGGTATAAAACAAAATCTGCTCGATCTGATGGCTGCCAATATCACATAAAATACCGCCGTATTTTTCTTTTTCGAAAAACCACTCCGGGCGGGTTTTTGCCGAAAGGCGGTGCGGGCCTAAGCCAATGACCTGGATTACCTTGCCAATCGCCCCTTGCTCAATCAGCTGGCCAGCAAAAATCGCTGTCTCAACGTGCAAACGTTCGCTATAATAGACCATATATTTTTTGCCTGTCCGGATAACGGCTTCCTTCGCCAAAGCCAGTTGCTCTAAAGTCGTTAATGGCGCTTTGTCCGTGAAATAATCTTTGCCGGCATCCATGACCCTAAGTCCCAACGCGCATCGTTCACTCGTTACTGCTGCGCCAGTGACCAGCTTCACTTCTTTGTCCTCAAGAATTTCCGTTTCATTCTTAGCCCGCTTAACAAAAGGAAAAGCTTTTGAAAACCGGTCCATCTTTTTTTCATCGGGATCATAAACCCATTTCAGCGTTCCGCCAGCGCCAATCAAGCCTTCACATTGGCCATAGATATGCCCATGGTCAAGGCCAATGGCCGCAAAAATAAACTCGTTTTCTTTTACCACCGGGGCCGGAATCGGGGCCGGGGCATAGTTCATGCCGCTTGTACTCATCGTTCATCTCCTTCCAAAATATGGAAATTTAATTCATCGCTTTACCCGAATCTATGATTCGGTTCGAATCTATGATTCGTTTTTTTCCTTAGAAATGTTTATAGTTACTTCCAACTGTAATATCCCCAGCAAGCTCATCAATGCTTTTCGTTTTTTCATAAAAATGTGGGACGTTTTTCAAAATGCCGGAAACAGTATAAAAATCGTCATCTTTATCAATTGCAAACTCGACCTCGCACTTTAATGTCCCGGCTTTATAGATTGCACAAATTAGCGCAATCGTCCGCCGTCCGTCAAGGCCGCCTACCGCCGGGCTTGTGTTATTTGAAACCGCGTCCAGCATATCTTTTATTTGTGCTGTGTGTCCCTCATATGTAAGCTTTGGGCTAGCCGCAATAAAATCATTAAGCTCTTTCTTTAACTCAATATCCTCAACCGGGAAACCATTTGGCTGCGATTTTGAAGAATAAACTGCCCAGGGTGCAGAAATACGCGCTTTTTCACATTGGAAAATCAGCTGTTGCTCTTCACCGTGATGAATGACTGAACTAGTAATCTGCGCCAATGACCCATGCGGATATCTAAGGGCGGCCAGCGAAATATCCTCAACCTCGGCGTTATCGTGTGCCGCATTGCTTAGCATTGCCGTCACCGTTTCCGGTTCGCCCATCATCCACAAAAGCATATCAATATGATGGACAGCATGGTTAAGCGTACAGCCGCCGCCTTCCCTGTCCCAGCGTCCGCGCCACCACAAGTCATAATAGCTATGGCCGCGCCACCAGAACGAATCCACCTGCGCGGAAAGCACCCGCCCGGCCAGCCCGCTATTAAGCACCGCCTTTAGGTTTTTAATCGGGTCACGGAAACGGTTTTGGGCAATGACTGACAGGATTTTTCCGCTTTCACGCTCCGCCAAAAGCATCTGGTCACATTCCTCAAGCGAGGCCGCCATCGGCTTCTCGACCAGGACATTAACTCCGGCTTCCATGGAATCAACCGCTATTTCAGCATGGCAGAAAGGGGGCGTGCAGATACTGACCAAATCAATCCCGCCGTTCTTTAGCATTTCCTTGTGTGATTCATAAACCACGGCTTCACTTAAGCCAAATTTGCTTTTCATCGCTTCCGCTTTGGCCGGAACAATATCGCAAAGCGCGACAATCCGGCATTCTTTCTGAAATTCAAGATATCCCTCAAAATGCAGCCGTGAAATATTGCCAGTGCCGATAATCCCTATTTTTAACATGATTCACCTCCGTACCATACTTTGTGTATTCCGTATTCTATTATATGTGATTATTAATTTAGTATCAATAGCCTTTTGAAGTCGATACTGACGTAATCGACATTGAAAGGATTTACTTGGCTAGTGCGTGTGGAGTATGGTATAATGAAAAAAATAAGAAAAAGGAAAGCAAATTTGAAAGAAGCAAAATGGAAACAATTAAGCTTATACTGCTGTTTATTTATCCAAGTTACTATGGGCGTAATATACCATCTATTTTCATATGAACAGTTTTTCAAAACTTCCGGTGTTTTCATTTGGGTAATGAGTGGGTTAATCGCAATAATAATCGCCATTATTAATTTAGTAAGTGTTCAGAGCCGGGCAAATCTGTTAATGTCATTAGCCACAATTATTCTTGTATTTTACCAACTAAATTTGCTGTTGAGCTTTTAGGGTATCTGTGGTACTTTCTAAAAGACTTTTATCAGAGTGTAACTTTCATAAAACCGCAAAAATATTTTCTATTATTAAAATACCATCGGGTATAAACAAATATATTGGTGTCAATGAATACTTTATCTCTCATTAGCTTCCTCTGCTCCAAATATAATTAGTCGTATCTACAGCAAAATATGGAAATGAAAGCTTACTCACCTCTTTCTCATTGGTATCTTCTGACATAAGTATGACTTTTACTTTGCCAATTATTTTATCTTGAATTTCAGCTGGGATTTGGATAATACCGTTTTTTAAAGCGGTTTGAAATTCATAAGCAACCATATATAATCCTCCTAAATGAAATCTCAAAGAGCAGTAATCTCTAATTAAATAGTATACCACTAATCTTTTTTTTCAACAAGTATTGCATGAACCATAGCGACACCCCTTACCTAGTCCTTAAAAAATAATTCTCCCTCTCGGCAACCTTATCGTCCGGATAAAGGCTAAGATAACCGTCCATCAGGACCGCTGCCCTGCCAAAATCGCCTAAGAATTGGTTTGCGACAATTTCATTAAACCTAAGCGTCTGCAAAATATCATTGTCTTCAATGGCCATCCCGGCAAGGAACGCTAAAAGCGCGTTTTCATAATCATTCATATTGATCCGGCAGATGCCCAGCTGGTTATAGATTTGGGGCGACTCATTGCCCCTGTCGATATAATCAATATAAACACTGACCGCATAATTGTAATCGGCAAGCACTTCATAGGTCATGCCAAGGAACAACACCGCCTCATAGTTAAAATCACGGGCTTTTTCAAGATATGCCCTGGCATTTTCATAATCTGACAAATAAAAAGAAATGCGGCCCTTTTCGAAATTGTTCATGTCGCCCGCATTTTGCTCCATCGCATCGCGAAGATATTCCTCGCCAACCCCATGATAACCGTTGCCAGCCAAAATCTGATAGATATCAATTAAGCGGTCACTATTTCCTGTGTTAAGGCTTAATGCTTGGTCAAAATCGGAACGCGCTTCCTGAATCAGGCCTTGCTCTGCCCTGATTGCCCCCCGCAAAAAGTAAGCGTCGCCGTCTTTTTCACGCAAAGTCAGAATCGCGTCATATGTTTCAATTGCTCTTTCTTTTTGCCCGGTAATATAAAACGCGGCCGCCATATAATAGTTTATGTCAAAATCAACTAAAGCCGGAATCCCGTTGCTAAAAGACAGGGCTTTTTCAAAAGCTGACAGGGCTTCTTCATACTGTAATAAGCCCATCAAAGCAAGCCCTCTGCCGCGATATAAAAGGCGCATATCTTCTAAAGCTTCTTCGGCACTTCCAAACGCAATTAGAGCCGCCTCATAATCCCGCGCCTCAAGTGCCTCAAACCCAAGATTGGTAAATTCATTTCTTTCCCCAAAAGAACAGGAGCTGGCCACGTTGACCAGCATAGTCAATAGAAAAATAATCAGTATTTTATGTAAACTCATACGTATACCCATATCCACTCATAGAGCTTATTAATTCTTGAATGCCAAGGAAGCTCCCAAGATAGCTTCCAAGATAGTTTCCAAGATAATTTCAAGATAGCTTATTCCAGCATAAATAACAATCCCTAAGCCCCAAAAGTTGACGCACTATAATCGTACTGCCATCCTTGGCTAAGGTCGCTCCTAAAATTATTTTGCTAATTTGCCTATTCCGGTAAGCTTTTGCCTATGCCTGTGTAATCCCAATTTTGTTAAGGACTTCCTCGAACTTCTCCAAGTCAATCGGTTTCGCGCAATAAACTGTACAACCCATGTCAAAAGCGGCCTTGATATTACGCTCGGCATTAAGGGCGGTGGTCATGATGATTTTTACCGCGTCTTCGCCAGTCAGGTCATTTTCTTCTTCGATTTCACGCACAACCTTTAAGACTTGGTAACCGTCCATTGCCGGCATCATGATGTCCAAGCAAATCAAGTCATATGGCTCATTGTCCTCTAAAGCCATCCTAAAAGCTTCGACTGCTTCTTCGCCGTCGATGGTGATGTCGCAATCACCGAAATTTGATAAATACTTTTGCATGAACTTTCTGCTGGCAAAATCATCTTCAGCAATTAATATCCTCATACTTATCCTCCTTTATGCGGTACTTTTACCTTTGTAAGAAGCAAGTTATTTAATAATATTATAACACATTATTTGTCGATGTGCAATTGTCTTTGTATTTTGGTAAAAATTTCCATTATTTGAGGGTCATATATAATTCCGCTGTCAGGAAGAAGCGCATCAATTGCCTTTTTCCTTATCTCTTCATCTGTAAAATTTGCGCGGAAAAGATATGTCTGGTGGTCAAAATCATTGATAATCTGCGTAATCCTTGCCGCCAATGGAATTTTGTCATTTGCTTCATAACGGTCATGGTGAAAGGTGATTACATCAATGGCCAATTCTTTAAAAATACTGGCTTCTTCGTATTCTAATAAGCTGTTAAGGATTTTTACGCCCGTGACACAATGCCCTTCTTTTTCTGAATCCCATAAATAGCCCAGATTGTGGAGCATTGCCGCGTCACCGATATTTTCAATAAATTCTTCGGTCACAAGTTCCAAAAAATCCGGCGCAAGCTGCAAACTCTGCGCCAAAACCCGGCTATTATATTTCACTCTTTTAAGATGGTCGCCCGGAACGCCCATTCTTATGTTTATCATTTCTGCCAAGGCACAAATAACGGCTTTTTTTTCATTGTCCAGCTTTTCCATCTGGGCGGACAGCATTTTGTGGAGGCGGCGGTTAAATCCTTCCATTTCCAGCTTCATGCGGCGGCTTTCTAATTGGTTTCTGACCCGCATTGTGACTTCAGTTGCTTCAAAAGGCTTGGTAATAAAGTCAACCGCCCCTAGCTCAAGACCCCTTAATTTGTCTTGGATCGTATCAAGGGCCGATATGAAAATAACCGGAATATCCCTTGTGACAGGGTTTCTTTTAAGGATTGAGCAAAATTCGTACCCATCCATCTGCGGCATCGAAACATCAAGCAGAATCAACTGGGGCAAAGAAGTTTTGATGAAGCCAAAAGCTTCCTCAACACTATATGCGCTTAATGGGACAAAACCCATCTCGGAAATAATCTCAGCAAGAATATCGACATTTATCTCCATATCGTCAACAATCAGCACTTGTGAATTTGATCCCTTGTCAATCGTTTTGATACTTTGCATATTCTTCTTCCAATCTTTCCATCATCTTTTCATAATAGAGATAGCTTTTTTCTGCTTCTTCTTTGCGGATGGCCATTCCCTGCCGGAATAAAAGCTTTTTGATATCGTCAGGGCCTTCGCGCAAAAGTGTTTTCAAATTCAAATTGATTGTCTCGGCTTTTTCCCAGGCTTTTAACTCCATTGCCAGAATCAAGATATTGCACTTCTTTTTTATTTCGGCAAAATTATCCGGAGTCCCAAACAGGAAAATCGAATCAATGTCACGGTATTTTTCAAAGGTCAAATTCTGGAGCATGGTTTCATACAAATTCAGGTCGATAAAATTTATTTCATTCGGCTGGCGGACCGGAACTTCTTCTTTTACTTCCGCTTCTTCAAAACCGGGCAATTTAAGATGGACATTAAAAGAAAAACTGCTGCCTTTATCGGGCGAACTCTCAACTTGGATGCTGCCATCCATCAAGCCGACCAATTCCTTGGCAATCAAAAGGCCAAGGCCGGTCCCGCCGTATTTGCGGGTTGAAGAGCCGTCAACTTGTGAGAAGCTCTTAAATAATTTGTCCATCTGTTCCGGCAAAATGCCAATCCCGGTGTCCCTGACCAGAATAAAAAGGTCGATTTCATCACCATATTGGCCATGCTTATTAACATCAATGCTGACATAACCGATATCAGTAAATTTGATCGCGTTGGCAACCAAATTGTTGAGGATCTGCCCTAACCGTAAGCCATCGCCATAAAGCTCGCGCGGCACATTGTCAGCAATATTTAGGATAATCCTGATTCCCTTTTCATTGACCACTGCTAAATGGGTTGCAACAATATGGTTTAAAAGCTCATACAAATCAAAAACTTCATAAGCCAGTTCAAATTTGCCCGCCTTTAGCTTGGAAAAATCAAGGATATTGCTAATAATTGCCGTCATGTCTTCACAGCATTTTTGGATGATTGAATAGGTCTTTCTGTCGTTTGCGTTTGTTGAGCCTTGGAGCATTGCCGTGATATGCCCTCTTATTCCGTTAACCGGAGTCCGAAGCTCATGGGTGACATTGGCAATAAATTCATTCCTATTTTGCTGAAACTCCTCAACTTCCTTTTTGAGGGCCATGATTTCTTTTTCGAGATTTGATTGCCCAGCCACATTAATGGCGAGCAGATAGTTGTCCGACTCCTGGTCCAAAGCCGGAAGAACCCGTAAAAAAACCGGAAAACAAGTATTATTCTGGCGATAAGCAACAAAACTAGTCGTATCGCGGGGTTCTTTTATTTGGGTAATATCAATGTCATCCCCATTTTCACATGAAAAGACATCGTTTATCAAAACGCTGTCCAAACCGTCAGCATAACCAAGTTCTGATAACGCCTGTTTATTGGCATCAAGAATCCGCCCCTCATCGTCGTAAGTTAAAACCATTTCAATTAAGTTTAACTTATCTAAGATCATCAATCATCTCCAACGCCCCGGCATAATCATAATTGTCCGCTTTGTCGCAAATCTTTAACAGTAAGGCTTTTTCAAAATAATCCCACTCATTTGCCCTAAGCTTTTTGGTGATTTCGTCACATTCCCTTGCCATTCCCCGCTCAAGGCATTCACGAAGAAGCCGTAAGTTTTCCCGGCACTCTGCTTCGCTTCCGGTCGCTGCCCCGATGGGGACTAAAGGGACTTCTTCCGCTTCAATCAAAGAAAGGACTTTAAAAGAAATCAACGGAAACATCGTGCAAAAATTCTCATATTTCGAAAAATCAGCTGCCCCGGCTTTTACCGTCTGCTCGATTTCGATCAGCAGTTTATTTGCGTCTGTCATCGAAAGATTCGCTGTCACGCCTTTAAGGCCATGGATATATTTGCCAAAATCTTCGGTTTCCATCGCCATGGCTTCATCTAAGCTTTTGACGCCATTTGTAGTTATGTCAACCACGAATTTTTTGAGCGACTTGATAAAAAGGGCTTCTTTTCCCGCAAAGCGGCGGATCGCATCATCGGCATCAATGCCTAATCTTTTAAGTTCATCTTTCATTGATTTCTCCTGTTTTTATTTATCTACAGTATCACTTAAAAGCTTAAACTCATCTTCCAGCTCAACAAACGCGGAAAGGACAATCGGGTCAAAATGGTAAGGCATTGTCCTGCCATCGCCATTAACAATGATATCTCTTGCCATATCGTGAAGATATGCTTCTTTGTACTCCCGGCGGGTCGTCAAGGCATCATAGATATCCGCCAGCGTCACAATCCGGGCCGCCAAGGGGATTTCTTCACCGGAGTAACCATTTGGGTAACCCGAACCGTCAAATTTCTCATGGTGGCATTCGGCGATTTCAATTGCGGTTTTCAAGTGGTCGCGGAACTCTTCATACATTTCCGCTGTTGCGCTTAAAACATCCGCGCCGATTGTTGTATGGGTTTTGATGATATCAAATTCTTCCGCGGTCAGGCGGGCCGGTTTTAGGAGAATCGAATCGGGAATACCGACTTTTCCCACGTCATGCAAGCTGGAATAAAGAATTATTTCTTCCCGCTGCCTAGGCGACATCAAATTGGGATGGTTTTTGGCAATTTGATTGACTAATAACCCTGTATAGTGCATAATCCGGCGGATATGCTTCCCAGTCCCATTGTCGCGGCGTTCGGCTAGGAATGACATACCCATGATAATCATTTCCCGGGAGTAAAAAAGTTCCCTTGTCCGTTGCTGGACTAAGGTCTCTAATTGGTCGCGGGTCATCTTCCGCTCAATGCTGTTGTGCGCTTTGACCAATAAAACGCTGGGATTATATGGTTTTCTGATATAATCTTCGGCTCCTAGGGATAAGCCGTATTCTTCCACATATGTGTCAGTCTCCCCGGTAATAAAAATAAGGGGGATGTTTTCACAGCCTTTCATTTTGCGGATTCGTTCAAGGACATCAAAGCCGTCCATGTCCGGCAGGCCAATATCAAGCAAAATCAGATCAGGCTGGGTTGTTTTTAGTAGATTTATCGCCCCTGCGCCATTTACCGCGACGAAAACATCATAATCAGGATCAAGAATCGCCCGCAAGCTATCGATATTTTCTTTAAAGTCTTCAACTATCAAGATTGAATTTTTTTTCATTGAAGCCCTGCTCCTTTCACGCCATTGCGGCAGTCAAGCCACAATTTCGTCATTGCAGCCTCCTGGCCGCAGCCTTGTCATTGCGGCAGGCAAGCCACAATCTCGTCATTGCGGCCTACGAGCCGCAATCTAGTTCCTCTATATTATATTCAACTAAGAAAATCCTTGATTTCCTGAAACTTTTCTTTCGCCAGCTGATACCCATGCTGGTAAAACTTTAATAATTTGTCCGGGTTCGATTCATGATTATGTACCGGGCGTTCTTCGGGCCTTAAGACATAAACCTTGCCTTCTTTTTCCAAACGGTCAATCATTGCCAGCGTTTCATTGTACCGCTCCGATCTTTGGGTAACGGTCTTGATGAACTCCGGATATTTGCGGTAAACCAGCCTGACCATCAATAGGTAAAACCAGCGCGATTTCTTCCGGTATTCTTTCGTCCTGGTAAAAACAACAATAATCTTTTCGTTTCCGTCAGCAATTGCTTTTTCGATCGGGATTGCGTCATACATTCCCCCGTCAAGCATTGGTTCGCCATCAATATTAACGATCGTCGTAATAAATGGCATACTATTTGAAGCACGGCAGATATCCATCAAGCGTTTTTTGTCGCCGTATTCATCATAATAAATAGCTCGGCCAGTTTCACAATTCGTCACGTGCATGACAAGCCGCATATCAGAAGCAAAAAAAGTCTCATAATCAAAAGGCTCAATTTCGTTCGGCAATTTGTCAAATAAAAAATCCATGTCGAACAGATTGCCTGTGCGAATATAAGTTAGCAAGCCTAAGTAACTTCTTTTGCGGAGCGGCTCAATATTGGTACGGATGACTCGTCCTTGTTGCTTTGATACGTAATTGAGAGCCATGTATGCACCGGCCGACAAAGTAACTATGTTCGGGATGTAAAAATCCTGCTCTTGAAAGAAATCTAGCACCCCAGCTGAAAAAACGCTGCGAAACGCGCCACCTTCAAGTACAATAGCACTATTTTTCAACATGATGTAATTTTCCTCGCTTAGTCTTTAGTCTATAAGTAGTATAGCATTTTCATGGACAAAAATCAATTATATTTATCGCCCATGGGCTTCTAGCCCATTTGGCATCTTGCCCATTTGGCTTCTTGCCCATTTGGCTTCTTGCCCATTTGGCCTCTTGCCCATTTGGCTTTTTGCCCATTTGGCTTCTTGCCCATCGTGACAGCTTATCCTATATATCGAAAAAATCCACCACTTCCTTAAGCTTCATCGGGCCGCCAAATAAATCCAAGGCGCTGCCAATAGTCACGTTAAGGCGGTTTTTGCCCAGTAGCCTAAGTTTTTCCAAGTCGGAAAAGTCACGCACACCTCCGGCATATGTAACTTCATTGCCTTGATACTCTGACAGAATCATAACCAAATCTTCATCGATCCCCTCTTTTTTCCCCTCGACATCAATTGCATGGATTAAAAATTCATCGCAATAAGCCGCAAGGTCATTAAGGGTTTTGGGGTTTACTTCGACATCAGTATTTTTTTGCCAGCGGTCCGTCATAATAAAATAACGCCCGTTATTTTTGCGGCAGCTTAAATCAAGGACAATCTTTTCTTTTCCTATTATATTAGCCAGTTTATTAAGGTTATGATAGTTAATTTTCCCATCTTTGAAAACATATGAGGTCACAATGACATGGGACGCGCCAAGACTAAGGAAATACTCGGCATTATGGTCATTTATTCCGCCGCCAATCATCAAACCGCCCGGATATGCCAAAAGTGCGGCCTTAGCTTGCGCTAAGCTTTTCTCATAATAACCGCTTCCGGCTGAATTAAGGATAATAATATGCCCGCCGGATAAGCCAAAATTTTGGTATAGTTTTGCAAAATAAGCTGCGTCCTGTGTTGCAACAAAATTAGTGGCCATTAAACCATCTGTTTCTAAGTCCGTAAGGCTCGAACCGACGATTTGCTTGACACAGCCATTATGGATATCAATGCAAGGGCGAAATTTCATATTAACAGTATACTATCATTTCCCATCTTCGTAAACACTAATGAGAATGTTTTTCCAGTATATTTTAGCATTGCCTAGAGATAATAATTTTAGAATCACCGCATTTAAGAGTACGCAACAATGTAAAATTAATGATAATGCACATTTGCGTAAGCAAAAGTGGAAACTGCATTCGATGTAGTACGTTAAACGCAAAGAAGCAAGGGAGGAACTATGAAAAACTATCAGAAACTGTTATCAGCTTCACTTGTTGTAACTGCAATCCTGATGTTTACAGCGTGTGGACACAGACTTGATAACAATCACAATCTAAATAATGAACCAAACAGGACAACTAACAATGTTGAAAGAGAAAATGACCGGACAGATAACCGGGTTAATAACAACAGGGCCGATAACAACGTAAACAATTTAAACGGCAATAATGCCGGGACTGACAACCGTATGAATGACCGGGTCAACGGCAATGACGGTTCTATTTTGGAAAACGCAGGCGATGCTGTCGGCGACGTAGTTGACGGTGTTACGACCGGAGTAAGGAACATTACCAGAAACGTTGTCGGCGGAAACTCTGACACGCTAAACAGGGGTGTTACTAATAATACTGGCGTCAATAATAATGGCGCCAATACCAGAGAGTATAACAACACTGGCATGAACAGTAATACCGGAACAAACCGGACGGGCGTTAATGGTAATACCGGAACAAGCCGGACTGGCGTTAATAATACTGGCATGAACAACAATACGCAAAAAGCTGCTGGTTACTAGTTAAAACTGAAAATTGACCTCTGTAAAATTGAATATAAAGCAGCCTACAACTTTGCGGGGAAGTGACACAAGTGTCATTTCCCCGCATTTATATTTATATTATCCGATCACATCAGCCATTGAATATAATCCTGCTGGCTTTCCGGCCAGAAACTTGGCGGCTTCAATCGCACCTTTGGCAAAAACGGCGCGTGAATAAGCAGTATGGGAAAAAGTGACAATCTCGTCAGTTCCGGCGAAAATGATGTCATGTTCACCGACAATATTGCCGCCGCGAACGACAGAAAAGCCAATTTCCTCTTTTTTCCTTATCTTCTGGCTGCGGTCAAAGACATAGTCATAATTTAAGTCTTCATTAAGCGCGTCCCCAAGAGCTAAAGCTGTCCCGCTGGGAGCGTCAACTTTTTGGTTGTGGTGCTTCTCGGCAATTTCAATATCGAATCCGGCCGGAGCTAAAATATTGGCTGCCTCTTTTAACATCTTAAGCAGCAAATTGATCCCAAGTGACATATTGGCGGATTTGAGGATTGCGACTTTTCCTGCTGCCTCGTTTAATTTATCCAGCTGTTCTTTGCTTAGGCCCGTGGTACAAAAAACACAGGGAATCTGCTTCGCAACACAATAATCAAGCAATAAATCACAGGCGGAAGCAGTGCTAAAATCAATAATGACATCGGCAAAGACATCACAATCATTTATCTTTTCAAAAACCGGGAAAGAGTTTTTTCCCTCATCAAAGGCATCAATTCCGGCGGCTATTTTTATTTTTTCATCTAAAGCCAGCAAATTAACGATGGTTTGTCCCATCTTGCCATTACAGCCGTTCATAATAATATTAATCATTTTTCCTTGTATCTCCTCATAGTATGCCGTAATCGCGCATTGCTTTCTCTAGCTTTAAAACGTTCTTTTCTTCCATTAAAAGCAAGGGGCGGCGAAGGGTTCCGCACTCTTTTCCCATTAATTCCAAGGCTTTTTTGACTGGGATTGGGCTTACCTCACAAAATAAAGCGTCCCAGATTGGTATCGCGTCAAGCTGCATTTTTGCGCTTCCGGCGGTGTCACCATCAAAATATTTTTGGCACATATCATGGACTTTTTGCGGGGCAATATTCGACAGGACGGAGATAACGCCAACCGCGCCTAAGGCCAGAAGCGGCACGATATGGTCATCGTTGCCGGAATATAAGTCAATATTTCCTTTTGCCAAGTGCATTAGCTGGGTAATCTGGGTTATATTGCCGCTCGCCTCTTTGACCGCGACAATATTGGGGACATCATTTGCCAAGCTGACCACCGTCTCCGGCAAGATATTAACGCCGGTCCGGCTTGGGACATTGTAAAGGATGATGGGAATGCTGACGCTTTCGGCAATCATTTTGAAGTGTTCGTAAAGGCCTTTTTGGGTGGTTTTGTTATAGTACGGCGACACCACTAAAAGCGCGTCAGCTCCGGCTTTTTCCGCTTCTCTTGACAAGTAAATTGCCGTGTCAGTGCAATTGCTTCCTGTTCCGGCAACCACCGGAATCCGCCCGGCAACGGTTTTTACCGCATAACGGATTACTTCGATATGTTCTTCATGGGACAAGGTCGAAGCTTCCCCGGTCGTGCCGCAAATAATGATTGCGTCAGTCCCGCCGTCAATCTGGAACTCGATTAGTTCGGCGAGTTTTTCATAGTTTACGCTGAAATCTTGATTAAATGGTGTTACGATTGCAACACCTGCTCCTTTAAAAATAGCCATTTTTTTCCTCCTCTAATTTCAATTTTCATCTCAATTTACGAGAGTTGCGACTCAACGTCCGACACGCTCCCGCTCCGAGAGAAACGTTGCGTTACATAACGACATATCTCAAGGGTCGGTCTTTTGAATCGCACTCTCGTTTCATGATGGGTAAGTCTGTGACAAAAAAAACCGGCCATGGGCGGCCGGCATAATAGTTCACATAGTAACCTATTCGATAGCGCCCCATCAATCTGATGACAGTCAGCCAGCTCTTAACTGGATGCCCAAGGATATGCACGGATTATATCCTTTCGGCGTTAGACCCTTTCGCTTCTTCCCGGAACATTGTGCCCGACACAACTTTTGGAAGCAAGCTAATTATGAATAACGCAACCTCTATCTATAATATATGTTGTTATCGTAAAGTATAGCATTAGATTCATGCCTTGTCAACTGCTTTGATTTTGATGATGATGTCTTTCTCGCCGTCATCAGTAAGGGTAATGGAAATATCCGGGGTTTCAACTGTTCCAAACTGCGCAAGCGTCTCCGAAGCGATATAATCACCCCAGGCTGCCGGGGCGAAGCCGTCAAGCGAAACAATAATCCGGTCCATGATTTCATATCCCGCTTGCTTCCTTGCGTCTTGGATATTGCGGACGATTTCCCTTGCAATGCCCTCTTCCTTTAATTCTTTGGTGATGGTAAGGTCAAGGGAAACAACAAGCCCATTATCGCTGGCGATATAAAGGCCATCTTTTGCTTGGTAGTCAGCATAAACCACATCGGGGTCAAAGCTTTCAACCTTTGCATCAATTGAAATTTTTACAAAGCTGTCACTTGATTCAAACGCTCCGGCTTTGACTGCCTTAATAATATTTGCCATCTGCTTCGGATATTTCGAGCGGATTACTTCAAAATTGGGAAAATATTTGATATCGGCAATTTCGCTGACATCATCAACAAAATTAACTTCTTTTACATTAAGCTCTTCGGCGATGACGTTTTTAAAGTCAGCCACCATTTCAGCCAGATTCTTCCCGGAAACCGCGATATGCACCGACTTAAGGGGCTGCCGGTTCTTGACTTGGTTTTTGTTCCTGACTGACCTTGCAAGGTAAACAATGTTTTGGACCATCTCCATGCGAGCTAATAAGCCCGGATTGCAAAACTCTTGCGGTATCTCCGGCCATGAGGTAAGATGGACTGAAGCGTCAGCGGTCAAATTCTTGTATATGCTTTCTGAAATAATCGGCGCAACCGGGGCTAGCAGCTTGCTAATGGCTACCAGCGTGTAATAAAGCGTGTCATAGGCGCTTTTTTTGTCTTCTGTCAAGCCGACTCCCCAAAAACGCCGTCTTGAACGGCGGATATACCAATTCGTCAAGCCGTCAAGCATTGACGTAATATTTTCGACATATCGATTAATCTGGTAGTTATCCATCTGCCCGGTTATGCGTTCACCTGTTTCATAAAGCTTTGCCAGTACCCAATGGTCAAGCAGATTGTCTGATTGGGGGGCGGCTGCATTATTATTATGATACCCGTCAATATTGGCATATGAAGTAAAGAAATTATGCGCATTCCAAAATGGCAGGATAATTTGCTGTAAGGCATCTTTTAGGCCTGTTTCATCAAAAAGCAAGTCACCAACCAGCATTGCATTTGTCTGGTACATATACAAGCGGAAAGAATCTGTGCCGTATGTCTGCATAAGCTCCATCGGGTCAGTATAATTCTGGGATGACTTGGACAGCTTTTTGCCGTCTTTTGCCAAAACCGTCCCATGGACAAGGCAGTTCTTGAAAGCGGGCTTATCAAACAAAGCTGTTGAAAGGACATGGAGATAATAGAACCAGCACCGGATTTGCCCTGTATACTCAACAATAAAATCACTAGGGAAATGGCTTTCAAACCATTCCTTATTTTCAAAAGGATAGTGTTTTTGGGCAAAAGGAACTGAACCGCTTTCAAACCAGCAGTCAAGCACTTCCGGTATTCTGCGCATTGTCCCCCCGCAATCACAGGCAAAGGCCACCTCATCCATGTATTGGCGGTGCAGGTTAGTAAGTTTTACCCCGCTTTTCTCATAAATTTCTTCAATGCTCCCCAAAACGGTGCGGTTATGGCAAGCTTCACACTCCCAAACTGGCATTGGCGTACTCCAATACCGATTGCGGGAAATATTCCAGTCGCGGGCATTCTCTAGCCATTTGCCAAATCTTCCATGCTTAACCGCTTCCGGGACCCAGTTAATTTCTTCATTTAAAGCTAATAGACGGTCTTTTATGCTTTCAATGCTAAAATACCAAGCATCAAGGGCTTTATAAATAAGCGGATTGCGGCAACGCCAGCAATGGGGGTAATTGTGTTCAATCGTCCCATCATCTAAGGCAAGCTGGTTTGCATACATGAAGCGGATAATATCAGAGTTCCATTCAATGACTGTTTTGGGATTTTCCTCGCTAAAAAAGTCACTTACCGTCTCCATGAACCTGCCTTTAGAATCAACAGGGTTAACTAAAGGGATTAGAGCCTTTTTACAAGCCCAATAGTCATCTTCGCCAAACGCTGGCGCAATATGGACAATCCCCAGCCCCTCATTTGAATCAATAAAATCAGCTTCAATAATTGTAAACGCACCGTCCGCTTTTTTATTGGAAAAATATGGAAATAAAGGGCTGTAACGTTGCCCGGCCAGTTCCTTGCCTTTAGATCTTTTGATGATGTCCGGCTTTTCACCGAAAATCTTGGGGAAATTGTGCAAAGTGCTTTCACAGGCAATTATTACCCTGTCCTGTAAGCGGACATAGGCATAATCAATCTCGCTCCCTAAAGCTAACGCCATATTGGACGGCAAAGTCCACGGCGTTGTCGTCCATGCCACAAAGTAAACAGGCATTCCATCTATTTCAAGCTCACTTTTAAACTGGGCAACAACCCAGCGGTCCTGGCGCGGGCGGGTCGAATCAGACTCGCGGGTATCAGAAATTGACAATGAAGTTTCACATTGGCAGCAATAAGGCGCAACGCGGTAATCGCGGTAAATCAGCCCCTTTTCATAACATTGCTTGAATGCCCACATCACACTTTCCATAAAGGTTACATTCATTGTTTTGTAAGCACCGTCATAATCAACCCAACGTGCCATCTGCTCAACATAAGCCCGCCACGCATCATCATTTCCGGCAACAATTTCATGGCACGTGTCATTAAATAAGCCAATGCCGATTGACTTTTCAATTTCACTTTTATCAGTTACGCCTAGTTTCTTTTCGGCTTGGTTTTCAATCGGCAGGCCATGGCAATCCCAGCCCCACACGCGGGGGACAGAAAATCCCTGCATTGTGTGATAACGGGCAATCATGTCTTTAATGAACGAAACAAGCACCGTCCCATGATGAGGCTTCCCGGTCGGGAACGGCGGGCCGTCATAAAAAATAACTTCCCCTTTGCTTTTCTGTAATGATTTTTCAAAAATCTCCTGATCTTTCCAGAAGCTTAAAATATCACCTTGGATTTTCGCTAGATCCGGTTTTGAACTAAATTCAGTATATCCCATTAAATTTCTCCATTGCTAAAATTGACTCGACTTATAAAGTCTACCACTTAAAAGAGATTTTTTCAAGAGAACTTTCCTAAAAAAACCGCTATCCAGCTAATTTTGCGTTCGCCAAGATAACGGTCATTTTAGTTATGGAATTTTAATAAAAGAACCTAATCCTCCAATAGCTCCAGCTTGCTTACTGAAACTTCATAAGCAACCCGCTTATTAACTTGGTCTTCCGCGATTTTTTTCATGTACTCGCGGCTCTGGATGCGGCCCCAGATGGCACAACGCTCCCCGACAATGAACCCGCTGGCATAGCGGGCATTACGCCCCCAGCAGATACAGGGTATGTAATCGGATTTCCCATAGGGACGGTTGACCGCAAGCAACAAGTCGGCGATTTCGCGCCCAAGCGGTGTTTTCCGATAAATCGGCTCCTTACAAATATAACCGTCAAGGTAAATCTGATTAGTTTGCGTATTTTCCTCAATGCCATCAATGAAATCGATTTCACGGGCAAAAACACTTAAAACTAATTTATTCCTTCTTTCTTCATGACGGTTGTAAGAACGGAATTGGCCGGAGACGACGATATATTGCCCTTTAAAGTCCTGGTCTACGTTAACTAAGCGTTCCGATACCATTAAAGGAATGATATCATTTGAATCGCTAAGGCGTTCGACCCTGACTTCGACCATATAAAATCCCTCGCCGAAAATTTCATGGCTAAATTCAAAGTCACCTAGAATTTCACCCATGATTACTACTTGATTGTTCTCGATTGCTGTGTTGTCGCAGTTTTTTACCTTATCTGACATAACTGTTCTCCCTTCTTAAAAAAGAATTTTTTCCTGCATTTTTATTTTTCACGCTACTAGTAAAATTATATTCGCGGAAATTTTATTAATAACTGTTATTCATCGCATTAATCCATAAACTCCTCAATCCTCATTTTTGCCCCATTTGTCTTTACTGTAATTGCCCCGCTTTCATATGTTATGTAAACCATCGCGCCAATCTCCGCCAGACGCTCCATCAAGTCCCGGTGCGGGTGGCCGTAAGAGTTTAAATACCCGGCTGAAATAATCGCGTATTTGGGCTTAGTTAATTCAAGGAACTCCTTACTAGTTGAGTTTCGCGAACCGTGATGGGCGACATTTAGCATTGTCAGGCCCGCCGCCAAGTTTTGATCCGCGATGTGCTTTTCCATCTCCCGTTCGCCTTTCCCCTCAACGTCCCCGGTCAGAAGCAAGGAAAACTCGCCATAGTTAAGCAGCAAGACGGTTGAAAATTCATTTGATAATGAATATTCATTTGCCGATGAGTTGGGCAAAGCTTTAGGAGCAACTGGATTCAGGCAATAAAACTTTATCCTTTCTTTTTTATCCGCAATAATGCTTTGCCCCCGCCCGATATAAACCGTTTTGATTCCTGCTGCCTGGGCAATATTTTCAAGGTTCTTAAATTCATCATCCTTAGCGTCAGCTGCGATATCAGGCAAAATCAAGCTGTTTATTTTTATCCCGCCATAATCCATTTTTGCTGCCAATTCGGGAAACGCGGAATAATGGTCCGAATGCGGGTGGGTGATAAACCAGCCATCAAGGCGGCTTACCCCTTGGGATTTTAAGAATGGCAAAATCCGGTAATCGCCAACGCTATCCACGGTATTTGAGCCGCCATCGATTAGGTAGTAGCGGCGGTCCGGGGTGGCGATGAAAATTGCCTCGCCCTGGCCGACATCAAGGAAAGTAATCGTAAGGCCATCGGGAGCCCGGTATAGCAAAACTAAAATCGCCAGCAATAATATCAAAAAGCGGAAGCCCGGCTTTAGCATTTTGTGGGCAAAAACAATAAATAGCAAAGCCAAACCGTAAACAACGACCTGCCAGCTCTCTGGCTTACCAACGATTAGGCTGTTATAAGCCAGATTATCAAAAAAGGTGCAAGCCAATTCATAAAAATCAAGGATCAAACCCGGAATAATTGCCATAATACCTGCGGCTGGTACGGATAATATTCCCATGGTCATTACTATTATACCACCTGTCACAACAAAAGTCATCGGGGGAATGATAATAATGTTCAAAACAATTGAAAACAGCGGAAATTCATAGTAAAAAATAAAATAAACTGGCAAAGTGACCACCGAAATCATCACACAGGTAAGAAAAGCGTCCTTTAATTTGGCAAGCGGCGATATCCGCCTTAAGCCGGGATATTTGCGGAAATACTTCACTTTTAAACGCTCATTATATGGGCCAAAGCGGGCTGGCTTTTTCCCGTCAGGCGGTTTTGGTTCTATTTTTTTATATTTCATCACCGGGACAAATAATCCGATTGCAAGCACCGCCAGAAAGGAAAAAAGGAAACCGCTGTGATAAAGATATAGGGGCTGTTCGATTAAAAGCAGGACCGCCGCGATTGCAAGGGCGGTCAATAAATCATAAGACCGCTTTAGGACCCCGGCCGCCATCCTAAGCGCAAACATCATGATGGCGCGAAACGATGAAGCACTCATATTAGTCATAATTCCATAGCTTACCATCAAGGCGATTGCCAGCGGGGCCGCCAGAAAGATTGGCACGGCAATCCGGCGGATTAATTTATAGAATCCCACCCCGATAATTGAGATATGCAAGCCGGAAATCGTCAAGATGTGGATGATTCCATTTCGCTGAAATAAGGCTTTTAATTCGGCATCGGTCTGGCTTCTTTCGCCTAACAGCATTGCCCTCATTGTTCCGGCATTAACTTCCGAAAAAGAATCATCAAGTATTTTGGCAAAAACTTTTTTAAGCCGATAAAGAGCTTCATGGTACTGGCTATATTTTTTTGCCGCGGCGATAATTTCAGCATTATAAAGACGGAAATCGGTTTTTAAAATTTGATAAAACTCCTCCGCCCCAAACTGGCCGGGATTGGTGGCCCGGTCAAATGCCTTAAGCCTGCCCGTCATTTTAACAACGCTGCCCATCATCGGTTCATTTTTTAGGTCATTTACGTAACAGATGATTTTGCCATCTGCTTTAAACGCCTTATTTTGCGCTTCGGCATGGCCAAGGGGCTGGATTGTAACCAGCAATATTTCACCCCGCTCCAAAGTGCGTAATTCTTTATTTACTACTTTTCCAATCACGCTAATTTCTTCCCATTCCCACGCGGAAAAATCTGGGGGCGGAATTTTGATGGTTTGCAGGACAATAAAGCAAACGAAAACAAAGATAACACAGATAAAAGCTAAGATTCTACGCAAGAAATACTCCTAGATTGCTAGATTTGATTATTGAGATGAGCCAAGGGATGTGCTAATCCACAATATCCAGATTCCGTTCAAAGACTGTTGCCAGATTCATTGTTTCGAAGATAACCATTGTTTCACCATTAATTGAAATCCGGACACGGTTGATATTTGGCAGCTCGACCAAAGAATTGGTTATCGAAAAAATCACCATTTCGCCATTTATTCCGGGCAGTTGCTGAAGAAAATTTTCATCAAGGTTTACATAACAAGTGCCGTCCGTGGTCGTAACACCCAAAAGCCGGGTGGCCGGGTTTATCGTGGCCCAATAATTTTCCGTCTCTTCCGGGCCGCCAATCAAGGTTTCCATGACCAATTTCTCAATCGCAGTATTGCTATGGTAGACGACATCATTTCGGTTCACGGCTTTTAAGCTTTCGCCATTTTCATCAGCAAAATAAAGGCGCAAATTGGTCCTTGCATAAGCATTAAGCTCATTCCCGACATTCGCGATAAACATATCGGCATTCATCGGGCCAACGATATTGCCAGTCCCGTCAATAAGCGGCTCGCCGCGAATCGTCATAATAATATTGTCGATTCCATTTACTTGGCTTAAAGTCCGGACAATCGAAGCCCTGACCAAAATTTCTGTAATAATCGGCTGGTTATTATAGTGGTCATTAAAATCCAAGGTGATTCTCCCATTGGCAATCTCGTAATCCAGCAGTAAAAATGCTCCCGCCAAAGGGCTTTTATATTCAAGCTTTTCCGAAATTGTCCCCAGCAGGAAAATAAGCTCTGCGACCTGCATTGCAATATCATCACTTTCAGTCCGGTATTCGCGGGCAAGAATGCCTGTTTCTTCATTATTTATATAATAAATAAAAAAGCTATTGGCATGGCCATCATTATTTCCGGAACAAGCCGGAACAGCAAATAAAACTAAAAGACACATGATTGGGGTAAATATTTTAAATGTTTTTAGTCTTTTGACTTTACTTTTCATATCCGTCCTTTACTTTGTAATATAATTTAGCGGTATTTTGACCGTAAATATTGTTCCCTCGCCGAGGGTGCTTGCGACGTTGATTGTCCCCATATGAAGCATGACGGCATTTTTCGTAATCGCAAGGCCAAGGCCAGTCCCGGCAATCTCCCTTGAGTGTGATTTGTCAACCCGGTAAAACCGCTCAAAAATGCGGTCAACTGTATCTTCTGGGATTCCGTTGCCTGTATCTTTAACTTCAATCGTAAAAAACTGATGATCCGCATTAATTGTCACCGTCACCGTGCCCTGCTCTTTATTGTATTTTATCGCATTCTCAATCAAGTTGGTCAGAATCAAGGAAATTTTCACCTCGTCGGCAACGGCGATTACTTCCCTGGTGCTTTCTAATACTAATTCAATATCTTTTTTGCGGGCAATTGGCCGGAGGCGTTTTAAAACGATTTCCGTTAAGGCATTGATGTCAACGATTCCGATATTTAGTAATGCTGCTGACTTGTCCATTTTGACTAACGTAAGCAGGTCATTGATTATTTTGTCCTCGCGTTCAATCTCGGCGGCAATATCAACCAAAAACTCATGGTATATCTCGACCGGAACATCATTTTGGGTAATCAGCGAATCTGCCAAAACTTTCATTGATGTAATTGGCGTTTTAAGCTCGTGCGAAACATTCGAAACAAATTCATTACGTGAATCGTCAATTACTTTCATTCGTTTCAGCAATTGGTTAAAAGCGTCAAGAATATGCTCCGTCTCCGTGTAATCGGTAACGGTAATCGGCTCATCAAATAAACCTTCTTTTACTTGGCTGATTGCCCTTGTGACCCGGTCAAAAGGGATAACCAAGATGTTTGCGCCAATTATGGCAATCGCAATTAACAGGAAAAATAATATTGTTTCAACGATAGCAGATTTTCGCGCAAGAATTTCGCGGGTTGTATTAATAGAGTCACTAGAAACGCTCGTCAGAATCACGCCGTGGATTATTTCTGTCCCCTCCGGAATCTCAGGGCTTGCGTTTAGGGCGCTTACGGTTTCAATAATCGGGGTGACTATTTCGATATAGCGGTTAGCCTGGTCATAATTTGAAAGATTCGCCCCCCTAAGGCCCCTGATTACTTGCTCGGAAACAATTGATTTTCCCTCAATCAGATTGTAAGTATCTTTGATTACCCGCAACGCGCCATTAATGACTAAGATTCGCCCGTCATAAAGGTTTGCCATTTGGTTAAGCTCGGCGTTTACTATTTCCGAAGAGCTGTCAAGCAGATAATTATACTTAATCAGATGGTCGGCGATAATTTTTAGCTGGTTTTGGACATCGGAACGGCGGACATCTATCCCGCGGTCTTCATAGCTTGCGATTGTCGCATACCGCATAATGGCACTGGGGATAAATCCAATCAAGAAAATAATCACAAATAGACGGGCGCGTAAGCTCCTTAACCACTTGAAACGTAATAGTATTTTTTTTGATGCTTCCCGCATATTAATTCCATCTATTAATCTATATATAGCTGTTAAGCAAAGTAGTACCCAACGCCCCATTTTGTCCTGACATAGCGGGGGTCACTTGGGTTTTCTTCGATTTTTTCACGAAGCCGCCGGACATGGACGTCAACCGTCCGGACATCACCGGGATAATCAGAACCCCAAATTATTTTAAGCAGATTCTCGCGGCTATAAACTTTGTTCGGATTAAGGATAAGAAGCTCTAAGACTTCGAACTCTTTGGCGGTTAGGTTTGTTTCTTTTTCTTTTATATATGTCCGGCGGCTTTCCGGGTCAAGGCGGACATCGCCATTTTCGATAATTGACAAATTCTTTGCTTCTTTTCCCTTTGGCGCCATCCTTCTCATGATGGCCTTAAGCCGGGCTTTGACTTCGAGAATGTTAAATGGCTTGGTGATATAGTCGTCAGCACCATACTCAAGTCCCAAAATCTTGTCCATGTCATCACCCTTTGCGGTCAGCATTACAATCGGGACGCTGGAAAAATCGCGAATCTGCTGGCAAACCTCAAAGCCATTAATCTTTGGGAGCATAATATCCAAAAGGATTGCATCGTATGTATTATCTTTTGCCAGCTTTAATGCCTCTTCGCCGTCATAAGCACAATCAACCTCCATTCCGTCCTGCTCAAGGCTGAAACGGATGCCTTTTACGATTAACTTTTCGTCATCAACTACCAAAACCCTTTTCGCCACTTTGAAACCCAGCCCTTTCAATTTTAATCCACACAAATTTTATCTTTTATCCGGCTAAATACCGCGTCTTTAATGCCAGTTATTTTCATGATGTCTTCGATAACAGCAAATTTGCCTTTTTCTTCACGGTATGAAATAATGCTTTCTGCTTTTGCTTTGCCAATCCCCGGCAAGGTCATTAAGATGTCGTAAGGGGCGGTATTGATATTGACCAAGTCAGTCAATGACGGGCTAGCTCCAGCTTCAAGATAACCATCTTTTTCGCTAATCCAGAAATTCGCTTGTAAATCATGAAAATCAGCTTCAAAAGCAGCCATTTTCTCCGCCATTTCTTCCTTTGTTGGTATTTGGATTTTGCTTCCGTCAATTGCCTCCATCGCCAGATTGACTGCATCGGCCGCCGCGTCATCGGTAAAGCCCCCGGCAAGGCTAAGGACTTCAAATATCCGGCTGCCGCTGGCTATCTCATAAACTCCCGGATTCACAACCGCACCGCAAATATGGACAAAGCAGGATAAATCTGGTTCTGCTTCGGGGATGGCCAGAGCAGGTTCTGCCAATCCGTCTTGTTCTTCATCGGATATATCTTGGCCGGAAAGCAAGTCAATCTCATATTTGCTCGCATTACAGGCAGACAAACAGATGGCACAGCAAAATAGAAGTAGAATTATATTAAGTTTTATGTTCATTTTTCCCTTTCCGCTTAGCAAAAAGGAAACACCCTTATAGATTATTGTAAAGTAAAAAAACAAGCTTGACAAGAGGGAATTATTTATATTTGAAAATAATCAAGCCCGCAATCGAAACCGCGATTCCGATAATCTTGCGCCATTCAAATGCTTGCCTTTCCACGCCGAATAAGCCCAGCATTTCAATCAGATAAGCAACCGCAATCTGACAAATGACAATGAACAAAACCGCCCGGGCCGGCCCTAGCATTTCCATGCTCCGGATAACGGTAATCGTAATAAATGCCCCTATCGCTCCGCCAAGGAGCATATATCTTGGCTCGACCTTTGTTAATGCGCCAAATGACGAACGGTCAGTCATCACCCACGCAAAAAGGCAGACAATCAAGGCGGTAAATTGAACAAATGCGCTAGTGACCCAAATGCTAGATGATTTTGTCACCTGAGTATTAAAAACACCTTGGACGCTCATTAAAGCACCAGATAATAGAGCAATTAAAAAGCCTAACATGACAATACCTCCACAAACAGTTCACAAACAGTTCCAGAAATTGCAAATTACGCCACCGACTAAACGCAAGATTTCAAGGCTTAATCGCTTAGCATTATTCCTTGGGAACTGTTTCAAGTATTGCCATTTTTTTACTGGCTTATTCTAATCAAACATTGCTTCCCTAATAAGCTCTTCTTCATCAAGATATTCAATTTCAATGATTTCGATATCTTCGGCAATAGTTTCTGCCAAAAAAGACGCTCCTGTCACCTGTGACATTATTTGCTCATAGAGCCGCTTTAGCTGCTCGTTCGCGTTTTCCCCTTGCCAAATCCGGGCAAAAGTGATTTGCAGCTGAATCCAAAAATTGCTCGTTTCAATCATTTTCGGCAAAGGGACTGAATCAGTAAATTCCTCATAAAAAACAAAAAGATGTTCATTGTCGGGAGTCACGTTAGAAAGGGCAGGAATCTTTCCTGTCCGCTGATAAAGGTTTTCGGCAAATTCTCCGGAAAGATAAGCCGCAAAACGATTCGCATCTTCTTTATTGACTGAATAGCCGTTGATGACAATGCTGTTTACCATTGATAATGGGCGGGTCGGGGTATTTTCATCGATATCCGGAGTCCGCAAAATTCCATATTCATAAGGGAAATTATCATTCCTAATCGCTTCCTCAAGCTTTGCAACGACATCAGTTGTCGCCACGGTAAAAACCAGCTTGCCCTCGATAAACTCATCAATAATCCGGCTATACTTTGCTTCTTTTGCCTCAATTGCAAAAAACTGGCTGAGGTTTTGGTACATTCTCATGCTTCTAATCGCTTCCGGATTGTAGATATCAATCATTTCAATATCATCACCCGAATCACCGCCGACACTGATTGCATTGCCAATGAAAAAGTAATTGTAAAAAATATCATTTACATCCCATTTCAGCAGCCCCTCAACCGTAGCCGGGGCATCATAGTCATTGGCGAAAACTTTTAGGTCCTCAAAGGTTTTCGGCTTTATTAAGGCAACTTGATTTTCAATATAGACCAAATCATTTTGCAGGCGCAAAACTTCTTCCATATAAGCCGGGACTTCCATTATTTCTTCTTCCGGCCCATGTGTTTCCAAATCAAGCATTGCCTGTTCGGCCGCCGCCTCATCGGCATCAGACAAAATTTTTGCTTTGACCATATTTTCTAAATGAGTGCGGTTATATAAAAAGGCGCTAGTCTCAAAATAAAAAGGGTATGCCAAGACCTTGTTTTTGTAGGTAACCGCGTTAAGGCCAACCTTGGGATAGTCCGCTTTTAAAGCTAAAAAATAATCGTTATCGATTATGTCAGCCAGCCCGGCAAGATAAGCTTTTTCGAGATTGTCATGCCCGATAATAAAAAGGTCGGGGCCCTCAAAATCGATTGAAGCCCGGTTAATATTCTCCAGATATTCTAAAGCACCGGCAAGGACTGGCATAATCCGGACGTGCTGGTTTTCCGGCCGTTCGGAAAAAGATACCGCCGCGCTTTGAATATATTCCGAAAAATCAGCATCCGTATACCATATCACCAAGGTATTCCTTGCGATTTGGGCCTCGCCGTTTTCTTCCGCATGAAGCGCATTTAACATATTTGCTTCGCGGATAGCCAAATTAAGCACCAAGGCTGCGATTCCGGCAAGGATAAGCACCGCCAAAAGTCTTTTTCTGAATTTCATTAAAACTCCGTTTGTTTATATTTTGCCATTAGATGACGCTTTTAAGAATCGCCATCATTTCATCAATCTGCGCTTTGCTGATTATCAAGGGGGGGACAAAGCGGATCACATTAGGCCCGGCATTAATTAAGACCAAACCTTTATCAAGGGCTCTTAAAATTATTTCCCCAACCGGCCCACGGCATTCCAAACCTTGTAAAAGCCCCATTCCCCGGCGACTGACAATAGTGTCATTTTCGGCGGCAAGGCTGTCAAGATTTTGTTCTAAGTATAACGCAGATTGTCTGACTTGGTCAATAACATTATTTTCGGCAAATAAATCAAGAACTGCATTTATTGCTGCCGCCCCCAGCGGATTGCCCCCATAGGTCGAGCCGTGGTCGCCGGGTTTTAACGAGTTGGCGGCAACACGCTCCGAAAGCAGGAATGCCCCCACCGGGAAACCGCCGCCCAAAGCTTTTGCGCAGGTCAGAATATCCGGCTTGATTCCATATTGCTCGTAAGCAAACATTGTCCCTGTCCGGCCTACGCCGCATTGGATTTCATCAAGGATTAACAGGATATCTTTTTCATCGCATAAGGCGCGGATTTTTTTTAGGAACTCTTGCTCGGCCGGATAAATGCCGCCCTCGGCCTGGACCGTTTCCAAGATAATCGCACAGGTATCTTTGCTTACCAAGCTAAGGACTGATGCAAAATCGTTAAGGTCAGCGAATTTTATTAAGCCAATCAAGGGTTCAAAGGGAGTCCGGTAGCTTTCCGTTCCGGTCACGGACAAAGCCCCCATCGTCCTGCCATGGAAAGAACGGTTCATCGCAATTATCTCATGCCGGGAATGCCCATCTTTTAAGTAGGCATACTTCCTTGCGGCCTTTATTGCGCCTTCAACCGCTTCCGTGCCGCTGTTAGTAAAGAAAACCCGCTCCAAGCCGGTAAGGGCGGTCAGGCGTTTTGCTGCCAAGTTGGCCGGGTGGCTGTAATAATTATTTGAGGTATGGATGATTTTGTCAATCTGCGCTTTCAAGGCATTGTTATAGTAGGAATTGTTGTAGCCTAAAGCAAAAACCGCAATCCCCGCGGCAAAGTCAAGGTATTTTTTGCCGTTTACATCATAAAGATAACAGCCGTCGCCCCTTTCCCAGATGACCGGGAAACGGTTATAGACGTGGAGCAGGCTTTGGTTGGCTTGATTAATATGTTCTTGCATATGATTTTCCTTTCTTTTGGGCAAATCTTTAACTAATTTCTTCATCTCTGGTAATTGCGGTGCCAATCCCCTCTTTTGTGAAAATTTCAAGCAGCAGGCAATGGGGAATCCTGCCATTAATGATATGGACACGCCCGACTAAAGTTCCGCGGATTGCGTCAATGCAATTAGCAAGCTTAGGAAGCATTCCGCCGCCGATATTGTCATTTTTAATAAGGCTGTCCGCCTCCGAGGCGTTGATACGGGAAATGAATGATTTTTTATCATTAAAATCCCTGTACAAGCCCTCAACGTCAGTCAGGAAAACGAGTTTATCCGCATTTACTGCTTTTGCAATTGCACAGGCCGCATCATCAGCATTGATATTGTAGGTATCAAAATTTTCATCAAATCCAATTGGGGCAACGATGGGCAGAAAATCCTTTTCAATCAAATCATTAAGGATCTGGGGCGTAACTTTTTTTATCTCGCCAACAAAACCGATATCTGCGCCGTCAGCAAGCTTTTTTTCCACTTTTAGCAGGCCGCCGTCTTTTCCGCTTATCCCGATTGCATTTACCCCAAGCTCCTGTACTAGATTAACAAGTGATTTATTAACCTTGCCCAAGACCATTTCGACTATTTCCATCGTCTCTTTGTCGGTTATGCGCAATCCTTTCACAAAATCTGATTCTTTGCCAACTTTTGCGACCCAGCTGTTGATTTCTTTGCCGCCGCCATGGACAATGATTGGTTTGAATCCGACCAGCTTTAAAAGGGTAACGTCTTGGATGACGCTTTTCTTAAGCTCTTCATTTTCCATTGCGCTTCCGCCGTATTTTACGACAATGATTTTGCGGTTGAATTTGCGGATATATGGAAGTGCCTCAATGAGGACTTCGGCTTTTTTCTGTAGTTCTTCTAGGTTAATCATGTGGCCTCCTTTTGGTATGGTTTAATGCGTAAGTTTGGCTTAACGCGTAAGTTTGGCTTAATGCGTAAGTTTGGCTTACTTCGTAAGTTTGGCTTACTTCGTAAGTTTGGCTTACTTCGTAAGTCAGAAAATGCTCTCTGCGTTGCTGTGCCCTAATGGGTGTAAAATATAAGTGTTCATATGGGTAGAAGGCGGGCAAGGCAACTGCGAGAAACATTTTCTTCCTTACTTACTTTACATAAGCGCGAAATCTGTCTGTGTAATAGTCTTAGCGCGAATAGCATAAAAATATCCTAGCGCGTGGCAG
>WRLH01000011.1 GCA_009777715.1 Lachnospiraceae bacterium
TTCCACTTTTTCAAGATGGAAGCGCATATCATTTTCGATTGAGTTGCCAAATAAGAGGGCAAAACGGAGGGCGTCAGCCCCATACTGCTCCATAATGTCAAGCGGATCAACGCCATTACCCAGCGATTTGGACATCTTCTGTCCCTTAGAATCACGAATCAAGCCATGGACAAGGACGGTATCAAAGGGTTTTTTGCCCATATGGGCATAACCGGAAAAGATCATCCGGATGACCCAGAAAAAAATGATGTCGTAAGCTGTCACCAAAACACTGGTTGGGTAAAAATATTTAAGGTCTTCGGTTTCTTTAGGCCAGCCTAAGGTGGAAAAAGGCCATAACGCCGAGGAAAACCAAGTATCAAGGGTATCAGGGTCTTGGGCCAGGTTTTTACCCCCGCATTTCGGGCAAATAGCCGTTTCGGTTTTGCTGACCGTGATTTCTTGGCAATCCCCGCAATAATAAGCCGGAATCCGGTGTCCCCACCATAATTGGCGGCTAATGCACCAGTCGCGGATATTATCAGTCCAGTTATAATAAATTTTTTCCATGCGCGGAGGAACAAGACGGATTTCCCCAGTTTTAACCGCCTTTACCGCAGGTTTGATTAATTCTTCCATTCTGACAAACCATTGCGGCTTGACCATTGGCTCGGTAGTTGTCCCACAGCGATCATGAGTTCCAACATTGTGGGTATAATCTTCAATCTTAATCAATAAGCCCCGCTCGTCAAAATCCTTGACCACCGCTTTGCGGGCAGCTTCACGGCTAAGCCCGCAAAAAGGGCTACCGTTTTCATTAATGGTTGCGTCATCATTTAAAATATTGATTAGGGGCAAGTTATTACGCTTTGCCACTTCAAAATCGTTAGGGTCGTGGGCGGGGGTGATTTTGACAACCCCGGTGCCAAATTCTTTTTCTACATAATGGTCAGCCACGACCGGGATAATGCGGTTAAGCAGCGGAATCATCACTTTCCGCCCCACCAGATGACGGTAACGTTCATCATCGGGATTCACCGCCAGCGCGGTATCGCCAAGGATTGTTTCCGGACGGCTGGTCACAAAGGCAAGGAACTCCGTGGAACTGACACTAGTGTCATTTTCCATCAAGGGGTATTTCATATGCCAAAGCTGGGCTTTTTTTTCTTCATGCTCCACTTCGGCATCGGATATCGATGTATTGCAGACCGGACACCAATTGATCATTCGGCTGCCCCGGTAGATTAAGCCCTCTTCATACATTTTGCAAAAAACAGTAAGGACAGCTTCATTAAGGCCCTCGTCCATCGTAAATCTTTCGCGTTCCCAATCGCAGGAAGAACCCAATTTTTTAAGCTGCTCAACAATCCGGCTGCCATATTCTTCTTTCCATGCCCATGCCCGCTCAAGGAATTTTTCGCGGCCAAGCTCTTCTTTGCTTGTCCCCTCCGCGGCTAATTTTTCCATGATTTTAAGTTCGGTGGCAATGCTGGCATGGTCAGTCCCCGGCTGCCATAAGGTGTTAAAGCCCTGCATCCTTTTAAAGCGGATAATGATGTCTTGGATGGTATTGTCAAGGGCGTGTCCCATGTGGAGCTGCCCGGTGATGTTGGGCGGGGGGATCACAATCGTAAAGGGGGGGCGGGAATCGTCCGCTTCCGCGTGGAAATAGTTTTTTTCAATCCATTTTTTATATAGTTTGTCTTCCATTTCTTTGGGGTCGTAGGTTTTTTGCATATGTAGCTCCTTTATGGGATTTGATGTTGGTGGTGATACACGACCTTGGGCCTCTGGTATCATAACTTCCGGAAGCGGTTAAGCCCACCGACAATAATGCGCAAGCTGCGTTTTGTGCTTTCAAAGACTCCGGCTTGATAGAGGTTAATGATGATGATCCCGATCGGCAGGGCAATAATCATGCCAAAAATGCCCGCCAAGCGGAAGCCAACGTATAACAAAAAGAGAGTCGGAATCGGGGGGACGCCAATCGTATCACCCATGATTTTGGGCTGGATAATCTGGCGGACAATTTGGCTTCCGATTTGGATTATCAATAAGCCCGCAAAACTAAAATAATCGCCGTTAAACAATTTGACGATTGCCCACGGAATCAGGACCAGGCCGGTCCCAAAAATCGGAAGAAAGTCTAGAAAAGCAATCCCAATCGCAATCAAAAGGGCATATTCAACTTTCAAGATTAGAAAACCGATGGCAATAATCGGGTATATCCAAACTTCAATTTTTAGCTGGGCGATAATATAACCGCCGACTGATTGCTTAATACTATTCCTGATCAAAACAAACTTCGTTGAGATAGTCCGGGGGACATATTTACCTATTTTGGCAAAATAATCACGTTCAGCGATAAAAAAGTAGGACGAAAGCAAGAACATGACAACATTAATAATAATTAGCGGCAAATTCGAGGCAAAACGGCCAACTGCTTCAAAGGTCGGGACACTAACGGCGGTGACCATATCCGCAAAATAATTGCCTAAGTTGGCAGGGATATTGAGGATGGTAATGCGCATTTCTTCCGGAAGCTGGTTAATTGCAATCGTAAGCTTACCCACCATTTGCGCAACTTCGTTCTGGATGCCCAGCCACATCAGCGGCCATTCGCCAATAAAATCAATCACATACCTAAAAATCAAAGCCCCAATCAGATAAATTAAGGTGATGACAAGGGCAATGACAAGGATAATGACTAAGGCGCTGCTGAATTTCCGGCGGACCTTAAGCTTGCGCTCAAGGAAGCGGACGATTGGGTTAGCAAGTGCGGCAATGACTGCACCAAGGACAAAAGGCATGAAATAGATAAAAAGGTGCGGCACGATAAACATTATCGCCAGCGTAACGGCACAAAAAACAATTAGGTTAAGGATGGCTTTTACATAAATTTCCAAATTTTTCCATATTTGTGACATGGGCTGCTCCTTTTTTATTTTATAAGGAATTCGAATCGTTAAGGGACTTAAACACGCCAACGGTGTGTTTAAACCCCTTTTAATCTATATATTCTTCCAAAATGCTGTAAATCTCCTCGCGTCCTTGCTTAGTCATTGAAGAATAAGGGATAATCGGGGTTTCGCTGTTAAGGTTAAGGGTAGCGCGGATCATCTTAATATGCTTATCTAATTGGCTCCGCTTTATTTTATCCGCTTTTGTTGCAATAATAAGCGGGGGTTTTCCACTCTTGGCAATCCATTCGTACATCAGGATATCATTTTCCGATGGTTTGTGGCGGATATCAATTAATAAAAAAACCGCCTTCAGCTTCTTTGATGTATGAAGATAGTTATTGACCATCTTGCCCCATTTTACTTTCGTCTCAACATTGGCTTTGGTATAGCCATATCCGGGCAGGTCAACAAAATACAATTGCTGGTTGATGTTGTAGTAATTGATTGTCTGGGTTTTGCCGGGGCTAGAACTGGTCCGGGCAAGGGATTTACGGTTCATCAGGCCGTTAATCAGGGTTGATTTGCCGACGTTACTTTTTCCGGCAAAGGCAAACTCATTTAGTTCATTGTCCGGCAATTTGCTGGTTATGCCACAAACCGTTTCAAGGGCGGCGTTTTTTATTATCATTCGTCTGTGCCTTTCTATCGCAATGCTCCGCCAGCTTGGTTACGCTTGCTCCGCCAGCGCGTATTTTAATACCTCTTCCATTGCTTCAACATATTTTATGTCTAAGCCCTCTTTGATTTCATCGTCAATTTCGCTAATGTCCTTTTTATTTTCAAGCGGTACTAGGACAGTCAATATATCTGCCATTTTGGCGGCAAGCAGTTTTTCTTTAAGCCCGCCAATTGGCAGGACGCGGCCCCTTAGAGTGACTTCGCCAGTCATTGCCACATCTGCCCGGACCGGAATCAAGGTTACGGAAGAAAGCAAGGCGCAAGCCATCGTAATGCCAGCTGACGGCCCGTCTTTGGGGACAGCTCCCTCCGGAATATGGATATGGAAGTCATGCTTTTGAAATAATTCATCGGATAATTTGTAGCGTTCGGAAACCGAGCGGACATAACTTAGGGCTGCCCGTGCCGATTCTTTCATGACATCGCCCATTTGACCAGTCAAGTCAACCTCACCTTTCCCCGGCATGACATTAACTTCTATTTCCAAGGTATCACCGCCAACGCTGGTCCATGCCAAGCCCCTGACCACGCCCACCTCGTTAAACTTGCGGGCTTTATCCTGCTTGTAGCGGGGCTTTTTTAGGTATTCTTCAAGCTTTTCACAGGTAATGATAATTGGCTTATATTCTATCTTATTGGGATAGCTTAAATTTGCTTCCTGTTTTTCATCTTCGTTTTGAAAATCTTCAATCCGCGGCTTGTCTTTAAGGATTTCGCGGGCGGCCTTACGGCAAATCTGGCGGATTTTCCGCTCAAGCTCCCTGACCCCTGCTTCTTTAGTATAACCGGAGATTATTTTTTTAAGCGTTTCATCTTCAATTGACAACATCGAAGATGTCAGTCCGTTTTTGTCAAACTGCTTTTTAAGCAAAAATTCTTTTGCGATATGGTATTTTTCATTGGCGGTATAACTATTTACTTCGATTATTTCCATCCGGTCTAGGAGCGGGCGGGGAATTGTCGTTGTTGTATTGGCGGTGCAAATAAACATGACCGGAGCAAGGTTAATCGGAATTTCTACATAATGGTCGCGGAAACGGATATTTTGCTCGCTGTCAAGCACTTCAAGGAGGGCGGAAAAAGTATCACCTTTATAGTCATTACTGACCTTGTCGATTTCGTCAAGCAGCAAAAGGGGATTGGCGACACCGGCTTGCTTAAGCCCGGCGGCAATCCGGCCGGGCATTGCCCCAACGTAGGTTTTCCTGTGGCCGCGGATTTCCGCTTCATCACGGACACCGCCTAAGGAAATGCGGACGTATTTGCGCCCAAGTGCTTCGGCAATGCTGCGGGCGATGGAGGTCTTTCCTGTTCCGGGCGGGCCGACAAGGCATATCACCGGGCTTTCCGTCGGATGCGCAGGTTGACACAGGGGAAGTTTTTCAACCGCGCCGAGTACGCCTAGCGGCATACTCGATTCCGCATTCTGATGAAGCAGGCGGACGGCAAGGAACTCAAGAATCCGCTCCTTTACTTGCTTTAACCCGTAATGGTCTCGGTTTAAGACTTCTTCGGCATAGTCCAAATCGATATTGTCAGCCGATACCTTGTTCCACGGAAGCTCCAAAATTGTCTCGATGTAAGCCCGCTCAACCGCGCTTTCGGAGCTTGAGGCGTTAAGGCTTTTAAAACGCTTGATTTCTTTTTTTATTTTATCTTTTACTTCCTTGTCGGCTAAAAGCTCTTCCATCGCTTTCATAAACTGATCCGCGTCAGAAAATGAATCATCATCGCCCAGCTCTTCACGGATAACGTGCATTTGCTCGCGCAAAAGATAATCACGCTGGTTTTTGTCAACCTTTGCTTTTATTTTTGTGGCTAATTCGCCTTTAACTTGCAAAACTTCAACTTCGTTTATTAAGATATCGGAAAAAATCTCATAACGCTCACGAACCCGGATTGCTTCAAGGAGTTTTTGCTTATTGTCGTTGCCAATCGGAATATTCATTCCGGTGCGGTCAATATATTCACCAAGCCGGGTGATATGGCTATAGCGGTCAATCGTATTGCTCCCGCCAAAACGCGGGGCAAAAGAACCGTATTGCTCCAATAGTTCCCTGGTATGGCGGAGCATTGCTTCCTCGGTTATTTCATCGATATCATTGATTTCTTCGATTTTCTGAATTTCAGCCGCCAGATAATTGGGGTTTGTTTCGTCAATCGACATCAAAATGGCGCGGTTAATCCCCTCCACCAAAATCCTGATTACTTTGCCGGGCAGTTTTGTAACCTGCCTGATGATTGCAATTGTCCCGATATTATTAAGCATGGCAAAACCGGGGTCGGCTACTTCATCATCTTTTTGGGTAACAAGAAAAATACGCTGCTCAACTGCCATGGCTTTTTCGATTGCCACGACGGATTTGGGGCGGTTGATGTCAAAATGGATTATCGTCCCGGGCAGGACGGTGATCCCTTTTAAGGCTACTGCCGGCATAATTTGCTCTTTTATTTTTCCAAACATATAATTGCCTTTCGTATCCGTATCCATTCTAAGCCGTAGAGTAGCTTTTCGCGAGACGAAACTTAGTTATTCTTGGCATGGTTCTCTCATGCCGTAGAATAACTTTTCGTCTTTTTCTCCCGATGCATTAACAGCGGTTCGCTTGTCCCGTCAATTGCTCCCTTGGTGATAAGGCATTCGGAAATCGTTTCATCAGACGGAATCCGGTACATCGTGTCCATCAAGACTTTTTCCATGATTGAACGCAGTCCTCTTGCACCTGTTTTGCGTTCAGCCGCCTTTTCCGCAATCGCAATAATAGCGTCATTTTCAAAGGATAACTTCACTTCATCTAATTCAAAAAGTTTTTTATACTGTTTAATCAAAGCATTTTTCGGCTCTTTCAAAATCCGGACCAACGCTTCCACATCAAGGCCATGAAGGCCGACATTAATCGGCATCCGCCCGATAAATTCCGGAATGAGGCCGTATTTGACCAAATCTTGCGGTGTAATGTCATTTAACAATTCACCCATTGCCATGCTATCTTTTACCGAAACTGACGCATTAAAGCCAATTGAATTTTTGTTAAGGCGCGATTCAATGATTTTTTCCAGCCCATCAAAAGCACCACCGCAAATAAAGAGAATATTGGTCGTGTCAATTTGAATCAGCTCCTGATGAGGGTGCTTCCGCCCGCCCTGCGGGGGAACGCTGGCAACCGTCCCTTCGATAATCTTTAAAAGTGCCTGCTGGACGCCTTCGCCGGAGACATCGCGGGTAATCGAAACGTTTTCGCTTTTTTTGGTAATTTTGTCAATTTCATCAATATAAATAATGCCAAGCTGGGTATTTTCCAATTCGTAATCTGCGTTCTGCACCAATTTAAGCAAAATATTTTCGACGTCTTCGCCAACATAACCAGCTTCCGTCAAAGTCGTTGCGTCAGCAATCGCAAAAGGGACATTAATTATCTTGGCCAAGGTTTGCGCCAGATAGGTTTTGCCTGATCCGGTCGGCCCAATTAAAATAATGTTGCTTTTTTGCAATTCGATATCATCATCGCCAGCCGGGGCAAGAATCCGCTTGTAATGGTTGTAAACCGCAACAGAAAGCACTTTTTTTGCTTCTTCCTGGCCAATGACATATTCATCAAGAAAGCCTTTGATTTCCATCGGGGTGAGGAGATTGATGTTAAGCCCGGCACTTTCTTGCTCGGCAACTTCCTCACATTCTTCCTCAACAATATCCGCGCATATTTCGATACATTCATCACAAATAAAAACTCCGGCCGGCCCGGATATCATTTTCCGCACCTGCTCCCCGGTTTTATTGCAAAATGAACATCTGACATTTTCTTTATTTTTCATCTTTACCTTTCCTTGCGGCTTGAGACAATTTTGTCAATTAAGCCATACTCAAGTGCTTCTTCGGCCGACTTCCAATTATCACGGTCAGTATCGGCGGCGATGGTTTCAAAATCCTTGCCCGTCCGCTCTGAAAGAATCCGGTTAATTTTTTCCTTTGTTTTAAGGATATGCCTTGCCGCGATTTCTATCTCGGTCGCTTGTCCGCGGGCCCCGCCTAACGGCTGATGAATCATGATTTCGGCGTTCGGCAAAGCCATCCGCTTGCCTTTTGTCCCGCCAGCCAGCAAAAATGCACCCATGCTTGCCGCCATTCCGGTACAAATAGTTGATACATCACATTTGATGAAATTCATCGTATCAAAAATTGCCATCCCGGCTGTAACTGAACCGCCGGGGCTATTAATGTAAAATTCGATATCTTTTTCGGGATCATCTGCTTCAAGGAATAACATCTGCGCAACGATTAGGCTGGCGGTCACGTCATTAACCTCTTCGCCCAAAAAAACGATCCTTTCTTTAAGTAAGCGGGAAAATATATCATAGGAACGTTCTCCCCGGCTGGTTTGCTCTACTACGATTGGGACTAAGCTCATTTTATTACCTATACCTTTCATATTATATCCATGCTCATTTCAAAGTCTTCAACCTTTTTCCTTGGCATTCGCAATGACAAAATCAACTGCTTTATTAACCGCAACATCTTTCATAATTTGCTCTTTGCCCTTTTCACCCATCATTTCTTTGACTTTATCCGCTTCCATTCGGTAACTTTCAGCAATTTTTTCAATTTCTTTTTCATAGTCATCATCTGTTGGCGTGATATTTTCAGCTTTAACGATTGCTTCAAGCACAAGGCGGGTTTTGATCCGCTGCTCAGCTCTTGGCGCCATTTGCGCCTTAAACGATTCATGGGTCATTCCGGTAATTTGCAAATACTGTTCCATATCTAAGCCTTGCATTCTAACGCTTTGGGCAAATTCATCAACGATTTGGCGTTGCTGGGTCTCTAACATCGGCCCAGGGATTTCAATTTCACTATCATCAATAATTGCGTCAAGAACCGCATTTTCTTTCGCATCAAGAACAGCCTTTTCTTTGTCTTTCAAAAGTTTTGCCTTGACATCTTCTTTATATTCAGCCAGCGTATCAAACTCGGACACTTCGGCCGCAAATTCATCATCAAGCTCAGGCAATTCTTTTTCTTTTATTTCTTTAATCGTACATTTAAAGACGGCGGCCTTCCCGGCAAGGTCTTTTGCTTGGTAGTCGTCTGGGAAAGTGACATTTACATTAAGCTCTTTGCCAATTTCCGCGCCGATTAGCTGTTCTTCAAAGCCGGGGATAAAAGAGCCTGAACCAATCGTTAAGGCATAATCCTCACCTTTTCCGCCTTGAAAAGGGACATCGTCAATAAAACCTTCAAAATCAAGAATCGTCATATCGCCGTCTTTTACCGCCCGGTCCAAAACGACGATATTGCGGGCGCTTTTTTCTCTTTCTTGGTCAATTGCTTCATTGATTTCATCTTCTGTTACTTCGATATCTTGTTTGTCTACTTTGACGCCTTTATATTTGCCAAGTTTTATTTCCGGTTTTAATGCTACTTCCGCCGTAAAAACAAAGGGTTCTCCGGCCTCAATCCGGACTACCTCAATTTTTGGCGAGGAAACAATTTCTTCGGTACAGTCCTCAAGGGCTTTTTCATATGCGCCGGGAATTACTTCATTGGCCGCGTCATCATAAAAAATTTCCTTGCCGTATATTTTTTCAATCATCTGGCGCGGTACTTTACCTTTCCGGAAGCCGGGAATGCTGATCTTTCCTTTATTTTTTTGATAAGCTTTTTCGATCGCTTTATCCAGTTCGCTTGCCGGGACCTCAATGGTCAGCTTTGCCATGCTCTTTTCTAATTTTTCTACTTGTAAACTCATGCTTATCTTGCTCCTTCCAATACGTGTTATGCAATGCAAAAATGCACACAAAACAAATTGCCTAAACAAATTTTTGCAATCAATTTAAGATTATATCATATTTATTGGGAAAATGCTAGGGAAAATTTTGAATTTTGAATTTGGATTTGGGATTGTAATTTTAAATTGAGATTGTGATTTGGGATTGCAAAAAAGAGGCTACATAAGTAGCCTCTTTTTGGAAACGCACTTATGCGTTTTTTTATTTCTTCATCTGCTCTGATTGCTGCTTAATCATTCGGCGGACCATTTCGCCACCGAGCTTGCCTGCTTGCCTAGCTGTCATTTCACCGCCAGCCTTTAGGTTAATGCCAAGTTCAGATGCAACCTCTGTTTTGAAACGCTCCATTGCAGATTTTGACTGAGAAACACGTGACTTGGCCGATGATGTCCCCGATTTAGATGATGACTTTGTCGATGACTTGGCCGAAGGAGTGCTCGACTTACTTGTCGCCTTGCTGCCTGTTGTTTTGCTGGCAGATTTGGTCTTTGTAGTTTTGCTTGTTGCCACTTTATTTCACCTCCGTAATTTTCATACTTCCATAAAAATGTCCATTTGATAAGCTATTTGCCTATCTTGCTGTTAGTATGAACGGTGAAAAAAAAAATATACTTCCAGATAAAGGAAAAAGGGGGCTGCGGATTGACATAACCCATTCTTTCATATATATTCATCAAAAACCCGCCGATCGGAGTCCCCCTTATGAACATTGCCATTTGCGATGACAATCCCAGCTGTATAGATGAATTGGAAAGCCGAATCAAGAATTATTTTTCCGAAGGCAGTCGCCATGCAGACAGGTATCATGCCGCGAGGTATCATGCCGACAGGTATTATGCTGACATTTGCCCTGCCGAAAATTTCGTGCTTCATGCCTTTAGGTCCGCCTTTACGCTGCTCGAATCATTTTCAGCGTTAAAATATGACATCGTCTTTTTAGATATTGATATGCCCGGAATGACGGGCATGGAACTGGCCGCCCGGATAAGGCGAATTGACCCCCTTGTGCAAATAGTCTTTGTGACATATATGGAAGACCAGCTCCCTTACGGTTATCGCTTCAAGGCTTCGGGTTTTGTGATTAAACCTTACACACAAGCTAGGATAAACAGCGTTATTGATGAAACAATGCAGTGGATTAAAGCAGGCCGGATGCCCATCGAAATAAAGCTTAAAGGCGGCGGCACGACACATCTTGAAACGCGGGAAATTATGTTTATCGAAAGTTACAGGCATTACGTGGAAGCGGTTAAAAAAGATGAAAGCCGTTTGGAATTTCTCGGCAAAATTTCATCACTTGAAACTATGCTGCAAGAACACAATTTTGCCCGTTCGCACCGATCTTATCTTGTAAATTTGGCGTATGTCTTTATCCGCAATGCTGACAGCGTGAGGCTAACTTGCGGACAAGTTCTTCCCATCGGAAGGTCTTATCTTAAAAGCTTTAAATCGCTTTATGAAAAATACCGGAAGGAGAACGGCTGATGAATGAGGCATTGTGGCTGGTTTTTAGCTGGCTTTTCGCTTGCATGAAGCTTTACATCATTGGATTTTTGGCGATGGGCATATTCAGCAATAAACGAGTTCTTCCGTTTGACATAAAATTGATTGGATTTTTAAGCCTTTCTTTTTTTAATGTCATCTTAAGTTATGGGCTTAGTTATTTTCTTGATGATTTTTATGCGCGGCTATTGATGGCGGCTGTGACATTTATTTTGTGCTTGCTGCTTCCATTTATTTTATATGAAGCAAAAATCAATCTGCTCATTCTGGGCGGCTTATTTATTGTGTCAATTTTTAATTTTGTCGATCTGCTGACCTATCTGCTTTTATTTATTCCGCAGCGGTTTTCATGGTTTGATGTTACCGCAACATACGGCTTGCTTGTTCTTTTTATTGGGTATTTGATATTTTTTGTGATTTACAAGCTCACAACATGGCTTAGAGGAAAAATTACAGGCAAAGCATTGCTTTTATCGTTTCTTTTTCTCATTATTTTTAATGCGTGTTATATTATACTCTATATTAACGAAATTCTCACTGCTTCTTTCATGGTTTCAAAGTACCAAGAAGACTTTGCCAGCAGCATTATTTTGACCTTTTTATTTGCGGCTTTAATTACATTTATCCATGTTAAAAACATTATCGCCAGCAATGACAAGGATAAGCGCATTGCCGTGGCCTACGCACAGCTTTTAATGCAAAAGGAGCATATCGCGGAAATGGTGCAGAAACATCAGCAAATCAGCCAAATTTCCCATGATTTCAAACAGCATATCCATACATTAAAAGGGCTTAGCGATTCAAAAAATTACGAGGAACTTGCCGAAATTTTAAAAATACTGTCAAAACAGCAATCAAGCGGCAGTAAGCCTTTAATTACCGGAAACCCGATGTTTGACGCGCTTCTTACGATTAAACGTGAAATCGCCCAGCGGGAAAATATCTTATGCGACTGGAAGATTATGATTCCGCCTAATCTTCCAGTCCAAGAACTTGATACTTGCGCTGTCCTTGGTAACGCCCTCGATAACGCGATTGAAGCTTGCCGGAAGTCCAAGCTGGCACAGCCGTTTATTACGCTTGATATGTATGCAGAATCCGGTTGGCTGCTTTTTAGGATTACAAATCCGATTGGCCAAGTCCCGAAAATTGAAAAAGGAATGTTTCTTTCATCAAAAACCGTCCCGCTTAAGCATGGATTGGGCATTAAGAGCATGGAACGCTGCTTAGAAAGCATGGGCGGTAATCTGGAGATTTTTTATGACCTTGACAAGTTTACGCTGCGGTTTATGCTCCCCTTAACCGCTGTTCGTGCATGATAAGCGTCGTTGGGGCAAAACGCTTGAAATGGGTTTTTAAGAGCGGTACAATTATCTTGGGAATCATAGAGAAATTGAGGAGGTGTATCATGGCGGTAGAATTAACAGCAGAGCAAAAATTCCGTCTTCATCATTTTAAGGAAATGGCAAGCTTAATTAGAGCCTACAAAGAAGCATTTGGGGAAGCTGCTTATCAAGTGGCTGTTAAGCATAGCGGCGAAAAAGCCTTTGCTGAATGGAAAGAAATTGCTGACTTAAGGGAAAGCAATACCATTCAAGATTTAATTGAATTGCTCTGGAAACCCTTACAAAAAGAGGGGTTTGAGTTTACAATTTCTGAAACCAATGAAGGAGTTCATGCGACGTGTACAAAATGTGCTTTGCACGATCTGGCACAATATCTTGGAATCACGGAAGAAGGTTTTTATATGTTTTGCGAAAGTGACCCTTATATAGTAGAGGGGTTCAATCCTAACATTGGTTTGAAGCGGACGAAAACGCTTATGCAAGGACATGAATGTTGTGACTTTTTTTATTACCGGAAGGAAGCTTATGAATAAAAAAATAACTGTCTTATTAATTGTTACGAGCGGAATCTTACTTACCTTTGGGGTTGCATGGGATATTTTATCTGCCATCGGCTTTATTACCTTAGGTTTAAGGACTGCGCCTTTTTTTATCGCCGCGCTATTATGCGGGGTTGTCGGTGCATACCGAGCAGGGGGCAGGGCCGGAGGCAGTAAATGAAAACTTTACGCAAACATTTCATCATTTTATTAATACTTGCTTGTTTGCTTATGCCGGGCTTATCAGGGCAAGCGGCTGGGGGCGGACAAACCACCCCATCAGGCATACCGTTTTCGGAGCTGGAAAGCCAGATTGATGCGGTTGTGGCCAAACATCTGGGCATTACCACGCCCGGCGTTGCCGTGGCGGTGGTATATGAGGGCGAAATCATTTTCTCCAAAGGATATGGCTATGCGGACATTGAAAATAATATCCCGATTGACCCGGCCGTGACGGTGTTTGGTTATGCTTCGGTCGGAAAGCTGTTTGCATGGGTCTCCGCCATGCAGCTGGCCGAGCGGGGGCTGCTTGACCTTGACGCTGACATCTCGCGCTATCTCACGGTTGGCACGGCGCGGCAGCTGGAGTTTACATACGCCATTACAATGCGGGATCTGATGAACCATATGGCAGGTTTTGAGCCGGCGGCCTTTGACGTATCATATGACACTTTGGGGACGGAAAGCCTTGGCAGCCTGGGGGACGTCCTGGTCTTGTCAAAGCCGCAGCAAGCCATGGAACCCGGCACTGTCAGCGCGTATTCCAATTACGGAGCTGCGCTGGCTGCTTATGTGGCGGCGGCCGCGGCCGGGCAAGAATACGCGGAATACGAACATGGTAACATTTTCATGCCAGCTGGCATGGATAACACCTTAAGCCTGCCCGGCTGGCTGGAAAATGACGCTTTTTTGGAAGCACGGGCAAATTCATACGCCCCCGACGGCCAGGGCGGCTTTGCCCGGAACGCGGACAACATCGCCCTTGCAATTTGGCCCGCCGGAATGACAAGCGGGACGGCTTATGATCTGGCGCGGTTTGCTATCGCCCTTACCCCGCCCCAAGGGAGCGGCGGCCCTCTTTTCGGGACGGCTGACGGCCTGGCAAGGATTTTTACGCCCAGCTCCCTTAACCCGGAGCGTCCGGGGACGCACCACGGGTTCTGGCGGTATGAGGGCATATCTCCGGCGTTCGGCCATGCCGGACATAGCTATCATTTTACGAATTTTGCCGTCATGCCAGAGGAAAGGTTCGGTTTTTTGTCCTTAAGCAATGGACTTGAGGATGTTAATGTCGCGATATCAAGCTTGCTTTTGGGGGCTGGGGCTGGCGCGAGTTCGGCCCAGGCCGGGCCGAGGGCAGAGGCAGAGGCAAAGCCGGGGGCTGGTGATTTCCCGGATGCCACGGAAGTGGCGGGCAATTATCAATTGGCCCAAATGCGCTTTACTGGCAGCTTCCTGTCGCTGATTACCCATCTGTCGCCGCCGGACACGGTCACGGCAATAGATAAAAATAAGATTGAAATAAATTCGGCCATGTTCGGCACGGCCGTTTATCATCAAATTGAGCCGTACCTTTACCGGGTTGCCGGGGCGGATAACCCGGCCATGGGGCTTTATTTTAACACGCTCCTTTTCCGGATGGCTGACGGGAAGCCTGTCCAGATCCATGCCGGGGACGGAAAGGATTTGGTTTATGTGCCGAGTGATTCCGGCTTTGCCATGTTATTTATAAGTTTTGCTGTAAGCGCAGCCTTTTTCATGATTTTCCCGGCTGTCCTGTTTGCAGGGTTCTTGATTAATAGGAAAAAAGGGGCAATGCGGACGCGGTTCATGAAGTTTGGCAATTTGCTGTTTTTTTCCGGCACGCTGCTGACGCTTAATAATGTGGTTCTTTTCTTTAGAGCCGTCTCAATGCCGGTGCTTAAATATGCGCCGTTAACGCCGCATATCTGGCTTAATTATCTTTTTGCCGGGTCGTCAGTCCTTTTGTTCCTAATATCTTTGGGATTATTGCACAGGGAAAAACCCGCGAAAAGGCGGCTGGTTTTTTATTTTGTGACAGCTGTTTTGACGGCAGTGCTGTTATTTGCCCTTATCAGCTGGAAATTCTTTGTCTTTATATAAAATCTTATCTTAATATTGAGGCCGCTATTTTATCCGCTGCATCAACGCCGTTAAAATAAGCCACTATCATAAGGGCAAAGTCAACTGTACAGCCCATTGCCCGGCCGGTGATAAGATGTCCGTCACGAACGGCCCGTTCAGTAACAACTTTCGCGCCAACCAGTTTGTCCTCGTGGCCGGGGAAAACACAAGCTGTTCTGCCCGCCAGAATATTACGGCGGCCGAGGATGCCCGGAGCTCCGCAGATAGCTGCAATCGGCTTTTCCTGCGCGTGGAAAAGGTCTAACTGCGTCATCAGCTCCCCACAATTCTCAAGATTCTCATAACCGGGATATCCGCCCGGCAAAACAATCATGTCAATTTCCGTAAAATCAAGCTCGCTAATCAGCTTTTCGGTCTGGACGGCTACCCCCCTTGCCCCTTTGACAAGCAGCTCGCCGCTAACCGAAACCATCAGGGCCTCCATATCAGCACGGCGCAAGATGTCAACAGTAGCAATAGCTTCAACTTCCTCAAAACCAGTGGCAAAAAAAATGGCGATTTTCTTCATGTTCTGCTCCTTGGTTAGGCCTTTATGTACTAAATTTCTTCACTTCATCTGCTCTGCCAGAACGGTAGGGTCGTCTTCAATGATGGTAATGTTTAGGGTCTTTGATAAATCAATTACCTCACCTTTAATGTTTTTTCCGTCATTTTGCTCAATTAAACGGATAATCGGACGGAAAGGGACTCCGATAACTTGTTCTTTGACGATGGCAAATTTGCCATTTGAAAGCCTTAGCATTGTGCCATTAGGATAAATCGCAATACATTGGAAAAAATTGGCACATATATCAGCGTCCAATTTGTTGACGGCATCTTTAATTAAGATATCAGCCGCCTTGCTGGGGGTAAAACCTTTCCTGTAACAGCGGTTCACCGTTAATGCTTCATAAACATCAACAATCGCCGCGATTCGTGTCACCGTGCCAATTTCACCGCCGGGAGTATTGGCATAACCTGAGCCGTCAAGCCGTTCATGGTGTTCCAGCGCAACCCGCCTGCTTACTTCCGTCAAAAGCGGATCTTTTTTGAGGATCTCATATCCAATCGTCGTATGCTGTTTGATATGTTCAAATTCCTCACGGGTAAGGGCGGAGCTTTTGTATAAAATCGCCTGGTCAAGGAACATCTTCCCAATATCGTGAAGCAAAAGGCCTTGGGCAAGGTCGCGCTGCGTTACCGGGCTTATGCCCATCCTGCTGGCAAGAACCAATCCGTATACTGTTGTATTAACTGAATGTAGAAGCGTTTCATCTTTGGAGCTTCCAATATCTTGGAGACTGACAATGATATTGGGCTGGCTCATAATCTCATCCATCATCTTTTCAATAAGGCCGATGACTTTTGTCATTTCAATCCGCTTGTTTTCAAGAAGATGCACAAAGGTCTGGGACAAAGCCTCTTTGCATTGGTGTCTTGTTTCCTCTGAAATGGCATCGTGAATCTCGATGTCATCACCTAAGCTGTCATCAATATAAATGCTCCCGATATCAAGTTCGGTCAGTTTGTTGGCGTATCTTTGCAGATTTGAAGTACCCTGCCTTAACAGCAGGAAATTTTCATGATATATGGATTTCCCCAGCTTCATTTCAGGGGTGATCATTTTAAGGGGTATTTTTCTCATCGGCCTCACCGCAATTTACCATGATTTATATCTATATTAACAATCTTTTGGCTAAATGTCAAATAAAAATGCTTCGCATTTTCCCTTGAAAGGATTTACTTGGCTCGTGCTTGTGAATTGCACTTTGCACTCTCGCTTTCGCGAGAAACGCTTCTCATTTTCCCTTGCAAGGATTTTATGATATACTAAAGAAAAATACTTAGGCAAGGAGAAATTATATGGAACACTTCTACAAAATCAAAGTGGCTGGCCTCGAAAGGGATTTGCCCGTCTGCAAAATAACTGATGACCTTAGCATTGCCGCTTTTGTCCTATTCGGTGATGTCGAGATGACCGTTGCCGGGGCGACCCATCTATTAAAAGCCGCGCCGGAACACGATATCATCATCACCGCCGAAGCAAAAGGGATTCCCCTTGTCCATGAAATGGCAAAGCAAAATGGCGAAAGCCGCTATATTATCGCCCGCAAAGTCGTCAAACTATATATGAAAGAAGTTTTTTCCGTTTCCTTGCAATCGATTACGACCGAGAAAAAACAGCATCTTTATATTGATACTGCCGAAGCCAAGCTTATGCAAGGGAAAAGGGTTTTAATCGTAGATGATGTCATCAGCACTGGCGAATCGCTCCGGGCAGTTGAAAAACTGGTCAAAGAAGCCGGGGGCATTGTCGCCGGAAAAATGGCGATTCTGGCAGAGGGTGATGCAAAATACCGTGACGACATTATTTTCCTTGAATATCTGCCCCTGCTTGACAGATTTGGGATGCCGCTTGCCGATGGCAAGCCTTTGGACAAATAAATATTACGCTAAAAAAAACTGACCTTTCCTGTTTCCAGCCCATATTTCGCTCCGGCAATTAAAAGCGTTCCTTCCGCAAGGTATTTTGATAAAACTGCGCTTTCCTTAAGCCTTTCGGCGGTATTTTTGATATGTTCGTCTTCACAGCGGCGGGAAAAATCGTCCACTTTTCCCTCGGTGCGAACTTTGTCAACCGCGGGCTTTATCAAAGAAATAACCGCTGCCATATTAGACCCATAATCACCGCCGGCAATCGCAGCTAAAACCGCAGCGCATTCCTCATGTCCCAAGACAACTATTAACCGTGCCTTTAAGAACTCAACCGCAAATTCAATGCTGCCAATTGCCACTTTATCCGCGACATTTCCTGCGGTACGGACAACAAAAAGTTCGCCGATTCCGACATCAAAAATAACTTCCGGCACAACGCGGGAGTCCGAACAGCCAAGAATGACGGCAAAAGGAACTTGTCCTTTTAAAGCAAGGCCAGCCCTTATTTCGGCAGAAGCTTTGCCGGACGGCTGGCTTTGTAAATAACGCTTATTCCCCTCTTTTAAATGCTCTAATGCTTCTTTACTGCTCAACTGTTCAAAAATATCATTTCTTTTCATCATGCCACCCTTATTGCTGTTATTTATTATAAGTGTAGCACCGATTCATCAGTATTGCAATGGTAATTTTGCTTCAACCGCATAAATCAAACGATCTTTTACGTCCTGCCAATTAATCAGATTCCACCATGCGTCAACATAATCAGCAGTTTTTTCATGATACTTTATGAAATAAGAATGCTCCCATACATCGCAAACCAGAATCGGGATAATGCCCCATTGGGTTAAATTTTCAAAATTTCCGCATTGCAGAATTTCAAGGCGGCCAAAAGCCGGATTATAACCAAGAATGCCAAAACCGGAGGCTTCAACGTTTTTTGTTGCTGCAAGGAACTGGTCTTTAAAAGCCTTAAGGCTTCCGAAGCTAAAATTGATGAACCGCATCAAATACTCGCTAGGAGTCCCGCCTGCACCCGGGTATGTCATATTAGTCCAATAAATGCTGTGCAAAATATGGCCTGAACCAAGAAACGCAAGCTGCCTTTCATAGTATTCAATATCATCATAATTTCCTTTCTTCCTGACTTCAACCAGCTGCAATTCTGTTTTATTTAGGGCATCCACTATCCCCTTGTGTAGCTTGTCATGATGGATTTTCAAAGTCACATCATCGATAGCCGGCTCTAAGGCATTATAGGGATAAGGAAGGGGCGGTAATGTATGAGCCCCAAGCGGGACTTGGGCAAAATGAGATAAATGCAAGATTTTTCCTCCAAAGGTTTTATAGTTTTAATATATGATTAATAAAAAATTGTGCAACAATCTAAGCAATTTAATTTTTCTGCCGATAAACATAATAGGGTGTAATGTCACTAAGACATTATACCAGCGCAGTTTTAGTGCGCATCCCCCGGCGGGGCCATGATTTCGTTAGAAATCATGGTATAATGTCGATACTGACGTATCGACATTGAGATGGTTTACTTGGCTCGTACGTGTGGCTTTATGGTATATTATAAGGACATTTGCAAGGAGGCAAAATATGAATGTAAACGGATTTACACAATCTATCTTTAATTTCAATCCGCTCCGCATTGACCAAGTCGGTCAATATCAAAATAAAGCCAGCAATACTTCCCTAGCGCAAGACCGGATCGCAAGCAAAATCCAAGTTGCGCGAAGAAATGCCATGCGTTTAATTAAAGATGCGTTTGAAAGTGACCAAAAAAATGAAAAGTCACTTAATTCCAGAGAGCAGAAAGTAAAGGATATTCGGAGCGAATTCCACAATAATGAAAAAGACATCAAATTTTGTGAAGCGGAAACACGTTCACTAATGGAGCAATATGAAATCAAAAGTGACAGCCAAGAGCAAAAAGCTTTAGAATACTTAATTGAAATTCAAAGGACGGTAAACAAAACAGTTATTTGGCCGCGAAAGTATTTTACCAAAGATGAAGTGATTGAGATCTCGGATTTTATTAGGGAAAATGGGATAACCGAATATCAACGTCGGGCATTAGATGTTGATGTAACTTACGCCAAGGCTGTTAGTAGCAATCAGGACCTCGATTTTGACATTAGGATGGAAAACGCCATTATCAGCACCAGTAAAATAGAACAGCTTAAACACCGGTCGATGCTTAATGCAACTGAAGCCAGCCAAGAGCTTTTGGACGATACCAGCAAAAATGCAATCGAAATCGCTTTTGACGATGCCAAAAAATATCTTGAAGAAAAAGCCGATGAAAACCAAAGCAAGGCCGAGCAACTAGCCGAGGCACAAAAAAACAGAGAAAAAATCATCAAAAAAATAAAAGATGAAGAAGATGATGAAAATGAAAACAGCTACTTTGAAATCACCAAGAAAATGCTCTCGCTAGAAAAAGAAGCCTTTAGCATTCAAGCTGAAGTCAAAAAAATAGGCAGTAAAATGGGCGTAATCGAAGATTATTTAAAAGGCGTTAAAATAGATAAAAATGCTTGAGGGTAAGGGGTATTATTCATTTGGAAAGTCTGCGCTTTTATGTTATACTAGTGGTGAAATAATTGGAGGCTAGCCATATGAAGTGTACCTTGATGCATAAAAATATTGAAGTCGTCAGTTTAGAAATTGATGATTTAAATGCAGATATACTTAAAGTAACCAGATTGGCAGACCTTAATCACTTGCCTGTTGGTTGCCTTTTAATAGATGGCCGTCCTGACCGGGCAAGCCTTAACGATTGGTGGCGCGGCAGGGCCATTCCTGCCAGCCGTTCCGGAATACGCGAAGCACTTGCGGAAATGGATATATCCCATACAGAGCAACTTTTGACTAAATGCTACGGCCTTTCCCTGTCCGATCATTACTGGGTCAATCCCGAAGATAATCCCCTCGACTGGGATAAAATTAATTTCTTTGATAACACCTTTTCAGAAGATGTCGGTAATATTTTGTTTGGCCAAGCAATACTTAATGACGACCTTGATCTGATATCACCGGACAACACATCTGATGGCTGGCTTAAAAAGAAATGGAAAATATCTGGCAATATGCGTGTCCTCATTAAAGGCGGGAGTACTCCGTACCGCCAAGAGCCGCTTAATGAGGTGCTGGCAACGGCACTCTACAGGCGGCTTGGCACAATTTCACATATCCCCTATTCGCTAAAATGGGATGATGGCTTGCCTTACAGCATTTGCGAGAACTTTATCACGAAAGATACCGAACTGGTGAGTGCATACAGGATAAATTTGGCTGCCAAAAAAATGAATCACCACTCAACATATGAACATTTCCTTTCTTGCTGTGAAACCCTCGGCATACCGGGCATGGCAGATTTTCTTGATTACCAGCTTGCCACGGATTATCTTATCGCCAATACTGACCGCCATTTTAATAATTTTGGTGCAATAAGGGATCCCGTCACTCTTGAATGGTTAGGTCCCGCACCCATTTTTGATAGTGGCACGAGTTTGTGGCATGATCTTATGGTACTGGAAATAAATAAGGGCATAGAAGTAAAATCCAAGCCTTTTAAGGCAACGCATTCAAAACAGATATCACTTGTAAATAATTTCCGCTTGATTGATTTTTCCACGCTCGCCGGGCTTATCGATGAGTTCCGGGGGATATTATCTACCTCGCCTTTCATCGAAGAGGAAAGGGCGGAAGTGCTGTGCCAGGGCCTTGCCAGACGTATCGAGCAGCTTCAAAATATTGCGGAATAGGGGGGGGCTGCTGGCTTTTGGCTTTAAAAAGCATATGTTCGCTACTATGCTCGTAACGCTATCAAGTATGGTTACGCTCTTACATCTAAGGCCAGTTCTTTTTATAACGATTGACTATTGCGGTCAATTGTCCGCTCTTTTACACTCAAACAAACTTTAATAAATGAACAATGCGGATAACAGGAATCGAACCTGCACGGTTTCCCACTAGATCCTAAGTCTAGCGCGTCTGCCAGTTCCGCCATATCCGCATATCTTTATTTTTATCATAGTTAATTCGCCTTGTCAATGTTTTTTGGAATTATGGTATTTAAATGGGCTTTTCAGTAAATAATAATGAAAAGAATTTGATAAAGGAGAACACTATGATTGAGATAAAAGATAAATACCGCAGTGCGTATGATGACGGCAATATTCCCGATATTGATTGCCCGCCAATGGATAAGACTGTTCCGGTTGAACCGTTGCCGGAAAAAGACCGGCCGCGCAGGGACGGCCCGGGCGGCGGCGGTTAATTACCACACTTTAACCACTGTATAATAAGCCGCTGCTTCCTCAAAAGCAAGGTCAACAAGGTAGGTTTCCAAAACGGCAATATCCGCTTCCAAATCTTCACTTATTTTAAGGTAGATATCCGTGCCGGGGGCTAAAGCATTCGTTTCATCAACAATAACAGTTGCGGAATATAAATTTGCAATGCCCAAATCTGCATTTTCAACGCTAAAAGCTGTTATTTCGACTGTTACTTGGCGGATTTCAATTTTGCTTCCTGTTTCTTCCGGGGAGCTTTGTCTGGTGAGCGTACTCCCCAAAGAATTATCATCATTGACCCAAAGCTGATCTGCTTCCGCCAGCGCGGTTTCTTCTGATATCATGTTAAAAGCGGTTTCTTCTGTTATTTCGAAAACATCAGCCATTGGGGCGGCGGCCGGGGCTGGAAGCGTTGATTCCGTTGACTCATTATTAACGGAAAAATTGACGCTTGCTTGACGGCCAAAAAACAGCACCGGGACAATTATCGCTGCGCAAATTGAGGCGGCAATCAAACCGCCGTAACGCCGGACAAACCGGGAGCGGTTTTGGTAGCTGATTGGCGATAGTTTGACCGTTTTCACTTTTTCGACTTCAAAATCTTTGTTGTTTCCGGTGGCAGCCACTTTTTTTTCCGGCATATCTAAGGAGGCGGTGATTCCGGCTTCAATCCGGTCCCACAGGTCGGGAATATCGCTTTCGGCTAGTTTTTTATATTCGTCAACCAGTATTTTACTCATATCCGCACCTCCTTAATTTTTTGATGGCATTTTGGTAACGCCAAGTTATTGTCCCCATTGGGCAATTTAATATTTCGGTTATTTCCTTAAAAGTCAATTCGCCCAATATTTTCATGCTGACAATCTGGCGTTCCGCTTCTTCCAGCGAATTAAGGGCCGTTTGCAAAAAAATCTCCGCAACAACTTCATTTTCGGTTGGCTTGTCGAAAGTATTTAATCCCGGCGGGGCTTGCTTAAAATCTTCGTCAGAGCCTAGTCCCAAATCATTAAGCATTGCGCTCAGCTCTTCTTTTTTGTGCTTGCGCAAAAAATCTATCGCCATATTGCGGGCCATCACCGTCATAAATGCTTTGTGGCCGCTGCCCGGCCGATAGCTTGATGCTTTTTCCCACAGCTTGATAAAAAAATCGCTGGTGATATCCTCGGCATTTTCGCGGCTTTTGAGGATATCGTAAACAACGCGGAAAATATAAGCAAGGTAGGCCTCATAAATATCTTTTAAGCCTCCCTTTTCTCCATTTTTGATGCGCGTTATGCAAAGTTCAAATTCCTGGTTGGTCAAAAAGCACCCTTTCTTTTATATACGGCGGTGAATGCCAATGTTTATGGGCGAAATAGATCAATTTTCATAAATACAGTATTTGTGACAGGGCTGTCATTATAAGCCGGAATCCGGTAAAAACCCAGTTTTTCATAAAACTTGAGTGCCGGGATAAGCTCCGGTAAGGAATCAAGCAGCATGGATTGGTATCCGATTTGGCGTGCTTCATTGATGATTTTTTCGGCTAATTGATGGGCAATGCCAAGATTCCGGTATTCCGGGCGGATAAAAAGGCGTTTCATCTCGCATTCTGTTTCATTAAGCTTTCTAAGGCCGATACACCCGGCAGCGTTGTTGTCAGCATAAGCAATATATAGCCGTCCGTCTGGGTGGCCGTATTTTTCTTCTAAATGCTCTAGCTCATGATGATAGTTTTGCAGGTCAAGATAATCACCGATATCACTCCGCACTTCGTAAAGCATTTCCGTATATTCGGTGAATAAATTAATGATGGTTTCGCGTTCTTCATAAGCTGGTTTTATTTCGATTTTCATCTTGCACCAAAAAACTTTATTTTTTTATAGAAAGTGGAAATTTTAATTTCCACACGACACCCCTATGTATAAGCTGCTTCATATGCGCCATTTGTGATTTTTATAATTCTTCGCAAAGATGCCGTTACACCAAGCTTAGAATTTCTTATCACGCTATTTTAGTATAAGTTGCTTTATATTTGCCGTCAAGTCTAGCGGGATTGCGGAGCAAGGCCGCAATGACACAGTTCGGGGTCAGTCAATTACCAAACACTTCATTCGTGCGATAGAGAGTGCGATTCATAAGACCGACCCTTGAGAAATGTCGTTACTTAATTCGCTTATTTTGCGAATTTACGTAACGCAACATTTTTCTCGGAGCGAAAGCGTGTCGGACGATGAATTGACACTCTCAAACGCGCGGATTTAACGCGCGGTGAGATTGCGGCTCATTGGCCGCAATGACGAAGGAGCGAAAGCGAGCCGGACGTAGAATTGACACTCTCAAACGCGCGGAGAAGTTGCGGTTCGGGAAAATTCAAAAAAGACTTGAATATTCGAAAAGACCATGCTATAATCATTTTCAGCCGGAAGTGTAGCTCAGCTGGGAGAGCACCTGCTCGACAAGCAGGGGGTCGTTGGTTCGAGCCCAATCACTTCCAGTATAATACGAACAGAGCCTGACCTTCGCTGACAACTAGTCGCGAAGGTTTTGGCTAATTCCATTAAAAATAATTTATTTTCCGCAAACAGGCTAGAAGCTGCGGATATGGAAAGCAAAAAAATGGAAGATATCAAACTTCAGCTCCTAAAACTTGATTTGATGACCAAGGCTGCCAAAATTGCTTTGTGGGATTTGGAAGTCGTTAAAGGCGCATCTGAATACCGCTTCACATGGACGCAAGAATTCCGCAAAATGCTGGGTTTTGATGATATAAATGATTTTCCGGATCAGGTTACTAGCTGGAGCGACCGGCTTCACCCAAACGACAAGGAAGCAACCCTCGCCCAGCTTACGGCACATCTTAATGACCATTCGGGCCAAACACCTTACAACCCTGAATACCAGCTCAAAATGAAAAATGGTGAATATCGCCATTTTCAAGCTTTTGGCGAAACTTTGCGCGATAAGGACGGCACACCCTTAAGGGCTGCCGGGGCTTTAGTTGATATCACCGAACGCAAAATGATGGAACAGGCAATCGTCACCGCGCTTAAGGACGCTGAAGCCGCCAGCAAAGCAAAAAGCAATTTTCTCTCGACAATGAGCCACGAAATACGGACGCCGCTTAGCGCAATCATCGGCATGACCGCCATCGGCAAAAAAGGCTCAAAAACCGAAGACAAAGACCGAGCCCTTAACAAAATCGGCGACGCTTCTTCCCATTTGCTTGGCATTATCAATGACATTCTGGACATGGCCAAAATAGAAGCTGACAAATTGGAACTTAGCCCGGTTGAATACGATTTTGAAAAAATGATTAACAAGGTCGTGGCCATCATCAACTTCCGCGTCGATGAAAAAGTGCAGACCCTTGATATTGAAATCGATGAAAAAATCCCGCCCTTTATTATCGGTGACGAACAGCGTCTTGCACAGATTATTACGAATCTCCTCTCTAATGCGGTGAAATTCACTCCCGAGGGCGGCAAAATCCGCCTTGAGGCATTATTGCTTAACGAAACCGCGGAAAATTGCGAGCTGCGGATCACCGTCAGCGACAATGGCATCGGTTTTTCTAATCAACAGCATGAAAAAATGTTCCAGCCATTTGAACAACTTGATAGCGGAATCAGCCGCGAATACGGCGGAACAGGCCTTGGCCTTGTCATCTCCAAACGCATTATTGAGCTGATGGGCGGAAATATATCGGTTGAGTCAGCACCCGGAAAAGGGGCAAAATTCATTTTCACCGTCAAAGCGCGGCGAAGCCCCAAAACCCGTGTCGAGCAAGCTAATGCCCTGGAAGCAAAGGGCCAAGCCGAAAGCAGCGACAACTCCGGTGAATTTGCCGGCAAAAAACTATTATTCGCCGAGGACATCGAAATCAACCGTGAAATGCTGATTACTTTACTAGAAGATACCGGGCTTTTAATTGATTGTGCCGAAAATGGACAGGAAGCTCTTGACCTGATAACAATGAATCCCGGCAAATATGATATTGTTTTTATGGATATCCAGATGCCCAAAATGGATGGGCATGAAGCAACGCGGCGTATCCGTGCTTTGCCAGACACCGCCGCGCTTCCGATTATTGCCCTGACCGCCAATGTTTTCAAAAGTGATATCGAGACTTGCCTTGAAGCCGGGATGAATGATCATCTTGGTAAGCCATTCGATATTGGCAAGGTCCTTGAAATCCTCCGGAAATACGTTACCGCCAAGGCTTTGGCTTAATTAGGCCTTAGCCAATTCCTTGACCTTAACCATTGCTTTCCGGACTGGCGGCAGGAATAAAATAACAACTGTTATGATTGCTTCGGGCAGCAAATACGTGAGATTGTAGCTAAATGAGGCAATGCTAGCCCCGGTAAAGTTTATTTCCGTATAATCAGTAAAGAAAATCATGCCCGATAGAAAATGGAAAAAGAAACGTCCGCTGACAGCAACCAAATATCCAATCACCAAGCCATTTCTTTTGTCTTTGAACAATCCGGACAAACCTAAAGCCCCAAACGCAAAGACATAATCAATGATTGGCTGGAGCGGGTGAATCGCAACTGGTTTTTGCAGAAATTGCAAAATGCCATAAGTGACTGCTGCCATCAAGCCGACTTTTAACCCATACCAGTACCCAATCAAGCAGATAAACAGCATACTAAGTAAAGTGGTTGAGCCGCCCATCGGCAAGGTGGCGATTTTGAAATATGAGGCCACATAACCAAGGGCAAGAGCCATGCCGGAAAAAGCCAGCATTTTTGTAACTTTGTTTTGAAAAATAGACATAAAAAAAACCTCCTTTGGTAAAATCACCGTCGGAAGCCTGATTTCAAGCAGCAATGCGATTGGCAAGCAAACGCCTAGCTACTTATAAATAAATCAGCTTTCCTACGCCGGTACTAACCGGATCAGGTATGAGGGTCAGAATCACAAGCACTTGATTCTATCTCAGCATAATGCACCCCTAGCGATTAATTATTAGTTTCCCCTATACTATATGGCAAGCTTTTTTACTTGTCAAGCACAATCACATCATTTAAAGCAAATGAATAGATAATCTTTTCCTTGACCGGCTTTCCGGTCAGCTGCGTTAACGCCTCTTGGTAATAACCAAGCTGTTTTTCATAGCGAGTAATTAACTCTTCTTTGCTTGTAACCGCGTCTGATTTATAATCAAGGATAACCAAACCGTCATGCTCTTCAAAAAATACATCGATAATCCCTTGCATCAAAATAGTTTCATCAGGCGGCAAGTCTTTATTAATCCGATTGGCGCTGATTCCGGCAATAAACGGCTGCTCCTTATAAAGCCTGCCCGCCTTTCCGGCATTTATCAGCCGCTTAGCCAGCGTGGATAAGAAAAAAGCAAGGACCTTTGCCATCGGGACTGCTTTTTTATCCTCTGCGGAAAGGCGGCCGCTTCCTAGGGCTTCTTCAATCTGGGCAAGAACCTCCGCTTCTATTTCCGAAGCTTTTTCGCCATTAAGCCTTGAGAAATCGATTATTTCCATTACTTTATGATAAGCACTTCCCCGCGCCGACCCGCTTAAGTCCGCGCCCCCTTTGGCTTCTTCTTTCATGAACTCAGGAAGATAAGGAATCACTTCCGGCTCTTCAAACAAGGGCTGGTTAAAAATATCTGCGGTTATATCGCCATCAACATTAATAACACCTGTCATTAAACTTGCTTTCTTAAGCTCTGACACGGTTGTCTTAGCATAAAGGGCTTTAAGATTTGCATGAGGATAAGGCTTTGCAAATTTTTCTGACACCTGTGTCACTTTTTCTTTAAGTAAATCATTATCCGAACTAAGAGAAGCGATTAATTCATCTTGCCGCTGATTCATGCCAATTATTTCATTAACTGTTTCGGAAATAAGATCATCGGGTGTCCAAACCGTTGTTGAAAAAATATCCGCAGCTTGCTTTGAATTAATAAGCGGAAGCAATAAATCCAAGAAATTTCCAGTTTCTGCCAATTTGAGAAAAGAAAGGCGGTTTTTTTCCGTGTCATCAAGCTGGGGCGGCTTTTTTGTAACCCCGGTCAAAATCAGCTTTTCTTTTGCCCTTGTCATTGCCACATAAAGAATGCGCAGCTCTTCGCCAAGATTATCCAGCTTTATTTTCTGCGAAATAACATTTTTCCGCAGGCTTTTCCGGCGGACGCGAAGCTTCGGGTCAATATAATCAATGCCAAGGCCAAGGTCCGCATCAAGGCATAAGATTCCGTGGCTGTCCATCATATTTATCCGCTTGCTTAGGCCGGCTACGAAACAGACCGGAAACTCAAGGCCTTTGCTTTTATGGATGCTCATCAGGCGGACAACATCGGCGTTTTCATCAAGGACATTTGCTTCGCCATAATCAATGTCGTATTTCTCCAGCTGTCCGATATAGCGGACGAAATGAAACAGGCCATAATAGCTTGTTTCGGCAAACGAGGCCGCTTTTTTAAGCAGCATTTCGAGATTGGCAATCCGCTGTTCGCCATCGGGGCCAACGGCGATATAATGATAATAGCCGCTGTCAATCACCAGCTCGCGGAGCAATAAAGCAATCGGCATATAAACAGCAAGTTTGCGCTTTTCTTCAATAAATTGGATAAATTTGGCAACTTTCCCGCCAAGATTCGGTTCATCATAATTAAGCAGCTTTCCATAAAGGCTTTCCTGTTTTTGCCCGCTTGTTTTGATGATGGCAATCTCTTCATCATTAAAGCCGCCAAAAAATGATTTCATAACGCCAAACAAAGGAATGTCTTGCCGCGGATTGTCAAGGATGCTTAATACCTGCAAAATCGTTTGAATCTCACTGGACGCGAAATAGCCGGTCCGGGCGGAGGTAAGGGCGGGAATGCCCTCCTCAATAAGAACTTTTTTAAAAACTTCGTCCCATTCCTTGGTCGTGCGGAGCAAAATGACGATGTCGCGATAGGATAAAGGACGCAGCGTCCCGGTTTTCTCATCAGTTACCTTAAAGCTTGCTATCAGCTTGCGAATCTTAAGGGCAATCATCCTGGCTTCAAGCTCAATTGATGATTTTTTAGGCGCGGGAGCTTCCGTTTCGGACGCCAAATTAAGAATTAACAGTTCGGCTTGGTTTTCCGTGCCGTTTTCCGGGTAAATTGCCCCGGGATAAAGGGCGGCCGCGGCATCATATTCAATTCCGCCCAAGCTTTTTTGCATGATTTTTTCAAAAATATAATTAACTCCGGTTAAAATATCCGTCCGGCTGCGGAAGTTTTGGTTAAGGTCAATCCTAAGATTCGGGTCGCCGTCCTTTAGGCCAGGCGGATAGCAATCATATTTTTCCATGAATATTTCGGGACAGGCAAGCCGGAACTTGTAAATGCTCTGCTTTATGTCGCCAACCATAAAGCGGTTAAAACGGCCCTCATCTTCGCTGGCAATGCTTTGCAACAAAAGTTCCTGTACTTGGTTTAAGTCTTGGTATTCATCGGCCATAACGGTAATGAAATGTTTTTTTAATTCCTTTGCAATTGCCGAAGGTTTTAGGCCTGTTTCACTTTTTTCCCACAGGATATTGAGGGCAAAATGCTCCATGTCGCCAAAATCAATGATGTTTTTGTCCCTTTTTGCGCTGTCAAGCCGCCGCTTATAATCAAGCGTAAGGTCAATTAAGGCCGAGGCAACCGGGTTAATCTCGGCCATCACGTCAATTATTTTGTCCGGTGTCAGGCGATAAAAATTATCTTTTGTTTCAATAACCGCATTTTTTACCATTGCGCGGATGCTTTTAACCTGCTCGCGTTTTAAAGGGGAAACTGTGTCGTCTTTTTTCGCCGGAAGCCGGGCAAAAGAGAAAGCTTCCAGTTTGGCAAAATAATTCATGTAGCTGTTAAGGTTTTTATCAGCTGCTTCTACAGAATCGCGCTTGTCAGTTTTTTCTTCGCTTTCCGCTTCGAGCAAATTAAATAACACCTGTAATTCATTTTCGATTATTTCACCGTACATATATGGGCCATCAGGATCGGAACAGATAGCCAGCGCAGTTTTTAGTTCAGAAATACAGCCAGCCAGAATGTTTTTTGTGTAGTCAAGCAAATATTCAAGCCATGAGCTGTTAAATAAATCCGCTTGTGCTGAAACCGCATAATCTTCTTTCCGTTTAAGAAGCCATTCTTCCGGCCATGGAAAGCTCATTGCGGTTTGATAAAGCTTTTCGATATATTCTTCAATAACGCTGTCATTAACTAAGGCAACAAAATAATCAATAAAGTTCAAAAATTCGGGTTTTTTATCAGAATACCAATCTTCAAGCAATTCAGCAATGACATCTTTTTTAAGCAATTTTAGCTCGCCTTCATCGGCAACGCGGTAGCCAGGGTCAAGGCCAATGGCATGGAAATGGTTTCGTAAGATAAATAGGCAGAAGCTATCTATTGTCGTAATCTGGGCATTATGTAAAAGGGTCATCTGCCTTTCTAGATGAGTGTTTTCCGCATCAAGCTCCAGTTTTTTGCTAAGGGCCTTTCCAATCCGCTCGCGCATTTCCCCGGCGGCCAAATTGGTAAAAGTAAGGACGAGAAGACGGTCGATGTCAACCGGGGCTTCCGTTTGATTTTCCGCAGTACTTACCATTTTTATGATCCGCTCAACCAAGACAGCGGTTTTGCCAGAGCCGGCCGCCGCTGCCACAAGGATATTTTTTCCGCGGGTATCAATCACGGATTGTTGGGGTTTTGTGTAGGTTATTGGCATTTTCTTTACTGTAATTGGTTAATTAAATTTTGATTTTAAGTGCCTATACATTATCATATCATTCTTCGCTTCAGGGATAAAGCCTAGCCTATCATATAATCGGCTCCTCACTTTATATACCAGGGAATAATCAGGGTTTCGTTTTATAATTTCTTCATATCTATGTAAGGCTTCTTCGTCATCACCAGTTATTTCATAAAGCTTCCCAAGATTAATATATGCTGAAAAATAATCAGGATTAATTTCTACCGCTTTAAGATAACTTGCAAATGCCTCATCATTATTTTTAGTACTTTCATACATGAGGCCCCGGTTATTGTAGGCACGCGCTAGATCACTATTATCAAGAGTTTCCCTAAGCTCAATCGCTTTATTGTAATCATTTAAAGCCTTTTTATAAAAACCAATATCGCTATATATATTTCCGCGATCGATATAGGCTGAGCCATAGTCAGCCTCCATTTCAATTGCTTTATCCAAATCTAAGAGAGCCTTTTCCTTATCGATTCCTCTATATGCCGCTCCACGTACCATATAATATAAGGCTTCTTCTGACAGTTCGAGAGCTTTTGAACAAGATGCAATTGCGGCTTTAAAATCACTGATTTTTGTATAAATGTGTCCCTTAAAGCTATAAAAATGTGCTTCTTTTTCATTAAGCTCAATCGCCTGGTTCACTATATCCAGAATTTGGTTAGCTATTTTCGTATTAAGATTATCTTGCAATTCTGCTTTCCGCACCAAAATAAGCGCTTTCACAAAAATTGCCCGTGAGTCCAGTTCATCTCTTGATAGATATTTATTTAGACATTTTAGAGCTTCATCATATTCTTTTCTTAAATATAATCCAATTGCAAGATGAAACTGTAATGCTTTTTTAAAATCGGGATTTAGCTCATCAGCTATTTTCAAATAATTTACTGCTTCGTAATTGCGAAAATCATATAAAAACATTATGCCCAAATAATAATAAGCATCTAATTTATCCTTTTTTCCAAGCTTTAAAGATACCGCCCTGCTCATGTATGCTACCGCTTCGGTATACTTTTTTTCGTGCCTTTTACATAGTGCCAAAGCATACAGGTTATCATATGAAACATCGGCATTTTTAACTTTTTCTTCAGTTTTTTCATGAAATTCTTCGAATGTAAGGTGATTATATAGTCTTTTCAAGCTTTCACTTACTTCATCTATTATGTCATATTGAAGATATCCCTGCTGGGGGTTGTATGCAATAGCCTTTTGCTTTGCTTCAAGGACGGCGGGGTGAACGATCCGCGAAATCAAACCATAATAATCGCCATGAATTTTTATGTCTTTATTTCCTATCAGTTTTTCATTAAATTCAATTATCCGTTCGGAATGGATTACACTAATGTCATCTTCGGTTAAATCCTGATTTTCAATTGCCGTAATCAGATTGTTGATTGCTTCTTTTTCCATCTGTGGCGAATCGCCGACTTCCAGCGCAGGCACTCTGGTCAAAGTGCAAATAACCTTGATTTTTTCTTCATTATAATTGTATGGCGAACTAGATATCTGCTGGTACATTAGTTTCGTCCCGCGGCGGTTTTCATCGTTATTTGCCGCAAGGATAACGGCAATATCAGCAAGTGCCATTGTACATACCTTGCTCAAAACGGTAATGCCCGAACGTGAATCAATAAATAAATAGTCGGGATTAATTTGCTTTTTAATTAAATTTTTCAAGCGGTTAAAAAAATGGATGCCTCTTTTATCTTTGCCAAAAAATAAATCGTTCCAATCCGTTTTTGCCAAGTCTTGCCAGTATTTAAGTTTTTCAAATCCTTGCCCGGCACTCATGATCCTAATATAACCGCCATGGTCGGTAACTGGATATGAATAAAAATAATCATCTATCGTTTCGGGGGGATTTAATTCATCATCAAGGCAAATTCGGATATAATCAAGGACTCCAGGCCTGCTAAGGCCAGGAGCTTCCGCTTCATCAAAAAGAATATCTTTGTAGACTATCCCCGGTGCTTCCAAATCAATATCCAAAATACAGATAGAGAAATTGTTATCCGCAAGATAACGGGCTATATATGCCAAAGCAAGAGTCCGCCCTACGCCGCCTTTATATGAATAAAAAGTCACTGTTTCCATTTTGGCAATTCTCCTTAGTACGTTTAAGCCGACAATCCCAATCCCCAATTTTCGGCAAAATCTTCGGCAATTTTATCGTTTTTTTCTATATCAGAGAAATAATTGTATATTTCGCGCCATAGGCTTTTTTTTGAATCCTCACCCTTGCTCAATACAATATTAATATTATCAATAATTATTTGCCGTTCTGCCATAATTACATCATTAACAGACTTTTTTTCCGCTTTGGCAATTGCTTCAATGCGTCCAAAATCTTGGTTAAGCTGCTCAATAAAATTAGGATCATCAAAGATACTGTCTTTCATTATTATTTCCATGCTCCTTCCATATAATAAACAAAACCTTCATATTGTCTACTTATTCCTTCGCAAATGCTTTTGAAAGCATATTCACGTGCCAGACATTCCTGTCTGTCTTTTTCTTTTGCATTAAGCAAAAACTCTTCGCTTAATCTAATATTATTATCTATAAAATATTGTTTAATCAATTTAATAAACTCTTCATCAAATATCCCAAGGAAATTTACTATTGCTTCTTCCTTTATCTTGTTAAATCTATTGCCCTTGCTAATAAAATAAAGATTACCCACATGACCGCATATCGCCATATCATTCAACGCAAGATATTTAAAGAAAAATTTGTAGTCTTTTGACGATGGCGGTACATTTAGCGGATGGTTATGGGTCATTGACAAGGAACCCCTTTTCTCTGCTTTAATAGCATCGCAAGCCTCATCAGATACATAAATATCTTTCTCTTCCCTTTCTTCTTCTTCAAAATAAAAACTTTTATCATTAAAAACACGGACACGCTCTTTACCGTCATCTAAGCCAAGTCCAAATACAGCCTCTATATGTTCGTAAATCAACTTTCTCATTGGCGGTTCGATTAACTCGGCGATAGCCAGATAATTATTAAGCAGCCTGTTAATTGCCAATTCTCGTTCTTCATGAGTATGTATCATATCTAGCCACTCTGTCCTATGTCAATACAATTTTCACTATCACAAATAATATAACATCATTTAGTACAAAATACAAGAGTCATTTAAAATTCCCTCATCAGCTTAAGCACTTCCTCGCGGGGAAGTTCGGGAAGCTTTCTCGTTTGGTAACCGGGAATGCGGGGGTCGAAACCGCATACATTCTTAAAGTTACAGTATGTACAGCCGTTTAATTCTTTATTTTCATAAGGGGCTTTGGTGATGTCCCCGGCTTTGATTTGCTGGCCCATTGCTTTGATTTTGCTGGCGGCAAAGCTTTTAAGGACCGTAAAATCCTCGCGGCTTAAAATGCCGGAATTGCTGGTGAACTCACCATCTTTTTTCCGCGCAACCGGAATAACCTTTGACTTTGTTGTAAAGTCGCGGTCAAGCAGCCGGATAATCTCTTCATCATCATTAACAAGCCCGGTCATTTTAAGCTTTTCAAATATTTTTTCATCGGCTTCCAAAGGGTCAAAATCAGCTTCATCACTTAACATCGGGTCAGAAACATGATAATATAACACCGCCGCCGGGATAACTTCTTTACCGGGATGAGATTTCTGCGTTTTTTCTAATGCGACATTTAAATATACTACCAGCTGTAATTTGATGCCATGATAAAGGTCGGCAAGATTAAAAGTCTTATGCCCGGATTTGTAATCAATTACTTTGACGTATACTTCTTTTTCCGTTTCGCAGATATCAATCCGGTCAATCTGGCCCCTAAGCGTCATTTCTTCCTCCGGGGATATCAAAATATTAGCTGCAGCCAAATTTTCCTCGTGCGAAAATGATACTTCAAACTGTTCCGGCAAAAATTCGCCAGCCTGTAGCTGTTTCCTAAGGGTTTTCACCGTCCGGAGCATAATTCGAAAGATCCGGCCAATGATTTGCTCATTTCTTGCGCTTCCAAAAAGAATGGTTTCACCGTACTGCGCCGCATAATTATCAACCGCTTCACGAAGCAGTTTTTCACCCTCTTCATCAGAAAAGTCAAACCATGATAAATGATGTTCTGCAAGTTTTCCGGCAAAGATTTCCAGCACTCCATGATAAATGATGCCCAAATCCACCGCTTCAAAAGTGTATTCTTCTCTTTCTGATAACAAAAGTCCATATTGCAAAAAATGGGCATAAGCGCAGCCGGCATATTTTTCTAAGCGGCTGACGCTATTATTCATTAAGCTGCCATATAATAAATCAGCGACTGCTTTGGTCAATGGGAGATGGTCATAAAAGCTGAAAGCCTTATTAATTAGGCGGTTAAGGATAGCCGCATATTCTTCATTATTTTGGTAAATTTTGCCCAGGACAGTCAACCGGGTAAAATTTGCTCCCGGCAGATTAATTTCGGCTTCATTTTTATCTTCTATTTCATAACTAGTGTTATTTAATTCTCTGCCCTGTCTCCCGGCGGCATATTTTCTAAGGCTGATGGCAAAAGCGTCCAAGCTTTCAGCCATGCCAAAAATCCGCTCAAATGTTATTTCTTCCTGCGCCAAACTGCTTTTTAGGCTGGGGAAAAGCTTTTTCACAACATCAATCAGATAAGAGGGCCGCAGACTTTTCCCCTCACTGTCAACGCGGGCATAAGAAAGATACAGACGCTCTGACGGCTTTGTCATATTCATATAAAGATATAATCTTTGGATATACATTTTCTGTCTGGGAGTCGGGGACAGCTCCCAAGCTGATTCTTTTAAAAATTCACGGTCCAAATCGGAAATCAGGCCGCCCCGGCTATTTCCGACTGGGATATTTCCGTCATTAACGCCGAGGAAAAAGAGGGCCCGGACTTGATTTAGCCTGGTCCTTTCAATATCGCCAATGACAACCCGGTCAATATTCTGGGGAATTGTGCCGATTTTTATCTCTGAAAGCCCGGCATCAAAAATATCCGCAAACTCCCTAAGTGACATTGGTTCATCTTTTAGCAGGGCATAAATCTGATCAAGCAGCGTAATCACCAGCCGATAAATCTGGGCATATTCCTTGGCTCTGATTAAATCATCATTCCTAGTAAAGTTTTCTTCATAAACCTTTAATTTTTGCTGAATCCGCCCGGCAACAATGAATTCATATAAAACCTTGACGATATCGCCAGCGGTTTTGGGGTTTTGCTCAAGCGGTTCCAGGGCTTTTATCACTTTCTCGCGGATTTGGTTAAGCTCTGATAATTGCCCGCCAAATTCACTCTTTGGCCATTTTGATAAACTGCGGGTAAATGGCGCGTGGAATTTTTTCTTTCCTTTGATTCCGCAGCCTATAACATAATTTTCCAGCCGATCAACTTCCGCAAAAGTCAACTCTGTAAATCCGCTCCGTAAAAAATGGAAAACCGCTTCGTAGTTGTAGTTTTTGATAATAACCTTAAGCGCCGCGCGGATAAATTCGGTAAAGGGATTTAGCAAGATTCCTTTGGTCTGGTCAAGATAAATCGGGATGCCAAACTTGCTTGCCTCACGTTCAAGATAGCTGGCATATTCATTCATATCACCTGTTATTATTGCTATCTCCCGATATGAATAACCATAATTCATCGTTAATTCTTTGATTTTAGTAAAAACTTCCCGGACTTCGGCTTTGATTGAAGCCGCTTCGGTAATATTAATTGCTTCCGTAGCTTCGTTATATTGCCTAAGCGGATAGCGGAACAAGCATTTTTCCAAATGAGCCATTTCGGGGTTTTCCGCAAATCTCTTGGGGGTTTCATCTTGCGAAGCCATTACATCGGGCAAGCGTTTGATTTTTATTTCCCCTGTCAGCTTTAATAAATCGTTAACCATCTTCCCAGTCAAATAAAATAACGCCTGTTCTTTAATTCCCGAAAATTCAAGCAAGCCTAATGGTTTTCTCTTAAGATATTCTTCTCTTCCCATCAAAACAGAGACAATTACACGCTCCGAAAGCATAAGCAGCTCTTGGATAACCCGGTTCTGGAGCGGGGTAAAGCCAGTAAAACCGTCAAAAACAATCACACTATCACGGATAAGTTGGGACTTATTAAGGGAAAGGCGAAGCAAATCAAGGGTTTCTTCTGTTGTGATGTATTCATTATGGATATATTCAAGAAAGGCTTCATAAATCCGGTGAAGCTCATTTAATTTCGCAGATAACGCGCCTTTTTTTTCAGAATAGGCAATTATTTTACGCAGTTCAGCCGGGCTAATCGCATATTGCATAAATTCCGATATCGCCGATTTGACTTCATTAATATAACCCGGCTTGTTTAGATTTCGGCCGATAATCGGAAGCTCGTTAACAATATCGGCTGTTATTTTGCGCAGGATAAGATTTTTCCCGGTATCATCTAAGATTGCAAGCTTGCTTTTCCCCACTTCTTCAAAAATGCGATGTGACAAGCGGCCGAAGCTTAAAACTTCAATATTAAGAATGCCACGGTTAGGATGCAATTTACAAAGCTCCATCTGCGTGTGCATTGTGAATTGGTCGGGAACAATCATCAAAAATTTCTTGTGCGGATTTTCAATTGACCAATTAATCAAATCATGATTTAATTTCCAGCTTTTTCCGGAGCCAGCTTCTCCGATGTAAAATTGTAAGCTCATAACTCTTTTATCATTTCTTTTAAAGAAGGAAAAATATAGTCGGGCTTAATTTCTGATTTCCCCACATCTTCCATTGTTGCCTCGCCGCTTAAGACCAAAATCCCCGTCATTCCATTATTTACCCCCGCGCAAACGTCAGTATAAAGACGGTCGCCAACCATTGCCGTTTGATTTTTGTCCGCCCCAGTCCGGGCCAGCATATAATCCATTATCTCACGGTTTGGTTTTCCGATGATTTGATCGGGGTAGCGGAATGCCGAAGCATGGATAAAAGCATGAATTGCCCCGGCATCAGGGATAAATCCGCTTTCGGTTGGGCAGTTAAAATCAGGGTGGGTCGAAATATAGGGAAGCCCGGCGCGGACGAAATCACAGACCTTGCACATTTTCGCATAATCAAGTGAAGTGTCAAAGCCAACTACCACTACTTCCGGTGCTATATCCGAAAGCATTATTCCTGCTTCGGTAAATTCTAAAGCCAGCATTTCATTGCCCAGCAAAAAAACCTTTTTGCCCGGATATTCGCGCTTAAGGAAATTGACTGTCGCCTGGCCGGAGGTGATGATTTTTTCTATGGGTAAGGATAACCCCAGCCGGGCAAGCTTTTCTACGTAATTTGCGGCACTCTTAGATGAATTGTTGGTCAAGAAAACATAATTCTTGCCCTTTTCCGTAAGCGTTTCCAGAAATTCAAACGCGCCGTCAATCCATTTTTCACCAAGATAAATAGTGCCGTCCATGTCCAAGGCAAAATTATCTATAAATTTAAGTAATCCCATGCTTTCCTCAAAATTTTTAGTGGGACTTGCTAACACTTTATCCGCGTTTACGAGAGTGCGGTTAAGCTTAAAACCGCGAAAGGCTTTTATCCGCGCTTACGAGAGTGCGGTTAAGCTTAAAGCCTCGAAACGCTTTTATCCGCGTTTACGAGAGTACGGTTAAGCTTAAAGTCGCGAAACGAGAGTGCGGTTCATAAGAACGACCCTTGAGAAACGCCGTTACTTAATTCGCGTATTGTGCGAATTTATGTAACGCAGCGTTTTTCTCGGAGCGAAAGCGTGTCGGGCGTTGAATCGCAGCTCTCGTAACGCGGATAAAAGTTTGTCATCGGCCGCCCCATCGCAGCTCTCGTAACGCGGACTAAACATAACAAGCGTTATTTAATTCTAAGCATCCTCTTTTTTCTTATCTTTATCCGGCAAAATCGCATTAACAATAATGCCTACCAAAGCACCTGTTGCCAGCCCCGAAAGACTAATCGTCATCTCACCGATGTTAAAGGCAATCGCTCCGGCATCGCTAAAATGGATGCCAATTGAGAGGACGAGAATCAAGGCTGCGATGATGACATTGCGGCTTTTTTTGAAATCAACTTGGTTTTCAACGATGTTTCGGACACCAACAGCGGCAATCATCCCGAATAATATCAAAGATACTCCGCCCATCGCCGCAACCGGGATACATGATATTACCGCCCCAAGCTTTGGCGAAAAAGCAAACGCAATCGCAAACAATGCACCAATCCGGATTACACGCGGGTCATAAACGCGGGTCAGATTGAGGACACCGACATTTTCACTATAAGTCGTATTCGCCGGGGCCCCGAACAAGGCCGCAACGATTGAAGCAAGGCCGTCGCCTGTAATCGTCCGGTGAAGGCCGGGGTCTTTTATGTAATTTTTGCCGACGCTTGAAGAAATTGCTGACATATCGCCAATATGTTCGACAATGGTTGCAAAAGCGATTGGTGTAATCGTAATTACGGCAGTCAGCAAGAGACCTGTATTTACAGGACCAGCAAAGATAGAAAAGACCGTATAGTCCCATGCAAGCGGAAGGCCAATCCAAGCAGCTTCACTGACTGGGGACCAGTCAACGTTTCCTGTCACAATCGCGGCAAAATAGGCAACTGCGATTCCGATAATAATCGGAATGATTTTCATCATCTTTTTGCCCCAGATATTGCAGATAATGATAACCGTAATCGCCAATAGTGCCAGCCACCATTTATCTGATGCCATGCCAATGGCAACCGATGACAAATTAAGGCCAATCGCAATGACAATCGGCCCGGTGACGATTGGCGGGAAGAAACCCATGACTTTTTCTGCGCCAAAGGCTTTGATCAGGGCCGCGACCAGCAAGTAAACCAGCCCGGCAAAAACAATCCCGAAGCTGGCGTAACGCAGTAAATCTGCTTCACCATTCGGAGCAATCGCCCAGTACCCGGCAAGGAATGCAAATGATGAACCTAAGAAAACCGGAACTTTTCCTTGCGACAAAAAATGAAACAACAGTGTACATAGTCCGGCGAATAGTAAAGTCGTAGATATATCAAGACCGGTTATCGCGGGGACAAGGACTGTTGCTCCAAACATTGCAAACATATGTTGTGCGCCAAGGACCACCATTTTGGGGGTTCCAAGCTGCCTGGCATCCATAATTCCATCAAAATTCTCGCTGGAACTATCAGGCTTATTCAGTTTTTGTTTACTCATACTTTCTCCTCCTGTGAATATTCTCCTTCATTTAATATAAAGAATGCTAAGGCTTTCGTCAAGATGAAATATTTGCTTGGGATTGAGTTTTATTTGCGCTTCTGTTTTGCTTTTTCAAGGATTAATGCGGTATTATCTTCTGTTAAGGTTTTCGGATAATCCTTTTCAAAATCAAGCAATATTTCCTTTGCTTGCTGCTCGTTCCCCTTTATTTCATGATAAAGGCGTCCAACATCGCCGGATAAATATGCATCGCTTATGAATTTAAGCGACTCCTTGGGGAGGGGATAATTGTAAAGAGCGATAACGGCGTTATCAATGGCTTCTCGCGATATTGGGCGGCCGCTTTTTTCATGTTCACATAAAATCCCTATTACATCTGATAAATCATTTTTATATTGTCTACCGCTCATCAACTTCATTGCAATCAAATATTCTGCGGCAACCGACCTAACTATCAGAATATTGGAAAATGTTTTGTAATATACTGAAAATTCTACTAATTTCTGCGAGTAAGATTTTGATTTGCTAAAATCCATGTTCAGCCACCTATATGGCAGTCCAAATTTATCGCCAACACGATTTATAGCCTCCTTCATCGCCGAGGATGCTATAATGACCGCGTCAATATCATAGGTTATATCGCGAAAACCATAATTTGCGAGAATCGAAGCTCCCCCAACCAGTATAATTTCGGCAGACATTGATGTCCCGTTCAATTTACGGAATGTTTTCCCTAGTTCTTTAAAAATGGCATCAAGGTTTTCTTTCGAAAACGGCATTTCAATAGACATTCCGCACCTCGTTTTCTATAATATTGAAGCGCATAAACTCCGGTATTGCTTTTTCAAAGCTTTCTTGCTTCGGGCGTTCACTATTGCTGGCTGCACTCATTGCAATAATGCTTGTGGGATAAATTGGCTCGCGCAGTTTTGCCGAACGCATATCATCATACCGTGTACATAACGGAATATCATTCTCGCGGCTCAGATAATCAACCATCGCAAGCATATACAAGCATTCAGGATACCATTTTCGTAAGTAAAGGTTACGGATTTCGTCTCTTTCTAATGTGCCGATGATAAAATCGATATCGCCCATATCTTTAACCATATGGCAGACGTTACTCTTAAAAGTTTCAAAACTCTTACGGTGTTCCATGCTATCGGCGATTAATGCTTCCATCGTCACGCCCAAAGCCTTTGACAGCTTGTATAAAGTGTCGGCCGTACATTTTCCGATCTGCGTCTTTCTGGTGCAGATGTCGCTTATTGTGGCGAACGGCACTTTGCTGATTTTAGAAAGTCTGTATTTGGTTATGTTTTTTTCCTGTAAAAGTTCGTTAATCTTCATGGCTATATTTCCTCTGCTATTAGTATAACGGTTTGCCGTTATAATATCAAGGGGATAATATATTTTTTGTATAACTGCACATGATTTTGGAATCTTCAATCAATTTTCTATGTCTATATAAAGCCCCTCGGCGGCAGGGCCTGCCCTGTACTTGATACAGAGTCTGACCGCTAAGGGGCTTGGAAATCTTATGGTTGAAAAATTCATATTTTCGTGTTATGCTTACGGGAAGCAAAAGATTGTTCCCATATTTCAAAAAAGAAGGCCCAACCATGAAATCTGTCTATGATACATTAAGCAAAATTGAAAATCTTAGAGACAAAATGGAAATAGATGAATATCAGACTTTTATTACCATAGATTTCAATGAATATTTGCATCTTGCTATCAGCGATGACATGATTGAGCTAAACTACAATTTGCATCATTGGCATCCAGACAGCGAGGACGATATCATTCAAGATGTGACGGAAATTGCAAACGGAGACATCATATTCATTGAAAGCCGAGGCTTCTTTACCCGTCCGCGCAAGTGGAATATACGCATATGCGACAATGCCATCACCGCCTTAGAAAAAAAGGTGTTTGAAAAAAAGAAAGGTAAATATCTTGCAAAAAAGCATTTGCGTATTTATACGGGTAACGAAATCCTGAAACGAAGCATAAAATAAGCACCCTACTTCATCTTTGGCTTAAATATCACCCCTGCCAAATATCCAAAAATTAAAGCTGCCCCAGTGCCGACCGCCCCGGCTTTAAAGCCCCCGATAAAAAGGCCCATGAAGCTGTCGCTGTCAATGGCTTTTTTAACCCCGTCCATAAGAACGTGGCCGAAACCAAGCAAGGGGACAGTTGCTCCCGCCCCGGCAAACTCAATAAAGGGCTTGTACAACATAATCTTCCGGTGGCTGTCTGCCAATATATACTTTTTCTCCGGTGGCAGATGTTTCTCCGGCAGGTGGCAATTCTCCATTTTCATTTTCACCGATAAATTCTTCTCCGGCAACTACATTTTCAGGTGCAGTATTTGCATTTCTAGTTTTTAAGAAAGCACCTGCCAAAGCTAACAGGAAAATCAGCATTATTAATAGTATAACATAAAATATTTTCTTGCGCATAGATTTGCTCCAAGTAAGTGTTCTTATTAATTGACTTATCGAGCCAAAATCAATTTAATCTTCTTTTAAAATTCCTTCATCTACGCGGATTTTGTAGTTAAAGGTGTCAATCCGGATATGAAGTGGATTTTCACCATATATCTGCACATCAAATATATGGTATATTTCCGAGTCTTCGCTAATAAATACCTTATTATAGATATTCTCCGGTGCGACATAAAAATCATAAGGAACGTCCTCATCAAAAAACATCAAAATAGCATAGCATATCCATACATAATCATTTCGAAGAATACCATATAATTCATCATTCGATGGAGAATGTTTAAACCATCCATATTCATCAAATTCAAGATTTGGAAAGTACTCTCGAAAAAATTCTTCAGGATTATGTATAGCTATATTTGACTCAAATTCGTCCTTCAATAACATAATAATTTCCCCAGATTTCATTAAACTTTTCCATGAACCCTGGGCTTTCTAACTCGATATTATCAAAACCATCAAGCGCGGAAGGCTCAACATAATCTTCCGGTGGCTGTCTGCCAATATATACTTTTTCCCCTGCAGATGGCAGTTCTAGATTTCCACCGATAAACTCTTCTTTAGCAGCCTCTTTTTCAATTGCTCTGCTTGCATTTCTGGCTTTTAGGAAAGCACCTGCCAAAGCTAACAGGAAAATCAGCACTATTAATAGTATAACATAAAACATTCTCTTGCTCATAGATTTACTCTAAGTAAGTTTTCATTGACTCATCACGTTAACAGAATATTCAAGGCACTTTTATCCAATTATACATCACGATTGGCCTAACTAAAAGTGATTTTTCGCAAACATAATTATTCTAAGGGTATGAGAAAGCTTTGTATAATCAAATTCTTCAATCAATCTTTTTTATGCCTTCTTCTACCCGAATCCGATAATTATACATATCTATGCAAATATTCAATGGCCTTTCCCCATAAGTTTGTACTTCGAGTATTGTTGCTGAATCCGGATGACGATTATGTATGTCTTCATCGAGGTTTACATAATATTCATAAGGCACATTGCCGTCAAAATATGTTAAAATGGCATACACGACAAATTGAACTGCTTCTCCGTAACTATACGGCGTAAGTTCAGATGTATAATTAAACCAATCATATTTTTCATAGTCAATATTATGTAATTCATTTACAATAATTACGACGTTTGATTGATATGTATCTTTTAATGCCAATTGAAATTCAAATTGGCGAGGGTCATTGCTTTCCGGTTCAACATAATCTTCCGGCGGCTGTCTGCCAATATATACTTTTTCCCTAGTGGCAGATTTTTCTCCGGCAAGTGGTAACTCTCCACTTTCACCGATAAATTCTTCTCCGGCAACTACATTTTCAGTTGCTGTATTTGCATTTCTAGTTTTTAAGAAAGCACCTGCCAAAGCTAACAGGAAAATCAGCAATATTAATAGTATAACATAAAACATTCTCTTGCTCATAGATTTGCTCCAAGTAAGTGCTTTCTTATTAATTTGACTTATCGAGTCAAAATCAATTTAATCTTCTTTTAAAATTCCTTCATCTACGCGGATTTTGTAGTTAAACGTGTCAATCCGGATATGAAGTGGATTTTCACCATATATCTGCACGTCAAATATCCGGTACATGGAATTATCAGTAAAAGCTTTATCGTAAAATTTGCTATATATGCTCTCCGGAGAAACATGGAAATTATAAGGAACTTCGCCGTCATAATATGTCAATATCGCATAGCATATCCACGCATAATCATTCCGAAGAGTGCCATGTAAATCATCTTTTGTCGGAGTATATTCGAACCACACATATTCATCAAATCCTGCCGCGGAAAAAATATTTTCAAAAAAGTCTTCTGGGAATAAAATAACTATATTTGATTCAAACTCATCTTTTAAAGCGATATGGTCTTCCCAGTATTCATAATAATCTGCCATAAACCCATCATCTTGAAGCCATTTATGACCAACGCTATCTAAGTGCGTAGGTTCAGCATACCCCTCTGGCGGCTGTCTGCCTATATATAGAGAGACTTCTTCCCTAGCCTCATTGCTTAGATAAAAATCGTCATTTTCATGAGCTACTTCGGAACTATCATCTCCCTTTATGCGTATTCCCTTACCTTGTCCTTGATATGCAAATATCAATACAACAAAAACAAGTATAATTATTAGAGCTAGTAAAATGAAGATTACTTTTTTGATTTTTAACATGAATATTTCTCCATATTTTGTTATTGGTCATACCATCTATTTTTAGGTGGCTTACTATAAAGGATAATATCTCCCGGGTTTATCTGGAAAACCCCCTCGTGGTTGTGTACTGATTCCCATACTTGATAATATACATTTCTTAAGGCACTATTCCCAATGACAATCGGATAATTGCCACCTAATATTTTATGTGGCTCAAACCATATATTGCAATCAATATGCCCTGACGTAGAATTTCCATCACGCCCATAAAAATAACAGTAATCTCTTATTGTGCTATGTCCACCTCGCAAAACGCTAATCGCCGCGTTCTTAATAAAAGGCATTCTTGGCCTACCGATGTCATTAGCAGTATATCCATAATAAGCTCCACTTGTCACTACTTCCTTATATGTATTTTGGTTTCTAATTAAAGGCAATGTAGTATTATTAACCCTGTTCCGCGCATTACTTGCAACAGCATAAAATCCCTCATAAGAAGTTTGGTCTTCCGCGCCTAATGCCACCAGATACTGATAATCTTCCATCGTATAAAGCCCGGCTGCCACATCGGCAGCAATCTGAGCCTCGCTATAATCCACCTCCGCCGGAGGCGCAATCCCCTCATAGCCTCTGACAGAAGTTGTGTATATTGCCGTCTTGCTTCCGTCTAATGTCGTTACGGTCATCGTAGCTATGCCGGGAGCTTTCGTGCTTATTTCTCCGCTTTGTGAAATTGTCGCGATATTGCTATTGTTTGATGACCATACAATCCTTTTATCCGTTGCGTTTGACGGCCTTACTGTCGCGGTAATTGTTTTTCCGTAACCTACGCGCAAAACATTTGATTGTGATTGTTCATTAATCTCTACCCTTTCCACCCTCACGATTACATCTACGGCAGTAGTCGCACGCCTGTTCCCATCAACGGTTGTTACTGAGATGGTGGCACTTCCGTCCCGGACTGCCGTTACCCGCCCAGTATTCGAAACAACAAGCGACTGGCTGCTTGATGCCCAAGTGACATTTTTATTCGTTGCATTGGCCGGGCTTATGGTGGCGGTAAACATTTCACTTTTGCCTAGCTCAAGGCTTGTTGATGGCGGCTTGTTAAGCGATACCCCGGTTACCGCTACTGTCGCTGGCCTGACGGTGATATTTATGCTTGCCGCGCGGCCTGCGTCATTACTTTTTACTGTAATCGTCGCCGTCCCGGCACTCCTTGCCGTGACTACTCCATTAGAAACGCTGGCGACTGAGGTATTGCTTGACGACCATGTCACGCTTTTGTTTGTTGCGTTTGATGGGCTGACTGTCACTGTCAGGGTTTCACTTCTCCCCACCGTAATGGTTGAAGATGGTGCATTGATTGAAACGCTAGCTACGGATATTATTGGCTGCCTGACCGTTATTGTGCAAGTTGCTGTCCGGTTGCCGTCATTAGTCCTTGCCGTGATGGTTGCTGTCCCTGCTGCCCTTGCGGTTACCATTCCGCTTGCAGAAACTGTTGCAACCGACGAATTGCTTGATGACCAAGTAACGCTTTTGTTTGTTGCGTTTGACGGGCTGACTGTCGCAGTCAGATTGATGCTTTTTCCGATTTCCAGCGTCTCTGCCGACCTGTTAAGGCTTACTCCGGTTACCGATATTGGCATTACGGTAACAGTACATGATGCAGTATACCCGTTATTGCTCCGTGCCGTGATGGTTGCCGAGCCAGGAGCTCTTGCGGTTATTACTCCGCTTCCCGAAACTGTGGCGACTGTTGTATTGTTTGAAGACCAAGTAATGGTTTTGTTCGTTGCGTTTGCCGGGCTGATTGTCGCAGTAAGACTGTCGGTATTATTGATGTTTAATGTCGTTCTTGTTTTATTAAGGCTGATTCCGGTAACAGGCACGGAAAGGACTGTTACGGCACAGGTTGCCGTCCGGCCGCCGTCATTTGTCCTGACCGTAATGGTTGCGCTTCCGGCTGCTCTTGCCGTGACCAGCCCTGAGGCTGAAACGGTTGCAACATTCGAATTGCTTGAACTCCATGTAACTGTCTTATTATAAGCGTTGCCCGGAGCTACTGTCTGCACAAGCTGGGAAGTTGCACCGCCACCTAAAGATAGGCTGGACCTGTTTAGGCTTACGCCTGTGACGGCCTGCGCTACGGTTATATTGCTTGAAGCACTTCTTCCCATTACCGCTGACCTTACCTCGATTCTTGTCGAGCCGGGAAGCCTTCCGGTTACAGCGCATTTCGTCCGGTCGGCTTGTGCGGAAACGCCAGCAATTGCCGTGTTTTGGCTGATCCAATTCAAGCTGGCGATGTTTATTCCGGTTGGCGGGCTTACTATCGCCGCCCATTGGATAGTTCTTCCGGTATAAACGATTGCATTATTTACCCTTGAATCAAGGGTGAGCGAATTGAAAGGCATAAAAGGAATTTCTTCAATAGATGCCCAGATTGAATCAGAATATTCATAGTCAGGGGTCAAGGCTGTGAAAACAACATCACCCGCGCTAATAGCCGTAATCAGGCCATCGTTGGTGATCGTTGCAATGTTATCATTGCTGCTAAACCACACTACTTGCTGGCTTTCGGTTTCAAGCGGATAAACTTCCGCAAAAATAGATACTTCTGCCCCGGCTTCCAATTCCAAATCAGCAAAAGGGATGATTAAGTTTTTCTCATTTTGATTGGGGATTACCTTTACCACGGCCCCGGTATGTGTTTCGCCTGACGGAGTCTTTGCAGTAAGCGTTGCCATTCCAAGGCTTACGCCCTTTACTGTCCCAGCAGAATCAATTGTTGCTATGTTTTGGTTGTTACTGCTCCAGGCAATCTGGTGGTCTTCGATGTTATTTGAAAAGACAAAAGCCTCAAGGGTATATTCATCATCAATTTCTAGCTCAAATTCGGAAGCGGATAGTCTTATGTATCTTTCTTCGGTAAAGACATGGACTGGGGTTTTCTGCGTTGTAAGCGTTCCATTTCCGACCTGCCCGGAATGATTTGCCCCCCAGCCCCAGATTGATCCGTCCTTTCTATATATTAATGTATGGCCAGAACCTCCGCATATTGAAGCAATATCTGTAAATGGATTTACAGCGGTGGGAGTCAGCTTGGGGATATAAGTGCCGTCACCCAGCTGGCCCATCGCGCCTAGCCCCCACGCTTTCATCGAATCATCACTTAAAAGAAGCATTCCGTGCAAATATCCTGAAGCTATGTCAATGGCAGGCACTGCGGAAGCATCATAAATCATATTGGGGAAAAGGCAGTTCTGGGTACCTCCATTTCCGGCTTGCCAATAATTGTTAAGACCCCAAGACCAGACAGTTCCATCAAACATTAGGGCAAAATTCGTATCGTTTTTTGTACTTACTTTTATAATGCGGTTAAACTGGCTTCCGGTTATGTTGGTTGGAACTAGACGCTGTACCGTTGACCAATTACCGATTTGGCCGTTGGCATTATTGCCCCAGGTAAAAATCGATCCCAAATTCGTAATTGCAATGCTATGGGCCCGGCCAGCCGATATCCCGGTCACGTCACTTATTCCACTCAGTTTTACTGGGCTTAAGCGGTTTAGTGTTGTCCCATCACCTAGCCGCCCGCTCCCATTGTTTCCCCATGCCCAGATTGAACCATCTGAATCAAGAGCCAGGCTATGTTCCACGCCAGCGGATATTGCCACAATGTCAGATAAGCCAGGCACTTGTTGCGGGCTGGCCCGATTAATGGTCGTCCCATCGCCAAGCTGGCCGCTGCTATTATTGCCCCATGCCCATACTGATCCGTCAATCCTTAGGGCAAGGCTGTGGTTGCCATTGGCAGATACGGACAAAATTTGGTCAAGTCCTTCAATTCTGGCCGGGACATCAAGAGATTCTGTCATTCCATTCCCCAGCTGACCGGAACTATTAAGGCCCCATGACCAGACATTCATGCCATTGTCGATAGCAATGCTATGAGAGTTCCCGGCCGAAACCTTTTCATCATTTTGGACGAATGCCAGTTTTGGTGTTGTCTGAGAACCCAAAAACTGGATCGGCTGCTCATCTTCACTCCATTTCCAAACCGTGCCATTATCACTAAAAGCATAATTAACTGAATAACCAGCTACGACTTTTTCGACAAAAGTACCAGCAGGGAACTCAACAATTTTTTTGATGGAAGGGTCTGTGTTTTGCCATTCCCAGACCAGGCCTTCTGCTGCTGCCAAGCTAGTATATGCCCCAGCCGAGATTTCCGCTGCCTGTCCGATTCCGGTTATTGGGATGATTCCAGAAGTGGCATATCCGGGGATCGGCTGACCATTTGCATATCCCCCGCCAGTTTCCAGCCATGACCAAGCCCATACTCCACCGTTATTATCAAGGGCGAGACGATGCCGCTCTTTTGATGATATCGCCGTTATTCCGGTTAGCCCGGTCTCCCAGTCATAATTTTCCGAATGGTATGAACCATGATTATCATAATAACCATAAAACTCAAATATCCGCTCCTTTACGCTGCCCCCGCTAGTAAGCATTATGCTATGCCGATGGCCGGAGGCAATTGCCGAAACATTATTGCCGATTCCAACCGGCGGATAAATGCTAAAATCAATTCCGCTATGGGAATTCCGCAAATTTCCCCACGCAAATGCGCTATATCCTGTGATTACATCGTGTTTGTAAGAGGTCACATGGTTTACTCCTGCCGAAATGCCAATATTGTTTTCCCATAGGGCATTAGGAAATGGAGCCTGATGGTGTGCCGTACTGGGAATGGTATAGTTGCTGCCCCAATAGCCGTATCCCCAGTAATAAACTTGCCCATCGGCATCAAGTGCCAGGCTGTACCAAGCATTGGCATCAATAGCTATTATTTCGCTCCCGATGGCGGAATGGCCTAATCCTAATGCTTTAACCGGGAACTGGCTGCTAGCCAACGTCCCATTCCCCAGCTGGCCATACTGGTTGTTTCCCCATGCCCACACCGTGCCATCATCTAAAAGAGCAACCGTGTGGCTGTAGCCTGAGGCTAGCTGTTTCACTCCGCCACTTAGTGAAAACAATTCGAATAGTTCTTCTTCGCTTAAATCATAACCGTAGATATCAAAGTCTTCCTCATATAGCGGCGTAATCGCCCCAGTCGGCTCGATCCCGGCAATGGCATTATTAAGGCTCACTCTCCTTAAGCCATCCACCTTGCCCTCAAGGTTCTTAAGCATATCTGAAGCCCTAAGAATGCGTCCCCGAAGTTCCGTTACCGTCTGTAATTCCAGAGAAAGGGTTACTGCGCTGACTCCCGAGACATAAGCTGCCGACATTGAAGTCCCGGTCATCGTCCCATAGTTTCCTAAAGGTAATGTACTGACAACATCTCTGCCAACGGCAGTAATATCTACTAGCTGCGGGCTGTAATTTGAAAAATATGAAAAGCCCCCATCTTTATTCACCGAACTGACAGAAATAACGTTTGAAAGGCGGTAAGACGCTGGATATGTCGGCCTTATATCCAAGTCGCTGCGGCTATTTCCAGCCGCGCAGATGAACAGCGCATCGGTATTAAGGATTGAATCATATAAGGCCGGATTATCTTGGGCCGCTCCAAAACTTAGATTAATTATTTTTGCGCCGTTAGCTTCGGCATATTCAATTGCGGCGATGATGTCACTAGTATAAGCAATTCCTTGGTCAAAAACCTTTAGCGGCATTATGCTGATTTCTGCCCCGGTTTCTCTGGCAATTTGAGCAATCGTTCCGGCAATATGAGTACCGTGTGATGATTCAAGCGGCCGGGCATCATCAAATATGACACTAGTGTCATTTACAAAATTCCAGCCCTCAATTATGTAATCAATCAGCATTTCATGTGAAGAGTCTATCCCAGTATCAATGATTGCCACGATGACAGGAGTGTTAGCGGATTCGAAAACGGATTCAGAAGCTTCTTCCCAGGCTTCCGTTTCGGTTTCTTCAATAATAGGGACTTCTATTAAAAGCTCTTCTTTATCTTCCTGCTGATCTGATTCTTCCTGATTATCCGGCTCTTCCTTAGAATCCTGCTCTTCCTTAGCGTCCTGCTCTTCCTGTGTACCTGGCTCATCTTCTATGTAATCCTCGCCATTTTCCGGATATGCCCCGGCAAGCGTCATGATATAATCAGGCTGAATATATTCGATTTCCTTAGAAGCTCCGGAAGCCTTAAGCTCATCGGCAAAGGTTTTGGGGTTCACTTTTTCCGATAAGGTAATGAGTTCAGTCCGGCCCTTATTCTTGTACCTGACAATAAAACGGTCATGCTGGTATTTTTCAATCAGCTCTGTTTGCATTTCCGCTGTTTTTTCGGCTATTTTCTCCGTTCTAAGCGTTCTTCTCCCCGCACTGCTGATTCCGCGCCCTTGCCTTATGGTCATAGACTCATTGTTTTCGCGTCCGTACTTTGAACTGATTTCGATATCTGTTTCCAAGATGATACGGTTTTCTGCTTCAAAAAGCCCTCGTGCCACCAGAACATCACTATCGTACATAGAGGCAAATGGGTCATTTTCTAAGGGTTCGGCATATGCCGGGATGGGTTTTAGCAGTAAGCCAAGGATAATTAAAAAAATGATTGCTTCTTTGCATCGGTTTTTGCTTGCTTTTTTCATTGGTTTTCTCTCCCCTGTGATTCTTGGTAAGAAGAAGGATGTGCAGTTACATTATAACACTACCATGAGAAAGTAAAGATGTCAAGACTTTTTAACAGATTTTTTCCCCTACTTCATCTTTGGCTTAAATATCACCCCTGCCAAATATCCGAAGATCAAGGCTGCCCCAGTGCCGACCGCCCCGGCTTTAAAGCCCCCGGTAAAAAGGCCCATGAAGCCGTCGCTGTCAATGGCTTTTTTAACCCCGTCCATAAGAACGTGGCCGAAACCAAGCAAGGGGACTGTTGCTCCCGCCCCGGCAAACTCAATAAAGGGTTTGTACAAATTAAAAAAGCTGATTACCGCCCCGGTGCAAACCAATATAACCATGATCCGCCCCGGCATCAGCTTGGTTTTTTCCATTAAAATTTGAATTATTACACAAATTAACCCGCCTACGCAAAAGGCTTTAATAAAATCCATCATATTCTTTCCTGCTTTTTCCGATCCGGTTGACCAAATCTTCCATCCGGACTCTGTTTGTAATTGTTTCTGCTTCAGTTATGACCATCTGCCTGTCGAAATCGCTCATTTTGCCATAGGCTTCCGAAGCGGCCGCATTTGACTTAAGGCCAAGGGCCAGGCCCAAAGGAATGTTTTCATGCTCCATAAAAATGCTCCATAAAATTTTATCCGTTTATGGATAGTATGGACATTTTTTTGAACCTTTATTCGCTTTGGCTTAATCGGTGGAGCAATAATTCTTTTTGGTGAATTTGACTGGAAGCTGAACCAGCAAGACGGCCGCAAACATGATGGCACAGCCAACCAGCTCGCGGATTGAAAGATTTTGGCGAAGCAATAAATAACCGCCCAGGACGGCAAAAACAGATTCAAGGCTAAAGATAAGCGAGGCAACGGAAGGGTCGGCATCACGCTGGCCGACTATTTGCAAGGTAAAGGCAATCCCGCTTGACAAAACCCCGGCATAAAGCAAGGGCCAAATCCCGGCGATGAAGTCACTTATGATGGGTTTTTCTAACGGATAGCCAATTATTATGCTAATCAGCCCGGCCACCAAAAATTGCAGGCAGGATAAAGCCACGCCATCCACTTTGGGGGCAAAATGGGCAATTAAATGGATATGGACCGAAAAAACAAAGGCACAAATAAAGATGTAGATGTCGCCGATATTTAAGGTAAAATTTTCATCAATGCACAAGAAATAAACGCCAACCGCGGCTATTATTGCCCCTGCCCAGATAACTCCATCGGCTTTCCGGTTAAGGAAAATGCCCATAATCGGCACAATAATTATGTATAAGGTCGTGATAAAGCCAGCTTTCCCAACTGACGTATAGATAATGCCAATCTGCTGTAATGTTGTCGCAATGCAAACAACCACTCCACAGGCAAATCCGGCAACCAGCAAGTCTTTTTTTGCCCCCAAGCTTTTGCCGCGCTTTTTGGCCGCCTTTTTCCTAAGTAAAACCAGCGGTGCTAAGACAGCGCAGCCCAAAATAAACCTCGTGCCATTAAAAGATAATGGCCCAAGATAATCCATGCCCATGCTTTGGGCTGTAAAAGCAAAGCCCCAAATAAGGGACGCGCTTAATAAAAGCAAGGTGCTTTTTAGGGTAATTCTTTTCATATCAATCTTTCATGTAATTCTTTGACTATTTCCTTTACGCTTTTGCCGTCACAATCAATGGTAATCTGGGCATATTTTTCATAAAGGGGTTCGCGTTTTGCATAAATGTCTTCCAAAGTCTCACCTTCTAAAGAAGCAATGCCCCTTAATTCGATGTCGTCAATCCTTTTGGCGATTTCTTTAAAAGATAGCTTTAAATAAATAATATCCCCTATGCGGGTAAAGTGTTCCATTGCTTCATTGCCAAAAACTGCGCTTCCGCCTGTTGCAATTACTTTATTGCGGGCTTTTAAGGTTGCGTTGGTAAAATTCTCAATCTCAAGGAAGCCTTCTTTTCCGCTTTCAAATAAAATCTCCGCAATTTTTTTGCCGCAATTTTCCTCAATAATGGCGTCAGAATCAATAAAGCCATACTGCATTTTTGCAGCCAAGGCTTTGCCAATGGTACTTTTGCCCGCTCCGGGCATACCAATTAAAATGAAATTATTTTTGTAGATACGCAATCGCCTCAACCTCACATAAGACATCCCGCGGCAGTCCTTTTACAGCTACGCAGCTGCGGGCCGGCTTTTCGGTAAAATATTTTTCATATACGCTGTTAAACGCCGCAAAATCAGCCATATCGGCAAGAAAGCAGGTCGTTTTGATTACTTTTCCAAAATCCGTGCCAGCGGCCGCAAGAATCGCTCCTAAGTTTTCACAAACCAAAGCCGTCTGGGCGAGGATATCACCCTCAAGAACTGCCCCTGTTTCCGGGATGATTGGCACTTGCCCGGAGGTGTAGAGCAGCTCGCCTATTATCACCGCTTGGGAATAAGGGCCGATGGCCGCCGGGGCTTTGTCGGTTTCAATTTTCTGTAAAATATTTGTCATAGTAATGCCTGCCTTTCTAAGGAAATTTGCCAATAGTTTGAAAGATATCTTTCAAGCTATTTTTTTTTTCATTGTACCATCTTATCACCATCTCTACAACAAAAACATTCCTTGTGAAAAATAAATCAAGCTGCCAATCAGTTTTCCTAACGCAATAAAAACAATTACTATCCCAATCCCCTCACGGAAACCGGACCGTCGGGCAAAAATTGGAATCGAGTTAAGCATTTCAGCAATGGCAAGAGCCAGGCAGCCAACAAACATTCCGGCAAAAATCCCATATAAAATACACAATGCTTTGCCTACAAACTGCCATGTTTCAAAGCTAGACCCGCCCAAAAGCTGATTTTTGAGGATTAAATCACCTAATTCAGCAAATTTCGGGTAAATACTGATAAAACCGCCAAATATTGTCCCAAAAACAACCATTTCCTCAAGCACAATCGTATGGCGGGCAATGGTTAATTTGCCAGCAAAACGGGGAATCAGGCCAACGGTGACTAAGACCGTAAAAACCCCGGCTGAACATAAAGCACCAAAGCTGAATCCGCATATTGCCAGAAAAATTTGCTGAAAAATCATCTCTTACCTCACTTATTTTGGAGCGTTTTGCCTTCACGGTCCGCTGTCGCAACCAGTGCTTTATTTACGTCATCTTCATATGTCCGCATTGCAACCTCAATCGGGGTCGGGTCTTTCGTAATCCGCCGTCCGCCAATGTGATTAAAAAAAATCAGAATCCCCAGAGCCAGGCCAATTGAATACGAAATTTCCATGACCGTATAACCTGTGGCCGGCTGCCCCATCACCAGCTCATATACTTTGCTAAAGACTTTATTTATCGAGATGTCATTATGGAAAGCCATAATCGTAAAGGCCGTGCCAAAAAAACAAACCCCGCTGGCTAAGCAGATTTTGAAAAATTCCATTGGCTGTTTATGTTTCCGTTTGTGGATCTTTTCGACTAAAACGTCCATTTCGCCAAGGCTATTAACCGTAATGCCCGGATGGCTTGCTTCTATTAATTCAATCAGCTTTAAGACATTTATGACCTGGCGGTTGATTTCTGTTTTCTTAAGTTTTCTTTTTATTTCCTTGCTAAAGGTAAAAATTTTTATTGCTTTAATTTTTGCCGCGACATTTTCATCGGAACAATATATTTTGGCGATGTCTTTTAAGAAGACTTCATCTTTTAATACTTCAACGTTCTTTTCCGCAATTATATAAACATGGATATTCGCCATTTTTCACCTCTTAATTATGGTTTGCTGATTTATCGTAACTCTTAGTATTTACTGCGGATTTTTTTTTATTACAAATATAATAAATTTAATGCAAAGTGAAAATTTTCATGATATAATGAATAATCAGCAGGAAAACACGCACTCTCGTTTTCGCGACTTTAACTTGAGACGTAAATATATAAAGGAAGGAACCCCTTATGAGACTGATTACACGTTCGGATTTTGATGGATTGGCCTGTGGCGCATTATTAAAAGAAGCCGGAATTATCGACCATTGGAAATTCGCCCATCCGAAAGATTTACAGGACGGCTTAGTTCCCGTTGATGAAAATGACTGCTTGGCAAACGTGCCATATGTAAAGGGCTGCGGCCTATGGTTTGACCATCACAGCAGTGAACACGAGCGGAATGAGCTTAAAGGGACATATAAAGGCGAAAGCCGGATTACGCCGTCATGCGCCCGGATTATTTATGAATATTACGGCGGCCGGGAGCGTTTTCCGCAGTTTGATGATTTGATGGTTGCCGTTGACAAGGTCGATTCCGGGCAATTATCCATGGATGATATCCAGAATCCTGAGGGCTGGGTCTTAATCGGCTTTCTGATGGACCCCCGCACCGGGCTTGGACGCTGGCGGAATTTCACGATTTCCAATTATCAGCTGATGGAAAAACTAATTGACGCTTGCCGCGTCATGTCAACTGATGAAATCTTAAGCTTGCCTGATGTAAAAGAAAGAATTGAAATTTACTTTGAACAGACAGAGCTGTTTAAGCAAATGGTCCTCGAACACACAAAAACTGACGGCAATGTCATAATTACCGATTTGCGCAATGTTGACTTGATATATACTTGTAACCGCTTTATGATTTACAGTATGTACCCGGAGCAAAATATTTCGGCATGGATTGTCAGCGGGCGGGGCGGGCTTGGCTGCGCTGCGGCGGTTGGTTATAGCATCCTTAATCGCACTTCCAATGTCAATGTCGGCCGTCTGATGCTTAAGTACCATGGCGGCGGCCATCACAATGTCGGCACTTGCCAATTTACTGATGAAGAAATGGAAACCGGGCTTCCTAAGATGTTAGAGGAACTCGCCGCTTTAGCGAATGGGAGGACATAAAATGCGCTTTACATTAAGAACCGATAACACTTGCGCCAAGGTAATTGAATTTGACTTGGAAAATGGCAATATTGTCAAAAATATTGTTTTTCATGGCGGCTGTTCGGGAAACTTAAAAGCAATCCAAAAGCTGGTTGATGGTTATACTGTCACGCAGATTAATGAAAAATTAAGCGGAATCACTTGCGGTGAACGCAAAACTTCCTGCTCTGACCAGCTGGCAAAGCTCGTCAGACAAGCCGCAGAGCAAGAAAAAAATTGATAGAAACATAGTTGAACACAATACGGCAAATGTTTCCCTTGAAATATTTACAACTGCGTTTTTACACCGCAAAAAAACGCTTTGAAATCTCGCCGCCGATTATCGGTATCATTATGAATACGCTTCCGGCAAAGAACTGGAGCGGACTAAGCGGCACAGTCGTGAACATATCGCCCAAGAACGGCACATAAACTACTGCCATCAGAATCAGCAGCGAAATGCCCATTGAAATATTCAAGAACCGATTGGCAAACAAGCGGCGGTTAAAGCCAACATATGCGTCAGTCCTTGATACATAAGCCACAAGCAGCTCACTTGCAACCAAGGTATAAAAGCACATCGTTATTGCTACTTGATAATCATAAAGCTGCAAACCGAAAAGAAATGAAGCAAGTGTCCCAATACACAAGAAAATAGCCCTGAATGCTACTGAACCGCGCATATTTTTGTTGATAATCGGCTCGCCGGGGTCGCGCGGCTTTTTTTCCATGACCCCAGGCTCTTTGCCCTCCATTCCAAGGGCAAAAGCCGGGAATGCATCCGTTAACAGGTTCACAAATAAAAGCTGTGTTGCAACCAAAGGAATCGGAAGCCCAAAAATAATTCCCAGCAAAATAATCAGAATCTCCCCGATATTGCAAGCCAACAAATATCCGGTCACCTTGCGGATATTGCCGTATATCGTCCTGCCCTGCTCCACCGCCCCAGTAATGCTGACGAAATTGTCATCGGTCAGAATCATGTCGGCGGCTTCTTTTGAGACATCAGTCCCGGTAATGCCCATTGCAATCCCGATGTCAGCTTTTTTAAGCGACGGCGCGTCATTTACCCCATCGCCCGTCATCGCAACGATGTTGTTGTTTTCTTTGATTGCCGTGACAATCATCACCTTATGCTCCGGTGAAACGCGGGCAAAAACATTAACCGTTTTTACTTTTTCTAAAAGCTCCTCTTTAGTCAAATTATTAAGGTCATTTCCATCAAGCACTTCATCGCCATTTTTAAGGAGGTTAAGTGATTCGGCAATTGCGCTGGCGGTGATTTTATGGTCGCCGGTAATCATTTTTACGTTTATCCCGGCACGGTGGCACTCGGCGATTGAAGCCCGGACTTCCTCGCGGGGCGGGTCAATCATGCACATCATCCCGACATAGATAAGCCCTTCTTCGATATCATCAATTGAAGAAGCATTTTCGTATTCTTTGTAGGCAAAACCAAGGACACGTAAGGCTTTGGCGGCAAATAACTCATTTTGGCGGATAAGCTTTAGCTTTGTCTCATCATCAAGCAAAACAACCTTTCCGTCCATATAAATCCGGTCAGCACGGGCAATTATTGCGTCCGGGGCACCTTTGGTGTGCATGATTATTTTTCCATTTTTCTGATTGTAGGTTGACATCAGCTTTCGCTCGGAGTCAAAGGGAATTTCTTTGATTCGTTGGTATTTTTGATTAAGCTCGTCTTTATGAATAGAGAGCTTTGCGCCAAAAACCAGCATTGAAGCCTCGGTTGGGTCGCCGATAATCGTCTCATTTAACTCATCATAAATAGAATCGTTACATAAAATGGAAATTTCTGCCATTAAAGGGATATTTTTAGTCAGCGGTTTGCCGTTAATTACGACCTCGCCCTTTTTCTGATAGCCAGTCCCGGTCACATCATAAGTATTTTCGGTATCAAATACTTTTACGACTGTCATTTTATTCTGGGTCATCGTCCCGGTCTTGTCCGAGCAAATAACGGTTGTGCTGCCTAAGGTTTCGACCGCCCGGAGCTTTTTGATAATGGCGTTTGCTTTAACCATTTTTTGCACGCCAAGCGCAAGAATAACCGTTGCAACAATGGCAATGCCCTCCGGCACGGCCGCAACGGCAAGCGAAACCGAGACCATCAGCATTTCAACGATATCACGGTAATCACCAAAGCCAAGGTAATTATATAAAAAACCAATGCCAAAAACCAAGGCGCAAGTAAAAATGCAAATAAAGCCAAGTGTTTTTGCCATTGAATTAAGCTTGTCCTGCAAAGGGGTGCTTGCTTCATCGGTCTGGCCAAGGATTTTGGCAATTTTTCCCATTTCCGTGTCCATCCCGGTCGCACAGACAATCCCGATTCCTCTGCCATAAGTAACCACCGTTCCCATTGACGCCAAGTTAATCCGGTCGCCAAGAACTGTTTCTTCACTTAAGACGGCATTTTCATCTTTGGCAACTGGCTGTGATTCGCCAGTTAAAGCTGCTTCGTCAATTTTGAGGTTCTGGCCCTCGATAATCCTTAAGTCAGCCGGGATATAATCGCCGGAATCAAGAATAATGATATCGCCGATGACAACTTCGCCGGAATCTATTTTTTTCACCTGCCCATCGCGTTTTACTTTTGCTTTGGGGCTTGACATATTTTTTAGTTCCTTTAGGGCGTTGTCGGCTTTATTTTCCTGCGTAATCCCGATAATCATGTTGATGATCAGGATGCCGATGATAATAATCGCGTCTTTTAAGCCGTCTCCGGCAATGACCGAGATTAAAGCCGCGATAATCAAGATAATAACAAGGAAATCCTTAAACTGCGCTAATATCCGCAAAAAAAGCGGCTTTTTCTTTTCGCCTAATAAACGGTTATATCCATATTGCGCCAATCTTTTGGCCGCTTCGGATTCCGTAAGGCCTTCGCCCATATTTCCATTCAGTTCGTTAAGGGTTTCGGTGACGGTTTTAGTATAGTACATTGTGATTGGTCCCTTCTTCGGTACTTTAGATAGCATTTCCTTAATTTAGAATTTAAGCAATTTATTTTTGCATTACTGATCTTAAGCCTGAAAATTTGCGGTTCATGATTTCAATCAAGCCATTATATTTGAGCTGGTTGGCCGCCAGCTTTACGCCCTCGGTGTCAACATCAACATTGTTGCCGTCCAAGCGGTATGAGAAGTTCGCATTGTCAGTATAAATTTTCGCATCAAGGCGCGAAAGGTTCAAGTTCCTTGGGCTTCCATTTCTTTTCATTTCCCGCCGGAGCTGTTCTTCGAAATTGATATCCTTTCTTTTGTAGCCCGGGGTAGTATTGTTGGCAATATTGTTCGCCAAGACTTCATTTCGCCGCCATGAAGCGTCCGATGTGGTCTTGAGCATATTGATATGATTGAAAATATTGGAATTGATCATGTTTTTAATACCTCCCATTATCCGGTAATTCTGGCTCAAATTAAAAAACGCAAAACTTCCGACTCAATCTGAGCCAAAAGTCTTGCGTCATCGATTCCGATGTGTCACATCCGGGTCATCTGACCGTCCTGACGAATGGACAAAAGCGTCTGCTTTTCGCTACTCCCTTTTGTAACTTAATTTTAGCTTATTCCCGGTCAAAAGTCAAGCCTGATTTTTTAAACTTAGATATAATGTCGCTAAGACATTATATCTGCGCAGTTTTAGTGCGCATCCCCCGGTGAGTCATGATTTCGTAGAAATCATGATATAATCAAGTTCCAACACCGGTATAATGCTTTAGCCCAAAATTCCAAACAATCTTTGATACATTATAATAAATAAATGAAATAACAGGCAAAACTAAGATAAACCAGATAGAGGTTTTGCCTAAAATTGATAAACTTGGCACAAAAGCAACAAAAGCCACCGGACACAAGAAAGTGAAAACAAATTGAATTGCTTTTGGATATATTGTCATGGGGTATTGGGCTAATTCTTTAAAGTCAAAGGTTAAATTCGCTACATCTGTCTGAGCAACTGTAAAAAATGAGACTGTAGACAGCATTATTGATATGCCCGCGTAAATAAAGCAAGACGATAATAAAACTATAGGTATAAATATAAGACTCCAAATTGTCACTTCCATATTATACCATCCAAATGCTAAAATGATAATTCCTACAACTAACTCCCCCCATGAATCTTCATCAAACCCATCCATCATAATTTGAAAAACAGGATCAACAGGCCTTAATAGAAAACGTTCAAACTCACCGCCTTGGATATAATAAGGCAACGATATTGTATTAATAAAAAAACAAGACCATAAAGAAAAGCCGACTAAATTCAGACCGTACATAAATAATATTTGGTACATCGTCCAACCATTAATGTCGTGTACAATATCAAATATAAAGAAAAGTGTAATAATGCCTGCTGCATAGTTAAATATCATGGCTATAATTCCAAAAATGAAATCTTTATCATAAATCTCTAATTCATCAATGTTCATTTTGAAATAATGCTTATACAAGCTAAACTTTCTTTTTGAGTTTTCCATAATTGCTTTCATTATTATATCCATGCTCCTTTTCAATCTGGAGACTTTGAGCGTAGCTCATAAGCTCCGGTTGAAAGAATGAAATTCTTTCAGCCTTTAACCCCCTTGAATCATAATTTTTTTAATCATCTTTTTTGATAATGAAAAATATACTGCGGACAATATAATGATCGAAGCAAATAGAATCAAAAATAAGCTCAATATATTGTCGATGTCCCTATCGAGGATAATAGATATTGGAATATAGTATATTGAACTAAAGGGAAGGTAGTTCAATATCTTGTGCATAAAATCAGGGTAAAGGCTCAAGGGCAAAAGCTCACCTGATATTAATATAATAATCGCAGTTTTGAATTTATTTATGCCCCAAAGGCTCGTCGTATTGTAACTAATTAATCCTATGGTGAGTTCAAATAAAAATACAAAAACATATGCAAGCAAAAACCAACCAGTAAATAATGCTATCTTCCCAACTGCAATTACTGATACTTCTGCAAAAAATGGAATAAATAATAATAAAGGTATGCCAATAAAAAGACCATTATATGCCGTAAGTAAGTTGCACCGCGATATGTTGACAATGCCTTGAAAGATTTGGTTATATTACATACCATAAATTCAAAGCGATTTGATAAACTATTCATTTATTCCTCTCAAATGTGATTTTATGATATCAGTAAAATTACTCTCCTCAATGCGCATATCTGAGACATAATACTGACTCGCAACTTTTGATATGAGAGCACCGACTTCATGCTTATCAATGCCTTCACATATCATTTTATAAGGTTCCATCTTTATTTTATCAGTTGGTATATCGAGCATGATATTAGGCCTTTCAACTTCAAATGAAAAAATAATACGCTTCCGTTGATTGCTTAATGCTAATAAAGCTTCTATTCTTTCTTTCATAAGTATCTTTCCTTCACTTAGCACTATAGCACTGTCACAAATCTTACTCATCTCTTCAAGATCATGAGAAGTGAATATCAAGGTACATCCAGTATTGCTTTTCATTTTTTTTAGAAAGTTGGTAATAATATCTTTATTAAATATATCAAGCCCTATAGTAGGTTCATCTAGAAAAACCAGCTTGGGATCATGTAAAAAAGCCGCCATAATTTCACATTGCATTCTTTGCCCAAGACTAAGCGTCCGTACTGGTTGTTTAATAATTTCCCCCATATCGAAAATATCAATAAACATTTCAACATTATTTTCATATACAGAGTTTGGGATATTATAGTTCTTTTCAATAATTCTAATGAATCAATTGTTGAAAGATCCCAATTTAATTGGGTTCTTTGGCCAAAAACTGCCCCAATATTCATATTATTCTTAACTCTATTTGTAAATGGGTCAGAACCGAGAACTTTTAAGTTTCCATCTGTGCGATATAAAACCCCAGTTAAAAGTTTAATTAGCGTTGATTTTCCGGCTCCATTATTACCTATTAGACCAACAAACTCCCCCTCATTTATAGAAAATGATATATCTGAAATAGCCTCAATGCTTTTGCACTCATATTTACGAAATATGCGCTTTATTAGAGGTAGCTCACTACGCTTTCGGATCTTATAAGTTTTTGAAAGATTATTTACTTCTATTATTGTATTACTCATTACAGAATCTCCAAACTAATGCTTTTCAATTTACTAGTTGATATTGTTATCTTCATTTTTTGCTCCCACATCATCACGCAAGCACATCACTATGCAAGCGAATCAACGTGGCTTAAACTTATACACCCGCAATGCGTTAAGGATTGCCAAAAATGCAACCCCAACATCAGCAAAGACGGCCGCCCACATCGTTGTATAACCAAAAGCTGCCATAATAATGAAAAGGACTTTTACGGAAAGGGAAAAAACAATGTTTTCCCTGACTATCCTAACCGTCCGGCGGGAAATATTTATTGCTTCGATTATCTGTGACGGCTTATCATTCATAAACACAACGTCAGCCGCCTCAATTGCCGCATCAGAGCCAAGTCCGCCCATTGCAATGCCGATATCCGCGCGGCTAAGCACCGGAGCGTCATTTATCCCGTCACCGATAAAGGCTAGTTTCCCATCGGTTGGCTTAAGCAACTCAAGTAAAACTTCCACCTTGTAAACCTTGCCGGCCGGGAGCAACTCGCTATGATATTCGTCAATCATAAGCTTACTTGCGAAATACCCTGCATGACTGTCTTTGTCCCCGGTTAGCATTACCGTTTTTATGCCAAGATTTTTTAACCCCTTGACCGTTTCAAAGGCATCGTCCCTTATTTCATCACTAATAAGAATATGGCCAAGATATTGGCTATCATGAACTACATGGACGACCGTTCCTTGGGCGGGAGGAGTATTGGACGCAATTTCAGTTGTATGTTGACCGACCGAGTCAGTCAATCCATCGCCTTTTTCGGGAGCTATATGCCAGCTGTAGAAAGCAAAATCCATCAGCTTATCATTGCCAACATAGACTTTGCGGCCGTCCAGAAGCGCAGTAATGCCAAATCCGGCGATTTCTTCAACATTTTCCAAGCGCGTCTTATCAATCTCTTTGCCGTAGGCTAACAGTAATGATTTCGAAATCGGGTGCGAAGAAAAACTTTCCGCATGGGCTGCAATTTCCAAAAGCTTGGCCGCGGTGACCCCGCCCGCCGGATTTATCTTAGAGACGGTGAAATTACCCTTTGTCAAAGTCCCGGTTTTGTCAAGGACAACGGTCTTAACGCCGCGCAAAGCCTCCAAATAATTGCTTCCTTTAATAAGGATTCCGGCCCGGCTTGCCCGCCCAATCCCGCCGAAAAAGCCCATCGGGATGCTGATAACCAAAGCACAAGGACAGGAAATAACCAGAAACGTCAGCGCGCGGTACAGCCAGATCCGGAAATCGCCGCCGCCAAGTAATGGCGGAATGATGGAAAGCAATAGCGCAGCCCCAACAACTAAGGGCGTATAAATGCGGGCAAACTTGGTGATGAATTGCTCGGCTTTGGCTTTCCTGCTTGCTGCATTTTCGACCAATTCCAAAATCTTCGCAACGGTTGACTCGCCGTATTCTTTTTCGGCTTTGATTTCGAGAACGCCAGTCAAATTAATGCAGCCGCTATTAATTTTGCCGCCGTCTAATATTTCCCGGGGAACACTTTCCCCAGTCAAAGCCTTTGTATCAATGAAGCTATGCCCGGCTGTCACAATTCCGTCAACTGGGATTTTTTCGCCTGCCTTAACTTGGATTATGTCGCCTTTTTTGACCTCTTCGGGACTAAGACGCACGAAATCATTTCCCTGCCGGACATAAGCAAAATCCGGCCTAAGGTCCATAAGGCCAGCGATTGAGCGGCGCGACTTGCCCACCGAATATGACTGAAACAGCTCCCCAACATTAAAGAAAAGCATTACCGCAACAGCTTCCGCATAGTCGCCGATAAAAAACGCGCCAACTGTTGCAATCGCCATCAGGAAATTTTCATCAAATATCTTGCCGCGGAAAATATTCGTGACCGCTTCCTTAACCACCAAGCCGCCGATCACAAAATACGCCACAAGATATAAGCATAAAACGAGCATTTCCGGTGCTTTAAAATATGTAGCAGCCAAAATCGCAGCAGCATAAATAATTGACCCGCAAATTACCCTTTTTACATCTCTTGAAATACCGTAACTGCCATCATTTTTTTTATCAACGCAGGAGCAACCTGCTTCATCATCATGTGTATTTTTCATGTCTACTCCTTTATATGTTCCATTCCCTGGTTCAAAATCGTTTTAATATGGTCGTCAGCCAATGAATAAAAAATTGACTTCCCCTCTCTTTTGTTCCGCACCATCTTCATTTGCTTAAGTGTCCTAAGCTGATGGGATATCGTGGTCTGGTTCATTTTTAGAATTTCCGCCAAGTCGCAGACGCACATTTCGGAATAAAAAAGGGCGTACAGTATTTTTATCCGCGTCGGCTCGGCAAATACCTTATAAAAATCGGCAAGGCCGGATAAGGCATTGCCATCTGGCATTGAAGCGTAAATATCCGCCACTTTTTCATGGGAAAGATGCTTACAGTTGCAAATTTCTTTAGCTTCGTTTTTGATTGGTTCAAAATGCTCCATCTCGTTCTCCTTTTTTGATTTACATATGCTTGTATGTGCATATTATCATACGTTTGTTGTGTTGTCAATAGTTTTTTTGAAAAGTGGTACATCGTATGCGTCTTTGTTTGTCCACACAATAAAAAAAGGACTGCAAAAGGACTGCCCAGTAGGGCAGTCCCTATCAAGAATTACTTCGTAATTCTTGTTGAATGATTCCCTCTGTGGCGACTTTCCTACCCTACAAAAACCATTTGCAGGAAGAATAATATCGCCAATATCCACATCAAAACGCTGATGTCTTTGAATTTTCCAGCGGCGGCTTTAACAACAACATAGCTGATAAAACCAAAGGCAAGGCCGTGGGAAATCGAGAAGAATAACGGCATGGTAATAATGGTGATGCCAAGCGGAATCAAATCCTCAAGGCTGTCAAGCTTTAGGTTTCCAATCGGCTCAAGCATTAACACCCCAACAACCACTAAAGCTGTCGCAGTGGCAAAGGCCGGAATGGTAAGGAAAAGCGGGGCAAAAAGCAAGCTGATTGCAAAAAAGATGGAAACAACAATCGAAGTAAGCCCAGTCCGTCCGCCCTCTTGAATGCCGGAAGCCGACTCGATATAAGTAGTCGTTGTGGAAGTACCAAGCACCGCACCAACAGTAGTTGCAATCGCGTCTGCCATAAGGGCTTCATCTGATTTCTCAAGCTTGCCATGAGCGTCAAGCATTTTGGCTTTCGAAGAAAGCCCGGCCAGAGTGCCAACTGTATCAAAAACATCAATAAATAAGAACGTGAATGTGACTGAAATGAATGTGAAGAATCCGCTGGCGTTAGAGAAAACTTCCTTAAAGCCATCGATAAATAAAAGCCAGGTCGGCCCAAGGCTCGGCGGAAGCGAAACAAGCGAACTCGGAATAAGGTCATATGATTCCGCGGCGATATCAATTTGATACCAGCCAGTTAACTGCGCCAAGATGCCCAAAATCCAAGTTGCTACGATACCAATAAGCAACGCGCCTTTTACTTTTTTGAGCATTAGGATAATCGTAATCACAACGCCGATTAAGCAAAGAGCGGGGGCAGCATTCTTTAGATGTCCCATTGTCACGTAAGTTGCGCCGTCAGCAATGACAACTCCGGCATTTTTAAGGCCGATAAAGAGGATAAACAAACCGATACCAGCTCCGACTGCATATTTAAGCGTCATCGGAATCGAGTTAAACAAAGCGGTACGGATGCCTGTCTTACTAAGAATAATAAAAATAATACCTTCGGTAAAAACGGCAGCCAAAGCAAGCTGGGGGCTGTATCCCATCCCAATAACAACCGTATAGGCAAAAAAGGCATTAAGCCCCATGCCCGGTGCAACAGCAAACGGCAAATTCGCCAATAAAGCCATCGCGACCGTACCAACTACCGATGCTAATGCCGTGGCGACAAAAACCGCCCCCTCATCAAGCCCGGCTGCGGATAGTATATTGGCGTTAACTGCCAATATATATGCCATTGTGGCAAAAGTGGTGAGTCCTGCGAGTACTTCTGTTTTAATAGTAGTACCCTTTTCTTTCAGCTTAAAAAATTTGTTTAGAAAAGTAGCCATTAATTCTCTCCCTCCATAGGATTCATGTGTATATGTACTACTTAAATTTATATTAATTTTTCGGGCGTGTCAAGCTGTTCTCTTTACTTTTACCGCAAAATTTACTATAATATCCATAAAATATGCTTTTACACAAAGCAGGAATGAGGTCTTAATGCCAATAGCCAAAAAATCACCATCAGCAAAATACCTCGGCATTGAGCTTGGCTCGACGAGGATAAAAGCCGTCTTAATCGATGAAAAATTTTCCGTCATCGCCGCCGGGGCATATAGCTGGGAAAACAAGCTGGCTGACGGCTTCTTTACATATGCCCTTTCTGATGTCTGGGCTGGGATTCAGTCATCTTACTTAGAGCTGGCGGAGGATTATTACCGCAAATATGGCGAAAAACTTAGCAATCTTAGCAGTATCGGCATTTCAGCCATGATGCACGGCTATCTTGCCTTTGACGAAAATGAAAACTTGCTTGTCCCTTTCCGGACCTGGCGGAATACCACCACCGGGGAAGCGGCCGGGCTATTAACAGAAGAGTTCAAATTCAATATTCCCCAGCGTTACAGCATTGCCCATTATTATCAATGCTATCTTAATAAGGAAGCGCATATTGATAATGTCGCTTTCCTGACTACGCTGGCCGGATATGTCCACTTTATGCTGACCGGGGAAAAAGTGCTTGGAATCGGTGATGCTTCCGGCGTTTTCCCGATTGACAGTGATATTTTGGACTATGACGCCGAAATGGTTAAGCAGTTCCTTGCTTTGACTGGCGTTGATATTAAAACGCTGCTCCCCAAAGTTAAAAAAGCCGGGGAAAGTGCCGGATTTTTGACCGAAAAAGGGGCTTTATTGCTTGACCCTGGCGGTTTGCTTAGTCCCGGCATCCCTTTTTGCCCGCCGGAGGGTGACGCTGGCACAGGGATGGTTGCCACCAACAGCATTATGGAAAATTCTGGAAATGTCTCTGCCGGAACTTCAATATTTTTGATGGTTGTCCTAAACCAAAAATTAAGCAAACCCTATCTGGAAATCGACATGGTCACTACCCCAACCGGAAAACCAGTCGCGATGGTCCATTGCAATAGCTGTACTTCTGACCTTGACGCTTGGGTTAATATCTTTGCCGAAGTCCTCAAATTAGGTGCTTCTTCCATTAAGAAAGCAGAGCTTTATGATTTTTTGTATGAGCAAGCATTAAAGGGGCTTAGTGATGCCGGAGGCCTTTTGAGCTACAATTATTTCGCTGGAGAACCCATTACCGGGCTTTTAGAAGGCCGCCCGCTTTTTGCCCGGATGCCTGAGAGCCTTTTTAATCTGCCCAATTTTATGCGCTGCTTACTTTATTCAACAACCGCAACCCTTTCACTGGGAATGGAAATCCTTTATAATGAAGGGGTAAAAATAAAATCAATGCTCGGACATGGCGGATTATTCAAAACCCCGTTAGTCGGGCAGCGGATAATGGCGGCTTCCCTTAACGCGCCAGTTTCTGTCGCCCCAACCGCCAGCGAGGGCGGAGCATGGGGAATTGCTTTGCTTGCTGCTTTTTTAACCCGCTCCAAACAGCAAAGCCTTGAAGAATTTCTTGCCGAACTAGTTTTTGCCGATATCGAAGTAACAACGGTGAATCCAGACAGTAAAGATGTCAAAGGTTATTCCGCATATCTTAAGCGTTATAATGATGGCCTGGCGATTGAAAAGGCGGCCGTTTCTGCCATGAGGTGAATGTATGCTCGAACAACTAAAACAAAAAGTATATGAAGCCAATCTCCTGCTGCCCAAATATGGCCTTGTGGCTTTTACTTGGGGTAATGCCAGCGGGATCGACCGCGGCAATGGCCTGATGGTCATCAAGCCAAGCGGAATCGAATATGAAAATATGAAAGCTGATGACATGGCAGTCGTTGACCTTGCGGGCAATCTCATTGAGGGGAAATGGAAGCCCTCTTCCGATACCCCGACCCACTTGGCGCTTTATCAAGCTTTCCCCTTAATCGGCGGCATTGTCCACACTCATAGCCGCTGGGCGACTGTTTTTGCCCAAGCCAAAAAAAGCATTCCGCCGCTCGGAACTACGCATTCCGACTATTTTTACGGCGAAATCCCTTGTACCCGCTTGATGTCCGACCCAGAAATTGCCGGGCATTATGAGCTTAATACCGGAAAAGTCATCGCCGAAACTTTTGCGTTGCTTAATCCTGCCCATATCCCCGCCGTTTTGGTCGCTTCACACGGCCCGTTCACTTGGGGAGACAGCCCAGGTGAGGCGGTGCATAATGCCGTTGTCCTTGAAGAACTGGCTTTTATGGCATGGCACAGCCTCATTCTTAATCCCGGGCAAAAACCAATGCAAAAATCGTTAATGGATAAGCATTTTTTCCGGAAACACGGCGAAAACGCTTATTATGGAAATACTTAAAGCACAACCGCCAGAATAACCACAATGACCGAAACGCCAATAACGATAACCGAAAGGGCTTTTAATATTTTGCCTTTGTCCATAATTACTTCCTCCTTTCAAAATTGAAAGAATGAAATTCTTTCAATTTTTTTTATCCTATAAACGACCCGATTCCGCTTAATAAATTCCAGATGAAATGGGCCGCGATCAAGATTCTTATGTCTTTAAGCAAAAGATATGCCGTTGCGTAAATTGCCCCGGCCGCTAAGTAATACAGATTATCCGCGAGCGAAAAATTGGCAGTATGGATAAAGGCAAACAGGCACGATGTGGCCACGACAAATAAAAGGCCGTTTTCCAACAGCTTTTTCCCGGCGAAACGGAAAACAATTTCTTCCCAGAGCGGAGCGAAAATAACCATTGAAATAAACGCGCCGGGCATAAAAACCTCGCGAAACGAAACTGCAACCAAGGCCGCCGGGGCGTTTGCCATCATGTCAGCAAGCGAAACCCCATCGATTGAAACAAAGATGACCAAAACGGTGATGATGATGAAGTCAGCCACGATCAGCAATGCCGTTTTGCCGACATCTTTAAGGGTAAACCGTTTGGCAAAAGCCGCCTTTAATTCTTTTTTATTAAGGTAAATCACGGAAGCGGTCAGGATTAAATCAAGCGTGACGGCCAGGATTACTATTCCCACTGTTATGTCGGTATTCGTTGGCAAGACTACGCGCCATAAAACAACCAGCATTCCAAGGAAAAGGGTCAGTCCCCATCTTATTTTGTCGTTTGCCATAAAACCCATTTTTTCATTATTTGATTGCATATTTATCTCCTATCTGTAATTTAACTCTGCAAATTCAATCCTAGCATACAAAAAAATTCTGCGCTGGGTTTTTGGATTAAATCACCGCAATCAATACTAAACGGCAATGGGAAACGCCGTTTATCCAAAATCGCGCTGATTTTCTAAAAGTTTTTCAAAAAACTTTGGCAAAAACAAAATTTTTGCTTTTATTCTTCTGATATTTATGTTATTATATAGTAGTTTGGAGTTATCATACTAATAATGGAGGAGATTCACAATGATTGAACAACTATTTTGGGTAGGTTACCTCGGTGCTTTTGCGTCCTTGGTATTTGCCTTCCTGCAAGCCCGCAAAGTATTCAAATACGAAGAGGGCAACGAAACAATGATCAAAATCGCGCAAGCGATCCGTGCCGGGGCAAACGCTTTCATGAAACGCCAATACGGAACGGTAACGGTTTTCCTGGTGGTCATGTTTGCTATTTTATCAGCACTTGCTTACATACCAATGCTGTTTGGCAATGATGGCTACATCAACCCCTTTACGCCTTTTGCCTTTATTACTGGCGGTGCTTTCACGGCATTATGCGGGTTTGTCGGAATGAAAGTTTCAACCAATGCTAACGCCCGTACCGCTTATGCCGCTACTGACAGCCTTAACAAAGCCCTGCGCGTCTCTTTTGCCTCGGGCTCGGTTATGGGATTCATCGTTAACGGCCTTGCGATTTTAGAAATCACGACATGGTACATAATTCTCAAATATGTATTTAAAGTTGATGATAACGTTATCGCGCATACCATGGTCACTTTCGGAATGGGTGTCGCCGTTGTTGCTGTTTTCGCCCGTGTCGGCGGCGGTATTTTCACAAAAGCGGCTGACGTTGGAGCTGACTTAGTCGGCAAAGTCGAAGCCGGAATCCCGGAAGACGACCCACGTAACCCTGCCGTTATCGCTGACAATGTCGGTGACAATGTCGGCGACGTTGCCGGAATGGGTGCTGACCTTCACGAATCGAACTCCAATGCCTTGGTTGCAACGATTGCAATCAGCTTTGGCGCTGGTTACGGCATTGCCGGATTCATGCTTCCGATCGTTATTTCCGTTATCGGCATTCTTTGCTCGATTCTTGGTACTTTCTTTGTCCAGACAAAAGAAAAAGCCGACCAGAAAACGCTTCTTAATTCACTTCGCCGCGGCGTTTATGTCGCCGGGGGAACAGCGGCTATTGCCACCCTGCCTTTGATTTATTTCATCGGGAACAGCGAAGCAGCCGGACCGATGGCTGACAATATCTGGGGGCTTTATGCTTCTGTCTTAGTCGGTATCGCGGCCGGATTTATTGTCAGTTTATTTACGGAATATTATACCTCTGATGCAAGCAGCCCAACCCGCGTTCTTGCCAAATCAAGTGATTCCGGGTCTGCGCCTTTGATAATCGGCGGAATGAGCCTGGGAATGAAATCTACGGCCGGACCCGTTCTTACCATCTCCGGCGCAGCCATCATTAGCTTCATGATTTCCGGCGGTTTCCGCTGGATAACCGGCGATTTGACAGACCCTACCTACAGCATGGGGCTTTATGGCATCGGCCTTGCCGCCGTTTCTATGCTAGCAACTAATGCGATTATCCTTGCAACTGACGCTTTTGGCCCAGTCGCAGACAATGCCGGGGGCATTGCCGAAATGGCAAAACTTCCGCCGGAAGTACGCGAACGGACCGATGCTCTGGATGCACTTGGCAATACGACCGCGGCCACCGGAAAAGGCTTTGCCATCGCTTCAAACGCTTTTACCGGCCTTGCCTTATTAGTTTCTTATGTCAATATCGCCCAAGCCCAAGCATATGACGCCGGCAAAGGCACTTTGAACCTTGCCATTGTTAATCCGCCTGTCCTCATTGGTTTCTTCGGCGGAACAGCGGTTGTCTTCCTCTTTGCCGCCCTGTGTATGTCTGCTGTCCAGCGGGCCGCGCAAAGCATTGTTAAGGAAGTACGCCGCCAATTCAAAGAAATCAAAGGACTTTTAGAGGGCAACGCCGAAGCAGATTATGCAACTTGTGTTGATATTTGTACACGCGGCGCGTTAAAAGAAATGATTGCCCCGGCAATGCTGACGATTTTTGGCCCAATTATCGCCGGGCTTTTACTGGGTGTTTCCGGAGTAGTTGGTTATCTTGCCGGAATCATCATCACCGGATTCGCTGTTGCCATTTTCATGATGAACTCTGGCGGTGCATGGGATAATGCGAAAAAATTCATTGAAGCGGGCAATTTAGGCGGAAAAGGCAGCGACAACCACAAAGCTGCCGTTATCGGCGACACAGTCGGCGATCCGCTCAAAGATACTGCCGGTCCTTCATTCAACAATGTTATTACCGTTTCTTGTACTGTCGCCATCGTCTTCATCGGCGTTACCATTGCCTTTGGGCTGTTGGGCTAAGCAGTAAGCAAGTAAGCAGAACGTAAAAAAATCCCCGCCCTTATGGGCGGGGATTTTTATGTTTTCTTAAAGATTTTTAATTATCTTAACTGCAAGTTATTTGAAACTTGTGTTTTTAGTTATGTAGTTTATTATTAAATTTGCTATTTTTACAGACGAATCAATACTCCTCAGCTTACCTTGCATATATTTTATATTTGACTTTATTTCATCATCTTTAAATAATATGTCCTTTGCCAGTTTTTTTAATTGATTTGAAGTAAAACTTTTCCGCTCTAAATAATAACCTATTTTTTTATTCTCTATTTGTTCAGCATTAGCAAATTGATCATGTCCGCCAGGTAAAGCAATCATTGGAACACCAAAATAGATAGATTCATTTATACTATTCATTCCCCCATGTGTTATAAACAAATCCGCATTACTGAGTATTTCCGTTTGTGGTACATATTGATAAACAGAAAAATTGGAGGGTATTGATGATAACTCATCTATCGACAAACCTAAGCCTACTGACATAATTACTTGTACATTTTCATCCTTAAAGGCCATCATAATCTTTTCAAATAATTCTTTGCCATGATCCGGTTCTATAACATTAACCATTGTCCCAAAAGAAACATAAACTATTTTTTTATTATTTGATTTATCATAATGGATACTTAAATCAGATTTGATTTTAGTTATTGTCATGCCAACAAAGACATACCTTTCATCAAAATCAACTGCGCAAGGCTGTAATTCTTTCATCACGCCGACAATATTCAAAGGCGGAACATTGTCTATTATTTCAGCCTTAATACTTTTTTTATTAAATTTATTCTCTTCCTTTTCCAAGATATTCATAAAAGTATTTACTATCTCAACGAACCACTTGTTTTGTATTAAATCTTTTTCTTTTTCTTCGAACATATGATTATAAAGATCTTTATTATAGGCCCAGCTTGAAAAAAATCGTATGGCGGGTATTCCAACTAATTCCGCATAATAAAATACTGGAAACAAAAAAAAGTCATAAACTATGGCATCATATTTACTTTTTTTAATATATGTATAAGCAGTCATGCAGATTGAAGCAGCTAGCCGTCCAAGCGGATGACGCTTATAAATCTCTTTATCTTCCTCTATTTCATCACAAATAATAATATTTGCTCCAGTAGATGATATGACTTCGTTAATAATAGTGTTGAGATATATCTGTTTACTTAATATTACATCAACATCAACTTTTCTATTTATTAATTCCTTTATGAATCCTACGGTTGGGATATTATGCCCATATGCTGGAAAGTTTACGACTAATATTTTCATATTTTTTATCCTTTGGATAATTCAATTAATTTTTTTGACAAATCGTGCATATTTTCTTTTTCTAAAGCATAAGCTATTTCTCTGTAATATTGTGCTTTTAGCTTATATATTTCCTCTTTAGTTGTGATTCCATTTTCTAGTGCTATTATAGAACTGTCATTTAAGGCTTGTATAAAAACATCAACAGTTTCGCGGAAAAACTTTTCTTTTCCAAAAAATTCGCGACATGAAGAACCGTTTTCAGTATGCGGAATCCGATATTTGCAAGGTATATCTTTGATAAAATAAAAAAATGCACCCGTTGCTGCATATTGAATCCATGTATATGAATCCTCAGAAATTTTTCCAGTCCAAAAAGGGATTTTTTGTGCCAAGCTGATCCGCACACTCGTTGTAGATGTCAGATTCATATATATCTTATCTGCGATAAGGTCTTTCCACACATGAGTGCCAACTGAAGGATTTTCATTTGCCAAAATGGTTTTCTGAATTGTATATGTTAAATTATCGAACTTAATTTCTTTTCCGGACGAATCAATCGGCAAAAAGGGGGAATACACTAAATCTATATTCATTGACTCAAATGCCTCTTTCGTAACTTCCACGCGCCTAGGATGAGCTAAATCGTCCGCGTCCTGAAATAAAATAATGTCACTCCCCAATTTCTTCACCGCAATATCTATGCCAGTATTTCTTGAAGCACCTGCCCCCATATTGGTTACGTTTTGGTGATATATGATCTCATTCTGCTCTTTATTAATAAGTTCAGATATATACTTGTCCAAAAAGCAATTATCCGAATTATCATCAATAACTACAAGTGACCAATGTGGATTTGTCTGGTTAATTATGCTATTTATCGTCTCCTTAAAATATTTTAGCCCATTTTTGTTTTCATTTTTCAGATATACCGGCAAAATAAAAGTGCAAATATAATCTTTTGAAACCATCTCGTTTTTCCTTTCTTATTTCCTATTATCTAAAATATATTTCATATATTTTGATATAGCATTATCAAACACTTCCTTTCCACTTTCATTAATTACGGCTTCAAGATTTCCATATGCGGTCCTAAATCCAAATTTTTCAAACTCTTCGAAATAAGGTATGAAATTATCTTTTGCTTCTTCAGCAACTATATTTCCTGCCCCGTCCCTTATTTTAACTATGATTTCCGCCTGATAATTCCTCTCTGGTATTTCCCTAATTGATAAATCCGTATCAATTGTATGGTAAAATTTATTTGCTTTATACATTCCCATTTCATGCCATAACTGGACTCCTTTATCGTGAGGATATTTTTGTGCAACATAATCAATATTCCGGCAAAAGTTTTTTCGGAAAGTGATGTCTGAAACAAGACGCTCCAGCTGAGTTTTTTCAGGGGGGTAATGAATCGATTCCGCTTCTCTGGAAAATATGAATCGTGCTTTATTATTATTTAAGTTTATTGCAAAATCGTTGTCTTCACAGCCATATGTTGTAAAATATTCATCAAAATAGATATTATTGTCCCGCAAAAATGCTGTTTTGACAGAAAAATGAAGAGTCCATAGGGCCACCCAGGGAACTGGCCATTTTGAAATATCATCGCCAAATTCATCGTATAACGGATCGCGCCTATCCATCATGCCCTTTTCTTTTAGGATTAAAATAGATTCCTCAATCGTATTTAAACTAATGATTTCTTTAAGCAGCTTCAAATCAAGAGTTTCTCCCATGCCATAGACATAGCCAAAAACCACCTCCGGCCCCTCTTTATGTGCATTGTAATGTGTCTGCAAACAGCTTCTAACTGGCATAACCCCTGAATCAAGGAATAGGCATATTTCCCCCATGGCGTTTCTTATGCCCATATTCCTTGCCGTGCCGGGGCGGAATCCTTTATCTTCTTGAAAATAGTATTGTATATTCATGTCAGCCGGAGCTTTCTTATTAATAAATAATCGCATATCTTGGCTGGAACCGTCGTCAACGATAATTACCTCATATCGACTTTTTTTCATTGTTTGGCGGTTTAATGCGTTTAAGGTTGAAGCCAATTCATGCTCATTGTTGTAAATAGGGATGATGACAGAAACATCAAACTTAGATTTTTCTTTCACACTCTATACTCCTTTGTAAAATTTTATTTTTTAAGATTTGTTTATCACTATGCAAATACCTTTTTCACCATCCAAGATGACGTTGTCTCCTGTTTTTAATATCGAAACTGCGTCTTTCACATTATACAAGGCCGGAACATTCATTTCTCTGGTTATAATGCCCATATGGTCAAATGGAGAGCCGTTCTGAACTATGAGTCCTTTAATTTTACCAATAATTGGAAATAAGTCACCCATATGTCCATTAACAACAACAAGAATACAGTCACTCGAAATATGATCGGGTACATGAGGGCCGACCAAAATAGTGCCTTCGACTTTTTTATTCATTGAAGACATTCCCGATAAAACCACTTCTCCGTCCACTTTCATTAAATCAGGAGGATTTCCCATCCCGGCTTTTTTGGAAGCGTTAGACAAAATCATATTGGGAGCTAATATTTTATTATTTTCTTCATATTCATATTTCCTCTTATTGATATCAACGTTTATGATATTTGAATTAAGAATCTCGTTTATCTCTTCGAATTTGAGGTAATATATATCATCAGCTGATGAAAGCAATTCCTTTTTTACTAATCTTTCTGCAGCAAAATTCAACGCCATTTTGATATATCCCCAGTGAATATCTTCGCAATAATAATGATGATTTTCCACCGAAGCAAATGTTTTTTCCGCAACAGCTAAATTGCGTTTAAATTCTTCGTGGAATTTCAAATCAATGCTTCCAACTATTTTTTCAAATACCTTTTCTTTTCTCTCTTCTATTGCTTTTATCGATTTAAGATAATCGCTTTTATTCTGGCTTAATATTTTTTTTATCTGGCTGAAAATATATTGCGGCTTATCCCATAATATATAAGAAAAATGATTGTACTTATGGATTTGGGCTGCATACATCCCATAAGCCAGCAAATATTTATGAATTAGCCCAAATAAACCCGGCCATTCTCTTGCGAGTTTTAACCGTTCATAAATAATTACCGGGTGCGGTGAACTGTTGATGATTTTCAATAAATCTTTACTTGCCTTGATGTATTCAGCAATATCAAGCAACATTTCCCTTTCTTCTGTCTTTATTGTTTTTACATAAATCAAATCATACATTTCTTCTATGCTGATTTCCCCATAAGTTTCATTTAAATAACCATAGAAATCTTCAAGATATGTCGCACCTAATGTCGCCTCCCAATGAATGATTGCAGCTTCATTTTCATATTCGATTGAAGCCTTTATAAAGCTTGCAATATCATTATCGCTAATATTTTCTTTGTTAGCAATATATCCATCCATCCGTTTTTTGATCGGAAGCAGTTTTGGCAGACAGCAATCTTCGAATATTGAAAGCCCTTCTTTGATATGTTCAGAAAGACGTTTCTTTGCTGCCTTGCGTTTTTCTTCTTCATTTTCCATTTTTCTTTCATTTAAATACATATATCCATTTACGCATTTCATCACCGCATATCTTCCCCGGTAACCTGTTTCAATAAGCCCTTGTCCCTGAAGCGAAAATAATATCCCAAAAAACTCTTCATATAATGGGAGCGTTGATTTTTGCTTGAAAAAATCAAACAAAAACCAATCAAATTCTTTTTCATTTTTGTCCGCCTCAAATTTAGCTCGCTTAGTCTTAAGAGTGGTTATGGGACGAGCTTGTAATATATATAATCCGTCTTGATTATATGTCCATTCAATATCTGCATGATATCCTGTTTCCAATTCAATTAATAACGCTGTCTCAATCAATGTGCTAATAAGTCCATCAGGCAGTTTAATATCTGTTTCACCTAAATTATTTTCGATTATTTCTTTGGATTCTTTATTGACTTTAAGAAAAAATGACTTTTCGCTTCCATCTACAAAACCGCTGCATTTTCCCGCCACATAGTTAATATACATTATGCCGGTATCATGGTTTTGAGGATCGGCAGTAAAGATGACGCCTGAATAAAGTCCCTCTATATATTCTTGAATAATTACGCCCATTTTTAACAAGGAAAAATCAATCTTTTGGTCATGGGCATATTCTAATGTCTTGTCGGTGAATAATGAGTTATAGCATTCGATTATAGCGGGGAAAACATCTTCTTTTTTTGACACTTCCTTAGAAATGAACATTCCTGCCATACTATTATTTTTACTGTCTTCACATATGGCAGATGAGCGGACAATAAATTGTGAAGGCATATTAAGTAATTCATTTTCAATTGCCGCTATAACTGGCGGATTAAAATCATGCTGTTTTAAGTATGATTGTATTTCATTATTTTTTCCTAAATAATCGCCAGTTCCAAAAGGGAATCCTGCATCTTCCATAAATTCATCAAACAGAAGCGTCGAAAGAGCTATTCCTTGCGGAACTTTTACTTTTGCAGACAATTGCCCCAAATTTGCTGCTTTGTTGCCAAAAACCATGCTTTCATTTTTAGTAATCTCGTTGATTGATTTTATCATCTTAATCTCCTCGTATTATATAGTAGTAGTGTTTATTGTCCCTCTCCAAGGACAGTATGTTATACTCTTACAGACGCTGTGGATCAGTATAGTTCTCCTAACGCTTTGACGTTT
>WRLH01000012.1 GCA_009777715.1 Lachnospiraceae bacterium
TAAGTGACTGGCATTGCAAACAGCTGGCCGCCTGTTTCGTAGGCGCGGAGGATATTCTCCTGCAAATCGTCCCTGTCTATCCCGGGGTCTGCGTCAAGCAGGGGATAAAGGTCGGCAAAAACACCCTTGTCCGCATAAATATCCATCATGAAATAAGGCGGGAGCAAGACGATGTCCGGGGCCCTCCCGGTCATGATGTCGGCATTCAGCTGGTCAGAGTCCTCATACTCCTTAAGCGCAATCTGGTATAGTGGGTTGGTTGTGTTGAAGCTAAGCACAGGCTGCCTTAAGGAATCGGAAATAGTCGGGTAGACCCCAAGCACCAAGGTTTCCTTTTTGTCAGAAAGGACAATTGCCATCTCATCGTCCTCTTGGCCAGGTACATATGTATCGTGGGCAGCTTCTTGCCTGGCACAGGCAGAAAGAAAAAATATGGCAAGAAAGATAGGCAGGATTTTTTTCATGTGATTTCCTTATTAACGTCTGTCGGTAGTCAAGAATATATTAAAACAATATTTTTAGCTTGTCAAATATGAAAAGAGAAATAGCAAACCATTATTTAATGACAAAACTCTACAACCAATGTGCCATCTTGCCATCGCCCGCAATCTATGATAAGATAACCACAGGAATAATCATAGAAAAATGCGGGCAGTCCCAGCAATGAAGACGAAAATATATAAAATAAATGATTTGAATGAAAATAATGATATAATAAAAGAAGCCGGAGAGGTTATCAGGCAGGGCGGGCTGGTTGCTTTCCCGACCGAAACCGTCTATGGCTTAGGGGGTGATGCCCTAAATCCCGCTTCGGCAAAACGGATATATTCCGCCAAAGGCCGCCCGGCGGACAACCCCTTAATCGTCCATTTATGCCGGATTGGCGACATTGAGACGATTGCAGAGGAAATCCCGGAGATATTTTATCGCCTTGCGGAAAAGTTTTGGCCCGGACCTTTGACAATGATTTTGAAAAAATCGCAACGCGTCCCCTTTAGCACGACCGGGGGACTAAAAACTGTAGCGGTGCGGATGCCGGATCATCAGGCGGCCTTAGTCCTGATTGAGGCAGCGGGTGGTTTTGTTGCCGCCCCAAGTGCCAATTTGTCCGGCCGCCCCAGCCCGACAGAAGCTAACCATGTCATCAAAGACATGGACGGACGGATTGAGATGATTCTTGATTGCGGCAAGACAAAGCTAGGACTTGAATCAACGATTCTTGATTTGACCGGGCCGCTTCCGGAAATTTTACGCCCGGGCTCGATTACCAAGTTAATGCTGGATTCGGTTATTAAGACAGGTGATACCTGCCCAAATGAGATTGCCCCGGACCAGCAGTCTTGCACCCAGCAGCCTTGCACCCGGCAACCTTGCACCCAGCAGCCCCGCGCACCGGGAATGAAGTACCGCCACTATGCCCCGAAAGCCCAGATGAAAATAATCACAGGCAGCGAATGTGATGTAATTTCTTATATTAATAACCAGACTGAAGCTAACCGGAAAGCAGGTTTGGTAACAGGCGTTATTGCCGGGAAGCAAACAGCAAAAGCTTATCTTGCTGATAATGTTAAGTGTATTGGCAGCCGCCTTGATGAAGAGGAAATTGCCCGCAATCTCTACCGCATATTAAGGGAATTTGACGATGAAATAACAGGTGTTATTTATTCGGAGGCTTTTGCGGAAGAAGGAATCGGACAAGCAATTATGAACCGGCTTTTAAAAGCTGCTTCATACCAAATTATTAATGTAAGTGAGTGAACATATAAAGGAGCATAGTATATATGAAAATAGCAATTGGCGGTGACCATGGCGGATATGATTTAAAAACGGCAATCATTGCCCACTTAGAAAAGCGCGGCATTCCTTACCGGGATTATGGTTGTTTCGAAAAGAAATCTTGCGACTATCCCGATTTTGGCAAGGCGGTGGCACAAGCGATAAAAAACGGCGAGTATGATAAAGGAATCCTTGTTTGCACGACCGGAATCGGCATATCGATGGCGGCCAACCGTATTTCCGGCGTTCGCTGCGCCTTATGCACCGACCCTTATATGGCAAAAATGACCCGCGAGCATAATGATGCAAATATCCTTAGCTTAGGCGCTGGCATTGTTGGCGTGAATCTGGCTTTGGAAATTGTCGATATCTTTTTGGACACCTTATTTTCGGCGGAAGAAAAGCATATCAGACGGATTGAGGGGATTGAAACTTAATTTGGATTTTGGCCCAGATGAGGGCATATCATAAAAAGCCAAACAGAGGAGGAAAAAAATGGCAGTATACATTATGGATCACCCCCTTATTCAACACAAAATCGGCTATATCCGCAGAAAGGACACCGGAACAAAGGATTTTCGCCAAACCATCAGCGAAATCGCAATGCTCATCTGCTATGAAGCAACCCGGCATCTAAAGCTTGATGAAGTGGAAATTGAAACCCCGCTTTGCAAGACAATGATAAAGGAGCTTAAAGGCAAAAAGCTGGCAATTATCCCGGTTCTCCGGGCTGGGCTTGGCATGGTAGACGGAATGCTGACGATGATTCCGACGGCAAAGGTAGGCCATATCGGGCTTTATCGTGACCATGATTCACTAGAGCCAGTCGAATACTACTGTAAAATCCCGGCCGACTGCGCCGAACGCGAAGTATTTGTTGTTGACCCAATGCTGGCAACAGGCGGTTCTTCGTCCGTTGCAATCCAAATGCTAAAAGACCGCGGTTGCAAAAAAGTTCATTATATGTGCATTATTGCAGCTCCCGAAGGCATTAAAAGAATGGAAGCCGATCACCCTGACGTCAGCATCTATGCCGGGGCCCTTGATGAAAAACTTAACGAAATAGGCTATATCCTGCCCGGGCTTGGTGATGCCGGAGACCGTATTTTCGGTACAAAATAAAAATATTGAGAGGGCGTAAAAATGAAAAACACCGATTACATTTCATGGGACGAATATTTCATGGGCGTTTCCAAATTGTCAGGCCTGCGTTCAAAAGACCCAAGCACCCAAGTTGGCGCGTGTATTGTCAGTGAAGACAATAAAATCCTTTCGATGGGTTATAATGGCTTCCCAACTGGCTGTTCCGATGATGAGTTCCCGTGGAACCGCGACGGCAAAGCAATAGAGACCAAATACCCTTATGTTGTCCATAGTGAGCTTAACGCAATCCTCAATTACCGCGGCGGCAGCTTGGATGGCGCAAAAATCTATGTCTCGCTTTTTCCTTGTAATGAATGTGCCAAAGCGATTATCCAAGCGGGCATAAAAACCATTGTTTACGACAATGACAAATACGCCGATACCGATTCGGTGATTGCATCAAAGCGGATGCTTTCAGCCGCTGGAGTTAAGTTTTTTAAGTACCAGCGGAGCAATCGTAAAATCGAATTGGATTTATAATGGAAATCCATGGGGTTTCATGTGTACATAATGGCCTTTTATGAAGAAAGCAGAAAATAAAACAAAGACTTATCGGACAATTATTTTTGCTTTGGTGATAATATCCGCCACGGTTTTTTTTACGACCCTAATAATAAGGAACTTAGTTAGTGAATCCCCCTTGGTGGTGTCAGCTTCGACCGATGAGCGGGTCAGGGCAGCCGAGGAAAGAGTCAGGGCAGCCGAAGAGGAAAGAAGGCGGCTTCAAGCCGAAAGGGAAGCAATTGAACGGGACCGTTCCAATCTCGAAGAACATCAAGGTAATCTCCGGGTAATGCTTGCAAATTTGAATGCGGAAATGGCAAGTGTTGTCGCCCATATTGCCCAGCTGGAATTTGAAATAGAAAACAAGATTTTGGATATTGAACAAGCCGAACTAGATTTAGCCGAAGCCATCCGGGTAAAGGACCAGCAATATGCGGACATGAAAGAGCGGATCAAATTTACCTATGAAAGGCAGGATTTTGTCTTGCTTGAAACTTTGATTTCAGCGTCCAATTTGTCAGAATTTCTAAATTATGCGGATTACTTTGAACAATTAGCTGGTTATGACCAAATGAAGCTTGACGAATATCACGAAATTGAAAGGCTGGTTGATGCCTACAAAAATATCCTCGAAGATGAAAAGGAGGCCTTGGATCTTTTTCTTCTTTCAGTTGAAGCCGAGCAAACAAGGGTTTCAGAGTTAATTAGCCGGGCAAATATCAATATATCCTATACCAATACCCAAATTTTGGAAGCAGAGCAAAACATCTTGGCAAGGGAAGCCGAGCAAAAAGCAAAAGAAGCTGAGCTTGAGCAATTGCAAAAAGATTTGGCGGAAGAGATGCGGCTTCGTGAACTGGCACGGCAGCGGGCATGGCGGAATATTTCTGACCTTCATTTTGATGAAAGCGATCGTTATCTGTTAGCGAACTTGATTTTCTGTGAGGCCGGCGGAGAGCGGTACGAGGGGCAAGTAGCGGTTGGGGCTGTCGTCATTAACCGGATGATGAGTTCGGTTTTCCCCAACACGATGGTTGGGGTTATTTATCAAAGCCGCCAGTTTTCGCCTGTTGCCAGCGGCCGCCTTGCTTTGGCATTAGCGGAAAACAGGGCGACTGCTTCCTGTTACCGGGCGGCTGATGAAGCAATGCAAGGGGTGACTCCGGTTGGAAATTCCCTCTTTTTCCGCACCCCGATTCCGGGGCTCGAAGGCCAGGTCATTGGCGGGCACGTCTTTTATTAAATTAAGCTTTGAAATATTTTTTCATTGCTTCAAACGCGCCGGAATAAATATCGCGAAGGACTTTATCTACTGTCCGCAGGCATTTTTTAAGCTTTTCCCCATCAAGCAAATTTTCCTCAATCGCCAGCGCAAGCTCGTCTAAATCAACAACCTTAACGAATCCATCGGGATAGATAATGATGTCCACCAAAAGATCAAGTGATGTCAAAGCATTTCTTCCTGTCTTTAAATGATTTTCATAATGATACTCGACAATATCGACATAAAAGCAGATGAGGGAATTGTCCTCGCGATAAAATTTGCTTAGTTTTATCCCCTCTTTCAAAAAATAGCAGGATAAACCGTGATGCAACTCAATTTTGGGTTTGAGGGCATTCCAAGACGTTAGGATAATATCATCATCAGATGAAAGAATGACATCATCTTTTAGCTCGACACATTCATTAGGAATAATCCGACGGCGGTACAAAACAGGATTTGACGCCATATGTATTTTGCCTTTCCGCTTTTATATAAATGTACACCTTGTCGCGGAGAAAGTCAAATTAAGTTTCATGAGTTAATTCGATTATTGATACAATATTATGTCGGTACGTTTTGAAATCAACTCAAGATCAGACTGGCAATCCAGCTTAATCCTATATTGTCCTAATTTGTCAAAACAAAGCGATACTTTTTTATAGTCACCATCAAGCGGATTTTCAATTACAAGGCTGGCACGATATTTTTGTGATATTTCAAACAAGGTCATTAATCCGATGCCACTACCGCCTTTATTGGCGCGAGTAGTTATTCGCTTTAATCCAATATTATTAAGTGTTTCAGTATTAAAAGGAGTCCCGCTGTCAAAAACATCAATTGAATAATGGCCATTAGATTTTCCTATCATTACAAATATTTTTCTTTTTTGGCAATCTTGTGTTGCCAAAATTGCATTATCGATCATATCGGCGAGTACAATTTTAATATCTGTTTCATTAATAATATTTTCAACGAAATAGTTGATACTTCCCGCTAAAGATAAATCAAAGGAAATATCATGTTGATTTGCCTTATGAAACATATATACTAATAACGAATCTAATGAAGAAATATTTGTAATAGGCAGTATTTTATTTTTTATTTCATAGTTTTTCAAAATACCATTACGTTCTTGGGACATACATTTTAGCTGGTCCAATAGTTCATTAGCCCTTTTTAAGTGCAATTGATTTTCTTGCTTTTCAGCTGATGACAGGTATTCTCGAACTGCATATTCCATTGCTGGTATAAGCTTATTATCCTTATGGATAATTTTTGACAGTTCATCGTTGTGATATTTATAGCTTTCAAGTTCTTTCTGTAATGATTCTATTTCCCTCATTTTAAGCATTACAATATATTTCTTATTCAAACTATTAATCCACCAAAGCAAAAGTGCAAGGCCTAGTAAAAAAGAAAAGAAAACAGGAATCAAGTAAATTAATTCACTTATATCGGCTGATCCTAAAAAAGAAACTGAAAATAATAAAGAAATACTTATGAAAATGGCAATATCATTTGAGCCATATTCATATAAAAATGGCATCCCGTTTTTCAAACGTCTAAATTGAAAAAGAGCGGCAGTAAAAAGAATTTGGAACGTTCCTATTAAGAGAAAAGAAAACACATCAGAAGGATATTTATTAAAATAAAGAGAATATAAAAATCCAATTAAATATGTTGGTACAGTGGCTAACCAAAAAGCTAAATATGATAATCCAAACGAAATAATTGAGACGGTCAAAGATAAATTAAGAGGAGTCTTGATGGTATAAATAACCCAAACCACAAAGAAGATAACGATGGCAAAAATGCTAAAGGGGGCGGCATATATTCTTAGAAAATATATTGATGGCAAACAAAATAATGAAAAAATCATAAATGAAGCACAAGTTTTTTTTGTGATTTTAATATGCAGTAATTTTACATAAATAAAAAAATTACAACCTATGATAGCAGAATATTTTATTAGTAAAGCAAGTGCGTCCATTATTCATCCCCAATAAAGCAACAATAAGTAAATGAAAATAGCATCCAATATATAATTTATAAGTTGCCTAATTTCATCTAAAATTAAAAAAAATGAAAGGAGGGCTTTTATATGCTAGATTTTTTAAGAAAAATTTTATACTGGGGCATGGTTTAACTATAAAAAGCTGCACTTAAGTGTGCAGCTTTTTTATAGCTCATCTTTAATCTTATACGCATAATAATAAATGAACTCAGTTAATGTCGGCACTCCCTTATCAGAACGAATTTTGGCAGTATAGTGAAATAATAAGTCATCAATATCAGATCTTCGCCAAGCGCAATTAATCGCATTTTGCATTGAACGTTGGACGCTGGTATCTGTTTTATGGTATTTTTTGGCAATATAGGCACATAAGTTTTGCGAAGGATCATTTATAGTGAGTTCAATTGCATCAACTAAATATTGGTATCCAACAAGCTTTGGGCTGATACCAATATGGTTAAGCTCATTACTTATTTTGCGGTTGATCCGTTTTGCTTTGTATTCCTTTGATTTTATGGTGGTATCACAAGGGGGATTAATTTTTTGCATCCGATTATAGATTGTAGGCTTCATAATTCTCAAAAATTCAACTACACTTTTCGCAGAATAACCGTTCTGATGCTTTGACATTATAAAATCCGCACCTAATTGACGTGTAATTTCATGAGTTATGGGGCTTGAATTATTAGTAGTTATCAAAATATAAGGAGTTTTCCTAATGTCCAGTTGCTTTAGTTCATTAAGCAGGAATAATCCATTACCTTCTCCTTTATGTAGCTCTAGGTCTAAAATAATCACATCGGGTAAATAATCCTTAATATATTCAATTGCTTGAGGAACAGTATTGGTAATAGCAGCCAGTAACATATCATCAATTTCCTCAAAATAGTCAGTAAATTTTTCACAAGAATCCTTGTCATCTTCAATAAGAATGAGGGAAAGTGCTTTATCCATAAAAGTCTCCTAGTATTATAAGAGTCATTATACCGCAATAAAATACAAAAAGCAACTCATTTTAAATTTGCAAAAGTTCCAGCTGCTTGAGTGAGGCAGTTGTTAGTATAACAAAGGAAATTTGAAAAATATACCAAAGAACAACAATTATCAACAAAAACCAACACAAATTAAAGTCATGAAGTAATTTAATAAGCACTAAAATTATTATATTATTCAATCAGGAAGTTGCAAAAGGCTTTATCTACATAAGAAAAAATTAGGAAGGAAAAATTGTATTAAGATGATTACTAGAAGACCAATCAAGGAAATTATGAGTTCAACAGAAGAAAATGATATTATCTTCATTCAGCCTCATTTATTATCGGACTTGCTAAAGCATGAGCAAAACCAAATCGTTGTAGAGTTCTGGGATACAATGCACAAACACGCAGTTCTTTTAGGAGATATACCCTCGGAGCCAAATCACGGTATTTTTTTCATTGCGGGCACTCTTTTAAAGGCAGGGTATAAAGTAGACGCACTAGACTTCCATGCTTATGATCGCTATTTAAGATATAGTGAAGGCAGAAAAGTTGAGTATAGTGATATTGAGGAGTCAATCAGAACGAAAAAAGCAAAAGTATTTGCAATATCGTCTAAAACGGTTGCGATTAACAGAGCTATTGAAATAGGAAGAATTATTCGTAGAAATCATCCGAGTGCAGTCATTATTTTTGGGGGCTTACATCCAACGTTGCACGGCCAAGAATTAATAAAAGAAAACCCAGAGATCATTGATTATATTATTCAAGGTGAAGGGGAAGAAGCAACACTAGAATTGCTGCAACATCTGGAAGGAGACAGGGATATAAATGAAGTCAAGAATCTTCTTTATATGGGAGAAAATGGGGAAGTAATCATTAATGAGAAAAGATTAATTTGTGATATAGATATCGATAACCTGCCTTATCCAGCTTATGAATTGATTTGTCGTGAATCAAGTCCAATTGTGCCAAGGATTTTATCGGCAAGGGGTTGCCCTCATTCTTGCGCATTTTGCTCAATTACTTATTATTATGATAGAAAATATAAGCTTAGATCTCCCGAATCGGTAGTAGCAGAAATTGAGTATATGATTGAAAAGTTTGACATAGATTTCTATTGCTTAGGTGATCTGACTTTTTTGCTTAACAGAGAATATACGCATAAAATTTGCAACTTAATAATTGAACGAGGATTATCGAACGTCAAGTGGTGGTGTCAGACAACGATTGGCAGAGTAAATAAGGAAGACTTGGAGCTAATGAAAAAAGCGGGCTGTATTCAAGTAGCATTTGGAGTAGAGGCGGATGATCAGGCGATCATAAATGCGGTTGATAAACCTTATTCAGTAACTAAAACAGAGGAACAGTGTAGATTGGTAAAGGAGATGGGGATGACTGTCCAGAATTATTGGTTAATTGGCTTGGGTGGAGATACCAAAGAATCAATAGAACGCAGAATTGAGCAGATCAAATATTACATAGAAAATAATTTGACTGATTCTATCCATATTTCTGTTCCGGTACCTTTTCCCGGCACGCCAATTTGGAGCGACCCGGGAAGGTTCGGATATAAGATTAATCACACTGACTTTAGCCAGTATTGGATGAACTGTGATGAGCTGGGTTATGGAAAACCAGTTGTTGATTTGGAAAATTTAACGGCAGACCATTTATATATGTATTGGTTCTTAGCATTATCGGCTGCTACTGAAAGCTTCAAAAAGGTTGTGGCAAATAAAGATAATACTTTTAGTCATTTTAGGCCGAAGGGATTATTTGATTCGGATTCTTTTGAGGAGATACCGGCGTTTTTTTAAGTAGAGGATTCACGATGAATTATTCTTCAAATGTCATAAGTTTTTTTGACGAATGTGTAAAGCAGAATAATAAAAGGCCAGCTCTTATTTGGGAACATGAGGAGATGTCCTATTATGAATTGAATAAAGCGGTCAATAATACCGCACATTATTTGTTGACAAATGGAATTAAAAAAGGCGATTTAGTTGGTGTTTGCCTTCCGAAGTCAATGGAGCTGGTTAGTGCAGTTTTAGCTATACTCAAAATTGGGGCGGTTTATGTTCCGATTGTATCCGATTATCCCGAACAAAGGAAAAAATATATTGTTAACCATGCAAACATTAAAATCGTATTAACAAACAGTAAGATGGATTTTTATGGAGATAAAGCGCTTACACTTCTTAATAATGAAGAGGAGTATATTGAAGTTGATACGGTTGTTATGCATGAAGATGATCTAGCATACATATTTTATACATCTGGAACAACAGGAGTTCCAAAGGGTGCTATGATTCATCATGGGGGATTGAAAAATCGCTTATTATGGCAAAGAAAATACTTTGATGTAAAGAAAAACGATCGGATACTGTTTAAAGCCCCAATTGGATTTGATATTTCGCTATGGGAAATTTTACTTGCTTTGATCTCAGGCGCAGCTTTAATTATAGCGGAAGAAAAGGGATATAAGAACTTAAATTATATCATAGATATAATCGCAAAAAATAAAGTTACAATATGCCAATTTGTCCCATCGATGTTGCAAATTGCTCTTGACTATATTCGTGACAAAGGTAATAAAGAGTTTTCCTCGCTGAAAAAGGTGGTTAGTAGCGGAGAAGAATTGAATGTAAAGATATTTAACGATTTTTCATCACTGCTTCCGCATATTGCCTTATATAATTTTTATGGCCCCACGGAAGCATCAATATGTGTGACGGCGTGTAAGCTTAATAATAAAAGTGTGAAAAATTATATCCCTTTGGGCAAAGCCATTACTAACATGGAGGTTGTTCTGCTAGATGAGCTGAAAAAACCAATCGTAAGTAATGGCATTAAGGGCGAGATTTACATTTCGGGAATTGGAGTAGGCAAAGGGTATATAAATAACGAAGATGAAACTGCACGTGCATTCGTGGCACATTATCTTGATGATGAACGTGTCATGTATAAAACAGGTGACATAGGTTTTTATGATAATAACCAAATGATATATTTGGGGAGAAATGATCAAACAATAAAAATACGCGGTAATCGGATTGATCTAGGAGAAATAGAATCAAAGATTTATGAGATAAATGAAATTAAAACAGCTGTAGTAAAATGTATAATAAAGAACGATACTCAGGTACTGGTTGCTTTTTATCAGCCATACAATATTTTAGACAGTCTTGATTTAGTTTTGGTAGAAAAAATAAAGGATAATTTAAATAGAAAGCTTCCAAGATATATGCTTCCACAGATTTACCAGAAAATCATTAAGTTTGAATTAACAGAGAACGGTAAAATAAATAAAGACAAATTACTGCTTGAAGGTTATTGGCCAAATTATGGTTCAGGAAATGATATTGCAAATGACATGAAAGGAAAATTGAATAGAATATTTGTGAAATATATTAATGCAGATATAAATAGCGACCAAAATTTCTTCGAGGCGGGCGGCTCTTCCCTTGAAGCAATTAAATTACTTATGGAAATAAATAGAAAATTAGGTGGGAATATTTTATTCGAAGAAGCAATGGAAGATTTTTCAATTGACGGAATTATTAGGCTGTTAGAAAATTCATTAGCTGATAAGGAATTGAGGTTATAATGATAAAGTTGAATGCTAAAATCATAGAAAGAAAAATGGAATTAAAAAATGTGTCAGATCATTTTAGCAAAGCTCTGATTTATTATATGGTAAATAAAAATGATTTGCTTGCGTTTTTCATTACCTACATCATTGTCGATTTTGAAAATGATAAAATGATATACATTTTTACATATCAAAAAGATAATGTGCAGAAAATTCATCAGGAAGACGCAAATAAATATCAATTGGCAAAGTGTCCTCATTGTTCACTACAGGTCGTAAAAAACAAAAGCTTTTTGACATTTAATGAGGATGAGCATTTTTTTGTATACGTTGATTATGAAAAAAGTACGGTTGATGTACTTGAAATGGCAGATATCATACATAACAGCACAACTCAATTTGACAAAATGAGCCATACTTTTTTTAAAGATTATACGAACAGTAATTATTTTTTCCTATCGGCAGTAGATAAAGAAGATTTCCTTCATATTTACAGGGTTTCAGTTGATTTGAAGCAAGTAGAAGAAATCTATTCATGTGAAAGTAAACCGATTCCGCCTCATGTACTCAGGAATTACAAAGAGTATTTATTTCTAAGTGATGAATTTAGATATTCAAAATTTGAATTAAAAAAGAAAAATAAAATTGTTACACAAGATGAGCTTGGCAGGAGATACTATAAATTATCAGTTAAGCTGTCAGTTCGAGAAAATCGTACTGTTCCTTTTCCGGAAGAAAGACGAATTCTATATCAACAGATGAGAGAGCAATTAGAAGTAAAGTGCTTGCCTGGCAGGATCATGGTAGTTAACAGCAAGACTAAAGAGCATAATTATTATGACACAACTGGAGGAAGCCCGGCCCATTTTGAGATTGATGAGGAAAAAGGACTTGTATATACTTCATCTCATAATTTTTTTGGCGTTAAAGATGGGGTAATCTATTTTGAGCCAGCTGTAATTGATAAATTCAAGATAGAAGAAGATAAGATGATACATATAGGTTCATTTTCCTGTCCGATGGGGTATCGGTATACTTCGCACAAAATTTTCAAAATAAATAATAAATCCTATTTATGTACATTTGGCCAACCGAATCGATTGGTTATAGCCTGTGCTGATGATATGAAATTACTTAGCTACCATGATATTGGGCCTGATGAATTAACAGATCAAGAGGATTTAAGTCTCTACATAAATTCAATAAAATCAGAAAATGAATTGATTGCTGTTGAAGTATCTCAAGACAACAAAATTATTATTTTTGCTGATTCAAAGTATTTATATTTTTTCGATTTTGATGAAAGAAAAATTTTCCATAAAATTGAACATTATTTTCATATTGAAGACAAATCACTGGACATTAGTGACTATATTCTACGAACAGTACACTTTAACTATTTGGATTAGCCTAACGTATTATGTACATCTAAATAAAGAATATTGGAGAATTGTATGATGGAAGAACTAAAAACAAATGACTACAAGTTGCTGGTAATTTCGGCGGATAATAAGCAAGTATTTATAACGCTCTCAAATCAAAATACTGAAAAGGACGCACTTGAGGTTTGTGAATTATTTTATAAAGAAATCTATAGAATATTAAATCAATATAAAATTAGTATTTTTCACGAAAGAGTATTTGGCAGCAATTTTCTTTATGATGAAGTATGTGAGGTAAGATGCAGACTCCTCAAGTTATCAAAAAACGATAAAGCATTTAGCTATGTAGATGGGAGTCCTGTTTGGGGAAGCGGAATAGCCGGTATCAATATCCATGGAATAATTGAAGGCAATGGAATTTTGAGTGACATCATATTTAATAATAAAGTATATGGTAAATTATGGAAAAGAGAAGCGGTTGAATATATGATATTGCATTCTGTTCATGGAAAGCAGAGCTACTCTTTTTATGATCAGACTACCCAAATGTTTAATGAGATTATTAAAATACTAAGCGATTATCATTATGAATTTCATAATATTATCCGTACCTGGATTTACATGGATCATATATTGGACCAGTATGATGAATTCAATAAGGCCAGGACAGAAATTTTTAGTAAAAATAAGATGTGGTCATCTAACTTTGATGAGACGGAAGCGGAAGAAATTTATATGCCTGCAAGTACGGGGATTGGTTGTAATAATCCCTTTGGATGTACAATTGTTGCGGATGTTTTAGCAGTTCGCGTAAAAGACAAGGATAAATTTAATATAATAAGCGAGACAGGTAAAGATCAAATGTCCGCTTTTCGTTATGGTTCGGCATTTTCACGGGCAATGGTTTTAGAAGAAGAAGAAAGCAGCTACATTTACTTATCAGGAACAGCATCAATTAATGAAGATGGTCAGACAGTTTATCATGATGATATTGATAAGCAAATCAATAAAACGGACAGCGTCATAAAAACGTTGCTAGAGATATATAAAATGAACTTAGATGACATCTGTGAAGGGACTGTATTTTTAAAGAAAGCAGAATTCCTAAAGAGTTATCAGGGTTTTTATGAAAAGATAAGTAAAGAACTTCCGGTAATCATCACAATTGCTGATGTATGCAGAGATGACTTGCTATATGAAATGGATGCGACATTTATTCAAAAAAATAAGTAAGATGGAGAGAAATATTAATTATGTTGCTTAAATATCTTAGAATTATTGGAATGTTTATCAGAATATCATTTATTAATGGCTTAGAGTATAAGGCTAACTTTATTCTGGGAGGCCTATTTGAATTCTCATGGATAATCATGAACATAATATTTTTCCGAGTAATTTACTTAAACACTTCATCTATTGCGGGATGGAATATGAATGAAGTTTTGCTGTTGGTATTCATATGCGGGTTTGTTGATAGTGTCCATTCATTTTTTTTCGCATCCGGGTTTATTTCCATACCGAATATGATACGTGATGGCCAGCTGGATTTTGTATTACTAAAACCAATAAACAAGCGGTTTTATTTAGCGTTCAGATTAACCAATATCGGACAATTATTTAATATTGTATTTAATCTGACGATGATTATTATCTACTTAATAAAACTATCAGAAGCATTTGACTTTTTAAAAGTGTTCATGTTTTTTATGTTAATAGGGATCGGGATTTTAATTGTTAATGCATTTTACTTTACTTTATCAATGATTGCTTTTTGGGTCATTCAGGTCAATGCAATTATAGGTTATTCTCAAGAGCTGTTTACGATTGGCAATAAACCATTATCAATTTATCCTCAAGTAATCCAGAAGATATTCATTTATTTGATCCCGCTGGGAATTGCATTTAGTTATCCTATTTTATATTATTCAAAAAAGCTTGACTGGATTGATGTAACGTTAGCTTTTATTATAGCAACATTATTTTTCGGCTTTTCACATTTTTTATATCGAAAAGGATTTAAGCGCTATACAAGTGCAAGCAGTTAAAATAAATATAAGTGTTGGGAGTATGAGATGAAAGCAATAACAGCTGAAGGATTATCGAAGATTTATAAATACTATAAAAAAGAAGAAGGCATTAAAGGTTCAATCAAGAATTTCTTTAAGCGGGAAGCCTTATATAAAGAAGCCGTCAAGGGCATTAGTTTTTCTGTGGACGCAGGAGATTCAGTTGGTTTTATCGGATTAAATGGTGCGGGAAAGACCACGACGTTGAAAATGCTGTCCGGTATACTTAAACCAACATCAGGAAAAATAGATATTTGTGGCTATTCTCCATTTGATAAAAAAAATGATTTCCTTAAAAGGATAACAATGGTTATGGGCAATAAGTCTCAGCTTTGGTGGGACATTCCGGCTATTGACGCATTTGCCCTAAACAAAGAAATTTTTGGCGTAGAAGATATTCAGTATAATCAAACTCTTAATGAGTTAGTTGAAATACTTGATGTGGGTCATTTAGTGAATACGCAAGTAAGAAGATTATCTTTAGGTGAGCGAATGAAAATGGAACTGATTCTAGCCTTGATCCATTTACCGGATATCATTTTTCTTGATGAGCCAACGATTGGATTGGATGTCATATCGCAATATAATATTCGTGAAGCCTTAAAAAAATACCGTGATAATCATAATGCAACAATTATCTTAACAAGCCATAACCTAGATGATATTGAAATAGTTTGTGATAAGCTGATGATTATTGATGATGGAAATATTATGTATGATGGGCAGTTTGATTCGTTTGTACAATTGCAATCTGTTAATAAAATCATGCGGATCAAATTTAAAAAAGGGATTGATATATCAGATATTTTAAAGGACCATCAAGCTGAAATTATTTCCAGCATGGAAGATGAAGTTAATGTCAAAATTGAAAATGAAAAAGTCATAAGTCTATCTGGGCAGCTAATGAGTCAATATCTAGGTGAAATTAAGGACATAAATATTGAAAATGCAAATTTGCAAGAAATCATTCGCAACCTATATGCTTGAGTAGGAGAAAAATAGTGTTTAAAAAATTTAAAAAAATAATGAGCATCAGCTTACAAGAAAATATGGAATATAAGTTTAACTTTATAACTTCTCTAATATGTTCCTTTATTCCCCTTGCAGTAAACTCGCTAATATGGTTTTCCATAAGCGATTATTCAGCAGAGGCTTATGGATATTCGTTGAATGAAATGATTACATATTATTTTGTTATGATGATAATAACTAATATTGTATATTGTGACATTGCATGGCGAATGAGTAATGAAATAAGGTATGGGGGGCTCACCCAATACTTACTTAAACCATGTCGCTATATAAACTATGTATTTTATTTTGATTTGCCTAAAAGGCTGGTATTTGTCATTTTTGGGACTATTCCCATTCTTATGCTATATTTATTCATTCATAGATTTTTAGTGCTGGATATTAATTTATTTGTATTTACTTGCTTTTTAGTTAGTTTGTGTATTGGTTATATCATCAATTTTTTATTGTACTATATGCTGGGTTTGTTTTCGTTTTTTTTATCAGAAGTTGGCGGCATTATTATGGGCTATACAATTCTCGTCAATGTTTTAGCAGGAAAGGTATTCCCATTGTCTTTATTACCTGGAGTGGTGGGAGAAATAGTAGCATTTACACCTTTTCAATATACAGGATTTGTATCTGCCAGCATCATTCAGTCCAAATATCAAACCACAGATATTTTATTGACTTTAGGCGGAGGAATAATATGGATTGCAATTTTATGGTTTTGCTGTGAATATTTATGGCGGCTAGGAAATAAAAAATATGCGGCATTCGGCGGCTGATGAAATATGCTGGCAATGTGTTTGAAGGAATAATTATGAAAGTATATATTTCAGATATAGAATATGTAACTGGAGAAAAGAAGAAGATAGAATGTCTGATTTGCGCGGAAATATCAGAAAAAAAGCTTCAGTTATTTAAAAAAGCTGGCTTGGAGTATTATGCGGAATGTCCGGAAGGCATTTACTATTTGGGGGAGAAAACGGCAGAGAAAACCCTCCGTTATAAAGAGAATAATATCAAAGAAATTATGTTTACAACTGGAAGCTTTCATAACCAGCCCTATCCATATAATCGTATTGATGAGATAAGGAAGCTTAATAAATTGCTCGGCAATCTAAAGCTTGATGGTTTTCCATATGGGATTTATTTATCAGATTGCTCAAATCTCATTACGGCAATAAAAATAGGAAAAAACTCCTTGACAGATGATCCGGCCAAAGAGATTTTAGTGATAACCACAGATAAAGTAGGAGAAAGTGAATCGAGGATTGTTCCGCCGGGTTCGACAATAAAAAGTGATGGGGCCGCAAGCTGTATATTATCATCCGCTCCTAAAGGAAAATGCTTTGAAATACTTGAAATAAAGCAGTTTCACAATCATAAATTAATTGGTGATGAGGATGTGACATATGAAAATTATGCGGGGGAATTTACAAAGTGTTTGGATTTTGTAAAAAATAAAATCTGGCTTGAAAATAGTATGAACTATAAATATGTATTGGTGAATAATTATAGCATGAATTATGTAAAGAGTTTATCGGTTCAGCTTAAAATTTCTTTGGATTTGATTTATACAGACCAAATAAGCGCTCATGCTCACTGCTTTTCAAGTGACCTATTGATAAACATTTTTCATTTACTAAAGGAAGGTAAACTTGTGCATGGGGATACTTTGCTAGGAGTAACGTCCGGCCTCAGTTCAATTAGCTCGATAAGCTTTCGGTATGTAGATAACCTTGCTTTTAGCGAGCAGGAATAGTAATAAAAATCACTTAAGAAAAGGAAAACAAAATGAGAGATACGATCAGAAATATTTTGAATGATGACAAAATTGTGCTTCATCCATTACAGCATTCCTCGACTCATGCGGAACCTATTATTATTGAGAGGGCTGAAAACGTCTGGCTATATTCAATAACAGGAGAAAAAATACTGGATGCATTTTCCGGTATGTGGAATGTGAATATTGGCTATGGGAATAAAGAAATGGCGCAAGTAGCGTATGATCAAATGTGTAAAATTGCCTATGGTTCTAATTTTTCTGGTTCTTCCACACTCCCGCAGATAAATTTGGCAAAAAAACTATCAGGTTATGGGTATAAGAAATTAAAGACTACTTTTTTTACTAGCGGCGGATCGGAAGCAAACGAATCAGCTTTTAAAACGGCACAGTATTATTGGAAAAGAAAAGGAAAATCTGGTAAAAGCAAATTTATTTGTTTGGAAGGCGCTTATCATGGAATGACAATGGCGGCGGCCAGTGCAACAGGCATTCCTAAGTTTTGGACAATGTTCGATAAAGTGCCAGGATTTATACATATTCCTAACCCTTATTCATATCGTTTTGCCGGAGAAATCAAACCAAATGAAACTGTAGGGCAAGCTGCAGCAAGAATTTTTGAGGAAATAATCTTAAAAGAAGGAGCAGATTCAATAGCGGCATTTATTGCAGAGCCGGTGCAAGGGTCTGGTGGTGGTATTATTCCACCCGACGATTATTATCCGTTAATCCGTAAAATCTGTGACAAACATGAAATACTATTAATTGCAGATGAGATTGTGACAGGGTTTGGCCGGACAGGAAAAATGTTCGCATTAGAAAATTGGGGCATTGAACCGGACATCTGTTCTTTTGCCAAAGGTGTTACTAGTGGTTATATTCCTCTTGGTGGAATTCAGATTTCCGATGAAATAAATGAAGTGATTCAAAATGCTCCTGCAGAGGACGCATGGCTGCATGGTTTTACATATTCGGGACACGCAGCTGCTTGCGCAGTTGCTTTAAAAAATATCGAGATCATTGAAAGAGAAAATTTACTTGTTAATGCAACTAATATGGGAGCAAAACTCACTACCTTGTTAAAAGGATTGTTGGAACGAGAGTGTGTAGGTGAAATTCGCAGCATAGGATTGTTAATTACAGTAGAATTTATTGAAAATAAGACAAGCCGGGAGAAAAGCTTCGAAATCGCAATGGAAATGTACAAGCAATGTCTAAAAAGAGGGGTGCGAGTCAGAGCTTTGGGAAATAACGTAACACTTGCACCACCATATATAATCAATGAGGATAATGTTGATTTTATTGCAAAAGTATTTATTGAAGCATTAGATGAATGTCAAGGCAAATAAATGGAGATAAGGTATGAGTGGTATATGTGGAATTTTTAATACTATCGGTAATACAAGGATTTGTGAACAAGATTTAATGAAAATGTCAGATGCATTTGCACACCGAGGTCCTGATGGTGAGGGATATCTAGTTGATCAATATTATGGGCTTGGATTTAGGCATCTTAATATTAACGGCAACTTAAATAATAATAAGCCATTCATGAATGAAGATAACAGCGTTCAAATTGTTTGTAATGGCCGGATATATAATCATAACCACTTAAGGGAAAAATTAATTAGCAAGGGTCACTTCCTAAATTCTAGTTCTGATCTTGATGTTCTCGTCCATATGTATGAAGAATATGGAATGGAAATGTTAAATAAGCTAAATGGCCAATTTGCCTTTGCTTTAATTGATCGGCAGGAACATAAGCTATTTTTGGTTCGTGACCACTTTGGGATTGCGCCTTTATATTATACAGTTTTAGAAGATACGATTTATTTTGCTTCAGAAATTAAAGGATTGATTGCAAATCATCAAATTGAGCGAAAGGTTGATTTGACCGGAATGGATCAATTTTTCTCATTGCCACATCCAGTTAGTCCGCGGACAATGTTTAAAAATATTTTCAGTTTACCGCCGGGACACTATTTAGAAGCAAAAGAGGGATTTTCTGAAATTACAAAAAAAAGTTATTGGGATATTGATTATCCATTGGTAAATGAAAGTCTTACGGCATATGATGAGTCATATTATGTGGATAAGCTGGAAGGATTACTGCTTAACTCAGTTGAGCTAAGGACGCAGGCTGATGTTTCGGTAGGTGCTTTCTTAAGCGGCGGCTTAGACTCATCTCTTATTACGTGCATGATGAAAAAATTATCATCGGAACAAAGAAAAATATTTTCAATCTATTTTGAAAATAAAGAATTTTCGGAGCAAAAATATCAAAAAATAGTCGCTGACCAGCTGGGATATGAACACTTTGAAGAAATCTTCAAAATTGATGATATAGCAAAAAGACTTGAAAATGTAGTGTACCATAGTGAAGCACCCCTAAAAGAGAGTTTTAATTCAGCAACACTTGCATTATCTAAGATGGCAAAAAAAGAAAATATAAACGTTATCTTGACTGGAGAAGGTTCAGATGAATTATTTGCCGGATATCCAAGCTACCGTTTTGATAAACTACGAAATAAGAGGAAATGGAATGAAGAGGCATCTCTTGAAGAGAAAACGCTAAGGGAGAAAGTATGGGGTGATCCATTATTCAAATATGAAACAGACTTTTTGGAAATGAGGAGCAGCAAAAACTCATTATTCAGTCGTTTTTTGAATGAAAGTTATGATGAATTTGACTTCACCGGACATGATTTTTTATCAACAGCAATGATAAAAGGAAGACATCCGATCCATCAAAGATCATATATAGACTTAAAAGTCCGTTTAGCCGATCATCTTATTTCAGATCATAGTGACAGAATGCTGATGGCAAATTCGGTGGAAGGAAGATTTCCATTTTTGGATATCGATCTTGTTAATTTTATAAGATATATTCCCGTTGGCTTAAAGCTGAATAATTTCGATGAGAAATATATAGTAAAACAGGTTGCAGCTAAATATGTTCCCGAGCCAATAATAAAAAGAGAAAAGTTTATTTTCATAGCACCGGGCAGCCCCTTTTTGCTAAAGCAGGATTACGAGTGGATTATGGATTTGCTTTCTTATGAAACGATTAAACGGCAAGGCTATTTTGATCCTGATGCGGTTGAACACCTAAAAAAGAAATTTGTGTCACCGGATTTCCATTTAAAAACCTCGATTGATATTGACTATATGCTAATGGTAATCATGTTTTGTTTATATTTAAAAGTTTTTGGCATTGCTGATTTATAAAATATATCCACTTCAATAGGAGATTAATTATGACACATGAAAATAATCTTAAGGCAAAAATAGAATCGAGTTTATTTAAGATGTGGGAGCAGATTTTGGAAAAATCAGATTTTTCATTCAATGATGATTTTTATGATCTGGGGGGAACATCATTGCAAGCATTTAGTTTAGTGCTGCAAATAAAGAAAGAATTTAAAATAGAACTGCAATTGATGTATGTTCTAGATGATTTTTGCATAAGTTCATTGGCAGAATTATTAGAAGATAAAATGAGGTAAACTTTACAAAAGAAGGAGACAGTTTTGAAATTTAAAGAAATGTTTTATGAAAGTACAAAAGCAGACGTATTATTGATCCAGCCGCCGATTTTGAAGCACGTTAAAAAAAGGGATATTGATCCTGTACAGACAAATTATTGGGACAAATCCGATAAGGTCGGATCGTTAATTGGCGATTTGCCAATTGAACCTAATTGGGGCTTGCTATACTTAGCTTCTTCTTTAAGGCTAAATAACATAACAGTTAACCTAGTAGATTTTCACCTATACGATTATGTCAAATATAAGAAAACTGATGAATTTGTTAATTTGGCTGAAATTGAAAGAACATTAAAGCTAAAAAAATTCAAGATGGTAGGAATTTCAGCATTAACTCGCTCAGCAGACCGAGCACTTGTAATTGCTGAGCTATGCAAAAAAATCAATCCCGATTGTAAAGTGATTTTGGGGGGGATACATTTTTCTTTTGTCGTTAATGAGGTTTTAGAAAAATGTAAGGCAGTAGATGCAATTATTAAAGGGGAAGGAGAAAAGGCCATTGTATCATTGATGAATAATATTGATAATATTGCCCATTGGCATGAAATTGAAGGAATTGCATTCAGAGACCAAAAAGGATGTATCCACAATGATAATAAAACTAACTTTATAGAAAATATCAATGAAATTGCCTGGCCTGATTATTCTTTGTGGCCAAGCGATGTACCTTTGATCCCAAGAGTTTACCTATCAAGGGGGTGTATTGGCGACTGTGATTACTGCGTTGTTAATCAGTTGTTTTTGTGCAAATATCGTAAAAGGGATATAAATGATGTTATAGATGAAATCAAGATGCTCAAAGAAAAATATAGTGTATCAGAGTTATTAGTTGGCGACCTATGTTTTCCGGCTGATAAGCAAGGAACAATCGAATTCTGCAAACTCTTGATAGAAAGTAATATGGGCATAAAGTGGTGGTGTCAGACGAAGCCAGAGCTGCTAGATCGTGAAATATTAGAATACATGAAAAAAGCGGGGTGCGTGCAGGTTGCCATTGGAATTGAATGCATGGATGAAAAAGTTCTTTCACTTAGCAACTCACACAAATATGATGCAGGTAATAAAGAATCCATCTATGATTTATGTAAGCTAATCAATGATTATGATATCAAGGTCCAAGGATATTTTATCTTTGGTTTACCCGGCGATACAATTGATACAAGCATAAGTACGATTAAAATGCTGGACCGTCTTACTGCAAATGGGTTAGTTAATGTAACGCATATATCAGTGATGGTGCCATATCCTGGAACTAGCACAATGAATAATCATGAAAAATATGGGATGGAAATAGTCAATGACGATTATTCAGATTTTTTAATGAATTGTGATTTGATGAATGCCGGAATACCGATTTATAAAACAGATACATTGGATAATTATCAGATTTATAGCTTATGGCAGCTTGCACTTAGCACAGTGGCAAAAAATTATGAAAAGAAATCTTTACAAGGAACATTCATGTTTAAAGAACTTGATTATTTTGTAGATTCATTAATAGTTACATAGCGAAGGAGGTTGTTATCATGATGATAATTGTGGATGAAAGAATCGTTAAGCAATTTGATAATGTTCAAATCGGAGTTCTCATTTTGAAAGATGTTAATAATGAATATGGGAGCAATTTTAGCAAAATCGATGAAATACTTAGAGAAGAAGAAAAGAAAATCCTTGATGAATTTAAAGATATTGAAATACCGTCGCATGAGAATATAAAAATATGGCGGAATATATACGCAAAATTTGGCGCGAAACCAAGCAAGTTCAGAAGTTCAATTGAAAGCTTGATAAGGACGGTCCTTTCTGATAAAAGTGATCACAAAATAAAACGGATAAGCCCATTAGTTGATTTATATAATTATATTTCGCTTAAGTATAGACTTCCTGTTGGCGGAGATGATTTGGATAAGGTGGAAGGGAATTTAAGACTTACTATTGCGGACGGCACAGAGCCATTTCGGATTCTGAGTGCAGGTGAATATGAAACTGAAATAGTAAATGAAAACGAAGTTATTTATAGGGATGATATTGAAACTTTGTGCAGAAGATGGAACTGGAGGGAATGCAATAAAACGCGGTTGACGGAGGAATCAAAGAATATATGCTTATTTGTAGAAAGTTCAGAACTATATGATGAAAATGCTATCCATAAAATTTTGGAAGAGATGGAAAGTCAAATAAAAACCTTTTGTGGCGGCACATCGCAAAGAACAGTTCTTAATAAAGATAATTTAAAATATGAAATATAAAAATCAAAGGAGAAAATAAAATGAATATGAATTTTAATGAAGTATTAAAGATGAAAGAGAAAGCAGAACTAAAGACACAAGCATTTATAAATGGTGAATACACTGATGCAATTGATAAAAAGACTTTTGATAATATTAGTCCAATCGATGGTAAATTAATTGCCCGAATTGCTAGTTGTTCTGAAAAAGATGCTGAAAAGGCTGTGAAATCAGCAAGACAAGCTTTCAATAAAGGTATTTGGTCGCAAATGCTTCCGGAGCAAAGAAAATCAATCATGTATAATTTTGCTAGCCTGATAGAAAATCATTTATTCGAGTTAGCTTTAATGGAAACAATCGATATGGGAAAACCAATATCTGATGCGCTTGGTGAAATTAAAAGATGTGCCAAGGGAATAAGGTGGTTTGCTGAAGCAAGCGATAAAGTATATGGTAAAGTAGCAATGACAAGAAGTAATGTATCGGCACAAATCATAAAAGAACCTTATGGGGTAGTAGCGGCAATCATACCCTGGAATTATCCATTAATGATGGCAGTATGGAAGTTTGCCCCTGCTTTGGCGACAGGAAATAGTGTTATTTTAAAACCTGCGGAACAATCTCCATTATCATTAATCCGTCTTGCCGATCTTGCATTAAGTGCAGGTATTCCTGCAGGTATTTTTCAAGTGCTTCCGGGCTATGGAGAAACAGTTGGGAAAGCCTTGGCTTGTCATTTAGGAGTGGATAAGATCGCGTTTACAGGTTCTACTGAAGTTGGGAAATTGATTCTGCAATATTCCGGATTGTCAAATATGAAAGCTGTATCATTGGAATGCGGAGGAAAGTGTGCAAATATTGTTTTTGCCGATGCACAAAATTTAGATCATGTCGCCCAGCAGGCGGCTGGTGCAATCTTTTACAATAGCGGCCAAGTATGTGATGCTCCGACACGTTTGCTAATTGAAAAGCCTATCTATAATGAATTTATCGAAAAAGTCAAGCATTATAGTCAAGATTATGCTCCGCTTAACCCACTAAATCCAAGCAGTAAAATGGGAAGCATGGTATCAGAAGAACAGATGTCAAATGTTTTAGAATATATCTCGATTGGCTTAGCAGAAGGGGCAAAGTTAGTAATGGGCGGAAAGCAAGTAAATGAAGATACAGGTGGTTTCTATATTGAACCAACAATATTTGCTGATGTCAAAAATAATATGCGAATTGCCCAAGAAGAAATATTTGGACCGGTATTATCGATATTAAAATTTGAAACATTGGCAGAAGCAATTGAAATTGCGAATGATTCTATTTATGGATTATGTACATTTGCTTGGACTTCTGATTTGAATAAAGCTCGTGAGATATCAAAAAATGTGAGATGTGGAAAGATTTTAATTAATAGCACAAGTGACGGTGAGTGGAGTGTACCACATGGAGGGTTTAAGCAATCCGGTTTTGGGCGTGATAAATCGCTTGAGTCAATGGATCAATATGTTCAGACTAAATTGATTTGGACAGAATATTAGGCGGTTTAGGTAGAAAGGATTAAGAATTTTATGATAGAGAGAATATCTGATTTCGAGTTTACTTTTTTACCTGAATATGATAATTTTTGCATTCACAATAACATAAAACAAATAATGGATTTTTACGACATAGCCAATTCAGGTTTTTATATAGATACTGCCATCGGGTTAAAGCTTAATATGCCTAGTTTAGATAAAATCAAGATGATATATAACATTGACAAAAGCAGCGTATTGGCGCCTTATGAAAAGAATATATTGGTAAATATACCGGCTGATCAAAAGAATGCAGAATTGTCGTGGAAAGAAATTTGCATAAAATTAGATGAGCAGATACCGATCATTGCATTAGTGGATGTTTTTTATTTGGATTATATGCCTTATTATAAAAAAGAACATTCTATCCATTCTATTATAATATGCGATTATTGTGAGCAAGAGGGGATGGTTGATATTATTGACTGGTATAAGCCATATTTATATAAAGGTAAAATCCATATTGAAGAACTTAATTTAGCTAGATCATCTAAAAACCCAATTGGAATGCTAGTTAATAGTGGTTATCCGATTGAAAGCAAATGGATTGAGATAAAGCTTCATGGCTGGAATTCAGATTGCTCAGAGTTAATGGTAAAATCAATAGACAAAATGGAAGCCATCTATTTTTCGCCCAATCTTAAAAGCTTAGGCAATGAGTATTATGGGATCAATGCACTCTTTAAATTAAACGATTACTTGCATAGTGTGTTTAATATGAATATGGCATTGAAAAAAGAAATTTGTATAAGCTTGCATAAAGAGCTATTTTTGATGCCCAAATATCGTTTGCTTCTTATCAAATATATTGAAAATTTTTTGAACTGCACTAAAATTAGCGAATTTCAGATTGAGCTGGAAAGATCAGAGAATGTAGTGAAGAAATGGGAGCAGCTCATAAGATTTCTTGTTAAGGCAAGTATTGGTGATATGGATAAGTATATTTTAAAGGCAACGGAGTTATTAAACGAAATTATTAGGGGCGAGGAGTTATTTTACGACTTCCTTATGAGAATAAAAAAACGTATATTCTAAAGATAAAAAGGAAAAGAGCAAATGAGCAATGAGTTAAGTGGATTAAGTGAAAGTGCAAATTTCGAAGCCTCGTTTAATGATATTACCAAATTAATTACGATGAACGCAATTGAAAGTCCCAATGATATTGCGGTGATTTTTGCTCATCAGAAAATCACATATCTAGAGTTTGAGAATTTATCAAACAAAATAGCAAAGCAATTGTATTTTAACGGAATAAAAAAAGGTGATTCGGTAGGAATACTACTGGAGCGTTCGGTTGAAATGCTTGCCAGTATGGTAGCAATTTTAAAGTGCGGCGCTGCTTATGTACCACTTGAGCTTGGGTATCCGGCTAACCGGATTGACTATATAATGAAAGATAGTAATGCCCATGTTTTGATAATTAGCAATATGACAAAAGAAAAATATCAATTTAACGGTAAAGTAATGAATGTTGAGGATTTTAATGAAAACCAGAATGAAGAAACGAAAATAGAGGTCGAGATAGAACCCAACGATATCGCTTATATACTATATACATCAGGAACAACAGGAGAGCCTAAGGGGGTAATGATTGAACATAAATCAATTATAAACCTAAGGAATGCAATGCCATTAATAGTTGACTTTCAAAAAGGAGATAAAATCTTTTCAATGACAAGACACGTTTTTGATGTCTTTTTGGCGGAATCAATCCTTTCGTTATCATATGGGCTGAAAATTATTTTGGCTAGTGATAAAGAATTATATAATCCTAGGCTATTAAGTAAAATAATTATTAAGAGTGAAATCGATATTATACAGATGACTCCATCTACAGTCCAATTTCTGCTAAATGGAGATAAAGAATTGAAGTGTTTTAAAGAAATAAAACAAATAATTCTGGCGGGTGAAGTATTAACCGTAAATTTAAGGGATGTGATAAAAAAATGCTCAGATGCCCAGATATATAATTTTTATGGACCAACTGAAGCAACGGTTTATGTGACGGGAGGCAAAGTCACGGATAAGGAAATAATCGATATTGGAAAGCCGCTCATCAATTATGATATATACATTTTTAACGAAAGGGACGAGTTAGATATAGAAGGAGAATTATATATAGGAGGAGTTGGGGTTGCGAGAGGTTATTTAAATAAAGAAATGCAAAACAAAGAAAAATTTGTGACAAAGAAAATTACGGGTAACACAAAGCTATATAAAACAGGAGATCTGGTAAGAAAATTGCCAGATGGGAATCTTATTTATATTAAAAGATTAGATTTCCAAGTTAAACTTCGGGGCCATCGGATAGAATTAGGTGAAATTGAAAAAAGTATGACAAATTACGGAGCTATAAGGCAAGCTGCGGCAATATTAAAAGAAGGGAAAAATAAAATGAGTTACATATGTGCCTATTATACAAAATATATGGATTTTGATGTTCATGATCTTCGTAATTATATGAAGAGTAATTTGCCAGATTATATGATTCCTACCGAATTTATTGGAATGGAAGAATTACCGCGAAACAATGCTGGCAAAATAGATAGGGAAGCACTGGCTCAAATATAATTAAAAATTTATAAGCCAAAGGAAGACGAAAGGTAAGGAAGAAAATTAAATGGACATTAAAAGTAAAGTTATCGAACTAATTGAGGAAGTTTCGGAAATCAAAAACATAAAACCAATGATAGAAAGAAGTGAATTATTGGAGGACTTAGGGATAAACTCCATGGTCTTTATTTCACTTGTAGTTGAAGTTGAAAATGAGTTTGGAGTCGAATTTGATGATGATAACTTAGATTACAGGGATTTTGATACAGTCACTAGTATTTGTGATTACATAAATACATTGTTATTATGAGGTAGATTATTATGAAAAAATTACTGGTTAATGCAGAACCATATATTAGGACATATACCCAATATGCATATCCTGATATGGTTATGAATAATGAGATAACAAATGGAGATTTAATGGTTAAGGCTGTCATTTCTGATGTATTTGATGAAAGATGGGAAAAAGATGCTCATGAAGCAATCATTGAACTTGATGAACGTTTATTAACAGTATATGAGAATCATAAAACCGCAAATAGAAATAAACACATTTATAGAAAGCTTGAGCCAAATGACGAGATGATAGTTAGGATTGACTACCAACAGTTCACTAACGTTTATGATTCGGTAGGATTATTTGTTGATAAGTCGATTCACAATTTAGAAAATCATAGCAAAATGTCAGCAGTTATCGGTAATTTTTGTACGAACTACTTAATGTCTTTTTTTGATGGAATCTACACACATATAAGTGGGGTGGGAGATGAAAAAGAATATCCCATATGGTTGAAAATTAAAAATAATGGAGATAATATTGAAGCATTTTACGCTTTAAATAAAAACGAATGGATTAGTGCTGGTAAAAAAGAAATAGATTTCATATATGATGATAACGAATATATTATCGGTCTGTTTATTTCCATGAAAGACAGGCAGTATTACAAATGGTTATTTAATAATTACATACATATATGTTTAGATGTAAAAGATGCAAGCCCGATGAGATTTTGCAAATTAATGAAGAGGGATTCAAAGAACTATTCAATACACCCACTAATTAAGTTTTCTAGTGATAATTATCGGGTTCTTGGTGAATATGGCATCGATTTATGGAAGTTCATTAAAAGCAACATAAATTGCAAAAGATATGTTGAAGTGTACTTAAATGAAAAATTTGTACCAGGATTAGAAGCATATAAAAAATATGATCGAAATCATGAGAGCCTTGTGTATGGATATGATGACGAAATGGAAAAAATTCACATTTCATCAATTTATCAAGGCAAACCGATATTTATAAGTATTAGCAAGGATAAATTTGAAAAAGCATATTTAATGGCGGGTGCTCGTAGAATAAGCATTTACGAGTTATACCCAAATGATACCCCATATGAATTTGATATAAGAGGCATTGTTAAGCAGTTGAATGATTATTTGAGTGGCGTAAATCCTACTACTTATAATAATCATTTTATAACTCAAGAAAAAGAGATATTTGGGATCGATTGCTATAATGAAATACTAAGAAATGAAAATACCAAAAATATATTTTTAAGTGACATACGCATATCATTTCTTTTGACAGAACATAAAAAATGCATGAAAGACAGAATAGACTACTTGATATATAAAGAATACTTAAGTAGAGAAGAATGCAGTACAATTATTGAGCTGATTAATATTGCTTACAAAAAATCAAAGAAAATTTTAAACATGATCTTAAAACTTCAAAAATCAAAAGATGATTCGATTGCTGAACGCATATGGGACACGCTTAAAGATGTCAGAGAATATGAAATTGCTTGTTATGGTCAGTTGATTAGTTTGTTGGAAAAAAATGTTGAATAATAACTGAGGAATTATAGAAAGAGTGTTGATATGCAAATTGAAAAAATGAATTTTAAAAAAATGTCAGAGATGTTTATGTTTGAGCAAAAAATATCAATAATAGCAGGACCTTGCACGATTGAAAGTCACTATCAAATGGATAAAGTTGCAGCTACTCTTGTCCGGAATAACATAAAGTTTATTCGCGGAGGAGCTTTTAAACCGAGGACATCGCCATATAGCTTTCAAGGGCTGGGAATTGAGGGGCTAAAGATACTGTCCGATGTTTGCAAGAAGCACGATTTGATATCTGTATCGGAAATAATAGATCCACGTGATATTGAAATAGGATTAGAATATATAAATGTAATTCAAGTGGGTTCACGGAATATGCAAAATTACTCTTTACTAAAAGAATTAGGGAAAACTAATCATCCAGTTCTATTGAAAAGAGGCATGATGTCAACTATTGAAGAGTTTTTGCTTGCAGCAGAATATATTATTAAGGAAGGGAATAAAAAAATAATCATGTGCGAACGTGGAATTAGAACGTTTGAAACATACACAAGAAATACACTTGATATTTCATGTATAGCAGTTGTAAAGCAGAAAACAAAATTGCCTATCATTGCTGATTTAAGCCATTCGCTTGGCAGAAAGGATATTATCAAAGCAGTATTTAGATATATGATTAATACTGATGTTGATGGGATAATGCTTGAAGTTCACCCAGAACCGCAATATTCTTTAAGTGACAGTAAGCAATCTTTAAGCTGCGATGAATTTACGGAGTTGTTGGAGTCAAATAAATTATATTAATAGCTTGTCTTCTATTACTTTTCATTGAATTACATAAAATCATCTCCCGGCTCGAAGTGTCTTTATCTTTCTAAATTAAGTCTATTGGTGTTCATATTTTGCTGAAAAAAATATCTAGACAAAAAAGGAAAAAGCAGGTATAATCTAAAATGGCGAATAATTATGGGTGGAAACTTATGAAAGCTGACAAGGGTGTATCAGAAGCGATTGCTTTGGCTGGACAGTTTGGTTTTACAATCCTGGTCCCGGCATTCTTATGTTTTTGGGTTGGCCAGCGCTTGGATAATTGGCTCGGGACGAATTTTTTTGTCATTATCTTCTTATTTATAGGGGCGCTTAGCGGGATTGTGAACGTGGTTATTATGGCAAGCAAAATAGGCACGAATAAGAAAAATAAAAACTAACAGGTTTAGTATGCCCGATTCAAATATTAATGATGAGTTAGAAAACGATGAAGACCAAGATAATATAGATGACGATGACGGTATAATAATCGTCCCGGTCATACCCGAAGAACCGGTAGTTTTTTTCGGGACAGAAATAAATGCCGTCCTATTTGAAATGATAATGGGAATTATCATATATGGATTGGCCTGTCAGGTGATAATTATCTGGTTCGTTAGTGAAAAGCTTGATTTTAGTATGGGTTTATGGGCAGGAATCCTTATTGCAATTGGTTATTCCGCTCACCTGTGGTGGTCAATTGGAAGATACTTATACATGGGGACTTATGCGGCTGGGCTTTCCAGAAAACATATGTTATTTAGATATTTGATTGTCACGGTTATGCTGGTTTGGGCGGCAGTTGCTGGCTTGACCCAGTTCCTGGCAGCAGTATTAGGAATATTTGGCATTAAGGCTGGAGCTTTTATGCAACCATTGCTTAGGAAAATCTTAAAGAGAGGTAATTTGGATGGGTAATACCTTTTTATTGTCAAGCGGGACAGAAATTGACTTTATGATCCATGGGATTTTCTCATATAAAGTCTTTGATCAAACGGTCTGGATTACGACTACTCACGTATGTTTGGTTATCGTTTTGCTGATGATGATTACCTTTTGCCTTTTTGCACGCCGGGCAATGAAAAAAGCAACAGAAGTACCCAGCGGATTTCAAAATGTTCTTGAGCTTATCGTTGAAAGCCTTGATGGAATTGTGAATGGCACGATGGATAGATTTGCCCCAAGTTTTAGGAACTATATCGGCACGGTGTTTATCTTTATTTGGCTTTGCAATACTTCGGGCTTGTTTGGGCTTCGGCCGCCAACCGCTGATTTTGCCACGACCTTTGGCTTGGCAATGATTACATTTTTATTAGTTAATGTCAGCGAATTTAAGTACCACAAAATAAAAGGATATGTCAAGCATCTTTTTGAGCCAATGCCTTTCTTTCTCCCGCTCAATTTAATCGGCAAAATTTCTTACCCGATTTCATTATCATTACGTTTATTTGCAAATAACTTGTCGGGAGTCATCATGCTTTCGATGGTTTATGTTTTGCTTAAGTCATTTGCTTATGTTTGGCCATCATTCCTTCATGCTTTCTTTGACTTTTTTGTCGGTACGTTGCAGACCTATGTTTTCTGTGTCTTATCGATGACATATATCAAGAACGCCTGTGTAGGAGAGTAGATAATAACGGAAGTAATTAAATTAAATATAAATATTGCGTAAGCAAAGGAGGAAATACAATGGAATATAATCAATTTTTTGTATTAGGAATGTCAGCATTAGGTGCCGGTATCGCGTGTATTGCGAACCTTGGCCCAGGTCTTGGCCAAGGCCAGGCAGCTGCTCAAGCAGCACAGGCAGTCGGCCGCAATCCCGGTGCCGTTGGTGATATCAGGACTACCATGCTGGTAGGCCAGGCTTTTGCCGAGACTTCCAGTCTTTATGGCTTAGTAGTTGCGATTATCCTTTTAATTGTCCAGCCTTTTTCATAAGGCAGAGAAAAATAGTAAAGCCCAAGGTTTTACTATTGCGAAAGGAGGCCTACTTTGGGAAGTGTTTTACTAAGCAAGGCAGTACTGCTTACTAATGAAATAGGAGCAATGGAACCGAGGATATTCGGCTTGGATTTCCAGTTGTTAGCTGATGCCGTTTTAGCAATCATTTCTGTTTTTGTCCTTTTTTTCCTGGCATCTTATTTGCTGTTTAACCCGGTCAGGAAAATGCTTGATAATCGCCGCGATAAAATAAAGGGCGAGCTTGAAAATGCAGCAGCTGATTTGAAAAGCGCCAATGCACTCAAAAAAGAATACAATAAGAAGCTTAAAAACGTTAATGCTGAAGTTGACGAAATTTTGAGTGCCGCAAGAAAACAAGCATTAGTTAATGAAAACCGGATTATCGCTGAGGCCCGTGAGGAAGCTGCGCGGATTATTTCCCGCGCCAAGGTGGAAGCAGAGCTAGAAAAAGAAAAGGCAGCTGATTCCATCAAAACAGAAATAATTGACGTGGCGGCATTAATGGCAGGAAAAGCAATTTCCGGGCAGCTTGATATCCAGATTCAAGAGAAGCTGATTAATGATACCTTAAAGGAAATGGGTAAAAGTACATGGCAAAGCTGATTGCAAAGACATATGGCGGCGCGTTATTTGAGTTAGCCACCGAGCAGGGTAAAGCAAGCGAGCTAATGCGCGAGTTTACCTCTGTTTGTGATGTGCTAAAGCTATATCCTGATTTTCACAGCTTGATGAACCATCCCAAAATCCTAAAAGAAGCAAAAATAGAAATGCTGGATAATGTTTTTAAAGGCCGTGTTTCTGCTGAAATGACGGGATTTCTTGAACTGCTCATTGTAAAAGACCGTTTCATTGACCTTAATGCTATTTATGATGAGTTCACGGCGATGGTTAAGGATTATCTTGGCATTGGGACAGCGTTTGTTACAACCGCTTTCCTGATGAATGAAATCCAAAAATCCCAGGTTAAGGAGCGGCTGCTTTCGGTAACAGAGTTTAAAGAAATGGAAGTAAATTATGATGTTGATGAAAAAATCATTGGCGGAATGGTTATCAGGATAGGCGACCGGATTGTCGATTCAAGCATAGCTACCAATTTGTCCAACTTAAGGAAGCAGCTTTTAAAATGACGTACCTGTTTTACCTTGCTTCCTTGTTACGTAGTTCTTATAAAGAATAAAGAAAGGCATAGTGAATTATATGAATCTAAGGCCAGAAGAAATTAGTTCGGTGATTAAAGATCAGATTCGGAGATACGCTTCGGAACTGGAAATATCAGATGTTGGGACGGTCATTCAAGTTGCGGACGGAATTGCCCGCGTCCATGGCCTCGAAAGCGCAATGCAAGGAGAGCTGTTAGAGTTCCCCGGCGAAATTTTTGGTATGGTCCTAAATCTGGAAGAAGACAACGTTGGTGTCGTTTTATTAGGCAACCACAAGAATATTAATGAAGGTGATATCGTTAAAACGACTGGCAGGGTGGTTGAAGTCCCCACCGGGGACGCGCTGCTGGGGCGGGTTGTTAACGCGCTGGGCCAGCCGATTGACGGCAAAGGGCCGATTCAGACCGATACCTACCGCAATATTGAGCGGGTTGCTTCGGGCGTTATAACGCGGAAATCCGTTGATACTCCTCTTCAGACCGGAATAAAAGCAATTGATTCAATGGTCCCGATTGGCCGCGGCCAGCGTGAGCTTATTATCGGCGACCGCCAGACCGGAAAAACGGCAATTGCAATCGATACGATTATCAACCAAAAGGGCCTTGGCGTAAAATGTATTTATGTCGCTATCGGCCAGAAAGCCTCAACTGTTGCTTCAATCGTAAAAATCCTCGAAGAAAATGGGGCGTTTGCTTATTCAACCATCGTTGTTGCTTCGGCAAGCGAATTAGCCCCACTCCAATATATAGCCCCTTATTCCGGCTGTGCCATCGGTGAAGAATGGATGGAAAAAGGTGAAGATGTGCTAGTTATTTATGATGACTTAAGCAAACACGCAGCCGCTTACCGGACTTTGTCCCTTTTGCTCCGCCGTCCGCCAGGGCGCGAGGCATATCCCGGCGATATTTTTTATCTCCACTCACGTTTGCTTGAACGGGCTGCCAGAATGAATGATGAATATGGCGGCGGTTCGCTGACCGCATTGCCGATTGTTGAAACGCAAGCCGGAGACGTTTCGGCTTATGTCCCGACCAATATTATTTCCATTACTGACGGCCAAATTTATCTGGAATCAGAAATGTTTAACGCTGGTTTCCGTCCGGCAATTAATGCTGGGCTTTCCGTTTCGCGGGTTGGCGGCGCGGCGCAGATTACGGCCATGAAGAAAATCGCTGCCCCGATTCGGGTTGAGCTTGCGCAGTATCGTGAATTGGCGGCTTTTGCCCAGTTTGGCTCGGAGCTTGATTCTGACACAAAAGAAAAATTAGCCCAAGGTGAGCGGATTAAGGAAGTTTTAAAACAGCCGCAATATAAGCCAATTCCGGTTGAATACCAGATCCTCATTATTTATGTCGCGACCAATAAGCATTTACTGGACATCCAAGTTCAAGATATTTTACGTTTTGAAGCAGAATTTAATGAGTTCATTATGACAAAATATGCCGAAATCCCGGAAAGCATTGCTTCCGATAAGGTTATTAGCCCAGAAATGGAAGAAAAGCTAAAAACAGCGATTACGGAATTTAAGTCAACATTCAGATACTAGAAAGGAAATTTATGGCCTCTATTAGAGATATCAAGCGGCGGCGGCAGTCAATCCAAAGCACCCAGCAAATCGCCAAGGCAATGAACTTGGTTGCAACAGTCAAATTGCAGCGGGCCAAGCAACACGCCGAGCGGTCAAGGGTTTATTTCCGTAGTATGTATATCACCATTTTAGATGTGCTGGAAAAGGCTGGCGATGATTTGGACCATGATTTTTTAAAGCCCCGCCAATCTGAAAAAAAGGCAGTTATTGTCATTACATCAAACCGAGGCCTTGCCGGGGGTTACAACTCAAATGTCATTAAGCTGGTCACAAAGGGCATTGTGCGTAAGAACAATCTTGATATATATGCGGTCGGCAAAAAGGGCCGTGATACCCTAAAGCAGCGTTACAATCTCAAAAGCGATTTTTCAGATTGTATCGAAGACCCTGTTTATGCCGATGCGATGAGGATATCAAAAGAGGTTTTGGACGCATACTTAGCTGGCGAAGTGGGCGAAATTTATCTTGCTTATACAGCTTTTGTGAATACTGTTGTCCATGAACCGACCATGCTTAAGCTGCTTCCGGTTGACGCAGAAGAACACCGGGAGCGGATTAAAGACAAGGCCAGATCTGATAAAGAGCCAAAGCTTGAAAGAAAGCCTTTGCTTACGCCAATGATATTTGAACCGCCAGCCGAAGTAGCTTTAGATTTCCTAATCCCGAAATATATAACCAGCTTGATTTATGGCGGAATGGTTGAGGCAGTTGCAAGTGAAAATGGGGCGCGGATGCAGGCAATGGATGCGGCGACCCAAAATGCCGAGGAAATGATTGAGGATTTGTCCTTACTATATAACCGGGCCCGCCAAAGCTCCATTACGCAGGAGCTGACGGAGATTATTGCTGGGGCTAACGCGATTTCATAATATAACGCGATATTGTGATATAACGCGAGACGAGTAAGCTTTGTACTTCACAGCAGACACGCTTTCGCTCCGAGACACAGCGTTGCGCTACATAAGCTAGCAAAATACACTAGCTAAGTAGCGACGTGTGTCAAGGGCCTGCTTTAGAAGTCAAACTTACTCGCTCGCATAAGTAAAGAAATTTTTTAGCGAAAGGAACAAAAAGATGTCAGATATGAATAAAAGTACCGGAAAAGTCACCCAAATAATTGGGGCGGTGTTGGATATCAAATTTACCGGCGGCGGCCTTCCGGAAATAAATGAAGCCGTCGTAATCAAGCGGGAAAATGCTGACCTGGTGGTAGAAGTGTCCCAGCACCTAGGCGATGATATTGTCCGCTGCATTGCAATGGGCCCGACTGACGGAATGGTCAGGGGAATGGAAGCTATAGCTACCGGCGCCCCGATTGCCGTCCCGGTTGGTGAAAAGACCCTTGGCCGTATCTTTAACGTTCTCGGCCAGCCGATTGACAACAAGCCGGCCCCGGAAGATGTTGATTATCTGCCAATCCACCGTCCCGCCCCTGACTTTGTTGACCAGTCAACGGAAGCGGTCTTATTAGAAACTGGAATCAAGGTGGTTGATCTTTTATGCCCTTACCAAAAAGGAGGCAAAATAGGACTCTTTGGCGGGGCAGGAGTTGGGAAGACAGTTTTAATCCAAGAATTAATCCGCAATATTGCCACCGAGCATGGCGGTTTCTCCGTTTTTGCCGGAGTTGGCGAACGGACGAGAGAGGGAAATGATCTTTATGTAGAAATGAGCAATTCCGGCGTTATCGAAAAGACAACGATGGTTTTCGGACAGATGAATGAGCCGCCCGGCGCAAGAATGCGTGTTGCCCTTAGCGGCCTGACAATGGCCGAATATTTCCGCGATAAAGGCGGCAAAGACGTTCTGCTTTTTATTGACAATATCTTCCGCTTTACCCAAGCCGGTTCGGAAGTTTCAGCTTTGCTTGGGCGCGTACCCTCGGCGGTTGGTTATCAGCCGACCCTGCAAACCGAAATGGGAGCTTTGCAAGAGCGGATTACCTCAACGAAGAGCGGTTCGATTACGTCAGTCCAAGCAATATATGTTCCGGCCGATGACTTAACTGACCCTGCCCCGGCGACAACATTCACCCACTTAGACGCAACAACGGTTTTATCACGGTCAATCGTGGAATTAGGCATTTATCCTGCCGTTGATCCGCTTGAATCAAGCTCAAGGATTCTTGACCCGAATGTTGTTGGCGAAGAGCATTATCAAGTTGCCCGCTCCGTCCAAGAAATTCTCCAGCGGTACAAAGAACTGCAAGACATTATTGCAATCCTTGGCATGGATGAATTATCCGATGAAGACAAGTTAGTTGTTTCCCGCGCCAGAAAAGTCCAGCGTTTCCTTTCCCAGCCTTTCTTTGTTGCAACGGAATTTACCGGGCTTGAGGGTAAATATGTCCCGATTAGTGAAACGGTCCGGGGATTTAAAGAAATCCTTGACGGCAAGCATGATATCATCCCGGAAATTTATTTCTTAAATGCCGGGAGCATTGATGATGTTACCGCCCGCGTCAGAAACCTTAAGGAATACGTAGTTTTATAAGGAGAAAATAGAAAGGAGCATGGATATATAGATGGCAGACAATTTATTTAAGATAAAAATCGTTTCCCCGGAGCGGATTTTCTTTACCGGCAATGCGTCGCTGGTTGAGTTTAATACAAGCGAAGGTGAAATCGGCATTTATAAAGGCCATATTCCCTTGACGGTCATCATAGCTCCGGGAATCCTTACCCTACATCTTACCGATGAGAAAAAAGTTGCCGCCCTTCATTCCGGTTTTGCCGAAATACTGCCGGATTCAATCACGATTTTGGCAGAAATAGTAGAATGGCCGGAAGAAATTGATTTAAGCAGGGCCGAAGCGGCAAAGGAAAGAGCCGAAGAACGTTTAAGCGCGAGGACTCCGGAAACAGACCTTGCGCGGGCGGAAACAGCCCTTCACCGTGCCTCTGCCCGCCTCCATATTAGCAAGAAATAAAGTCAGCTTATGAATCATTTTGAACTCGTCAAAAAAATTGAATCAGCAATCAATGAAATTTTCATTGGCAAGGAAGAGGCAGTTTCCAGTCTGCTGGTTGCTTTGCTTGCCGGTGGGCATATTTTAATTGAAGATGTGCCGGGAATAGGCAAGACAACATTGGCGGCTTTAATTGCCAATGTCATCGAATGCAGTTTTGGGCGGATTCAATTTACCCCTGATACCCTGCCCGGCGATATTGAGGGGATTTCCATTTACAATATGAAAAGCGGTGAATTTGAGTACAAAGAAGGCGTTATCATGAATCAGATCCTGCTGGCTGATGAAATTAACCGGACTTCGCCAAAAACCCAAGCCAGCCTCCTTGAAGCAATGAATGAGGGGCAGGTGACAATTGACGGAATTGTCCGGGAATTGCCGCAGCCGTTTATGGTCATCGCAACCCAGAATCCGATTGAGTTTCTGGGGACTTATCCCTTGCCGGAAGCCCAAATGGACCGCTTTATGATGTGCCTTTCGATTGGTTATCCGAAGCGGGAGCAGGAAGTAAAAATGGCACAGGGTTTTCTGGCCGGGAAAACGGCAAAAACCTTAAAGCCAGTTTGTAAGGCAGCAGATATTCTGGCCGTCCGGGAAGAGGTAAGCAAGGTCATCATGAAAGAAAAGCTGCTTGAATATATCACCGACATTGTCCGCTTAACCCGTGAATCAGAGCATTTTATCTTAGGTGCCAGCCCGCGGGCATTGCTGGCAATGGTGAAAGCCACTCAGGCGCAAGCTTTTTATGAAGGGCGGGATTTTGCAAAACCTGACGATGTCAAAAAAATCACCCCCTTGGTCTTAAACCACCGTCTCCAATTAACCCCGGCTGCCAAGCTCAAAAAAGTTGACGCAAAAGCAGTCTTAAAAAGCTTAACCCTAAAGGCCCCAGTTCCAATGATTACGCTTTAAATGGTTCTTATGTCAAAGCAAAACTCGCGCAAATTAATATTTTTAGCCCTATTTATCCTTTCACTAATCATGATTAGTGTTTTTGGCGGGGTCATTAGCTATGCCCTCTTTTTTGCCGTCCTTTCGCTTCCGCTGATTTCGTTTATATATCTTGCTTATGCTTACTATAGCTTTACAATTCATCAGGAAATCAAAACCCGCAATATCGTTGCTTGCGAGCCGGTCCCTTATACCTGTATCTTGAAAAACGAAGGCTTTACCGTTTTGACGGCGATAAAAATCAAAACTTTCCGTGATTTTTCTGACGTGGCCGGGCTTCCCTATGACCAAGCTTTTAGGTTATTTCCCGGCGAAAAAATTGAATATACAACGACCTTAAACTGCCGCTACCGGGGTGAATACAAGGTTGGGATAAGCAAGATAGCCATGACGGATTTTCTGGGGCTGTTTAGCTTTTCATATCGCATGATGTCCCAGATTGACGCGATTGTGAAGCCAAGGATAATTGCCCTTGATATTCAAAATGAAATTTCAGATTTGGACGCAATCATTCATAGCAATTTTTTAAGACACGCAAATGAACCCGATTTAACTGTCCGTGATTATATTGCCGGGGATTCGCTAAAGAAAATCCATTGGAAGTCAACCGCCAAATCATCAAAACTTAAGGTGCGGAATGAGATTGGGATTTTAAAAGAACAGGTGTTATTAATTGCTGATTTTGAGCGTATTTCTGCGGACATTGAAGAATATCTTCCCTTAGAAAACAAAATCCTTGAGCAGACGATTGGGCTTTTGTACCATTTTGCCCTGGGGAAGATCCCCATTGAGCTAGTTTTTGGCACGGATAAATTATATTGCAGCCAAATAGCGGATATAGGGCATTTTAATTATCTTTATGAGGAGCTTGCAACCTTAAGCTTTCAGGCAAAGGCCCGCTTTTCCAGTCTTTACGATGAAGCTTTAAATCGCGGCTTGATTGAAAAAGCGCAGATCGTCTTGATGGTAGTTCATTATATGGATGATGATTTATTTAATAAGCTGGCCTTGCTTTCAATAACCGCAAAAACAATCGTTATTCATGTCGTTACCGAAGCAGATATTTCCGCATACAGCCGCCAAAGCACCGAACGATTCAAAATCGTCACAGCCTCATATAAAGAAAAGGAAGACTAAGATATGAAAATTTCATATGAAAAAATATATAAAGTTTTTCTCCTTTTCTTAACCGTTTTTATTGGCGTTGGGCTTCTTAAGCCATTTCTTGCTGAAACGCTTTCAATGGCTCATGTTCTTTTCTTAAGCATAATGACGCTGGCAGTTTTTCTTAGTTTTTTCTTGACGAAAGGCAAGCAAAGAATTATTCCGGCAATAATAACAGGTGTTATTTTATTATGGGTGCTTTTAACCCGCCTGTCAATGACAATAACTTTTCTTGGCTCATACTTAATGTGGATTATTAATCCGTCAACCAATATTTATTTAGATTCGTTCCAATATCTTAATATTTTTCTGGCAGCAGCTTTGCTCATCCCTTTGGCCTTAATAATGGAACGGATCGCAAAATTACGCTTGGCCGCCGCGCTTTTACTTTTTGGCGGCTTACTTTACTGGGCATTTTCCAGTTATATAGTTGACAAGCTTTCCGTATGTATTTGCCTGCTTTTCATCTCATTTGTGCTGACAGAATTATTACAGGATAAATTATTCCGGCAAAAAATAATCGTCTGCTTGCTTCCTTTTCTGTTGCTGTATATGCTATTTATCCTGCTCTTGCCCACGCGGAATGAGCCTTATGAATGGCGGGCGGTGCGGACGATTTTTAATCAGGTTTATGATTTGGTCGTTAATATGTCAAACAATATTGCCTTGTCATTTAATACTGGCAGTGAGGGGTTTGGAATGGAAGTGACCGGGTTTTCCGGTGAAGCAAGGCTAGGCGGCAACAGGTTAAACTGGAAGCGGAACGAGTTTTATGTTACGCAAAAAAGCGGGAGGCTGATGGCGATTTATCTTCGCGGCAATGTCTTTGATAATTTCAACGGAAACTCCTGGCAATCAGAAGCAGACGAAGCGGAAAATGAGTATCTGCTTGATTTACTCGAACTAGTTTATGCAATTGAACGTTTTGAGCCGGGACATCGCCCCAATTACCTGTCATATAGTGATCTTAATATTTCTTATGCCGGGCTTAATTCAAATTATGCTTTTGCTCCCTTGAAACTGCTGAAAATTGATGCTGGTTTAGCGTTAAACCTTACCCATTATGGCAGCGAGTTTAGGTTTGATTCTTTAAAAAGGCGGGGGACAGAATACAACCTGACTTATTTCCAAGTAAATGCCGGGCAGGACTTTTTTAAAAAAATGATTATCGCCGAAAGTGAATATGAATATGACGTAAATGCTTCGGCCAATATTGCCTTGGATTATCATGCCTTGCTTAATGAATCTTTTCGGTCGCTAGACATGATATTAAAAGAACGGAGTGAAAAAATCCACCGCCAGTATACAGAAAAATATCCTCTAAGTGAAGATGTGCGTAGCTTTCTTATTGAGATAACTAAGGATGCCGAAAATGGTTATGAAAAATTAAAGGCGGTCGAGCAGGTTCTCGTCGGGCAAGGAGGGGTTGCCTTTAGCTATACGAAAACTCCCGGGGAATTGCCGGAGGGTAAGGATTTTCTTGACTATTTCTTGCTTGAAAGCCATTCCGGGTACTGCACTTATTATGCCACCGCCTTTACCCTGTTAGCAAGGGAGCTTGGCTTTCCATCGCGTTATGTCCAAGGCTTTATGGTTTACGACCAAAATCTGGGCCGGAGGCCTGTGGCGGTTAATAATTCAAGGGCCCATGCTTGGACAGAAGTATATTTTGATGGCGTCGGCTGGATTTCTTTTGAGCCAACCCCCGGTTTTATCGATAACCGCTACCAATATTGGCTGCAAACTGTTACGTCGAATGTTTTAGAAGAAAGCTATGAATCTGAAAGGGCGGAACTTTTAGAGCAGGGCGAGGAGGCTTTGCTGCCAAGCGTTTTAGCAAATGAGGAAGAGCATTTTTCTTTGGCTTCGCTTTTCTTAACGGTTATTTTCTCGGTTTTAATAGCGGTTTTAGTTTTTATCTTGATTGATTATCTGATGAAAAAAAGGCGGTTTAGGCATTATAGCTTGGCAGAAAAGTTCACCGGGCATATTCAGATTAATCTTAATATTCTTCACCTGTTAGGTTTCCGCTTTCTTCCCGGTGAGACGATTAATGAGTTTATAGAGCGGATTAGTTTGGCAGACATAAAAGTCCCGGTCAATTTTCTTTTATTGTTTGAATATTATTTGTACCGCGACGCACAAGCAACTAGTGAAATAATAGCCACGGTTTTAAAAGACCGTGAGGTTATTTTTAGAGAAATTAAGCAAAAGGGGCGATGGCGTTATTATTATCTAAGGTTTAAACTGTTATTTAGGTGAAGTAAAACTTCCCCCTTGTGATTTTCCCATAAACTGGTTAAAATATAAATATGCTTAAAACCAGCCTAAAAAGTATCTTTTTAATTTTTGTTTTCATAATATCACTTTATTTAATCAGTGGTTACATGAACCAAGGCAATGTTGACATGACCGCCCAGATGGGGCCAGCGACTTATCCTTTGGTTTATGTTATGATGGGCGACCTAAAGCTTAACAGCCTGCGGGGTTATGCTGAACCGATGGAGACCAGTTATCTGCGCGAAACTTTGACCCCTCTAATGGATGGCCGCCGCCTTACCTTGCGGATTGACAAATTCGAAAATACCATTGAAAGCCTTGCTTTTGAAGTCAGGAGCATTGACGGCTCACGCTTAATTGAAAGCACCGAAATTACAGAATACGAAGAAAGAAGAAACAGCATTACCGCCACTATTAATATCAAGGACTTAATCGAATTAGAGGAAGAGTACACCTTTGTTTTGCTTTTAAATACTGACAGGAACAGGACAATCCGCTTTTATACCCGCATTTTTGCGTCTAATGAAACTCATTTTGAGGAAAAAATTAATTACTGCTTCAATTTCCACGAAAAAACCTTTAATAAAGACGAAGCAAGGGAGCTGACCCAATACCTTGAACCCAATGCCCAGGGTGATAATACCACTTACAGCCGCGTTACGATTAACTCTAGCTTCCAGCAGGTCACTTGGGGCAATCTCGATGTAACCCGCGTAAGCGAGCCCGTCCTATATGTAAAGGAGATGGCGGTCCATACCGGAAGCTTCCGGATAAAATATGATGTCATTTTAGATGATAATGATGACATCATTTATGAAGTTGAAGAGTTTTACCGGATTCGGTATACGCCGGAGCGGATTTTCCTTTTGGATTTTGAGCGGACGATGGAACAAGTATTTATGGGCAATCTTGATAATTTCACGAGCCGGAATATTTATCTTGGCATTACAAGCCCTAATGTGCCTTTAATTGAAAGCGAGGGCGGTAATGTTTTTGCATTTGAAAAAGGCAACAGCCTTTATAGCCTGGTTATTCCCGACCGTAAATTTGTCCGCTTATTTGGTTTTGCCGATGAAGAAAACAATGATGAGCGGACAACTTATGCCGGACACCGCGCCAAAATCCTTAATATCGATGAGGCCGGAAATGTCGTTTTCATGGTTTACGGTTATATGAACCGCGGCCGCAATGAGGGCCGGGTGGGCATTTCGGTTAATTACTATAACAGCATGGTAAATACAATTGATGAAATGGTTTATATCCCCTATCACAAATCACCGGAGCTTTTGATTGCCGAAGTGGAGCAAATGGTTTATCTTAATCGGAACAACCGCCTCTTTTTAATGCTTGACAATGAGATTTTTGCCATCCACTTAGACTCAAGGACTGCCGAGACTGTCATCAGCCAAATGCAGGAGGGCTCATATCATATTTCCGAAAGCAATAAAATGCTGGTCTGGCAGGATTCTGATGATGTTTATGGCACAACAAGGCTTAATTTGATGAATCTCCAAGATGAAAAACAGACCGTTATTAACGCGGGTTATAATGAATATATTTTGCCGCTTGAGTTTATGGAAGAAGATTTAATTTATGGGCTGGCGCGGATAGCTGACATTACAAAAGATGCTTTGGGCAATACGATTTTTCCGATGTATGTCGTCAAAATCCAAAACGAAGCCGGAATTTTAAAAGAACATCGGCAGCCGGATTATTTTGTGACCGGAATCACCAAAAATAATAATATGCTGACCTTGCACAGGCTTTTTCAAAATGAAGAAGGGATTTTCAGGGAAACAACAGATACCCAGATAACTAACCAAATCATTGCAAGCGGAACAAGCAACAGGGTTGAAGTGATTCCAACCGAGCGTTATTTAAGAATTGTCCGCCTTGCCTTCAAACAAGAAATTGACCATACCCAGATTATAGTGCTTACCCCCCGTGAGGTTTTATTTGAGGGCGGGCGTGAGCTTACCATCAATAGCACCGGGTATGACGCTGACCGCTTTTATGTTTATAGCAAAAATGGCATTACCGGCATTTATCTTTCTGAAGCAAAGGCAGTTAACGCCGCTTACCGGGATTTTGGGATAGTCAAAAACCGGAAAGGTGAATATGTATGGTATCGCGGCAATTTGAACCAGCGCGCGCAAATCGCCGTCATTACTGGGACAGAAGTACCCCAATTTGGCAATTCACTGGCGGTATGCTTAGATACGATTCTCCAATATGAGGGAATTACCCAAAGCACACAGTATTTGCTGAGCCGGGGTTATACGCCAATTTCTATCTTGGATGAAAATATCCAAAACATCCAAGTTCTTGATTTAACCGGGTGCAATTTGGACAGCATTCTATATTATGTCAACAAATCCATCCCCGTCCTTAAACTGCTTGATGATGGCAATGCCCTGCTAATTACTGGTTTTAATGAGCAGAATATAATTGTGATGGATCCGCAAGCCGGAGAAGTATACCGGATCGGACGCAGTGACGCAGGGACTTTATTTGAAGAAAATGGAAACCGCTTCATCACATATATCAGGACAAGGCGGTAAAAATTCGTCGTAAACGCATTTTTTCTACTTTTGCAACCAATAGTTGCGCAATTGAAAAGTAAAATTGCTGGTGCAACCTGATTAGTTGCGCATATAATTACCCATGAAACGGCCGAAAAATAAAAATCAAAAGGAGAAATATTATCATGAATATTGAAATTGCCAATCGACTAGTGAACTTACGTAAATCTAATAATTATTCTCAAGAAGCGTTGGCGGAAAAATTGGGCATCTCGCGGCAGGCAGTCAGCAAATGGGAAAGAGCTGAAGCTTCACCGGATACTGACAATCTGATTTTATTAGCCAGATTATATGGGATTTCATTGGATGAACTGCTATATACCAATGATGAAATACCAAAACGCGATCCCGAAGAGAATAATAACACCTGTTATGAAACTGACAATGACAAAAAAGGCAACGAATATGTGAACATCAGCTTAAAGGGCGTCCATGTAATTGATAAAGATGGCGCAGAGGTCAGGGTAGGCTGGGACGGTATCTACATCGATGACCACAAGGGAAATGAAAAAATCAATATTGATAAGGAAGGAGTTTTCGTTAATGGGGTCGAATATGACGGCTCTTGGTACAAACATCACCAGAAGCAGAAATTCCCCATGGCCATCATAATTACAATCGCATATATATTAATCAGCGTTTTTTATGACCTTTGGCATCCGGGCTGGTTATTGTTTTTGCTGATTCCGCTTTGGTATACCTTAGTAGAGGCGATTTATAAAAAGAATGCCCATATTTTTGCTTATCCGGTGCTTGCAACTTTGATTTTTTTGATCTTGGGTTTTGGCGCAAATGCTTGGCACCCGGGCTGGGTAATCTACTTAACCATTCCGATTTTTTACTCTTTGGTTTCTTATTTTAGGAGCGGTAAGAAAACGGGCGAAGACCAGGACATAATTGATGTGGATATGGAGAAAAGCTGAAAGAATTTCATTCTTTCAGCGGAAATTTGAGCTACGCTCAAAGTTTCCAGACTTTGGAAGGAGCATGAGTATATAATGAAAAATAATATAAAGATAGGATTAGCGATGGCAATTTTTTTGATGGCAGTATTTGTTTTCTGCATTTTTATGATAATGTATATGCCAAGAGGAAGCTTTTATATTGGCGGAGCCAATGCGGCATTACGGCACACGACAAATATAAGGATTACAGAAAAAACATCACTTGATGTGTCCGCTTTTTCAGAAAATATTTATTTTCTTAAAAGCGATACTGATGAGTTGATCATAAAAGAATATTACCGGAATAAGAATAAAAAAGCTGATCTTAGGCATAGTGATCAAACAGTTACAATCCGTGGTGAACAGCAGATTAATATTAGTATTCTGGGTTTTGTGGCGGGTGAGCGGATTGAGATTTATCTGCCGGAAAATTATGCAGGTAATATTAAGGCCAGCATAAGCAGCGGCAACATAAAATCGGACTTTAATTTTATGGCTCAACAATTATCTTTTGAAGCAAACAGCGGGAGCATTAGCCTAAATAGCCTGACGGCTGGAAATATCAATGTGCGGGCAAGCAGCGGAACGATTAGGATAATTGAACTAATCGGCGACGCAGAAATTAGGGCGAACAGCGGCTCGATTGTAATTGACCGGATTGATGGGTTTTTAGATGTAAATGCCAGCAGCGGGACGGTAAGGATTGCCAATTTGTCCGGCGGAATAAAAGTCCAGTCAAACAGCGGGTCAATTAGGATTTCCGTCAAAGAATTAGACGGCAATATCAGCGCAACCGCAAGCAGCGGCAGCATAAATATTGAATTGCCAAAAGACAGCGCGTTTAATTTTTCCGCTAATACGGGAAGCGGGCGGGTAAGAACGGACTTTGACAGCAGCCTTTCATATAATAGCCGGGGCAATAGCGCAAATGGCACAGTCGGCACTGCCCCGGAGTATGACGTGATAGTGAAAGCAAATAGCGGCAGCGTGAGGGTAACGCGGTGAGGAACCGAATTATGATTCGAAACCGAATTTATGATTCGGAAGCCGAATTTATGATTAGGAATCTAATAAGTTAGTTAGAAAGGCATGGTATCATTAAATGGCAAATTTTTTAAAGTTTATTTTATGTGTTTTAGTATACAGTATTGTTTATATGCTTGTAATCGGGCTCATTCCCTTTTCGCCAGCATTTACGGAAATAACCCGTGAGGTAAGCGAAACGCAAACAACCGCATCAACCCTGATGATGTTGCTTCCAATAATCTGGAATTGCTTCACCGCTTATTTTATTATCCGCAATGCGAATGTCAAAGGGAAAAAGCTATTTCGTAGCCTGATGTTCGTGATGTTTTTTATCGTGTACTTTTTCCCGCAAGCTCTGGGAGCGGAAGCAGCTGATGTACACGGGATGCCGTGGCATGATTTTATACTGCTTTCGATACCGGGTTTAATTTCATTATTGGCAACGCTGCCGCTGATGGTGAAATTTTTCCAAAATAAAAATGTGGCTGATGTAATCGGTGAACATGAAAAACTCAAATTCAAACAAAGATACGCAATAAAAATTGGGCTGGGCGGCTTGCTCCTTGCCGGGATCTATATCTTATTTTTACTTACCGTGCAAAGGAATGTCGCGGAATACCGGGTTTTTTACCAAGACACCGCGTGGATGCAAGCGGCACACGGAGAAAATTGGCCGGGATTTTTTTATCCGCTCTTTTCAATTCCGTTCTTTCGCGGGATAATAAACGGCGTGCTTATCCTTCCGTTGCTTCCGCTAATCAAAAAAAGCAAGCTTGTCTTTACAACCGCAATATGCTTGGTGTTCTTAGCCCCGGCGATAGCTTTTGGTGCCCCTAACCCGCTGTTCCCTGATACAGTAAGGCTCATGCTCATGGCTTCAATGATAATCACCATGCTGTCACTTGGCATATTTACTGGGAAAGTGATGTGGAAAGAGTATGCTTAATATATGAAAGGCTAGCTACTAAATTTCAATACCAAAACTGATATGTTCATCTGCACGTTTTTTAAAGGTTGACTTTTCTATCAAAGAATAGTAGACTAAATGCGAGATATCAGTTCATGAATGGCCAAGGGGGATATTGGAAGGAGTTATGTAATGGCAGTAGTAAAAAAAGAAGCAGCACCTAAGAAAGCGGCGGCAGCAAAACCAGCGGCAGTAAAACCAGCTACAACGAAGCCAGCGGCAGCGAAACCCGCGGCAGCGAAACCCGCGGCAGCAAAACCCGCGGCAGCGAAACCAGCAGAGAAGAAAACAAGCACAAGAGCAGTTGCAGTAAAAAAGAGCGAAGTAGTAAAGGTAGAGTTTAATGGCAAATCTTATACCCAGGATGATTTGCTAAAGAGCGCAAGAGATGTTTGGCAATATGACATCGGAAAAGAACCAGCCGACCTTAAAAGCATTGAGCTTTATATCAAGCCGGAAGAGGAACGGGCTTATTACGTTTTTAATAACGACATAACCGGAAGCTTCGCAATCTAATGAACCGTACATAAGCAAAGGTTATAATCTTAGGTCGCCGCCGGGCGACCTTTTTTTATTTTTTTTTAATAAATTCTTTTGAAGATATTTATTGACTTTAAGTGGGGAAAGTGCTATTTTATGTAAGGGAGATGTTAGCACTCCTAAAAGCTGAGTGCTAACAACATGAAAAATGCTGTTAGATGACCGCAAACTAAAAATTTTGCAAGCAATAATCCGCAATTATTTGGAGACCGGAGAACCAGTTGGCAGCCGCACCATTTCGAAATTTGCTGATTTAAACCTTAGCTCGGCGACAATTAGGAATGAAATGGCAGATCTGGAAGAAATGGGTTATATCCTGCAACCCCATACTTCCGCCGGGCGGATTCCTTCCGACAAAGGTTATCGTCTTTATGTCGATACGATGATGGAGGAAAAAACCCGCGAAATCGAAGAGCTAAAAGAAACATTATTAAAGAAAGCGGATAAAATAGATAAAGTCCTCAAAGAAGCGGCCAAAGTCCTTGCCCAGAATACGAACTACGCTTCAATGATAAGCGCCCCAAGTTATATCAGGAACAAGCTAAAGTTTATCCAGCTTTCGAAAGTTGACCAGCACCAGCTGCTTGCGGTTATTGTTGTTGAGGGGAACGTGATCAAAAACCATATCTTGAAAATAACTGACCAGCTTGATGACGAAACATTACTAAAACTTAATATTTTGCTGAATACTCATCTTAATGGGTTATCAATCGAAGAAATAAATTTAAGCATGATTCATCGGCTTAAGCAGCAGGCTGGGACATACAGCGCCATTGTCAGTGAAGTTATTGAAGCGGTCGGCGAAGCGATTAAAGCTGATGAAGATTTGGAAATATATACCAGCGGCGCAACTAATATCCTCAAATACCCTGAACTTGCCGACCACCAGAAAGCAAGCGAGCTGATTACGACCTTTGAAGAAAAGCAGTTATTGACCGAGCTGGTCAATGAAAACAAGGATAAAGAGACTGGCTCAACCGGAATTCAAGTTTATATCGGCAATGAAACGCCAATCGAATCAATGAAAGATTGCAGCATTGTCACAGCGACTTATGAATTAGATGAGGGAATGCGTGGAACGATTGGTATTGTCGGGCCAAAAAGGATGGATTATGACAAAGTTGTGGGAGTCCTCAAATCCTTAAAATCACAGCTTGAAGACATATATAGAAAATAGGCTGAACGTCAGAAAGGAATAAAAATGCAAGATACAGCAACTAAAGCAGATACTGCATTAAATGAAATGGATACTGAAGCACCAATTGAAGCTAAAGCACCAAGCGAATCCAAAGAGCCTTTGGAATCTTTAAATGAACCAGCGGCTAGTGATGTGCCGGAAAAGAAAGGCTTAAGGAAAAAAGCCAAAACGGATAAACAAAAAGAACGGATTGCCGAGCTTGAAGACCGCGTTATCCGCCAAATGGCAGAGTTTGAAAACTTCCGTAAACGCACGGAAAAAGAAAAATCATTGATGTTTGAAACCGGGGCCCGCAGTATCATCGAGAAAATGCTTCCGGTCGTTGACAATTTCGAGCGAGGCCTAAAAGCAATCCCCGAAGCGGAAAAAGATTCATCCTTTGCCGAGGGAATGAACATGATCTACAAGCAATTGATGGCTGAATTTGACAATCTCGATGTCAAAGCCATTCCCGCCGTTGGCCAGGAGTTTAACCCCGATCTCCACAACGCCGTTATGCAAGTAGAAAGCAGTGAATACGAAACCGGAATCATTGCCGCGGAAATGCAAAGGGGCTACACATATAGGAATACAGTCGTAAGATATAGCATGGTATCAGTCGTTGAATAGACACTAACAACTTATTTTATAGGAGGAAAAATTCAAATGGGAAAAATTATAGGAATCGATTTAGGAACAACCAATAGCTGCGTAGCTGTCATGGAGGGGGGAAAACCCACCATTATTACCAATACCGAGGGGCTTCGCACGACTCCATCTGTTGTTGCTTTCACCAAAACGGGCGAACGCTTAGTTGGCGAATCGGCGAAACGCCAAGCGGTAACGAACTCAGAGAAAACCATCTCATCAATCAAACGTGACATGGGAAGTGACCGCGGCCGGACCATCGATGACAAAAAATATTCACCACAGCAGATTTCCGCAATGGTTTTGCAGAAATTAAAAGCAGACGCAGAAAATTATCTTGGCGAAAAAGTTAACGAGGCGGTTATCACCGTCCCGGCATATTTTAATGATGCCCAGCGTCAGGCAACCAAAGACGCTGGCAAAATCGCCGGGCTTGATGTCAAGCGGATCATCAATGAACCCACCGCGGCAGCGTTAGCATATGGGCTTGACAATGAAAAAGAGCAAAAAATCATGGTTTATGACTTAGGCGGCGGAACTTTTGACGTTTCAATCATTGAAATTGGTGATGGCGTTATTGAAGTTTTGGCAACCAGCGGCGACAACCGTCTTGGCGGTGATGATTTTGATGAAAAAATCACCAACTTTATGCTGGCCGAGTTTAAGAAAACAGAGGGTGTTGATTTATCAACTGACAAAATGGCCCTCCAGCGTTTGCGCGAAGCAGCCGAAAAAGCAAAAAAAGAACTTAGCAGCGCAACAACAACCAATATCAACCTGCCTTTCATTACGGCAACCAATGAAGGCCCAAAACACTTTGACATGAACCTTACCCGTGCCAAATTTGACGAGCTGACCCACGATTTGGTTGAGCGGACTGCCATTCCAGTCCAAAACGCGATGAAAGATGCTGGCGTTACTTCCAGTGATTTGGGAAAAGTATTGCTTGTTGGCGGTTCAACCCGCACCCCCTCTGTCCAGGAAAAAGTAAAACAAATAACCGGGCATGAGCCAAGCAAAACCCTTAATCCCGATGAATGTGTTGCCCTTGGCGCGTGTATTCAAGGCGGAAAGCTGGCTGGTGATGCCGGGGCTGGTGAGATTCTTCTGCTTGACGTTACCCCTCTTTCCCTGTCGATTGAAACGATGGGCGGAGTAGCAACAAGGTTAATTGAGCGCAATACCACGATTCCGACCAAGAAAAGCCAGATTTTCTCGACCGCTGCTGATAACCAGACTGCTGTTGATATTAATGTTGTCCAAGGCGAACGTCAGTTCGCAAAAGATAACAAATCATTGGGCCAATTCCGTCTTGACGGTATTCCGCCAGCGATGAGAGGAATGCCGCAAATCGAAGTAACTTTCGATATTGATGCCAACGGCATTGTCAACGTATCGGCAAAGGATTTGGGAACAGGCAAAGAACAGCACATCACGATTACTGCTGGCTCGAATATGTCCGAATCTGATATTGACAAAGCCATCAAAGAAGCGGCCGAATTTGAAGCCCAGGATAAAAAACGCAAAGATTGCATTGATACAAGAAATGATGCCGACGCTTTTGTTTTCCAGACCGAAAAGGCTTTAGCAGAAGTTGGTGACAAAATCGATGAAAGTGAAAAATCTTTGGTTGAAACGGATGTTGCCGCGGTTAAGGCAATTCTTGAACGCACTTCGGCAGACGAAGAAATGTCGGACTCAGACCTTGATGAATTAAAGGCAGCCAAAGAAAAACTTACAAATACCGCCCAAGCCCTTTTTACCAAGATGTATGAAAATATGCAAGCCCAGGGCGGCGGCCCTGACATGGGGAACATGGGCAACATGGGGGGAATGGACGGCGCGGATATGGGCCCGGCCCCGGAAGGTGATGTCGTTGACGGCGACTTCCGCGAAGTCTAAAGGCTTTAAATTTTATGCTCCTTTCAAAGTCTTTAGGCTCTGAAAGGAGCATGATATAAATATAAAAAAAGGATAACCTACATGGCAGAACAAAAAAGAGACTATTATGAAGTCCTCGGCTTAGATAGGAATGCTGATGATGCAGCCCTCAAAAAGGCCTACCGCAGCTTGGCAAAAAAATATCATCCCGATATGAATCCTGGCGACACAAATGCCGAGAAGAAATTCAAAGAAGCATCGGAAGCATATGCTGTTCTTAGTGACCCTGAGAAAAAGCAAAAATATGACCAATTCGGCCATGCAGCTTTTGAAAACGGCGGCGGGTTCAGCGGATTTGAAAACTTTGATTTCAGCGACATCTTTGGTGACATCTTTGGCGACTTTTTTGGCGGCGGTTCACGCCGCCGGGCGAATAACGGCCCAATGAAAGGAGCAAATCTCCGCACTAGCGTCCGGATTACCTTTGAAGAAGCTGTATTTGGCGTAGAAAAAGATATTGAGCTGACTCTAAAGGACGAATGCAGTGTCTGCCATGGAAGCGGAGCAAAACCCGGAACAAGCCCCGAAACTTGCGCCAAATGCGGCGGCAAGGGCCAAGTAGTTTTCAGCCAGCAATCATTTTTTGGCACAGTCCGCAATGTCCAGACTTGCCCTGACTGCCGTGGCAGCGGCAAAATGGTCAAGGAAAAATGCCTTGACTGTGGCGGGGGCGGGTATATAGCTAGCCGCAAAACAATCCAAGTTGCTATCCCGGCTGGCATTGATAATGGGCAAAGCGTCCGTATCCGGGAAAAAGGCGAACCGGGAAGCAATGGCGGGCCGCGCGGCGACCTGCTTGTTGAAGTTGTGGTTGGCCGCCATCCCCATTTCCAGCGTCAGGAATACAATATTTTCTCGACCGTTACCATGTCTTACGCTATCTCGGCTTTAGGCGGTGAGATAGTTATTGATACAGTAGACGGAAAAGTTATTTATGATGTTAAAGCAGGTACGCAGACCGAAACAAAGGTCCGCTTAAAAGGAAAAGGCGTTCCATCGCTTAGAAGCCGTGATATCCGGGGTGACCATTATGTTACCTTGGTTATCAAAACTCCCGAAAAGCTTTCATCAGAAGCAAAAGACCTCTTAAAGCGTTTTGATGAAATAACCGGGAACAGCTTAAGCGCAGCCAAGAATGTCACTGGTGAAAAAAGCGAAACCAAAAGCACAAAAAAGAAAAAGCGTTGGTCGTGAAAAAAAAGGCTGCCGATGGGCAGCCTTTTTTCTGTCATTGGGTTTGCGCAACTGCGCTTTTGTCATTGTGGCCTCGCGTAATTGCGTTGTTTTGTCATTGCGGCCTTGCGCCGCAATCTTGCAAGTAACTGCGTTGCTTTTTTACTTTAAGTTCTTAGATTTTACCACCTTGGCGCCGAACGGCCTAAGCGCAAGGGCAGCCAGCTTAAAATTTTGCTTGCCAAAAGGAATGCCAATAACCGTTATGCAGAAAAGAATGCCAACTAGCGCATAACCAATCGCCAGCTCGATTCCGCCGAAGATAAGCCAGAGAATATTAAGGATAAACCGCCCGGCATTACCTTCATCGCGGACAATTTCTTTGCCAAAAGGCATTACTGCAAGCTTGGCTATTTTGAAGCATTGCGTCCCAACCGGGATGCCGATAATCGTAATGCACCAAAGTAAACCGATAAGACACCATAAAAGACCCAAAATTGCTCCGCCAAAAACAAACCAAATAATGTTACCTAAAAATTTCATCTTTCGCCTCCTCATAAAAAAAGATTTCCTATGTATCTCCCTATCTTTAATATATACTATGCTGATGTATTTGGCAAGTGAAAACAGATGAAAGCTACATAGAATTTCATCATTGTTACTCGCCCTTGCCTTTCTTATTCAGCAGCCGCCCAACAAGTAACAGGATTCCGCCAATGATTAAGCCGGAAAGCAAAATTAAAAGGAAAATATTGGGATTTAGCGTTTCGATGTTCCAGACGAGGAGATTTGCCCCTTTAAATCGGGATGGATATGTGCCATCAAGTATCCAATCCATCACGCCCAGCCCATAGGATAAAAAGCAACCGCCAAATATAAATGAAAGCCCGGCTTTTATAAATGCGTTTGCTTTTAGATAGCGGATAATAAGGAACAGTCCCCAAGGGAAAATAAGCGCAACAAATGCGGACAAAAGGCCAAGATACCAATCGGACAATATATTTACCCCGATAAAAAACCCACTAGCAATAATAACAGCAAAAACCATCAATGTGTTAAGTGCCATCGCGATAAGCCCTTTGTGATGGCGGGCGCTGCCAGTCAGGTTTAGCTGGCTTAATATATACGGCGCAAACAAAATAGAAAGCCCTAATAGAACCGATACAGCAGCGACAAAAAACCACTCTCCCCTCGTGTATATCGCGCAGGTCATCAATAGTAAAAGCAAGCTTCCGGTGAAACAGCCGAGTGTCCATAAGCCCTTTTTCTTTTCAAAAATAAGCGGGACGACCGTAACTGAAGCCAGTATCATCAGTGAGGCCAGCACGATAAAGAACCAATCCAGTGTGCGTAAGGTGGCTAAATTTACGATTAAGCAGACCAGAATCGGGATTAGCAAGAACCCGGCAATGCTTACCCCGGTTATGAATGATTTCCGCTTTACGGTTTTTGCATGATGTCCAATGATGTCCGTCCGCTCGCTTTTTATCCGGTTATCAATCGTGTTGTCCTTAATTTTATCCAAAATGGTTTTGCAGGAATCACAATCTGCCAAATGCTCCTCCACAAGCCGTTTGCTGTCGCTGCTTAAAACAGCATCATGATAAAGGGGCAATAAATCCTTTGTAACGTGACATGATATTTTCATTTCTTATCCATCCTTTCTTGAATTTTTAGCCGGGCGCGATGGTATGTGACGCGGGCCCAGTTTTCGGTCTTGCCGAAGATGAGGCCGATTTTTTGAAAACTTAATTCGCCAAAGACCCTAAGACCAAATACCTCTTTATACGGCTCATCCAAATTATGAAGCACCTGATAAATCCGGAAAGCAGACTCTTCATCAACCAGCGTTTCCAAAATATTGCTTTCAGAAATAGAATCATGGTTTGCCGGGCTTGTTTTTTTCTGCACTCGATACTCATCAGCAAGCAGATTTTTCGCGATTGAGCAAAGCCAAGAAAATAAAGCGGAATCACCGCGATATTTTTTGTCGGTTGCCATCGCCTTGAAAAAAGTCTTTTGCGTGATTTCCTCGGACAAGTCCCGATTTTTGGAAAGCGTCATAACAAATGAATAAACCTGCATATAATAGGCGTTATACAGCTGTTCAAAATCTGCATCCACATCATCTCTCCCTTCGATTAGATTTTAATGATTAGACGGCGAAAATTTGATTTCGTTACAAAGATTTTGAGTATATTATATCAACTTTGACGAGCATATCAATATAAAACTTCAGAAGATAGCATTGACCAACTTTTATTTGCCTGTCACGATAAAATCTTTTATACTATACTTAAACACAAGCGGGAGGTGACCCCATTTTGAATTGGATCGAACTTCATCAATATCAAGAAAATAACCGCCTTGAAGCGAAGGCGGCGGTTGGCGGGTTGCCGCATAGTTTGTGGGAAACCTACTCCGCCTTTGCCAATACATCTGGCGGGTATATTTTGCTGGGTGTGGATGAGTGTGTTGATAGATCGCTTAGGGCTGTCGCGCTTCCCGACCCGGAGAAGCTGGTGTCGGAGTTTTGGAGTACCATAAACAACCGCCAGAAGATAAACGTAAATATTCTGACTGACAAAAACGTGAAAATTATCGAAGCTAATGGTCATCGCATTGTGGTGATCGAAATTCCTCGCGCTGACCGCAGGGATAAGCCTGTTTATATCGGGTCTGATCCTTTTTCTGGCTCTTACCGGCGCAATGGCGAGGGCGATTATCATTGCACCAAAGATGAAGTTCGCAATATGATGCGCGACCAGTCTGATATGTCGCAAGACTTACGGGTACTGGAGCAGCTGGATTTAGATTCTTTCGATTATGAGAGCCTCAAACGTTACCGCACGCGATTACAAAATATTCGCCCCGACCATGTATGGGAGAATCTTGAACCCGTTCCGTTTCTGCAAAAGCTAGGATGTATTGGACGCAGCGAGGACGGAGCCCTCCACCCGACCGTAGCCGGAATTTTAATGTTTGGCTTTGAATATGAAATCGTCAAGGAGTTTCCAAGCTATTTTCTGGACTATCAAGAGCATGACAACACGTCCACGCGCTGGACAGACCGCATTGTGTCCAACCTCGGAGACTGGAGCGGCAACATTTTTGATTTCTATTTCCGCGTCTGTAGCCGCATAACGCAAGAAGCAAAAACGCCGTTCAAGCTGGACGGTGTCACCCGTGTTGATGATACACCTGTCCACAAAGCACTGCGTGAGGCTCTTGCCAATGCACTAATCCATGCCAATTATTATGACCGGCTTGGCTTGGTCATCCATCGGCGACCGCAACATATCACTATTGCCAATCCCGGCAGTTTCCGGATCAGCATTCATGACGCTCTGGCTGGTGGGATTTCCGACCCGCGAAACTATACTTTGTTTAAGCTGTTTAATCTCATCGGCATAGGCGAACGCGCCGGAAGCGGCATCCCCAACATTTACGCCATATGGAAGAAAGAAGGCTGGGCATCGCCGATTCTTGAAGAGCAATTTAATCCTGACCGCACAGTTTTATCGCTTGCTTTATCGAAAACGAGTGATAAAAAACGAGCGATAAAAACGAGCGATAAAAAACGAGCGATAAAAATGGTCGAAAAGACCCCAAAAGGGGCAGCGCGGAAACAAGCTATCATTGATTATCTGACTGAATACAACGCCGGGAAAGCAAGCATAATATCCGAGCATATCGGCATAAGCCCCGGTCGTGTGCGTGTATATCTGCAAGAGCTTACAAATGAAGGCATTATTGTGGCCGAAGGCGCAAACCGAAACAAAACCTATCGGTTGAAATAGGCAGGGGACTTACACTTGCCACTACACCATCAGGGACTCGAACCCTGGACAAATAGATTAAGAGTCTACTGCTCTACCAACTGAGCTAATGGTGCGAATTTGCAAAAATTGCTCGAATTTTTCTTGAAAATGCAAATGCAATTATAGTATACTGAATAATCAGCAAGAAAGCAAGCGCAAACTTGGTTCGGATTGGAAATGAAAGTGTAATGATTTTTGAAAGCCATGCCCACTATGATGATAAAGCCTTTGATGGCGACCGTGACGAATTACTGAAACTAATGCCGGAAAATGGCGTTGGCTATATTCTTAATGCTAGCAGCAGCCTTGAGTCGATTCAGAAAACGCTTGCCCTAATGGAAAATTTTTCCTTTATTTATGGCGCGTTTGGCATTCACCCTTCTGATACGCAAAATTTAAATGAAGAGAATTTTACATGGCTTAAGGAGCAATTTAAAACAGCTGGCAAAGTGGTTGCAGTTGGTGAAATTGGCCTTGATTATTATTGGAATGAACCGGGGCGGGAAATCCAAAAAAAATGGTTTGGCCGCCAATTAGATTTGGCCAAAGAAAAAAAATTGCCGGTTATCGTCCATTCCCGCGAGGCAGCAAAAGATACCCTTGATATTTTGCACGATAAGGAAGTTAGCGGGCATGGCGGGGTAATGCATTGTTTTTCTTATTCAAAAGAAATAGCCAGTAAATGCCTTGAGCTTAATCTTCATATCGGGGTTGGGGGCGTGGTGACTTTCAAAAACGCCATTAAGCTAAAAGAGGTTGTTTCATATATCCCAATAGAACGAATTTTGCTTGAAACGGACTGCCCTTACCTTGCCCCGGTGCCACATCGGGGGAAACGCAACACTTCAGCTTATCTTATTCATATTGCAAAAGAAATTGCAGTTATAAAGGGGTTAAGCTATGAAAAAGTAATAGAAAAGACGACAGAGAATGCGCTGAAATTATTTAAAATTGACTGACTCGGCCAGTCAACGAGACCCCAATAACCAATGCGACCAACGCAAACTTGGTTATTATTTTGCAAAGTTTTGATAAATACTTGATTATTATTTTGCAGTAGTTATTGAAAATTATCATTATTATTTTGCGAACTTTATTATAGGAGCCCCCATGCCCGACTTGGCAACCCCCTCGAACACCATCAAAATCCTAAACAAGCATAATTTTTCTGTGCAGAAAAAATTTGGCCAAAACTTCCTCATTGACCGCCATATCCTTGAGAAAATTGTCAAAGCAGCAAAGATAAATAAAGCCGACTGCGTTCTGGAAATCGGCCCCGGCATCGGAACGATGACCCAATACCTTGCCCATCATTCCGGAAAAGTCATTGCGGTTGAAATCGACAAAAAATTGATCCCTATTCTCCATGAAACATTAGCCGATTATGACAATGTCATAATTAAAAACCAAGATATTTTAAAAACCGATTTATTAAGTCTGGTAAATGAAAATAATGACGGGAAACCGATAAAAGTTGTGGCAAATCTTCCTTATTATATTACTACTCCGATTATCATGTTACTTTTTGAACAGCATATTCCCCTTGAAAGCATTACAGTCATGGTGCAAAAGGAAGTTGCAGAGCGGATAAAAACCGGGCCGGGGAGCAAAGAATATGGCGCGCTTTCGCTTGCCGTCCAGTACTATGCCCGGCCGGAAATAATTGCGTCTGTTCCGCCTGCTTGTTTTATTCCCAGGCCAGCGGTGTCAAGTGCCATTCTCCACCTTAAGAAGCATAAAGAGCCAACCGTTACTGTAAATGATGAGGGCTTCCTGTTTGGGATTATCCGCGCTGCCTTTAACCAGCGCAGGAAAACTTTGGCTAATGCTTTAACGAATGCCTCGGATTTATCTTTGGCCCGCTCTCAAGTTACAAATGCTCTTAAGGAAATGGGCTTAATTGAATCGATTCGCGGTGAGGCTCTTTCTTTGATTGAGTTTGCTCTTCTGGCGGATAAATTAGGTTGCACTTAGAGGATATTTGGGATATGATAAGATTGCGGGTCAAGCCCGCAATGACGTAGTACAAAATGGGTCAAGCCCGCAAGTTTATAGTCGGAGGGTTATATAATGAAAGCTAATGGCGAAAGAACATTTTCTGCCCCGGGGCGGGTAGAAATCGGCGGAAACCATACTGACCACCAGCATGGCAGGGTGCTTGCCTGTGCGGTGAATTTAGAGGCAAAATGTAAGGCAAGGGCTAACGGCACGAGCCTTGTCCACATTGCCGATGAGCGTTACGGTTCGGAAACCGTTGATTTAAGCGATTTGCAAGTACGCGAAGATGAAAAAGGCACATCGGCCGCGCTTATTCGCGGTGTTGCGGCGTGGTTTAAAGAAAAAGGCTATGCCTATGGCGGATTTGACGCAACGATAACATCTGATATCCCGGCGGGTTCGGGGCTTTCCAGCTCGGCGGCTTTTGAAGTGCTGATAGGGAATGTTTTTAAGGGCCTGTTTGGTGCGGCGGCTTCACCGCTTGATATCGCCCTGGCCGGGCAATTTGCCGAAAATGTTTATTTTGGAAAACCTTGCGGCCTGATGGATCAGGCGGCATCCAGTTTTGGCGGGCTTGTCATGATTGATTTTGCCAATCCTAATGAACCGATAGTGCGAAATATCCCTTTAAGCCTTTCTGATTATATGCTATGTGTTGTAGACACAAAAGGAAGCCATGCCGATTTGACTGATGAATATGCGGCCGTTCCTTTAGAAATGAAAAAAATCGCAAACCACTTTGGCAAAGAATATTTGCGGGAAGTAGAACCGGATATTTTTTATGCTGATATTGCCAATCTGCGCCAGTACGGCGACCGGGCTGTTTTGCGCGGAATGCACTTTTTTGGGGAAAATGACCGTGTCTTAAAACAGGCAAAAGCGTTGGAGCAAGGCGAGATTGATGATTTCCTCAAGCTGGTGATTGAATCCGGCCTTTCTTCGTTTTCGCGGTTGCAAAATATTTATCCGGCGGGCAGCATTAAAGAGCAGGAAATGAACTTGGCCCTTTCCTTAAGCCAAGAAATTCTTTTTGGTAAAGGGGCGTGGCGTGTCCACGGCGGCGGTTTTGCCGGGACAATTTTAGCTTTTGTCCCCATATCCTTAAAAGAAGTGTACCAAAAGCGGATGTCGGCTGTCTTTGGCAATGATTGCTGCCATTTTCTTTCTGTCCGCGCTGAAGGAGGAATTGAGTTAAGATAACCTTATGGAAAAAGTCCTTTTAGATTATACGATCTGCCAAGCTAATCCCGCTTATCACGGCGGGGCGGAATATGCCGATGCTGTCCATGCGGCATTGCTTGCGGCGGGCTGCGGAAGCAATTTAGGCATCTTTTTTTGGCGCAACCGCCGCGTAAGCAAAAAAATGATGGAGATGTTTGCTTCTTGCGGAGTAAAGCTCCACCCGATTATTGATATCCGCAATATACCTGCCATCTTAAGGACATTTGGTTACACAGCCATATTTTCCGCCTTTGCTCAGGCAACGGATTGGCGGAAGATTTGTTTTGCCAAAGATTTAAGGTGCTTGTTTGTCATTCATGGTTTGAGGGCGGTTGAGCTGGTTGGGGATGGTTATGTGGCAGGGGTGGATATTAACGAGATGGTTTCAATTGAAAAGGAAAACCACTATAATAAAGTTTTTGAAAATAACCATGAGAAAACTTTTATTACAGTCTCAGAGCATTCAAAAGCCAGTATTCTTAAGTATTATCCGCACATCAGCCCCGAAAAAATAAAAATTTTTTATAGTCCGCTGAAAACTTATAAAATGACCGGGAATGAAACGATAATCACTAATGTTTTGGCGAAATATTCAGTCAAAGAGAATAGCTATGGATTGCTGGTAAGTGCCGGGGTATGGTACAAGAATGCCCTGCGCGGGATAAAAGCATTTGACAAATTATTCACGGAAAAACATCCGCAAATCCCTGATGATTATAAGGTTTTGGTCCTTGGTGCAGATGAAATAAGTTCATTGGAAGCAGAGATAATAAATAAAGAGCGGTTCATTTTTTCCGGTTATGTCTTACCAGACGAGCTGGAGATATTTTATGCCAATGCCCATTTGCTTCTTTATCCGTCCCTTAATGAAGGTTTCGGTTATCCTCCGCTTGAAGCGATGAAATATGGGACGGTTTGCGCTTGCTCCAATGTGACATCGATTCCGGAAGTATGCCGGGACATGGTCTTATATTTTGACCCGCTCGATACCCAGGAAATTAGTGATAAAGTTTTACAATGTTTTGATAAAAGTGTCAGGGAAACATTAATTAACAATATTAAAAAAACACTGCCGCTTGTATTTAATCAGCAACAGCAGGATTTAAATGAGCTGGTAAATTTGATCATGAGAAAAGAGGCGGACAATGCAAACAATGAGGCTTATTGATGATTTGTTCCGGATTATGGATTATTGGATGTATTTGCGAAAAAACCAAAAATCGGTGGCAGATTTTTTTAAAGACCAAGGCCTTAAGACAATTGCCATTCATGGCATGGGAAGCATGGCTTTGCATTTAATTGATGATTTAAAAGAAAGCGGAGTAGCAGTAGCTTATATTATTGACAACCAGCGCGGCACTTTTTATCATGAAAAGCCAGTTTTAAAAGAAGATGACGACTTGCCCGCGGTTGACGCGATAGTTGTAACCGCAACATTAAGATTCGAGGAAATAAAAAAGGAATTAAGCGGGAAAATTAAAAGCCGATTCATTTCTTTGGACGAAGCAGTATTTTATAACTATGTAAGTTAATATCGGCAGTAGAGGGGTAAAGTGGAAATTAATTTCCACTTTCCATAAAAAACTAAAGTTTTTTGCAGTTTCACAAGTTCCGCTTGTGAAAGGAATGGGTTTAGTGTGAAACCATGGGGCTAGCTCCCAAACTGAAAGGCATGATTTATTATTATGAAAGTACTATGGATATGCAACATCGTAATTCCATTTTTTGCCAATGAATTTGGCATAAAAAGCAAGCCCTTTGTTGGCTGGATCAGCTGTTTATTTAATGCCCTCATAAATAAAGGCAATCTCGAATTAGGGTTTTGTTTTCCGCTTTTTGACCCGGCGCGAATGAAAAATGGCTGCCTTAATAATTATGAATACTATTCTTTCAAGTTTGTTGACGGGGACGATTATGACGAAGAGACAGTAACAAGATTTGGCGAAATTCTCCGGAGCTTTGAACCGGATATTGTCCATATTTGGGGGACGGAATATCCCCACTCGAAAGCGGCAATGGAAGCTTGCGAAAGGCTGAATTTGCTCGCAAGAGTAATAGTGGATATCCAAGGCTTGGTTTCCATTTATTCCAGCCATTATTTAAATGGCATTCCAGACCATTATAAAACCCTAAAAAGCGGTGAGTTTAAAACGATTGAAGAATCGCGCGACAGCTTTTTTAGGCGCGGGCTCCTTGAAACATCATTGCTTAAAAAAGCCCAGAATGCCTTTGGCCGTTCTGACTGGGACCGGGCTTGTGCTGACAGGATAAATAAAACGATTAATTATTATTCTTGCAACAGAATCCTTAGAAGTAGCTTTTATGAATCAGCCGGAAAGTGGAATATCGCGGAATGCGAGCGGTTTTCGCTTTTTGTCGGCCAGGCTTCATATCCAATCAAGGGTTTTCATTATTTGCTATTGGCTTTGCCGGATATATTGGCAAAATATCCGCACACACACGTTTATGTAGCCGGCGAAAATCCAGCGGTAAATACCGCCTGGGGAGTTCCGCCGTATGGGATATTTATTAACGACTTGATTAATGAATTGGATTTGGCCAGCGCGATTACTTTTCTGGGAGTCCTTAATGAAGAAGAAATCGTTAAGCAATTTTTAAAAGCCCATCTTTTTGTTTCGTCTTCGGTCATTGAAAATGCGTCTAATGCGATTAGTGAAGCCGCGATGTTGGGGCTGCCGATTGTTGCGTCTTATACAGGCGGGATTGGCAATATGCTAGAGGATAAAAAAAGCGCAATGTTTTATCAGTCGGACGCTCCGTATATGCTGGCATACTATGTTAAAATGATCTTCAGTGATGATGATTTGGCGATGCGGCTATCAGAGGAAGCCGGGCAAAAAATGGGCATTGAGATGAATGGCGAGTTAGTAGCGGATAAAGTAATAAATGTATATGAAGAAATAGTTTTAAGGCAAAAGGGGTAGGGAAAAATTCTATTCAAGAATGTCAATTAAGAATGGCATTCTTTTGAGGCTTGGAAAGGAGCGTAGATAATGGTTTATTTTTGGGCTGTGATTTTGGCATTAATATTAATTATCTTAAGCGGCTTTTCGATTTTCCGGCTGGCCAAAAAAGCAATCTTAAGAGAAAGAAACGTGGCCAAAAAGCACTTAGAAATGTTTCATTTAATGAGCCGCTGGGTTGAGATAAAGCACGATGACCAAGTATTGCTGAAATATTTCAGCAATAAAGGGATAAAAAAAATTGCCATTTATGGGGCTAGCTTTATTGGCAGCAGGTTATTAACAGAGCTTAAAGAGACACCAATTGAGATAAGTTACTTAATTGACAATAATCCCAGCCATTTTTATCCGGAACATAAAATCTTAACGGCAAATGACAGCCTGGGTGAAGTGGATGCAGTCATTGTGACCGCGTTTACTTTTTTTGATGAAATAAAAGCTGGGCTTAAAGAAAAATTAAACTGCCCGATTCTTTCAATCGAGGATATTGTTTATGAAATAGAGGGTGTCCATGATGGAAGATAAGCCAAAGGTATCGATTATAACCATCTGCCTTAATAGCGAAAAAACTATCAAAGATACCCTTTTGAGTGTTTTAGGGCAAACATATGAGCAGATCGAATATCTTATTATCGATGGCAAATCAACAGATGGGACATTAAATATTATTAATGATTTTGTGCCGCTTTTTAATGGCCGCCTCAAAATCATCAGTGAAAAAGATACCGGAATATATAATGCAATGAATAAGGGCATTAGGAAAGCTTCCGGCGAAATTATTGGCATTATAAATAGTGATGATTTTTATGAGCCTGACGCGGTAAGAAGTGCCGTAAACGTCCTTGATACAAGCAAATGCCAAATCGCTTATGGCCCCATGCGGTATATCAAAAAAAACCGTCCCGATTGGATAAGTGATTTCCATCATGATAAATTGCCGTTTGTGATGATATCGCACCCGGCCTGTTTTGTCACAAGGAAAGCTTACGGACTTAATGGCCTTTTTGATGAAAAATACCGGATTGCTGCGGATTATGACTTAATGCTGCGAAATTACCTTAATAAAAGTGAGTTCATAAAGATTGAGAAATTAATGGCGAACCACCGTCTTGGCGGGATCTCAAGTAATGAAATGGTTTTTAATGAGCATTATAAAATCAGGTTAAAAAATAAAACGATTAGCCTTAAGGATTATCTTCTTTTTCGGCTTTTGGGAATTGTTTGAGATAGGAAGCAAATGCGTTTTTGTGAAGAGCTAAGTTATCAGGAGCTAGTTTCATCTGACCGCGTGATAGTGTATGGCGCAGGTGTTTTTGGCCTGCGGTTTTTGGAAGCGTGCAAACGCTATTTTTATGACAAAGAAAAAATAATTGTTTGGGATATGAAATATGATGAAATAAAAACGGTCTTAGGTTTTAGAGTATCAAAACCAGACCTTAATAAAATAAATGACTGCGAAAATGTAGTTGTTGTCATTGCCTTAAGTAGTGAAAAAAAGCAGCTGATTGCTGATTTAGTGCAGATATTCAGGCAGAACGGATATCAGAAAATAGTCACCGCGGACAATGTTATCCACAAATATCTTAATGCGGAATCGGATATCGTAGTTAAAAATGCGGGCTTAAAAAATCGTAAAAAAAGCAATCGTAAAAACAATTGCAAAAACAATCTTAAAAACAATTGCAAAAACAATCTTAAAAACGATTGTTTATCAAAAAACATCATTTACCTTTTGCATGACAGCTTTGGCGGAAGCGTAAAAACTACCGAAGACTTAATCAAGTATTTTGCGCAAAAGCATAATGTATTTTTGCTAATCAGCAATGGTTGTCGGCTTATTTTATACCAGTGGCATAATGGCGTTTTAGATATTGAAGAAAAATGGGATTTAACTAATCATTGGCATATAAGCAAACTGTATGACGATGAATATGCAAAGATATATCACGAGATTTATACAAAATACCATATTGACATCATTCATTGCTGCCATTTATTCATGCACAGCTTTGACGCTGTTAAGGTGGGGCATAAATTAAAAAAAGCAATTTTTTTATCAATCCATGATTTTTATTATCTTTGCCCATCGATTAATCTGGTCAATGACAAAGGTGATTACTGCAAGATACAATGTTTAGAATGCCCTAGCTTTAAGATGAACCAGGCCGCCCCGGCTTGGGTAAGTCATACGTGGCAGCGGGAAGTAAGAGCATTATTTAAATATATAGCGCATTTTTTTGCCCCGTCTTTATATGCAATAGAAATCTATAACGCCATCTATCCCGAAATATCGGCGCGGAATGCTTTGATTGAGCATGGAATGGAAGCATATCAAAAAGCGGATAATTCTTATTTTGCGGAAAATACTGATAAAATAAAAATCATCGTTCCCGGCAATTTGACTTATAATAAGGGCGGGGATTATATCCGGCAATTATATGAGAATGATGTTGATAAAAAATTGGAGTTTCATCATCTTGGCGCAATTGATGACGAATACCGGCCTTATGTTTTATCGCATGGCAAATATTTAAGAGCAGAGCTTCCCGACTATATAAAAAAAATAAAACCGTTATTTATTGCTATTTTATCAGTTTGTCCGGAAACTTACTCCTATACATTGTCAGAGGGGTTAGGCTTAGGCATACCTTGTCTCGTAACGGACATTGGTGCTTTGGGGGAAAGGGGCAAAAAAGGCGGCTGCATTATTGCCGGGATAAATGAGCCAAAACAAACGGCCGAAAGAATCATCTCCTTATCGCAAGATAAAGAAGCGTATGAAAACTTATTTATTGAAGCAAAAAATATCAAGTTAAAAACGATTAATGAAATGGGCGAGGCATACGAAAAAATAATCGAAAGGCATGGGTTATTACATGAACCTAAAACGGCTGGGAGTATTTAATCCCAAAGAAAAAACGGATATCGCACAAGATTATGTTTCTTATTTGCATAAAAGCTTGCTTAATTTTACCGAAAAAATAATCAGGGCTGAAGAATTTGGCGCGGATATCAATCGAGATGAATATGATGAAATAGTCATATTTGATGATTCGGTTTTTGGCCCGTTATTTTCCCTTGACAAGATTTTTTCCGAGATGGCGGGGCGGGATTGTGATTTATGGCATATTACCCCCCACGATGATTATTTCATCGTGCTAAGAAAGTCCTTTTTTATGAAGCCTGCTTTCTTAGAAATGTTAGCACGTGATTCTTTCAATTTTTCCGCTATGCTTAGAAACCTTAGCGAAACGATAATATTTAAATCAGCAGCATATATAAATTTGGCAGGACTTTTGCATGAAGATGACGAGCATGACCATGGCCTTGTTTCGCCCTGCACCCTAATCAAAAATTATGGGCTTCCGTTTCTTAAAAAAGAAATATTTTCCCAGCGCATTAATTTATCATTTTCAATGCGTGAGGAAATAAAAGAAGCCTTTAAATTTATCGAAAAATCAACGGATTATGAGATTGATTTAATCTGGCGTTATATTATCAAGAATTTTAATATGATTGACATAAAAAGAAACTTAAGCCTAAATTACGTTCTCCCTGCCAGCGTCAAAATAGCCGATTATGATTATTCCGGGGAGAAAATTGCCGTTATTGTCCATCTTGCTTACCCATCGTTAGTTGATAATTGCTGCTCATATCTTGTAAATGTCCCGGATTACTGCGATATTTTTGTGACGACGTTTGATGAGGAAATCAAAAAAAGGGTCGAAGAAAGGTTAGCCTTATTAGGAAATCATAAGATAAGGAAATGTATTCTTGTCACGAACCGGGGGCGTGATGTCAGCGCATTATTGGTCGGGTGCAAAGAAATTGTTAAAGACTATGATATTTTTTGCTTTACCCATGATAAAAAAACCGCCGGTGGCAAAGGGCCGGTGGCAGTCGGCCAGTCATATTATTATGATATTTGGGAAAATACTTTAAAAAGCCGGGAATATATCAATAATATCCTCGTGACGATGAAAGAAAACCCCCGCCTTGGCCTTATTTCGCCCCCGCAGCCGCTCCACTATGGCTATATAAATATTCGCGGCAAGGAATGGACGAACTGTTATAGCGGGCTTTTAGCATGGGCAGAAAAGCTTGGCTTAAAATGTGACATTTCCCCGGATAAGCACCCATTTTCTTTAAGCACGGCATTTTGGGGCAGGAAAAAAGCGTTAAAAAAGCTGTTTGATTATCCCTTTGCCTATGAGGATTTCCCCGCCGAACCGATGAGGACTGATGGGCAATTGGGCCATTATCTTGAGCGGTTATTTATGTTTGTTGCGCAGGACGCTGGTTTTTATACGGCCACGGCACTTAATAATGAATATGCCGCGCTTGATTTAGAAAATAGCAGCTTCGTCATTGGTGAAATGAATGATATGATTATGCGAAATGGCTTGCAGTGGGAGAAAAGCCGAGAAGAGGTAATCGAATTTATCCGCACCCATAAGGAAGCAAGGCTATATATATATGGGCCGGGGGTAGTGGGGAAATTGATGGCTGATTTTCTGGAAAGGAATAATATTCAAATAGCTGGTTATATCATTTCCGATGACCGGGCGGCCGGGACAAAGGACGGTTATCCGATCTATAATCTAAAAGATGTAAATCTTAATTCAGCGATAATTGTTGCGCTTGACTATAAGCATACTGGTGAAGTAAAAAAATCCTTGCAAAAAAAGGGACATGAGAGAGTTTTTTATCTTAATGAGGCGGATATAATGTCTGATGGGGGCTGGTTATATGGGCAAGGGGTCTAAAATTTTCATCTGCTTTAGCCGATAAATAAAATAAGCGGAGTTTTTTGCATGGAAAAAATGAAACCGATCAGCAATATTTTACAGGCTGACATATCCGAAATAATTGGCGATACCGGAATCCCTTGGCATATGCTTAAGGGCGGGACGGTTTTTATTACCGGGGCAACCGGGCTTATCGGCGCCCTTCTTGTCCGCGTCATGAAAGCAGCCGATTTAAAGTTTGGCCTTAACCTTACTATTATCGGGCAGGGAAGAAATAAAGAGCTTGGCATGAAATTAAAAAGCGAGCTTAAGATTGATTTTTTGCTTGGTGATTTAAGGGACAAGGAGACATTAGCTCCCTTGTCTTGTTTGGATTACGTTATTCATTGCGCGTCAATCACAAAATCTTTTGCCATGATTAATGCCCCGGTTGATGTCCTTGAAACTCAAGCAATGGGAACGAAAAACATTCTTGAGCTGGTGAAAGGAAAAAGCTTTAAAAGCTTGAAGAGCTTTTTGCTCCTTTCTTCAATGGAAATATATGGAAATTTAAGCACTATTGAAGCAAGCGAAAATGATTTAGGTTATTTGGATTTATTTAATCCGCGCAGTTCATATCCCGAAAGCAAACGTTTTTGTGAAATGTTATGTATTGCTTACGCTGCGCAATATGATTTACCGATTAAAATAGCCCGTTTAGCCCAGACCTTTGGGGCAGGTACGCCCAAAGATGACAGCCGTGTTTTTGCCCAATTTGCCAGAAACATAATGGCTGGCCAGGATATCGAACTGCATACCGAGGGAAAATCCCGGGGGAATTACTGCTACACCGCCGACGCGTTGCGCGGCCTTTTACTGATTCTGCTAAAAGGAAATAAGGGCGAGGCGTACAATGTCGCCAACAAAAGCGCCAGCGTAACAATCCGTGAAATGGCGGAAATGATTAAAAAGGATATCTGCGACGATAAGATAAAAGTAGCCGTTAAAATACCGGAGGACATCAAAAAATGCGGTTATGCCCCGGATTCAGGCTACACTCTTAATACGGACAAGCTTAAAAAGCTTGGTTGGAATGCCAAATACGGACTTAGGGAAATGTACCAGCGTTTGCTCCTTGATTGGCAGAATGGAGATTTATGAAGAATATAGCCCTTATTTTTGCCGGCGGGACCGGGCAAAGAATGAATACGCAGACGAAACCAAAGCAGTTCCTTGAACTGCATGGGAAGCCAATCATTGTTTATACCTTGAATCATTTTGAAAATCATCCGGAAATCGATGGCATTTTGATTGTTTGTGTTGAAAACTGGATTGATGAACTAAAGAAAATGATTAAGCTATATACTTTTGAAAAAATCATGAAAATTGTTTCCGGCGGGGACGGCGCGGATATGTCAATTTATAATGGCCTTAAATCCTTAAGCGAAATATGTAAACAAGACGACATTATCCTTATTCATGATGGGGTAAGGCCGTTAATAAATAAAGACCTGATTTCTGCCAATATCGCCAAGGTAAAAAAATATGGGAATGCGATAACAGTCGAGGCCGCAAGGGAGAGCATTGTCCGCTTGTGTGAAAATGAGCGGGTTATCGATGTCCCCCCGCGGGAATCCATGTATACGGCAAAGGCCCCCCAGTCTTTTAAGTTCGGCGATATTTGGCCTTTGTACCAAAGAGCCCAAAAAGAAGGCGTAAGAACAACGGATTCCGCCCATCTTTTGAGCATATATAATGTTGAAATGCACACCGTTGAAAGCACCCCCAACAATATTAAGATTACCGCCCCGGCGGACTATTATATCTACCGCGCATTATATGAAGCGATGGAAAACCAGCAAATATTAGGCATTTAAGAAAGGTATGTTATGCCAGATCGAGTCAGCGTTGTTGTTCCGATTTTTAATATGGAAGCTTACCTTTTGCGGTGCTTTCACTCGTTAAGTGAGCAAACCTATCCTCATCTTGATATTATTTTGGTTGACGACGGTTCAACTGACAATAGTGCTTTAATGTGCCAAGAGTTTGCAAAAAATGACACTCGTGTCACTTATATTTGGCAAAAAAACCAAGGGCTTGGGGCAGCGCGGAATACCGGAATCAAGGAAGCTAAGGCAAAGTATATAACCTTTCTTGACGCAGATGATTGGTTTGAGCCAGCATTTATTGAAAAAACCCTTGGCGCGATGGCGAAATTTGGTTGTGAAATCGGCCTTTGTGATATTTATTATGTCGAAAGCGAATCATATAAAAGAACTGAAGTGAAAATTCGTTTTGACCAAACTGTCAAATCATGCCAAGATGATAAAACGACCCTTAATAAATCGCGGCTGTTTGCCTGGGGTAAAATTTACGAGAAAAACCTGCTTGACCGCATTCAATTTTCCTTTCCCCATATCACCTATGAGGATATCTTAATCCCCCTTTTGATTTTAAACGCCAAGCAAATCGCCTATGTAGCAGAACCCTTGATTAACTACCTAAGGCATCGGGCCGGCAGTTTATCAAACGTGGAAAAAAATATAACCGATATCGGCAAGGGCCTTACATTATTATTTAATGAACTAAATAAAAGCGGAATGTATGTGGATTATAAAGGGGAATTTGCGAAAATCGCCATCGGCCAGCTTCGTTTTGCAAGCCGGAAATGGAAAGGCAGCACAGATGAACTGGCAAAGACCATCGCTTTTCTGCTCCCGGAGCTTAAAGGACTCCCCGAAAAGGTTTTTTATGCTGATAATGGGGGGGTGGCCCCTTCGGCACTGGCCTCTTCGGCACTAGATAAGGCACTTCCATATGGACATCAGGTTGTTAATGATATTAAAAAAGCTGATTTCTTAATCGATATCAGCGAAGAGTTAAAATCCTTAGCGAAATCAGATGATTCAGAAACAGATTTATTTAATCTTGCTGAACTGATGATGGAAAAAATTATTAAGGTTCTTTCCGAACGGAATAATTTGGTCAGCGTGATAGTGCCAATTTACAACACAGCCCAGTATCTAAATCGGTGTATTGACAGTATCTTGGCGCAGTCATATAAAAAAATTGAGCTGATCTTAATTGATGATGGCTCAACTGATGAATCGGGCAAGATTTGTGACGAAATCGCCAAACAAGACCAGCGGGTTAAAGTAATTCATCAAGCCAATCAGGGGTTATCTGGCGCAAGAAATGCTGGCCTTTTAGATGCTAAGGGCGAATATATAACCTTTGTTGATTCAGACGACTTATTGCCGCAGGAAGCAATAAATTATCAAATGGCAAAAGCTAACAAGGACATGGATTTAATTATTGGCGACGCTAATGTAATTGGCAATGAAAATATGGGCAGTTATTGGAGCCTTGCTGTTGATGAATATTCAAAAGTAGAATATTGCTTTGAAATGGTCGAAAAAAAAGCTGGCTGGCTGTCAAATGTCGTCTGGGGCAAACTGTATAAAAGTTCAATCATAAAGCAAAACAGCATAAAATTCAGGGACAATGCCGGGACTTGGGAGGATAGTGCCTTTAACCTTGAATATCTTACCTATGTAACGAAAATTGCCAACGTCAAAAAGCCAGTCTATAACTACTTTCGCTATGATGAAGCCGACCGGGTGACTTTGTCAACGGTGCTTTATTTTGATGTGTATGAGTTTTATTTTGGACACGCCCAAAACTTATGGAAAATGGTAAGTGCTACGATTCCTGATGGCAAGAAAACAGTTTTTTGCTCAAAAATTGTTGACCAGCTGATTATTTATTTAGTCCATGCGATGGTTGGTGAAAAATATATTGAAAGAAACGCATTTAAAAAGGCATTAAAAGGCATTGTCCAAAATGAAACGATGAGGACATTAATTACGCATTATGTCCGGGCAAATCCGGAATATAGCGTGCTGATTCCCTTTTTCATAAAGAATAAATGCCATCACTTGCTTTATTTTGCGCTAAAGGACCGGGCAAAAAAATACCGGAAAACCCGCAAGGTGGCAAATGAAATCAAATCAATTTACTGGAGGAAAACCCGAATCTATGATTCGGGATTTTGAAAGGGCGTGTGTAATATAGTAATGACTAGCGGGCAAAGTATATATGAGAGCCTGGCCGATGAAAAGTCACGGCAGATTTTTCTTTTGCGGAAACGGTTTGCGATGGCAGAGCAAGTTGATTTCGGCGCGGTTTTTGACGGCCGTCCTTTTAAAAGGATCAATGAGCTGATTAAAAAAATCGGCTCAAAATCCTATTGCTGTTATGGGGCAGGGGAGGGGTGCCGGGTCTTGCTGGGGATTTTGAAAAGCCATGGCTTGCTTGGAAACTGCCTTAAGATTTATGACAGCAACATATCCCTAAGCGGAAAAATGATTGAGGGAATCCCGGTTGCCGGGTTTGGTGAAAAGGCAGCCGAAAGGGCAGAGTTAGGCATTATGACCCCTTACTCTTATTCGGTTACTGATAATATGGAAAAAATGTTGCTCGCGATGGGCATTCCCCCAGAGAAAACGCTGAAATTTAGTGATTATTATGCAATAAATGATATTGAAATGTACTTTGACCCGCTTATCATAAAAGAATTTGGCGGAAAGGAAATTTTTGTTGACGGCGGCTGCCTTGACTTTAAGACCAGCATCAATTTTTTAAGGCATTGCCCTAATGCGCATAAAATCTATGCTTTTGAGCCAAATGGCGAGCAAGTAGCGGTGATAAACCAAAATATAGGAAGAACAGGCTTCCAAAATGTCCGGGTAATCGAAGCGGCTTTATGGGATCATAATACAGAATTAAGCTTTGCGGTGACGGACTATAAAAGCGGGGGTAAAATTTCAACGGCAGGTGAAAATACCATCAGCGCGTTTTCGCTTGACAGCATTGTTGAAGCCGATGAAGAAATCACGTTCATAAAGTTAGATGTTGAGGGTGCGGAACTTAACGCGCTAAAAGGGGCTTCGGAAACGATCAAAAAATATAAGCCCAAGCTAGCGATATCCGTTTACCATAAACCAATGGATTTCATTGATATCTCCGGCTACCTAAAATCCCTTGTTCCGGATTATGAATTATTTTTCCGGCATTATACGACCTTTGATTCGGAGACGGTCCTTTATTGTAGGTGAGGGCTGGTTTTTTATTTTATTATGTGGTAGACTAAAGATATAGATTTAAAATTTGAAAGGGAGTTTTAACGGACAGCAAATAGTTTATAATGGAATAAAAGCAAAAAAGAGGTTATATGTACCAAGCGATTGAATTATTTGCCGGTGCGGGCGGATTGGCTTTAGGAATTGAAAAAGCTGGCTTCGAAACGATTGGGCTAGTCGAATTTGATAAGGATGCGTGTGCTACTTTACGCAGGAATAGGCCGAAGTGGCGCGTTATTTGTGATGATATTGCCAATATATCAGATTTGGATTTAGAAGATTATTTTTTAATTAATAAAGGTGAGCTAGATTTATTGTCGGGCGGCACTCCCTGCCAGTCTTTTTCATATGCTGGCAAGAGATTAGGGTTAGAGGACGCAAGAGGAACTCTTTTTTATCACTATGCGGTTTTTTTAGAGAAGCTTCAGCCTAAAATGTTTTTATTTGAGAATGTAAAAGGCTTGCTCACACATGATAAGGGCAAAACATATAAAATAATCCTTGATATATTTGAAGAAACAGGTTACTCAATTCAGAATAGAATAATGAACGCATGGGATTATGGCGTGGCACAAAAGAGAGAACGGTTAATAACAATTGGCATTAGGAAAGATCTTAGTAAAGCCATTAGATATGATTTTCCAAAACCGCATAAATATAAACCCCTTTTAAGTGATGTTTTGAAAGATGTTCCTCTAAGCATTGGTGTTCATTATGGCGAGAACAAGAAGAAATTATTTGAACTGGTCCCGGCAGGAGGGTATTGGCGCGATATTGACCCGGTAATTGCAAAAGCATATATGAAAAGCTGTTGGGATATGGAGGGAGGCAGAACTGGTATTTTGCGCCGGATGAGTTTGGATGAACCATCACTGACAGTATTAACATCACCTTCGCAAAAACAGACTGAGCGGTGTCACCCATTAGAGGCCAGGCCATTTACGGTCAGAGAAAATGCACGTTGCCAAAGTTTTCCCGATGAGTGGGAGTTTTGCGGCAATACGGGTTCACAGTACAAGCAAGTAGGCAATGCAGTACCTGTTAATTTGGCATTTGAGGTAGCAAAAAAAATACATGAAGCATTGGAGGAACAATCTGATGAAATGGAAACTGGATTTTATTTCGGAAGAGAATTTCACGAAGCATATCCAAGCATATATTGAAAAGTATGGCGAAAATCTGGAATCATTTGATGTTGTAAGATTTAATAAAAATATTATTGACCCAATTAAGCTTATTTTTGATAAAACAGTTTATCGCTCCACTTGGGATGAAATAATTAGCAGCGAAATCTTTCGGCAACGCGATAAATCCAATAATAATGACATCGGTTATTTTCATCAGAGAATTTTTCAATACATAGATAATTGCAGAGTCCCCGATGCTGGCTGGGATGTCATTTTTGAAAGCGAAAAAGGAATTGACATAACTGGCAATGGGGATATAAAGCATATGATTTACGTTGAGATGAAGAACAAGCACAATACAATGAATTCATCATCAGCTAGCCATACGTACAACAAAATGCGAAATCAGGTTATGGATGATGATGACTGCGCCTGTTTTTTAGTAGAGGCCATAGCCAAAAAATCACAGAACATAGTCTGGGAAACGACAATAAAAAAGGAAAAGAAACGCCATAACCTAATAAGAAAAGTCAGCATAGATAAATTTTATGCAATAGTAACAGGCCAAGATGACGCATTTTTTCAGATGTGCATGATTCTGCCGGAAATTATTGAAAAAGTAGTAAAAAGCGGTGAAATTACGAAAATGCCAAAAGATGAAGTTAAGGAAAATTTGCAAAGCATTGCTAATTATTTTGATGTGAAGCAAGAAAGCCTGGCAACTTCAATGGCAGTTTATATGCTTGGATTCAGCGATTATGCTGGGTTTAGCGAGTTGCTTAAAAATGATGATGATTTAGCAAGCAAAAATAAGTTAAGACGCATATACGAATATGCAAAGAATTTGAATTTGTGATTCTCCCCACGTTTCCATTATTTTCTTTTCTTTATTATGAGCTTCGGGTTATACTAATAGAGTTCCAATCTTGATTCCAGCTTCATTCTAGCATTTCAAAAAATAAGTAGATTTTTATCAGAAATTATGATAAAATCGTATGAAATGAAGACAAAAGCATTCCTATAGAGAATGAAATTTGAACTTTGACAAAATAAATAAAATCTCCCAGTATGATGTATGTGAGTCTAGTGGGACTTAATACATCAGAAAACAAGGAGATTTTA
>WRLH01000013.1 GCA_009777715.1 Lachnospiraceae bacterium
TTATAAGAATTACCTTAATGTGAACAACAAAGATGAATTAACAGAAAGAGCAGCTCCGCATAAAAATATGATTTTAGATATTCTTAATACAAGTGCAACACTAGAAATAAAAGATTTGTTTGAATTGAAGGTGTTTGAATATACAAAGCCGACAGAGTTGCTAAAAAAACTTATATCGTTCGTTAATTTTGCAGACTCCGACCTAATCCTCGACTTCTTTTCCGGCTCGGCAACAAGCGCCCACGCCGTCATGCAACTCAACGCTGAAGACGGTGGGAAGCGGAAATTTATCTGCGTTCAGTTGCCGGAAGAGTGCGACGAGAAGTCGGAGGCGGCAAAAGCGGGGTATAAAAATATTTGCGAGATTGGGAAAGAGCGGATTAGACGTGCGGGGCAGAAAATTGTAGGGACAGGGCTTGCCCCTGCCCTTCGGTCAACCGCAGACGAACGGTCAACCGCGAGGGTTGCCCCTACGGTTGACATCGGTTTTCGTGTTCTCAAAATCGCCGATAGCAACATGAACGACGTGTACTACGCAGCAGGTGACTATACGCAGGATATGATTTTGCAAATGGAAAGCAACATCAAGCCCGACCGCACGGCGTTAGACCTGCTATACGGCTGTCTGCTCGATTGGGGCTTGCCGCTGTCAATGCCGCACACCCACGAAGAAATTGACGGATTCACGATTCATACTTACAACGAGGGGGATTTAGTCGCTTGTTTTGACGAAAAGGTAAGCGAGGTGGTTGTTCGTGAGATTGCCGGGAGGAAACCGCTCCGCGCCGTTTTCCGTGACAGCAGCTTCACCAGTTCGCCCGAAAAAATAAACGTGTTCGAGATTTTCAAGTTGGAGAGTCCGAACACGGGCGTGAAGGTGATATAGGAGGTGACGGCGAATGAAGCTACAATTCAAGCATCAGCCGTTCCAAGCGGATGCGGCGAAAGCAGTCTGTGACGTGTTTGCGGAGCAGCCGTTCCGCACACCTACTTATATGATAGATTCTGGATTTGGGCAACTTGACTTAGACCAAGAGCAAAAATTTACAGGCTTTAACAACGCCCCCATTGTCGTCGAAGACGACAAAATATTGGAGCATATCCGCACCGTTCAGCGAGCGGGCGGCATCAAACCGGCGGACGCACTTGCCGGGCGGTTCAACCTCACCGTTGAAATGGAAACCGGAGTCGGCAAAACCTACACTTATATCAAGACCATGTACGAACTCAACAAGCGGTACGGGTGGAGTAAATTTATCGTTGTTGTTCCGAGCGTCGCCATTCGTGAGGGTGTGTATAAGTCGTTCCAAATGACGCAGGAGCATTTTTCTGAAGATTATCAAAAGAAAATCCGTTTTTTCATCTACAATTCGGCACAGTTGACCGAGATTGACCGCTTCGCATCGGACAGCACAATCAATGTAATGATAATCAACAGCCAAGCATTCAACGCAAGAGGCAAGCACGCTCGGCGTATTTACATGAAACTGGACGAGTTCCGTTCCCGCCGCCCGATTGATATTTTGGCAAAAACCAACCCCATTCTTATTATTGACGAGCCGCAATCGGTCGAGGGTGCGGTCACAAAAGAGAGATTGAAAGAGTTCGCACCGCTAATTACGCTCCGATATTCGGCGACACACAAAGCCGACAGTCTGTACAATATGATTTACCGGCTTGATGCGTTGGAAGCCTACAATAAGCGGCTTGTTAAGAAAATTGCGGTCAAGGGGATCACCGTCACGGGAAGCACCGCCACCGAGGGTTATGTTTACATACAGAGCATAAACCTCTCCAAAGGCAATCCGACAGCTACGATTGAGTTTGATGTTAAAGGCAAAACCGGCATCCGGAAAGTTACGAGGATTGCGGGTGAGGGTTACAGCTTATTTGCCAATTCCGGCGAACTCGATGAGTACAAAGACGGCTATACCGTGAAAGCCATTGACGGGCGTGATTCTTCCGTGGAATTTACAAACGGCAGGAAGCTGTTTGCCGGCGATGTCATCGGGGCGGTTAGCGAGGAACAATTACGCCGTATTCAAATACGGGAAACCATTCTTTCGCATATCGAGCGGGAGCGGCAATTGTTTTCCAAAGGCGTAAAAGTTTTGTCGCTGTTCTTCATAGACGAGGTGGCGAAGTATAAACAGTACGACATAGCGGACAACGCCGTGGGCGGCACTTACGCCGATATGTTCACAGAAGAATACAACGCCATTATCGGCAATATGCAGCTCGAATTAACCGACACGCCGGAATATCTCGCCTACATCGGCGGCATAGATGTAGAACGGACTCACGCCGGGTATTTTTCCATCGACAAGAAAAGCGGTCATATGATTGATTGCAAACTCGGCGATAAAAAAGAACGCACTTCCGATGATGCGGATGCTTACGATTTGATTATGAAAGACAAAGAGCGGCTGCTTGACAGAAAAGAGCCTGTGCGGTTTATATTCTCCCACTCCGCCTTGCGCGAGGGTTGGGATAACCCAAATGTGTTTCAGATTTGCACGCTGAAACAGAGCGGCAGTGATATTCGCAAACGCCAGGAAGTCGGGCGAGGGCTTAGATTATGCGTCAATCAAAACGGCGAACGCATGGACGAAAAAGAAGAAGTCCACAACATTAACGTGCTGACCGTTATTGCGAATGAAAGCTATGACAGCTTCGCCAAGGGACTTCAAAGCGAAATCGCCGAAGCGGTCGCCGACCGTCCGCGTAAAGTGGAAGCAAAGCTATTCACAGAGAAATTCGGCGATGACACCGCCCTTGCCATTTACGAGAGCCTGATAGAAAACGGCTATGTGAAACGTGGCGAATTGACAGAGAAATATTATGAAGATAAGAAGAACGGTACTATTGAAGTGCCCGAAGAAGCCGCAGAGCAAGCCGCCGAAGTTATCGCCGTGTTGGATTCGGTCTACGACCCGAACGCGGGCAAGCCTGAAAATGCTCGAAAGAATACCGTCGAGGTCACGCTTGATAAGGGCAAGCTGGACAGCAAGGCATTCCAAGAACTGTGGTCGCGCATTAACCACAAGAGTTACTATGTTGTAGGGTTTGACGAAGACGAGTTGGTAGAAAAGGCCGTCAGGGAATTGAATGCCCGATTGCGTGTTTCAAAGATTTACTTCAAAGTCGAAACGGGAGAGCAGACGAAAAATATCGAATCCAAAGAGCAGCTTCAAGAAGGCTCTGCTTTTGTCCGCAGTAATATGGTGCGAGAAGAAGCTGCGCCTTATATGACGATGAAAGCGAGTTCCTCTGTGCGGTATGACCTTGTCGGGAAAATCGTAGCCGAAACAGGGCTGACCCGAAAAGCCGTTACAAAGATTCTGGTCGGCCTTGATAAAGTCATTTTTAACCAGTTTGGCGACAACCCCGAAGAGTATATCATTCGTGCTACCAACATCATAAATGAGCAGAAAGCCACGGCGATTATCGAGCATATCACCTACGATAAACTCACCGCCACTTTCGGGACTGAGATATTCACTGAACCAGGTCTTAAAAAAGGCAGCCTCGGTGTGAACGCAATGGAAGCAAAACGCAGTCTCTATGATTATGTAATTTATGATTCCATCAATGAACGTGATTTCGCTTCTGCCTTAGAAGCACACAGCCAAGAGGTTGAGGTTTACGTTAAACTGCCACGAGGATTCTATATCAGCACCCCTGTTGGCAAATACAACCCCGACTGGGCGATTGCGTTCTATGAGGGTAAAGTTAAGCACATTTATTTCATCGCCGAAACCAAAGGTGATATGTCCTCAATGGAACTCCGCAAAATTGAAGAAGCTAAAGCACATTGCGCCCGCGAACACTTCCGCGCCATTAGTGGTGAAAACGTAATATATGACGTTGTGGCCAGCTATGACAGGCTGTGGGAACTGGTTCAAGGTTGATTTGATGAGCAAAAAAGCCCCATTAACTCAAATTGATTAAATAATTATGAACTTAAACCAGAAAATAAAATAGAGGTTTAAGCATTTATGCTTTCATAATGAAAATGCGAAAATCTTTTGAAGCAATGATTGATAATTGTCAATGTATTAAGTATAATAAGTATAAATAATCACATAAAAGGAATTGAAACTATGGCTTCTAAAAAAAGCAAGGATTTAAAGGTGATTAGCCTTTTTTCGGGGGCGGGTGGATTGGATATAGGTTTCGAACAAGCCGGATTTTCGATTTCTGTTGCAGTCGAGGCGGACTCTTCTTGCTGTGATACATTAAGAACCAACAGACCTAATCTATCTATAATAAACGATAAAATCGAAGATGTGCCTTCGAAAGACATTCTTTTTGCAGGAGATTTGAAACCGCTTGAAGCTACACTTGTTATTGGCGGTCCGCCATGTCAAAGTTTCAGCCTCGCCGGAAAAAGAGGGGGGCTTGACGATGAAAGAGGAAAACTGCTTTTTGAATTCGTAAGGGTCGTTAGAGATACGCTTCCGCGGGGGTTTGTCTTTGAGAACGTTAAGGGACTCGCTAACTGGGACAGCGGAAGAGCCCTAAACCTACTTATCGAGGAACTGTCTAAGCCTATTAAATACAAAGGAATGGTATATAAATACATCATTCCTATCCCGCAAGTTTTAGATGCTGTTAACTACGGTGTGCCACAACATAGAGAGCGAATTATTATTGTCGGAAATCGCGAGGGGAGGGCATTTATATATCCGGCAGTAAAGAAACCTAATGACTCATTTGTAACTGTTTGGGATGCCATTGGAGAATTACCTCCTCCCGACAAACCATCAGTCGCAGCTTTAAGGGTTGCTGCCACAATTAAAGGAAGAAGAGAGCGATATGGCTATTAAATCAATACCAAATCATCAAACGACCGCACATTCGCCATCGACAATCGAAAAAATTAAAAAAGTCCCCATCGGCGGGAAATTGTCTGATGTTGAAAAGACGTTCGGCTCTACTTATAGGAGACTTCACCCGGATAAGCCCGCCCCTACTGTCACACGTAGCGGATATAGGGATTTTATACATCCTTACGAGGATAGGATGCTTACCGTGAGAGAGTTGGCTTGTTTACAAACGTTTCCTCTTGATTGGGAGTTTGAGGGGGTTCGACTTGATTCATATAGTTCAAAGCGCGTTACTACCATGACACAATTCGGGCAAGTTGGGAATGCAGTTCCTCCCGCCCTATCAGAAAGTATCGCAACTGCCATTTACGAGCAGTGGTTTGCAGAAAGAGAGGAAATTTAATGCCTAAAGTTCCGATTGAAGTCACGAAGGAAAGCTATTTGTTGAAATCAACATTTTTCTATAACAAACTCCAAAAGGACGGATATTTCGATTTGTTCATGCAAGTCCAAAATCTATGTAATCTTGAGGGAAGTAAGTTAAATTGGTCGCAACGCGCTGATTGGAAAATTAGCGATATAGCATGGAAAACTATTAAATCGAGTAGCTTAGACCCTATGCTTGTGTTTGTGCATCCGAAAATATTACAACTAAATCCGTCTTTTCTAAAATATTATCGCTCTGTTGCGATGATACCGCAGAAAGGCTTAAAATCAATCACCGGAGTAAGTAACGTCGAAAGAATCGAGGGAGGCAAGGTTGAAGCCGGGGCATTATCAAGTGCGGTGATAGAAAAACTTATTTCTTCGATTAACGAGGTTTTATCGTTGGTAATAACGCTGTCCACCGACATCAGCGAAAATGAAATTCAAGGTATGATGTATGCCACTGCTGGAATTAATATAGAAGGTTCTTGGCGAAACGCAATAGGCAGCGAGGGTGAAAGAGTTATTAGGTCTATTATTCTTCGCGAATTACTTACGCAAAAAGATATTTCATCATTTTGCGACCGCCAAAACAAGACAAAGGCGATTTCAGAGTTTGATGAAAATGAAATTCTTGATTCGATTGAAAATATCAAGACCGTATACCTTAAAAACGGGTGTTCTATGGTATTTTCATCTGAACCGGATATAATTTTGCATGATGATTGCGGTGCAACAGTCGGCGTAATCGAAATTAAAGCGGGACTTGACCCTGCCGGCGCACTTGAACGCCTGGGAGCAATGCTAAAATCATTTGAAAACACTTTAGCCGAATACCCAAACGCTATTACTATTCTTGTCGCCTCTTGCATAACCGATGAAGTCGAAACACGGCTGAGTGCTTCAATGTCGGTTAGGCAGAAGTATATTACCGCTAACGTCACTTCAAATGAGAGTAGCCAACGGAAGTTTGCTAATAGCGTGAGAAAAATCTTGAAATTAACATAGAGCATTTCTCGCAAACCCTATAGCTAGCTTCCATGGGTTTCTGTCTTAAGTAAGTGCTACATACTTTAGAATTATATTAAAGAATAAAAAATTTACACATTAAGCTAGCGAAAGGAAGCGGATATATGGTCGAGCGGGAGTTTAGTGAGGGGATAAAAACGATAGGCGTAATCACCAGCGGCGGGGACGCGCCGGGAATGAATGCCGCAATCCGGGCGGTCGTCAGGAAAGCAATTGGCAACGGAGTCAGGGTAAAAGGCATCAAAAAAGGCTTTCAAGGGCTTTTAAGTGAAGAAATCGCTGACATGGAGAAAAAAGATGTCGCCGATATTATCCAGCGCGGCGGCACGGTTCTTGGAACAGCCCGCTGCCCGGAGTTCCGTGAGTTAGAGGGACAGCAAAGGGCGGCCGAAATTTGCCGGAAGCACAAAATTGACGGCGTGGTTGTCATTGGCGGTGATGGCACTTACCGCGGCGCAATGGATTTGACCAAACAGGGCATTAATGCCATCGGCATTCCCGGGACGATTGATCTTGATATCGCCTGTACCGAATATACGATTGGTTTTGATACGGCAGTGAACACGGCCATGGAAGCAATCGACAAAATCCGTGATACCTCATCTTCGCATGAACGTTGCAGCATTATTGAAGTAATGGGAAGAAACGCAGGATATATCGCCCTTTGGTGCGGAGTGGCGAACGGCGCGGAGAATATTCTGATTCCGGAGTACTATGATTATAATGAGCAGACGATTATCAACAGCATTATTGCCAACCGGAAAAAGGGCAAAACCCATCATCTAATCATCAATGCCGAGGGCATTGGGCATTCTACCTCGATGGCACGGCGGATTGAAGCAGCGACCGGAATGGAAACGCGGGCTACTATTTTGGGTTATATGCAAAGGGGCGGCTCGCCGTCTTGTAAAGACCGTTATTATGCCTCGATTATGGGTGCTTATGCTGCCGATATTTTGTGCCAGGGGGCATCAAACCGCGTGATATCTTATCGGCATGGGGAGTTCGTTGATTTGGACATGACGGAAGCCTTGGCAATGCAGAAGAAAATAAATGATTACCAATTTGAAGTTAGCAAAGTATTAACGTGATGATTACGAGCATAACCAATCCTCGCATTAAGCGGGTGATAAAATTACAGAAACAGGCAAAAGCCCGCGCTTTGGAGCAGGCTTTTGTTATCGAGGGCATTAAATTATTTCGGGAAGCCCCGCAGGATTTGATTAAGGAAATCTATCTCACCCAAGACTTTGGGGCCAAATATCTTAATGAACCCAATCATCTTAAAGAAAAATTGTTATCGTCAAGTTATGAAATAGTCAGCGATATTTGCTTTGAGCGGATGGCGCAAACGAAAACCCCGCAGGGCATAATTTGCCTCCTTTCACAACTAGACTGGAGGTTTAGCGTTTTACCTTGCGAAGATTTGCTATATCTAATCCTTGAGGACTTAAGCGATCCGGGAAATCTTGGCACGATGTTCCGTACCGCCGAAGCGGCTGGGGTTACGGCAATTATTTTGAATGGGGGCTGCGCTGATGTTTATAACCCCAAAACGGTCCGCTCAACCATGGGATCAATTTTTCGCGTTCCATTTACTTATGCGGAAGATTTAGGCCAGGTTATTGCAGAACTAAAAAACCAAGACATCAAAATATACGCAACTTCCCTAGAAAACGCTGAAAGTTATGATAAATGCGATTACCGGGCTGGGACTGCTTTTATAATCGGCAATGAAGCGCATGGCCTTTGTCCAACGACAAAAGCATTGGCAACGCAGAGTGTAACGGTACCAATGCTTGGTGAAGTCGAGTCATTAAATGCGGCAACAGCTGCTTCGGCCTTATTATTTGAGGCCGCAAGGCAAAGACGCTCATTAAACTAGCTACGCTAGAACTAACTACGTCAGTAAACTAGCTACGCTAGAAAAACTAACTACGTTAGTAAACTAGCTATGCTAGTTTTACAGTCTGCCCGCCCTTAATTTCCACAGGCTGATTATCAACGGAAATCCAGACATCTAAAGCTGACTGATTAAGGACAGCATCTTCTTTTGCCGTAAATTTCAGGCCGCGGACTGCTTTTAAGTAATCACATATTTCAATATTTGTCGCATACCAGATTTTGTCATTTCCGCTCATCTTTTCGCAGAAGGTTTCGATGAGGTCCCAGTTATTGTCGCCCTCAAACTCATAACTATGCCCCCAGACATACATTAGCGTAAGCCAATCGCTTGCTAAAAACTCATCGGCGTATTTTAATAAATTGTCATTATGGTGGCAAGTTCCCTGCCATTTGAGGAAATCGTCGGGAAGCCCGAAACCGCCTGTCGTCTGGACCATCCGGCTATACTCGATACCCAGTTTTTTGAGCATTGAAACGACATGGTCACTCATTGAACCCATCGCATAGGACATTCCCCGGATTGGTTCTCCGGTTATTTCCTCAAGCTTTTCCCGGTCGCGCATAATCTCAAAGATTATCCCCTCATCAGAGATGGCGGCCAATGACTTATGCACATAACCATGGGCGGAAATTTCATGCCCGGCATAGGTTTCCTTGATGACATCTTCCGGAAGCCTGCTCCATGATTCCTTGCCGAACAGGCCGGAATTAAGATGGAAAGTCCCTTTAATCCCATATTTATTAAAGATTTTAATCAGCCTGATATCGTCCTTGACACCGTCATCATAACTCATTGTCAAAACTTTTTGCTTTCCATTAGGAAAACGGTCTAAACAGATTTGCATATTATTCAACCCTTGCTCCTTTCATAGTCTGGAAAGATTTTCATTCTTTCCACCATATTATACACCATTATCTTTAAAAATCCACCGGGATATTTAATTTTCTCATTACAGCGCGGATTATTTCCATTTCGGCACTGCCCGCATGGATATAGTTTTTGGTCAGGCCAACGGCAAAATCGTGTAAAGAATCGGCATAAGTCATTGAACCGCCGTACCCGCCATGGCCAAAAATAGATTTTCGCCCATTATAACCGCCCACGCCATAACCCAGCCCAAAGTAGCTAGTTCCGTCCGGCATGACCCTGGTTGACGATACGGTTTTTGCTTCTTTGACCCGCGCTTCGGAAAGCAGGGATATTCCGTCTGCTCCGCCGGGCAGCAGCGCGGCATAATGACGCGCAAGGGATAAGGCATTAAAGACACCGCCGACTCCGGGAAGACAAGCTTTTAGGGTTTCTTTTTTGTTAATCCAATCGGACATTGACATACAGCATTCCGGGATTGTAATGATTCCGTTGCCGTTTAAGTTATTTTTGTCAAACCCCGGTTCATAAATAGCCGCAATGGGCAAGGTATCAATTAACTCTTCCGGAATCCCGATAAACATCTTTACCCCTAACGGTTCGCAAATTTCTGTTTTTAATAATTCGGCAATCGTTTTTTTGCTAACAAGCTCAATTATCCGCCCGACAGTAAAACTATATGTAATGGCATGGTATTCTTGGAGTTCGCCCGCGGCCCAAAGCGGTTTTGTGTCTTCCATCAGCCTGCACATATATTCCCAGTTGTTTAGCTCGGCATTAGTCAGCTTTTCCGGCAAATGGGGAACGGCGGCCGTGTGGTCAAGTGCTTGCCTGACGGTGATATTTTCTTTGCCGCATTTGGCAAAATCCGGCCATATTTCACAAATTTTTTGCTCATAATCAAGCATTCCCCGGTCAGCCAAGATATGAAGCAGGGTCGCGCTTATTCCTTTGGTCACAGAAAAAGAAGGGAACAATGTCTCTTCCGTAACCGGAACTTTGGTTTCGGTATCAGCAACGCCGGAACAAGCGTTTACGACTAGCTCCCCTTTTAGGTAAACGGCAAGCTGGATTCCCTTTTCCCTGCCGTTTTGGGTAACTTCATCAAGCATATTTTGCATTTCAGTTTGGACATTCTGGTATTTCATTTTGCACCTCGTTTCATTTAGTTATTGGCTAGTAAAAGCTCTTTTTCTTTTTTATCAAATTTTCTCGATAAATAAAATAATAATAGCAGGTTCACCATCTGGAATAAAAAGATATGGACGGCGGGCAGGAAAAAACCGAACGCTGCGCCTAAAAGAGCCGGGGGCAGCGAACTCATGACGGCTATTTTGGTTTTTTCCCCAAAATCAAAGCTGCTTGACGTCATGCGGAAAATGCCAAGAAAAACCGCAGCGAGGAAGTAAAAAAATAGCTGTAAAACTAATAAAATCAAGCAAGCATATAAAAGCAGCGGAAGCAGGAAAGTGGGGATATAAAGATTATAAACCGCAAGCATTCCAAAAATCTCGGCAAACGATGATTCGTTAACGTCAAAAAACTCTGCCGGGGCTGATAAAATGATATTGTCATCAGCATAAACGACAAAATCATTGAAGAAATAAATAACAGGCGTTATTTTATTAATTTTATCCGCATTAAACGGTTCGGAATGATGATACTCAAAATTAGGATTAGTAAAATCCTGGGAAAATAAGCGTGAATAAAGCTGATCTGGCTGCGTTCTTATCACCAAGCTAAAGATGGGGATAAATAACAGGCAGAAGACAAGCAGGAAATGCAAAAATACATACCGCCACTTCATTTTAATTGATGAAGTAACAAAGGGGTATGCTTTTCCCAAGCAAAGAATGGCAGCATATAAATAGTCTTTGACAGGATTCATTTAAAACCTCGCGTCTTCCCATAATTCCACATAGTTTCACATTATTTCACACTATTTTATTTTACGTTATTCCACAAAATAAATTTTCACATCATTCCCCTTTATTTGCCCCGGCGGATATCCCGGTCAGCAAGAACCTTTGAAAGGACATATATAGGACCGTAATCGGCAAAGCAATCAAAATCGCCCCGGCGCAAAAGGCCGTCAAATCCGGAGCAACATTTTGCTGGCTGGACATATTGAATAGCCCAATCGCAAGGGTCTGATTATCCTGGTTCCGGATTAGGAAACGGGGAAGCATGAAGTCCATCCACGGGGCCATAAAGGCCATCAAAGCGACAAAAGAAAGAATCGGGGTCGATAATGGCAGGAGAATCCGCCAAAAAACCTGAAACTTTGATGCGCCGTCTATATAAGCAGCTTCGTCAATCGACTTGGGCAGATTCTGCAAATTCCCTTTAATGAGCCAGATATTAACCGGAATTGAACCAGCCACATAGCAAATGATCAGCATATTTAGATTATCCAGCATATTGAAGTTTAATGCAATCATATAAATTGCCGTCAGGCTCATAAAGCCGGGAAAGAGCTGGAGAATCAAAACGGAAAGCAGCCCGGCTTTCTTGCCTTTAAAATCAAAGCGGGCAAACACAAAGGCGGTCATAGTATTAATTAGGACCGAAAAAATCATCGTCATTACCGCAAGATATGCGGTATTACGATACCAGACAAGATACTTTGTTTCCTTAATCAGCCGGATATAATTGTCAAAGGTCGGGGAGCTGGGAATCAGGTGTGTCCTTCGATATCATTAATGGGGTCAAATGAGGACCCGATCACCCACAAAAGCGGATATAGGACGATAATGGCAACAACAGTCAGCTCAAGATGAATTAGTAAACTGACCAGATATCGTTTTAAAATGGCAAGCTGATTATTTTTTTTATTTTTGGGCATGATTATTTTCTCCTTACTGAATCTTTTTTAATCATCATTAAAAGCGCGTGTTTTCATTAAGTTATATCCGCTTACCATCGCAATAATAATGAAAATCAAGATTGAAATCGCGGCTGCAACATTGTACATCCGTTGTTCAAGGGTCAGCTTAAATATCCAAGTAATCAAAAGGTCGGTCGTTCCGGCCAGCTGTAAACTAGGGTCACGCGGATTTCCTTGCGTCAGAAAGTAAATGACGCCGAAATTGTTAAAGTTGGCAGTAATAGTCATGACAATCATTGGCGCGGTTGCCGTCAGGATGACCGGGAATGAAATATGATAAAATTTGTGCCAGCTGTTTCCGCCGTCAATTTCGACCGCTTCATGAAGCTCAGGGGAGATAGAGGTCATCGCGGCAGATATTAACGCCATAAAAAACGGAAAACTCAGCCACATATTAACCAGGACGACAATCAGCCGCGCCCAATTGGTGTCGCTCAAAAAAGGAAGGGCTTGATCAATGATTCCGGAGTTCATAAGAAGCCGGTTAATCGTGCCGTCTTTGTTAAACATGGCCCGGAAAACAAGTAAAGACACCAAAGCTGGCATTGCCCATGGCAAAATGAAAATGCTGCGCCACATCGGCTTTAGGCGGACACTTTTGGCATTAATCAAAATTGCCTGTAAAAGCCCAAAACCATAAGCGGTAAAGGTGGCAATGAAAGCCCATGCAACCGTCCATGAGAGGACGCGCAGAAAGGTATTTCCCCAAATCGGGATTCTGACCATGTCGGTAAAAGTCTTAAAACCGACCCACTCAACAACATTTCGCGGCGGAATCGCATTAAGATCATAGTTGGTAAAAGCAATCAGAATGGAAAAAAGCACTGGGATTACGGAAATAAACAGAATCAACAATGCTCCGGGGGTGATCATAATGTATTCGAAAGAATTTTTCCACAAGCTATGTACATAATCAATGCTGCTGATTTTTTCGCCGCGTTCGATTTTTACCCTTGAGATATAAGCATCACGGATATTCCATATCCAGATGGACACGAACAGCAAGAGGATTACCGTGGAAATAATCCCTCCGGCAAGAAGCATGATCGAATGGTCGAAAACAAGCGTTGCGGAGCTTTCGCGGGGTATTTCGCCTAAGGTATATAGCCCCCACAGGCCTTTGGTAAAATAACCTGCGTTGCGGAAAGTCGCCTCGACCTTTCCGAGCAGGACATCGAGTGTGCCTGTTGAAAGCTCAATAAAAACAAGAATTGCTTGGAAAAAGAGAAAAATTATGCCTTTTAGCTTTTGCTGATTGATAATCTGGCCGCTCCCCCAAATAATAGCGGAGCAAAGCATACAAATAATTTTCAAATTAACCTCCATGTCACGTCTAGCGCGACTTAAGTAGCTGTATATCCGGCACTCCATAAGCTTACCTCATGAAGTGCCTGGATAAATTAACTAAGACAGCTTTTATTTTGGGCAAAGGAATGCCAATAGGCAAGCCAATAGGCAAGCCTCTTTTTTAATCATACATCGAAAGCCCAGCCCCATTAAGCAGCATTTCATAGGTTTCCATTGCGCGCATTTGTGACTCTTCAATTGTCAGAAGCCCATCCCAGGCAAACATGAAGAGTTCGGCCCACGGCTGCCAAAGGAAACGCATTTCGGGAATCGAGGGAACAGGGACGGTGTAGAAGGATTGCTCAGCCATGCCAATAATCCATTCATCATCGGCAAGGCCTTCAACCACAGAGAGGTCTTTTAATGCCGGAATCCCGCCATAAATGTTATAAGTGATGTTCGCCATTTCATCTGAGGCCATAAATTCAGCCAGAGCAAAGGCAGCGTCAAAATTCTTGGAGTAGCTGGAAACCGCGCCTGCCCATGACGAGGATAAAACCTTAGGCTGGACACCGTTAATCGTCGGAATCTTGGCTGTGCCAAAGTTAAGCCCGACTTCTTTGGCGACACCAACAGCCCACGAACCAGTAATGCAGTAAGGGGTTTCGCCTCTTTGGAAAGCCCCAACAGTCGCGCCATAATCAGCTTCTTCATTGCTATAGTCGAAAACAGCTTTCATGGCAAGATAATCAGCAAGCCCCCTGGCGACTTCTGGGCTGTCAAACTCCGGGTTTTTCCAGTCATCCCCATTTGGGCCCATTGGCTGCCAGCCATGGGTGCTAAGGAAAAGATAATTATGGAAACCGTCGCCAGTCGGCCAGCGCATGGCATACTTTCCGATTGAGGGGTCGTTGTAGGTTTTGGCAAATTCGATAATTTCTTCCATCGTTTGCGGCGGGCCGTCCACAAGGTCTTTATTATAGAAAAGAGCGATGTTTTCGATTGTATAAGCGGCCCCATAAACCTGGCCATCGATAGTGACTGTAGTTACCGGAGCTTCAAGAATCTGGTTTTCGATTCTTGCTTGCATATCAGCAGGGAATGGTTCTAAAAAACCATCGGCGGCAAGATGGCTGATTTCATTATCAGCAATGCCAATGACGTCAGGGCCGATTCCGGAAGGGCCGTCAAGCGTAAGCCTGCTGGCTAATTCAGCAAAGCCGACTTCTTCGAAGTTGACAACCACGTTCGGGTAAATAGCATTAAATCCTTCGATGATTGCCGTGGCAAAAACTTCTTCGGTCATCCATAAGACCAGTTCGCCGCTGATGTCAGCAGGTATAGTGCTGATTTCGGTATTAGTTTCACCATCGGCAGTAGCAGATGAAGCAGTATTATTTTGATTGGGCGTGTTGGCGTTTGCTTGGGGGGGTGTGTCGGTGCTTCCGCACGCGGATATGACACCAGATAACAAGATAAAGATTAGGCACAGGGATAATAATTTTTTCAATTTTTTCTTTTTCATGGAATCCTCCTAAATGAATTTTCGTAAATTTTCGTAAATGGGAGCTAGTTACATAAAAATGGTAAAAAATGGTTTCGCAAAGGCCTTTGCTATGTTCATATCTTGATAATACCTCATGTAATTATAATTTGTCAAGAAAATTTACGAAAATTACTTGACAAATTTGCGAAAACGTTGTAGTATTGTAGGAGAGAAATCTTACGAATTTTCGTAAGCAGGAGGATAATGGAAAATTATGGCAATAACAATTAAAGATGTGGCACACGAAGCAGGCGTTTCTTTTTCGACCGTAAGCAAGGTAATCAATAACTCACATGAAATTTCGGAAGCGACTGCAATCAAAGTCAAAGAAGTAATGAAACGCCTTGACTATACACCCAATGCCCGGGCTGCCAGCTTCCGGCGGAAATCGACCCGGAATATTGCTTTCCTCACCCCGCTTAAAAAGGGCGAGGCGTTTATCTTCCCCCATAAGTTTGACATCATCTGCGGTGTCCACGCAATGCTGGTCAGGAGAGGCTATAATGTCACCTTGGTAGATATATCTGATGATGAGAAAATCGCCGCAACGATTAAAAGCGTCATCTCAACGGGCGGATATGAAGGGCTGATTGTCCATGCTTGGAACTTAAATACTGACGCGGCCGCAATATTAGTCAGGGGAAACTTTCCTTATATAGTCATTGGCGAGCCAAATTTTGAAAGCCAGATATGCTGGCTGGACAATAATAATGTTCTTGCCGGGGGGATTGCGGCCCGCCATCTTGCCGATTGCGGTGCAAAAAAGATGGCATTCGTCGGGACTCCGTGGGAAAGCCGCTTAGAAGGAGTATGCCTTACCCTTAAGGAACTGGGGCTTGAAATCAAGCCGGAGCATATCTGCCATACGGATTTGAGCGTTGGGCAAGGTTATGCCGTTACGTTAGAATTACTAAATAGCAAAAACCGTCCGGACGGAATCATTTGCGAAAATACGATGATTGCCATCGGGGTCATGAAAGCGATTAATGAAATCGGCCTGGCCCTGCCAACGGATATCCAGTTAATCACGTTTGACGACTACCCTTTTTCGCGGGTGATAGAGCCAATGCCAACGGTGATTAATATTGATTGTTATGACCTTGGCGAACAAGCGGCGTCGCAACTCATCAAAAACATCCGCAATCCCGCGCTTCACGTGCAAAGCTACATAACATTGCCGGAGCTGATCGTCCGGGGGACGACCAGAGGGGCTAGTTAGCTTGATAATAAATGACGGACTCCCATGGCCGCAAGGTAAGTTCCTTGCCGCTGGTTGCTCCGCTTGGTTGATAATTACAATAAAGAACTTCAAAATCCTGTAAATCAAACGGTGCGGAAAATGATATTTCCTCTTTGGTGAAATTACAGACAACAAGCAATTTTTCCTTGCCGTTTTCCCTTAGATAAGAAAAAGTATTTTCGCTGTCAGGGTCTAACAAGGTGAAAGTGCCGTCCGTGATAACATCTAGTTTATGCCGTAACTTAATCATTGCCTGATAAGCCGCAAAAATGGAATCGGGATCGCCAACCTGCTTCTCGGTATTGATGTTTTTGTAATTCGGATTGGTTTCAATCCACGGCTTGCCGGAGGTAAACCCAGCCGCAGCGCTTCCGTCCCATTGCATGGGGGTTCGTGAGTTGTCCCGCCCCTCTTTGGCAATCCGGCGCATCATCACATCTTCGGGGATGCCTTTTTCGGCCGTAAACTCGCGGTAAGCGTTAATCGCTTCCAAATCGCGGAAATCAGCAGGGCTATTAAAGACAGTGTTGGTCATGCCGATTTCCTGGCCTTGATAGATATACGGAGTCCCTTGCATCATATGAAGTGAGACAGCCAAGGTTTTTGCGCTTTTTTCCCAGTATTCCCCGGTATCGCCATATCTTGAGACGCTCCGCGGCTGGTCATGGTTTTCCCAGTAAAGGCTGTTCCAGGCTTTTCCTGACAGTTCGGTCTGCCATTTTGCCATTACTTTTTTTAGGTCGCGCAGGTTAATTATCTTGTCGCTCCATTTCGTTCCGTTTTCGACCACAAGCTCTGAATGCTCGAATTGAAAAATCATCGATAATTCGCTCAAATCGCCGGAGGCGTATTTTGTAGCTTCATCTATTGTCACCCCGGCGGTTTCCCCGACCGTCATAATATCGTATTTGGATAAAACTTCGCGGTTCATTTCGCGGATAAATTCATGTACACGCGGGCCATGAACAGAAAAAGGCCCAAAATCCCCATATAAAGCACCTTTGCTAACATTGCCGTCGGGCAGGCCCGGGACTTTGGAAATCATGCTGATAACGTCCATGCGGAACCCGTCAACGCCTTTATCGAGCCACCAGCACATCATTTCATAAACCTCTTTGCGGACGGCAGGGTTTTCCCAGTTAAGATCGGGCTGCTTTTTGCTGAAAAGATGTAAGTAATACTGCCCGCTCCCCTCATCATATTCCCAAGCCGGGCCAGAAAAAACGCTGCCCCAGTTATTCGGCGGCTGGGAATTTTTGCCATCTCTCCAATAATAAAAATCGCGGTAAGGGTTATCTTTGTTTTTGCGGCTTTCGATAAACCATTCATGCTCGTCAGAGGTATGGTTAACGACCAAATCCATGAGGATTTTGATCCCCAGCTGATGTGCTTTTCTAAGCATTTCATCAAAATTTGCCATCGTGCCGAATTCGGGATTAATCGCCCGGTAATCAGAAATATCATAACCGTTGTCATCGCCCGGCGAAGCATAAACCGGGGAAAGCCAGATGACATCTATGCCAAGGGTTTTAAGATAATCAAGCTTGCTAGTGATTCCGGGAATGTCGCCGATTCCGTCACCATTGGAATCGCAGAAACTGCGCGGATAAATTTGATAAACGACGGCTTTTTTCCACCACTTTGTTTGTTTAGCTTCCATATAATAAATGCCTCCTCGTTAATGGTATAATCGATGTTGTGAGTATAGCATGGAATGAGGATTTAGTAAAGATATTTACTTGGGGTGATTTGCGAGTAAGCGGCAAAGAAAGTTGTTACATAATTTTATGGGCTAAACTAATTACATTCCCATAATAATTCCAAAAACTATATTTTTCCTTTACAAGCCGATAACTTTCGATGCCCATTTTTTCTATTAAACGAGGATCATTAATGAAAAGATCAAGCGTTTCTTCTAAGGAGCTCTTTATATTATCTTTAAATAAATACCCATTAACTCCCTCTTCCACATAACAAGCAGTTCCATTTTGGTCGGAGCAAATAATAGGAAGAGAGTTTGCCATTGCTTCCAATTGAGAAATGCTGGCTGGCTCAAGAGTGCTTGGGATTATAAACAGATCTGCTTTTTGATATTCTTGGAAAATTTGAGTGCGATTTAGGTTTTTCATTAGATTAACTTTATCGGCTAATTGATGCTCTTGAATATATTTTTTTGCCTTGTCATAATAGTCTTTATGTTCTTTAGTGCAACATTCGCCAACAATGGTCAGATGAACTTCTTTGTTTGCAATTATTTTTAAAAGCATCAGATGATTTTTCCGGTCTAGATATTTACCAACCGAAAGTATTCGGATAACACCATCTGAAATGTATTTTTTTTGCTTTGGCGAAATCATTGGCGGCATTACAAAAGGAACAAAGTGGGCATTAGGTTCTTTCACTTTTCCTTTTTCTGTAGTTCCGTATACTGGTGTAATTCGTATTTTTGGAGTCAGGCATCTGACAAAACGGTGGGCAAAATCATTTTTTATCTTATCTTCCCATAAAGGGCTTTGATTATATAAAATAGACGGTATTTTAAGCAGCTTGCAAATCAGATAAGCAAAAATAGTATACATTGAACGTTCACGCAAAATAGCGATATCAGCTTTATAATTTTTAATTTCCTTGAAAAGTTTTAATGCTGGGGGAAAACCTTTTTTGATATCCTTTGGAGATAAGCATGAATAGCCGATAATAATAGGATTAACACAGCTATGCTCTTCAGTATTCCCCACAAAATGACTAATGAACATAACATCATGGCCTTGCCTTACTAAGCCTTCCATAATTGGCACTTGATTAGTGTGATAACGGGGTGCAATAAATAAAAAGCGCATCTTATACCTCATGAATTTCACTATTTCCTCACCAAATTCAAAAATCGATCAGCTATTTCTGCTATTGAATAAAGCTCTCTTATTTTAGTCGCATTAAGAGATAAATAAGAGGCAAAATCTTGATTATCTGCCAAGCGGCTCATTGCCCTTGCCATTGCCTTTTCATCCTTAATCGGAACCAGTAAACCATTTTCTTCATTCTTGATATATGTCCGGCACCCCCCCATCGGAACGTCCGTTGCAATAGTTGGAATGCCCATTGCTAATGCTTCGAGCATGGAATTGGACAAGCCCTCATGATCGGAAGAAAGGATATACATACCGCTGTCAACAATCTCATTAACTACATTTTGAGTAAACCCATGCCAAACAACATTATCTACTATATTAAGCGATGAGGCCAATTCCTTTAATTCTCTTTCAAGTGAACCTGTACCATAAATATGCAGATTGTATTCAGGATGCTCTTGAATAAATATTTTAAAGGATTTAAGTAAGAGAGGGATATTCTTTACTGTTTCCAACCTGCCTGACGATACGATGTTTTTTTTTCTTTTGCCCTCAAAACGGTTAGGAATTTTTCCGTCAACGGGGTTAGGGATAACTACGGATTTTTTACGAACTGATGCTGGAAAAAACTCCATCGCTTCCTTAGTTTGGAACGCTAAGCAATCTGCTTGCTTATATGCCCAATCACGCCATTTATAGTTTGGGTCTTGATATGGATCACTTCGCTCTGAAACTAATATGAATATATTCATCAAATATGATGCAAGAACGCAATATGCTGCTCCCATGCTGCTAAATGCAAAAATAATACAACCCTCATTTTTCTTTAAATAAGAACGTATCTTCCTCACCCTATCTATTTTTAGCCAGACGTTTCCTGCCGGTGCTGCGGATATGCTAACAATTTCGACACGCTTATCAAGCTCGTATACTACCTGATTCCCGGCAAACAACATTATTGCAACCTCTATATTACGATTTGCATATTCATTTGCAAGCAAAGTTATTACTTTTTCAGTTCCGCCGCCGAGCATATTTGGTACGACAAAGACAATCTTCATTTTGAATTATTCCTCTTTTGATCATTGAGAAGATTAAACTGCTTAACGTTATATTCAGCACTCAATTTATCTCGATATATCAAGCAGTTTTTCACATAAACAGCATTTTTATCGCATATCATTTTTAATTCCGTTGTACTCCAATTATCCTTAACAATCCCCAAATTTTCTCTCTTGATATAATCAGCATTGAATGGCACGGAGTTCGTCAGGATAGGAGTACCTGCAGCAATGCTTTCAACTATGGAAACCATGCTATTGTCTTTCTGTGTGTCAATCAAAAGCGCTTTGGCCTTTTGCAAAATTGGCAGCATTTCTTGGTGATTCATCTTTCCATAAAAAATAACGTTGTTTTTCAATCCAAGCCTAACTGCTTCTTCTTGTAGTTCTTCTTTAAGCTCTCCCTCACCAATGATTCTAAGTTGATATGTCATATCACTTTCTTTTATAAAATCATGAAAAATATGAATAATATTTAATATATTTTTTCTTTTAATCAATTGTGAAACTACGACAAAATACTCCTCTTTCTCTTTGCTAAATCCAATTTTTTTTAAGTCCACCCCATGATCAATAAAGGTGTCAGCAACATTTTGGCAATAAACGGAAATAAACTCTGATGCCCTTTTCGAACGCGGAACGACCAGGACAAAACGCATAAAAAGCCTGGCAACGCAATTATACCATAACTTCGACGGAATTTGCTTTAGCAATTTTTGATGTGCGCCTAATTCATGCCAGATAATCAACTTGCTTTTAGCCCATATCACACATTGGAGAGAAGTGAGCGAAAAAACTTCACTTGAAATGATATAATCAAAGTCCCGTTTACTTTTTCTTAAATACCTGCCCAATCCTTTAAGCAGGGGTAAATACCGCGGCTTAAATATTTTCTTGCAGATACATTTCATCCATTTAACCTCAAACGGATAGTCTTCCTCCAGAAGCGGCCGATAAGCGGAAGCCGCCACTAATACTGGCTCATGCCCACATTCTAAAAAAGCCATGCAAAGCGAATAAATCATTGTATCTTTGATGGAAAATACTTGTGGTATATCGTCGTTTTCGGCAGTAAACAAAATGGGATTTATAATTAATACCCGCATCTTTATCTCACTTTCAATAAGGGCATTATAAATGATTTTTTTAAAAGAGTCAATCATAACATGGGCAAAGCTTTGCACAATATCATGATGAAAATTATGCAAAATAGTTATTATACTTATTTATTTAGTTATTTTTAGAAAGGAATTGACAAAAGAAAAAATTGTGTTGTATAATGTCATGGTAATGAGGGGGATAAATTGATTCGCACAACTAGTCAAGTCCTAAATATATTGCAAAAGTGAGGAAAGTTAGTATGATTGATTTTCTGTTTGTATATGAGATAAAAAACAGAGAAATCGAGACCATTATATTATTAGGTGAAGAACTTAAGCGACGAGGATATAAAGTTGAATATATTCATGTTTTAATGCAAAGGAAATTATCGAGAAAAGAAGAAATCAATACTATCCTGAAATTCAACTTAAAGAGTGGCATGAATACCATAATCGAGTATTCACAGCTTGTGAAATCATTCAAACATTTTGTGAATTTAAGATTTGAACAAGTTTTTTCAAATCATGCTCATAAATTTGCTGATAGTTTATACCCTCATGATTGTGTAAAAGGTTTATTTCATCTATGTTGGGGAAGAGCCCAATATAATGAGCTAGTTGAGCGTAAAATTACTCCAGATTCACTAATAATGGCTGGACCCATTCATATGGATTTTTTACGTCCGGCTTTTTCGATTTTTTACAAAAGCAAAAAAGAACTCCAAGAAGAATATTGCTTATTGGAAAATAAGAGCATTTTTTTGTTTATTGAATCTGGCTTTCTTTCAAGACGTGAAGCTGAGGGCGTAGTAAGCAGATATCCGGAATCTCGCCTGGTAGAAACGCATGATGATTCATTAGAAACTTTTTCAATAATTTTATTATGGATAGAAAAATATCTTCAATCTTTCCCAGATACTTATTTTATTTATAGACCCCATCCGGGAAAAGTTGATGATATGGATATTTCGGAGCTTAAAAAATATGAGAACTTTAGAGAAATAAAAGATTATTCGATAAAACAATGGATTTTAGTATCTGACATTGTTGCAACAACTACGTCAACTTCGATAATAGAAGCTTATTTTGCTGGAAAAAAGTGCGTTGTCTTGCGTCCTAAAGAAATAGAAAATCGCGATGACTCACCCATATATCATAATTGTGAGTCAATTAAAACGTTGGAAGATTTTTTAAAGATTAACACAGAGACAGGGCAAAGCTTGGATGAAAGGGTGGTTAAGGAATTCTATGATGTAGATGAGAAATACCCTTCATTTATGCGAATGTGTGACGCATTAGAAAAAATATATGCGGATAAAAGACACATTATTGATTTGGACAACCTCAAAATAGGAAAAAATAGGCTTACAGTAAAAAATTGGGGAGTAAAATGGTATATTAAAAACAAAATGATTGCACTGCAAAGTATAACAAACATTTCTTTTGGCGAGAAAACAGATTATATGCTAAAGACGCTTAAAACCAGAAAATCATATATTACATCTAATGATGAAATAGCATTAATTAGTAATAAAATTCGTAAAATATTGCATTGAGGTTAGCAGGAGCAAAATGTCAAATATGAAAATCACATTTATTGGGCTGGGAAACATGGCAACGGCGATGATAAACGGCATTCTATTAAACGGAATTGTCGATAAGGGCAGCATTACCGGGACTGACATATCTTTGGCAGCGCGGATTAATTCCCAAGAAAAATTCGGGATAAAAGCTGCTGCTTACAATGCCTTGGCTTGCGAAAAAGCCGATATTATTATCTTGGCGATAAAGCCGCAAATTGCCGAAAGCGTGCTGGAAGAGATAAAAGGTTTTGTTTCCGCCGAAACAATTATCCTTAGTATTATGGCGGGGAAAACAATGGCTTGGATAGCTGATCGACTGACCGAGTCAGTCAACTACACTGGCGGGAAAACCAAAGCTGCAAAAGCGAAAAGCACGAAAGCCAAACCAGCCAAAATTGTCCGCGCAATGCCGAATACCCCGGCACTTGTTGGCGAAGCGATGACTGGAGTCTGCCGTAATGCTTATGTAAGTGATGACGAAATGGATAAATGCTTAAGCTTGCTTAACAGTATCGGGAAAGCCGAAGAAATTCCGGAAACACTTATTGACGCTGTGATCGGGGTCTCTGGCAGCGCCCCGGCTTATGTCTTTATTTTTATTGAAGCTTTGGCAGATGCGGGAGTTGCGGCCGGGATGCCCCGTGAGCAAGCATACCGCTTTGCCGCAAGGAATGTCCTTGGCAGTGCCAAGATGGTCCTTGAAACAGGAAAACACCCCGGCGAATTAAAAGATATGGTCTGCTCGCCCGGCGGAACAACAATTGAAGCGGTTAAGGTTCTGGAAGAAAAGGGTTTCCGCGACGCGGTTATCGCAGCCGCGGCGGCCGCAATAAAAAGGGCTGGGGAGCTGTAGGTTTGTCGTTGAAACGTCAGGTGAAAACAAATGTCCCCCGACTGCAAACGACTGGAGCAGTCGTTTGCAGTCGTTTGCGGCTCGCTTGTTTTCCTGCTAGATATAAATTTTGGAGTTCTAAACTGCAACTCCAAACCTTTGGTTTGTCGTTGAAACCCCGGGTGAAAACAAATGTCCGCTGACGCGGCCGCTTGTTTTCCTGCCGGGGTTTCATAACACTAGTTATTAAATAATAATTAACAGCTTAATAAATTCGTAAAAATCCAGCCATTTTACTGGATTTTTTTATTGGTAACACCTGCTATTTTTTGATGATTGCACCCCTTAAGCTTGATTTTCCAAGAAAAAAATTTGACAAAGGCAAAAAAATTTGCTATATTAATATTACTTCGGTGTAATATTTTCGTAATAATTGAATATTATGTAGAAAGATATTTTATGAAATACCAGATATAGTGTTTTGGCTATATTCTGGATTTGGAGGAAACTATGCTAAAAATAAAACTGGTTGCTATTTTTTTGGTAATCAGCCTAAGTTTTGCTTTAGTGCCGGGCATCAGCGCAGAAGCAACTGAAGAAACGTTTATGAGTGCCGGGATTTCTACTTATTTGAATCCAGTTACCACTAACGCCACTTTTGAAGTAGCATCAATTGATGAAACCTTATGTATTAACCAGAAATTTCAGCTTGAGCAACAGCGGATTGGTGATGAGTTCGCAATGGCGAATGTGCAGAAATCCCTTAATATTCGCCTAGAACCCGATGAAGGATCGGACAGGGTCGGGGTTTTATATAAGGATAACGGCGGGATTATTTTGGATCGGGATTCCGACTGGATAAAGATTAAGTCTGGTGACGTGGTTGGCTGGGCAAAAGAAGAATTTTTACTGACTGGCGAAGAGGCACAGGCAATGGCTGATGATGTTGGCCATTGGCTTGCGACAATTGAAACAGATGTCGTCCGCGTCCGCCAAGAGCCGAACTTAGAATCAGAAACCTTAGGTTATATTGCTTATGATGACGGCTTAACGATTATTGAAATAATAAACGAGGAATGGGTCAGCGTTGATTATGAAGGCGAAGTCGGTTATGTCGTGACGGAATTTATCAGCGTCAGATTCCATATTGACGAGGGCGAGACAATCGAAGTAATCAAAGCCCGTGAAGCCGCCGAAGCAGAAAAACGGCGGACGGCGAACCGTGGCCGCGTTGATGCTTCCGCCGATGAAATCCGCTTGCTGGGTGCTTTAATTTACTGCGAAGCCGGAAATCAATCATATGAGGGCAAAGTAGGAGTAGGCGCAGTAGTAATGAATCGCGTAAAAAGCGGTGCTTACCCTAACACAATCCACGGTGTAATTTACGCTTCCGGCCAGTTCCCGCCCGCCCTAAATGGCAAAGTTGCGCGTATTTATGAGCAAGGCGTTCCGGCCAGCTGCCTACAGGCGGCCGAAGCCGCTATCAACGGCGAAACAACCGTTGGCGGCGCGACCCGCTTTAACAGAAACCGGGGAACTCGTGAGGGGATAGTAATCGGGGCCCATATATTCTGGTAGTTAAAAATTCACTCTTTCTTTATTCTTCAAAATATAGTATGATAAAAAAAGGACTGCAACACACAGGGTGTGTTGCAGTCCCTGCAAGAATTTCCTATACACTATACATTAGTAAGGAAGAAAATGTTTCTCGTAGTTGCCTTGCCCGCCTTCTCCCATATGAAATTTGTATTTTACATTCATTAGGGCACAGCAACATAGAGATTATTTTCTGACTTACATATTATACCCCATGCATTTCACAAGCGGAGCTTGTGAAACTGCTTAAATAGGAAGTGAAAATTTTAATTTTCACACTAAATCTTACTAAATAAAAGGAGAGCGTACCTATGGATATGACATTTTTTTGGCTGATTTTGTTTGTTGTTTTTGTCTTGGTTGAATTGGCGACAATGGGGCTTTCAACAATTTGGTTTGCAGGGGGCGCCCTGGTTGCAACGATAGCTTCAGCCTTTGGTTTGCCAATCCCATTACAGGTAATCCTATTTTTAACGGTTTCTATTTTATTACTTTATTTTACCCGCCCAATTGCGGTAAAATATTTTAATAAAGACCGGGCAAAAACAAATATCGAAAGCTATGTCGGGCGTGAAGTCATTGTCATTAGTGAAATCGACAATCTCCAAGGAATCGGCCAAGTTACCTTGGGCGGCCAGGAATGGACAGCGCGGACGACCAACAATGCCGTGACTTTGCCAATCGGCGCGGTTGGTATTGTAAAAGCAGTCGATGGGGTCAAACTGATTATCGAAGAAAAAATAGCGGAACAATAATCTTTTTTCAAGAAAGGAAAGGTATCACATGGAAGGTTTAATTGCATTAATTCTTATTGTTATTTTTGTCATCTGGGTTTTGTCAACTTGTATCAAAATTGTCCCTCAAGCCAACTCGTTTGTTGTTGAGCGGCTTGGAGCATTTCAGTCAGCATGGTCGGTCGGGCTGCATTTCAAAATCCCTTTGATTGACCGGATCGCCCGCCGCGTAAACCTCAAAGAACAAATCGGCGATTTCCCGCCGCAGCCGGTTATCACCAAGGATAACGTCACAATGCGGATTGACACAGTCGTATTTTATCAGATTACTGACCCGAAACTTTTTGCTTACGGTGTCGAAAATCCGATTATGGCGATTGAGAACTTAACCGCAACGACCTTGCGTAATATCATCGGTGACTTAGAGCTTGACCAGACTTTGACATCACGCGAAACAATTAACACCAAGATGCGTTCTTATCTTGATATTGCCACCGACCCATGGGGCATCAAAATAAACCGCGTTGAGCTAAAGAACATCATGCCGCCAGCAGAAATTCAAAACGCGATGGAAAAACAAATGAAAGCCGAGCGTGAACGCCGCGAAGCAATTACCCGCGCCGAGGGTGAAAAGAAAGCAAATATTACGGTTGCCGAGGGTGAAAAGGCATCTGTCATCTTAAAGGCAGAAGCTGAAAAGCAATCAGCAATCCTCCGGGCAGAAGCCGAAAAAGAAAAAATGATCCGCGAAGCCGAGGGTGAAGCGGAAGCGATTTTGAAAGTCCAGCAAGCAAAAGCCGATGGCATCCGCATGATCCGTGAAGCAGGTGCTGATGAATCAGTCCTCAAAATCAAGAGCCTTGAAGCCTTTGAAAAAGCCGCTGACGGAAAAGCTACGAAGATAATTATCCCCTCAGATATCCAAGGCTTGGCTGGGCTGGCGACTGCTTTTAAAGAAACAATAAACGCTTAGCATTGAGAGGAGCATTTATATACTCATGAACTTAAAAGGCCGTCATTTTTTAAAGCTATTGGATTACTCGACCCAAGAGATAGAGTATTTGCTTGAGTTATCCGCAGACCTAAAAGAAAAGAAAAAGAATAATACTGCCACCATAAGCCACCGGGGCAAAAATATTGTCCTCATTTTTGAGAAAACCAGCACCAGGACCCGCTGCGCTTTTGAAGTAGCGGCTCACGATCTGGGGATTCAGACAACCTATCTTGACCCGGCCGGTTCACAATTTGGCACAAAAGAAAGTGTTGCTGATACGGCGCGTGTTCTTTGCGGAATTTATGACGGAATCGAATATCGCGGCTTTGGCCAGGAAATCATTGAAGAGCTGGCGCAGTATTCCAAAGTTCCGGTTTGGAACGGTTTGACGAATGAGTTCCACCCTACGCAAATGCTGGCCGACCTTTTGACGATCAAAGAGCATTTTGGCACGTTAAAAGATATCCGCCTTACCTATCTGGGTGATGCCCGTTACAATATGGGTAACTCTTTAATGGTTGCCTGTGCCAAGATGGGAATGCACTTTACCGCCTGTACGGCGGAGGCTTATTTCCCGGCCGAATCGCTGGTGAATGAATGCCGGGCAATTGCCGCCGCAACCGGGGGAAGCATTACCTTGACAGAAGATGTAGCATCCGGCGCTTTAAGGGCAGATGTGATTTATACTGATGTCTGGGTTTCAATGGGTGAGCCTGATGAAGTATGGGATAAACGGATTAAGGATTTAAAACCTTATCAGGTTACAAAAGAAGTAATGGAAAAAGCGGATCAAAAAGCTATTTTTATGCATTGTCTCCCTGCTTTCCACGATACCAAAACAGCTATTGGGCGGACGGTTTTTGAAAAATACGGCCTGACCGAAATGGAAGTTACTGATGAAGTTTTTGAATCCGCCCAAGCGGTGGTTTTCCAGCAGGCCGAAAATCGGATGCATACGATTAAAGCGGTGCTGGCGGCGACATTATGAGCAACATTAATAACCTAAAGCGGACCTCGCTTTGCGGGGCGAATGCTTACGAAACGAAATATTACTTAAATGAGCAATTTTCCGGCTTGCCATCGGCTGTTTTAGATGAGCTTAAAATACTATGCGTCCTTTTTACTGAAGAAGTAGGCGGGATTTTTACGATTTGGTTTGAAGCCGATGGGACGATTGCCTTGGAAACAGAATATGAAGAAAGTGATATTTACTACGATGAAATTTCAAGCGGCTTAATGGTTCATGAAGTGCGGAAGAAACGCAGGGAATTGTTTGAGTCTTTGGAAATTTATTATAAAACGTTTATTTTAAAGGAAATGCCATGATTCTTACTATTGATGTCGGGAATACCAATATTAATTGCGGGCTTTTCGCTGGGACAAGCCTTGTGACCACTTTCCGCCTGACGACCAAGCAATCATGCACTTCTGATGAATACGGAATAGCATTTATCGATTTACTGCGCATAAATAATATCAGTAAAGCTGATATTTCCGGGACAATCATTGCCAGCGTCGTCCCCGGTGTCATGCACGCTCTAGTCGGGGCAATTACCCATTATCTTGGCACAGCCCCGCTTATCATGGGTCCGGGGATCAAAACCGGAATCAAAATCACATCAGAAAATCCCCGCGAAATCGGGGCGAACCGGATTGCAACTGTTGTTGCGGGATATGAAATATACGGCGGCCCGGTTCTGGTCCTTGACTTTGGGACGGCCACTACCTATGACCTCGTGACAGCGGAGGGCTGCTTTGGGGCAGGAGTCACCGCCCCTGGGCTTGGCATTTCCGCTAAGGCGATGTGGGAAAAGACCGCAAAGCTTCCGGAAGTCGAAATCAAAAAACCCAAATCAATCCTTGCAAAAGAAACAATATCCAGCATTCAGGCTGGCCTTGTTTATGGGCAGATTGGCCAGACTGAATATATTATTAACCAAGTCAAAAAAGAAACTGGCTATGAAAATCTAAAAGTAGTCGCAACTGGCGGCCTTGGACGGATTATTGCCGAAGAAACCGATGCTATCCAAGTTTTTAACAGCCACTTGACCTTGGAGGGCTTGCGCCTTATTTATTATAAGAACAAATCAACTAGCCTATGAATTATCTTAACGAACTAAAAATCGGAAACGTTATCCTGCCCCACAACTTAATCCTTGCCCCAATGGCCGGGGTCACCGATATGCCTTTCCGTGTTTTATGCGCTGAACAGGGGGCTGGTTTGTCATGTACAGAAATGATCAGCGCAAAAGCCATTTTATACGGCAATAAAAATACCGCGACCCTGCTTGAAATTTCCCCGGCTGAAAAATTTGTTTCACTCCAATTATTTGGTTCTGAACCGGAAATCATCAGCCAGATTGCCGCCCGGATTGAGGAATACCCTTTTGATATCCTCGACATAAATATGGGCTGCCCGGTCCCCAAAATAGTCAATAATGGCGAGGGTTCGGCATTGATGAAAAATCCGCGCTTAGCTGGTGAGATAATCGAAAAAACTGTCCGGGCAATCAAAAAACCGGTCACGGTCAAAATCCGCAAGGGTTTTAGCGCGGATAGCGTTAATGCGGTCGAAATAGCCCATATCGCTTATGAATCAGGCGCGGCGGCGATTACGGTCCATGGGCGGACACGCAGCCAGTTTTACACCGGAAAAGCGGATTGGGATATTATTGCGGCGGTAAAAAATGCCGTCCCGATTCCGGTCATCGGCAATGGTGATATTGTTGACGGTGAGTCGGCACAAGCGATGTTTCTTAAGACAGGCTGCGACGGAGTGATGATTGGCAGGGCATTACGCGGTAATCCTTGGATTTTCCGGCAAATTGCCGCATATTTAAATGACAGTAGTGTCATTTTCAAGCCAACGGTTGCTGAAATTTTTGCCATGATAAAAAAACATACCGGACTAATGATAGAGCATAAGGGGGAGTATACGGCTCTTAGGGAGATGCGCAAGCACGTTGCTTGGTATACGAATGGCCTTTCTCATTCCGCGGAACTACGCCGCCGGGTTTGCGAGGTTGAAAGCATTGGGGAACTGGAAGAGCTGCTTTTAATTTATGCCGTTAATTGTAATGCCTTGACAGCTTAACCTAAAATTGTTATGGTTGTAATGTGGAAGTGGTAACATGAAAGGAACTGTAAAATATGAAAAAGCAAAAACCTTTGGCCCGGAGTGCCGGGACTTTAATGCCAGTATCAAGCTTGCCGTCACCATATGGGATTGGCGCGTTTGGTAAAGAAGCTTATGATTTTGTGGATTTTCTTGTCAAAGCCGGGCAAAAATATTGGCAGGTGTTGCCGCTTGGGCCAACTAGCTACGGTGACAGCCCCTACCAAAGTTTTTCGGCTTTTGCCGGGAATCCGTATTTTATTGATCTTGATGCCTTGATTTTAGAGGGCTTGCTTAAAAAAAGCGAAGTGGCGGGCAGTTGGGGCGATGACCCAGTTTATATCGATTACCACTTGCTTTATCAAAAAAGATATAAGGTGCTAAAAAAAGCTTTTGATCGCTCAAAGCTTTTGGGGACTCCTGAATATAAAGCCTTTTTAGAAGAACATGACAGCTGGCTTTCCGGCTATGCTGATTTCATGGCCAAAAAAGAAGATTATCCGCCGGAATTTTGGTTTTTTTGCCAATATTATTTCTTCAAGCAATGGAAAAAACTAAAAGACTATGCCAATGGCTTAGGAATTGAAATAATTGGCGACATTCCGATTTATGTTGCACTTGACAGCGCAGATGTTGTTGACAATCCGGAAATGTTTTTGCTTGACGAGAAAAGAAAACCGATTAATGTGGCCGGAGTTCCGCCTGATATGTTTTCCGCTGACGGGCAATTGTGGGGGAATCCGCTATATGATTGGGACAAAATGGAGCAGGACGATTTTGCTTGGTGGAAAAGGCGCATGAGCCACACGGTCAAGCTTTTTGATGTCATTAGGATTGACCATTTTGTTGGAATTGTTCATTATTTTTCGATTCCAGCCGGAAGCACTTCGGCAAAACCGGGGGTCTGGATGCCTGGGCCGGGGGAAAAGCTGCTTAACGCGATTAATTCAGTTATGGACGGAAAAAAGATTATCGCTGAAGATTTGGGCGAGGTAAGCAATGCCGTCATCCGTCTGCGTGACAAGGCAGCCTATCCGGGAATGAAACCGATGATTTACGCATTTTCGACCGATGGGACTCATGAATACCTGCCGGGTAATTTTGTCAAAAATATCGTTGTTTATGCCGGGACACATGATAATGAACCTTTAGCCGGGTATTTTGCCCGCTGTAAACAAAGAGAACGCCAATTTGCCCGCAAATACCTGAACGTAAAGCGGAATGCCGATATCCCATGGGCGGTAATCCGGTCGGGATATGCGTCTTGCGCGGATCTTGCGGTTTTCCAAATCCAAGACTACTTAAATCTTGGTGATGAGGCGCGGATTAACATACCCTCGACCTTGGGCGGCTTAAACTGGCGTTGGCGGCTGCTTCCCGGGCAGGCCGACCTTGCTTTGGCGGCGAAGATCAAGGATTTATGCGATACATACGGACGTTAAAAATCCGAATCATAGATTCGAACCGAATTTACGATTCGGTTTGAGATTATGAGCTACGCTCATAGTCTCCAGACTTTGAAAGGCGTGGGTATATTAATGGCATAATTTGGACGCGCCTTGCATATTCTCGATTATGAGAACACGCATTCACACCCAAAGCCTTTTATACTTGACGCTCCAAGAAAATACCTACGCGAAATCTCACCCGTGGGATCCGACTCCGCCCACTATCTACCGTTCTGCCCGCAATGGGAAAATCCACAAGGGTTATCTCCAGTATTATTTTGCCCCGATTCCCGAATACCAGCATAATTTTATCAAAAAACAAGCCTGGAAACCTGAAAAACTAAAAAGATATATGCAGGAAGCCTTTAACATCATTAATCCCGATGATTATTATATCCACCCAGACCTGCGCAGCCTGCTTGGGGGCGAAGAATACCATGACTTGCCGCCAATGGCACTGTTGGAGGCAATGCTTTGCGAACGCGAAAAAATATCGGAAGTGGAGATTATTTTGCCGCCCGAAAGCCGGATCGGGGTTAAAGATACAATCGCTTCGCTTTTATACCCGCATTTGCCCCGGATTAACACAGTTACCCTAGTCGGCGGCGAGGAGGGGGTTTGCGCAGAACTTTCCGACTTTTTTTATAGTGAATATGGCATTCTGACCACGAATCTTAAACGGCCGTCACCCAATCTATTTACACATAAACGCCCCTTTGTTCTTGATTTATGGAGCGGCGAAAGTGAAACTTTAAAATTTCTTGACACTATGGTGAAAAATGGTTATAATACGAAAGTTATACGCTCCCCGCAGGAAGTTTAGTTTTGCATGGGTACGTTGCTAAAATAAAGTATTAGAAAGGGTTCTATCATGGAGGAGAAAAAAAATATTTTGACATACGAAGGACTGCGTAAATATGAAGATGAGCTTCAAGAACTGAAAATAGTCCGGCGCAAGCAAGTTGCGGAAAAAATCAAAGAAGCAAGGGAGCATGGCGATTTATCAGAAAATGCGGAATATGATGCGGCTAAAGACGAGCAGCGCGATATTGAAACAAGAATTGAAGACTTAGAAAAGATTTTGAAAAATGCCGAAGTCGTTGTTGAAGATGAGGTTGATTTAGATACCATAAATATTGGCTGCAAAGTAAAAATCCGTGATGTTGAATTTAATGAAGAGGTGGAGTACAAAATTGTCGGCTCAACCGAAGCGGATAGCTTAAAAGGCCGGATTTCAAACGAATCACCAGTTGGCAAAGCCCTTATTGGCCGCAAAGTCGGCGATATCGTAACCGTTGATACCCAGGTCGGGACGCTGAAATATGAAGTCTTGGAAATTCATAACCGTCCCCATTAACCAAGCAAAAGCCACAAGCTTAAGGAGTGTACATGAGCGAAATTACAAATAATCAGCCGCCGGAACAAGATATCCATCAACTCATGAAAGTACGCAGAGAGAAACTGGCCAATCTTCAAGAAGCTGGCAAAGACCCTTTCCATGTTAACAAATACGAAGTTACCCATCACAGCAAGGAAATCAAAGATAATTTTGACGAGCTGATTGGGACAAATGCTTCGCTTGCTGGCAGGATTATGGCGAAACGGGTCATGGGCAAGGCTTCTTTTTGCAATATCCAAGATTTGCCGGGCAATATCCAATGTTATGTCGCCCGGGACAGTATTGGCGAAGAGGCCTATTCCGAATTCAAAAAATATGACGTCGGCGATATCATCGGGATAAAAGGCGAGGTTTTCCGTACCCAGAAAGGCGAAAAAAGCATTCATGTCAATGAAATTATTTTGCTTTCAAAAAGTCTTAAAGTCTTGCCGGAAAAATACCATGGCCTTGTTAATACTGACCTGCGCTACCGCCAGCGTTATATTGATTTAATCATGAACGATGAAGTGAAAAATACTTTTATCAAACGGTCAAAGATTATTAGCTCGATTCGCCGTTATCTTGATGGACAAGGGTTTATGGAAGTCGAGACCCCGGTCCTTACGGCCAATGCCGGGGGTGCGGCGGCCCGCCCTTTTGAGACCCATTATAATGCCCTTGATGAAGACGTGAAGTTGCGCATTTCTTTGGAGCTTTACCTTAAGCGTTTGATTGTTGGCGGCTTGGAGCGGGTTTATGAAATCAGCCGTGTTTTCCGGAACGAGGGAATGAGTACAAGGCACAATCCGGAATTTACAATGATGGAGCTTTACCAAGCTTATACTGATTATTATGGAATGATGGAACTGACGGAAAATCTTTTCCGCCATGTTGCCTTAGATGTCCTAGGCACAACAGTAATCGAAGTTGGCGGGAACTCGATTGACTTTGGCAAGCCTTTTTTGCGCATTACGATGACCGAAGCGGTGAAAAAATATACTGGCATTGATTTTGATACGGTCAAAACTTTTGAAGAAGCAAAGAAAATTGCTGATGAAAAAGGCATTCATTATGAAAAACACCACAAAAAGGGCGATATTCTAGCCCTCTTATTTGAAGAGTTTGTCGAAGAGCATTTAATTCAGCCGACTTTTATTCTTGACCACCCCATTGAAATAACGCCTTTAGCAAAGAAAAAGACGGACAAGCCAGAACTTACTGAACGCTTTGAATTGTTTATTGTTGGCCGTGAGCTTGCCAACGCATACTCCGAATTAAACGACCCAATTGACCAGCGCGAACGCTTTATGGCACAAGAGGAGCTGCGCAAACAGGGTGACGCGGCCGCCAATCAAATTGATGAAGATTTCCTCAATGCGCTGGAAATCGGAATGCCGCCGACTGGCGGGATAGGCATTGGCATTGACAGGTTGGTCATGCTGATGACAAACTCACCAGCGATAAGGGACGTGATTTTGTTCCCGACGATGAAGTCGGTGGATAAGGGGAGTCAGTAGAATCAAGGGTTTGAGATGGCGAGTGCCAGAAATTACGACCAATATTTATTAAGAGGACACGCTCCATATTCATATTTTGATTTGCGAAAGTGAGATAAGATGAAAGTATATACAAATGAGCAAAAAAAACTTAAAGCTATAAAAAAAGCAGAAGATAGTAATAGAAAGTTCTTTATAAGACTGAAATATCCCATGGATTTTAGTGGAATTAAAGTGCTTGATGTTGGTTGCGGTCAAGGCCAGATGTGCTTTAATGTTGCGGAATGGGGGGGGGCAAAGTAACCGGTTGCGATATTAATGCGGATGTGATTGAATTTGCGAATAATAAACTAAATACTCGGTTTCCACATCTAAAAAACAAACTTTCGTTTGAGTGTTGCGACATCAAAGACTTAAAGCAATACGATTTTGACTTAATATTATCTAAAGATGCCTTTGAGCACATCATCCCATTGAAAGATGTTCTAAACGAAATAATTTTACGCTTAAAACCAGATGGGAAAATACTTATTGGCTTTGGACCTTTATATAATTCGCCATACGGTGACCATAGAAGAACCAAGTCAATAATACCTTGGGGACATCTGATATTCTCTGAAAGAACCATTGTAAGTAGAATAAATAAGAGAGCCAATAACAGAATCAAATCTATTTATGATTTGGGGCTTAATAAATACTCTTTGAGATATTTTGATGAATTATTACATAGTTGCGGTTTGAGAGTCGATTTTTATAGAGTTAATGCAAGCAATAATCCATTTTCATTAGCTTTTACACTAGTTTCCAAGATACCGTTTTTACGAGAATATTTCTCCCATAATGTTTATTGCATATTATCAAAAGATAGTGAATACATGGAACAATCTTAAGCGCGAACGCTTTATGGCACAAGAGGAGCTGCGCAAACAGGGTGAAGCGGCCGCCAATCAAATTGATGAAGATTCCTCAATGCGCTGGAAATCGGAATGCCGCCGACTGGCGGAATAGGCATTGGCATTGACAGGTTGGTCATGCTGATGACAAACTCACCAGCGATAAGGGATGTGATTTTGTTCCCGACGATGAAGTCGGTGGATAAGGGGAGTCCTCCTTTGAAAACGTACGATTTGGAAAGGCATATAAATGAGCAATAAAAGCATGGCAGTCTTTATCAATTCGGCAGTTATCAACTGGCGATTTAGATAAACCTGAACAAGATTCAAAACGCCAGTCATTAACTGGCGATTTACCAACGAGTCAAAAATCAGACAATTTCCTTGATTTAGGGCTACTCATTCAACATATAAGTGGCATTATTGCTGACGGTTTCTCTATAGATGATTTTTTGAAGGTTGGTTTTACACATCATTCTGAAATTTTGGCAAAAGAGAAAATATTAGAGGTAGGTTATACTATATCTCGCAATGTGCGGCTAATTTTTGGACTGTAGAAGCACTTAAATCATATTTGCGTGGAGGTATGTATTTAAAACTCGGTGAAATGCCCAACAACTTCATTAATACATTATCAGAAAAGGAGCAAGCAAAACGCGCTCTTAGAGCATTTAAAGATGAGTATTTGCTCGATTATATCAACATCGAAGATGAACACGACCCTGACGAAAGAGTTTTTGCACGCAGCTTGATTTCGAATATTAAGCAGTTAATACTTGCATTTGGTAATAAATTTTGCTTTATGGGCAGCCAGTATAGAGTCGTTTATGACGAGCAAGAATCTTGTTTATAGCGAAGCGGCATAAAACATAAAACAACCTTAAGCCTACAATTTTTGCGCTATCAAATAAATCCAATTTATTATCTTATCGTTTCTCAATTCTACTTCGTCGGATGTATATATAATTGTGAAACCATTTCGCATTACTATTTCATTCAAGGTAAAATGTGTGAAATACTGAAACGCTCTCGCTCCCATACCTTCATTTGTATCGTGGAGTTCTAATGATGCCCCTCCCTCTTTTACTAATATGCAAATAAGACCATTAGTTTTTAACACCCTGTAAGATTCCGCTATCGCTAAATCCACAGTAAATCCTTCAGAAATTAATGGAAGGTGTAACAATGAAGCATATTGCCGTACAACATTAAAAGTTGAATCAAGATATTCCAAATTGCGCATATCGCATTTTTTATAATTACGCTTTTTAAGCAATCCTTCTTCGTAATTTCTTTGTAATATTTTTATGAATCCATTACAATTATCGACTCCATGAATATCATATCCAATGTTTTGAGCATAAATCATATCCCTTCCATTTCCGGTTCCTACATCAAGCATTTTAATATTCTCATTGTCAATAGCTATGTATTTATTTATATATTTTACTAATATAGCCCATGTTTTTTTGTCAATTTCTTTTAGCTCTAGGCTTCTCTTATAATCATAAATATTGCATATATTCTCATATGCTTTCAACGTGCTTTCAATAATCTGATTAGCTACTTCACTCGCGTTAAGAAGTCTTTCGTTATTGAATGGCATAGAAACATCATGCATTATTTCGTTAAATTTATTTATCAAATATAAAGAATCTGTTTTTTTATGACTTTCTTTTATCATGTTGCACCCCTTGAGTATTGTTTCTCTAGAATAACTCCATTTATATTTCTGTAATAATTAACATAATTATCAAATTGATTAATGTATCTTTTGACGATTTCATTCCCTATCTGTGTGGAAGATGTTATAGATTTAACAGCTTTATTTAATTGAATGTCATATGGTGTGTCATTATCATTCATAATAAATATATCTGTTAATAAATGCTTTTCATCAGCAATTAAATACCATATATCTGGATACTTGTCGTATTCAATTATTGTTATTTCTTTTATTCTTCCATTTATTATTAATTCGTTCCATCTAACTATAGCAGCTTCTTTTGTTTGTTCGTATGATGAACTAAATAAGCCACTACCATCTGGAAATTTTCTTAACAATATCGTGCATTTTTCTATAAATAAATCAGGAAAATCAATTAACTTTGGCTGTAATGTTGCGGTAGTAACCCCAAAAATTCGGAGATTCTTAATGTATTTTGTACTACTAAAAACATCAGAAAAAGCTCCTACTAAATTATTTAAGTAGCATTTTGTCTCTTCAGTTTTAGCCAACAACTCTTTGCTTAAATTTTCATTTTCGATTTTTAAATTATTTAACTGTTCTAATAATATTGAATTCTCAAAGGTTGAGACCCTCTCCCAGCCAGGACGTTCGTAAATGTTGAACGCTTGCATTAAAGACACGCCTACCTCTTTTGCAAGTTTATCAGGAGTCGTCCAATTTAATAAATTTACCAACCTTTTTTTTGAAACGTTATTCCTGAAACTTGTCAGAAGCTTTTTAGATTTTTCTGTTGTATCAGATCTATCAACTGAAAAAAACAAGTTGGGCTCACTATGAATAAACGCCAAAACAGGGATTTCTTGTTTGATAGCATAATTATACTCTTTCTCTGTATAACTAACCCCATCTTCTGCTATAGAACCATATCTATTTCCTATAATAAGAACATAATAATCTGACACATCAATTATACGTTTTATGTGATTAAATTGCTCATCATTCGCAGCACCAAAATGTTCCATACCAACTGGAATATGCCCTAATTTTAATATGTGTTCAAAAATTGCTGCTCGCTCTTCTTTAAGATCAAGGTATGTTGAACTTATAAAAATTTGGTATCGTTTCATTAAAGCATCCCCCTTGTGTTATAATTTGGTAATAATAATTTCATTTTCTCTACTGTTGAGATTATATTTTCGTCAAAGGGATATTCTTTCCAATCCCATTTTTCATTAATCCCAATATCATGAGCAATCCATTTACGGATAATTTGGCTTGGCACTATATCAATAACATCACGTAAATACATATCGCCATAATTATTGGAAAAGAATAAATACGGTTTTTCATACATATCAGCAAATAAATCCGCATAGCTACTAATTTGCATTAGCGACAATTTATCAATCATCTCTTTTTCGTTTGTTAATACATGAGGCACAATATGAACGTGGGCATGCATAATACAACATGCACTTCTATTGATATCGTGATTAACACCGCCATGTTCAAATATAATTGGATAAAATTGGTGTATGTCAAATAATACCTTCTTTAACTTGTTTACAAGACATTGGAAATCCTTTTTTTCATTCTTATTTAAGTAGCACATAGAAACAATATGCCTTTTGCTCACGATCATTAAATAATCTTTCACTAAGCACCCTATCGAGGTTATAACATAAAAATTTTGATTTTCAAACAATACTGTATCAGCGACTGGAAGATTCGCCTTATTTTTTGGAATATTACAAAAGTTACAGTATTCCATGTTGCACCCCCATGTCCAAAGTGATTTTCACATTTTAAATTCTACCACATTTCTCCATGATTCGCAACAACATTTTTCATAAATGAAAATATTTTCGACACAACAAAACCAACCAGTCAACTGTCCAACCTATACCGGAATAAGCTAATAGCAGCGATATTTCGGGAGAAATTTTTTATGTTGGACTAAACCCGCATCACCCAATCACTGCACCACCTCCGCCAATGGCTCTGCTGGCGTTCGGAGCGTGACGAGAAAAGCTACCGAGGAAAAGCACCCTACAACCCTGATACAGGCTTTAAAGCCACCCCGCAGATCCGAGTACATGAGGTACGCTTGATGAAGCATTGCTTGGCAAGGATAAATTCTCATAGTTAACGGCATCGGCTTCGTATTCACCGCAGAATCGGGCATCATCGGCATAGACATCAACAACTGCCTTACAGACGGTAAGATACTCAAAGACGTATACGATGATATCCCCGCCAATCTGCCTCCAACCTACGTTGAGGTTTCTCCATCTGGCAACGCTCTTCACATCTTCCTGCGCGGCACTCTACCCCCGGCGGCAACAAAAACAGCAAGACAGGGGTAGGGCTGTACGGCACGAGCCGCTACTTTACGATAACAGGCAACCCGGACCCTGTCGTGGCTGGCAACCTTCGCCACGGAGAGTAACTCAACCCCCACCTGGTGTAGATAATACCGTAAATGAAATCGCTCTTGATAACGGCGTTTTAGGCTGGATTCATTCAACGGATATCAAGCCAAAGCCCGCAAAAATCAAAAAAGCACCCCCGTAAATCAAGGTACGCAATCCCATCCTCAAGGCGCCTCCGCCTTAACGGACGACCGTTTATTGGAAATGGCAATATCGAAATAACCTTAACTGATAGCTCAAGTGTTATCGATGGTGTTAATATTCCTGCTAACTCAATAATGATAGCTCCCAAAGCGATTGGCGAATTTGGTTTTGAGATTTCGTTTGATATATTACTTGAAAAAATAGAGCAAGCAGGGATAAATGGAGATAGTTTTACCTTATTCTATGTAAGTGATGACGGAAGAATTTCCGATTATGGAAAACTAAAATCGAATGATAATGGTTCGGTGACAGTTACGATTAACCATGCTTCGTATTATATTTTGATGGGTGAAATCGTCGAGGAAATACTATTAAATGAATATAATAACACTAAAAAGGCGAATCCCATATCAGTTATTGGATTGGTATTTGTTATGTTAGTGATTAGCGCAGGTGTGGCGGTATTAATAAATAAGAAACGTGATTGGTTTAAGCGTATTTAATCAAGTTGCGTTCCCTTGAAAAATAAAAATGAGTATATAATATATTATATCAGACTGAAAAGCAGAAATAGGTGGTATTTCTCCTAAATATGGTTTATAATAAGGATATCAAATTTTTGGAGGTGAAAATGCAGGTAAATACAAATAATCTAGTTTCGATCACAGACGCTAATCAGAATTTTTCAAGAGTTGCAAGGTTAGTTGATGAAAATGGTGTTGCTGTTATATTGAAAAATAATGTACCACGTTACGTCCTCATGGAATACAGTCAGATGTTAAAGGAGGAGCCTGCTGATAATGCAATGGTACAGGAAGTGGGGGAGAGCATAATTAAGCGCCATTTGGAAGCATTTAAGGTATTGGCAAAATGAGAAAACTGACAAGAGAGCAAATAATTATCTTGCATGAATTATTATTGAAGTACAGTGGTGGCAGTGATGGTATTCGTGATATTGGTATGCTGGAATCGGCCTTAGAAGCACCTTTTATTACGTTTGCTGATATCTCAAATTACCCGTTATAAATTTAGGATTTCCCACATACATTAAATCAGAAGGACTTCACAAAGAAGGGAAATATTAATGGAAGACTTAAGTAACATAAATAAGCGGACACATAAGCTGACCCTGCAAAATCGGCGGACATGTACTATTAGCGGCATTACCGATGTGTTATCTTTTGATGTGTCAGAGATTATTTTGGAAACCGAGCAAGGTATGTTGATGATAAAAGGAAGCGATCTTCATATTAACCGCCTCACTTTGGATAAAGGTGAAGTGGATTTAGATGGCAGGGTTGACAGCTTTACATATTCGGAGTCGGGTAGCGAGCAAGGCAAAAATGAATCCCTGTTGCAAAAACTATTCAGATAAAAAAGGGGGGGGTTCATGAGCCAGGGCATTTTGATGGAAGTGGATTTTTTCATAAATTCACTAATTGTTGGCGTTATAATTACTTTTGCTTATGATTGGCTGTTAATTTTAAGGAAATGTATCCGCCATAATATTATTTTTATCTCAATTGAAGACTTGATTTTTTGGCTGGTATGTGCGATGGGGGTTTTTTACGTATTATACCATGAGAATAATGGGATTTTGCGATGGTTTGCGGTTTTTGGCGCCACCATTGGGATGTTTATATATAAGAAGCTTTTAAGCCAGTCTTTTGTCAATGTCACATCAGCAATAATTATTAAGGCGTTTAAGATCTTGTTAAAGCCGCTTTTGTTTATGTGCCGGAAAATTTTGCGTTTGCTTAGGAAGATTTTCATGTTTTTACAGAAGAAATACATATTTATTAATGCAAAATCAAAAAAAATTAATAGAATTGCAAAAAAGAAGTTGACGTTACAGGCGAAACTGGTTAAAATATACTTATGTAAACATGAAAAGCAGTTAGGAGCGTTATGGGAAGAAAAAGCGCATACCGTAAAAAAAGACAGAATAAATTAAGTATGTTCCTTACTACGCTGGTAGTATTAATGCTGTTGGTTGTTGTCTCAATTGGCAGTTATTCCATGCGCGGCAAATTATCAAGCTATCTTGAAAGACAAGCTTCACTTGAAGAGCAAATCGCCAATGAGCATGAGCGGGCAAGGGAAATCGAAAATCAGGAAAAATTTACCAACACAATGAAGTATGTCGAAGAAACAGCCCGTAAACGCTTAGGGCTAGTATATGAGGGGGAAATAATTTTCCGCCAAGGTAATTAGGCATATTTTTGCCCTAATTTAAATAAATTATGCGTCGCCGTCTGGCGGCGTTTTTTATTTTGGGGAAATTAATTCTGCCCGCGTCATTTTTGAATCACATTTTTTTGACAATTTTTTACATGAAAAGATACAAATTTTGACATCGGCGGCAAATTACTATTTTTTTAAGGTACAATGTCAATGTATTCCAAATGGAATTATCTAGCACTTCTCTATCACTTCTATAAAAAGACAGGCCGAAAAGCCTGTCTTTCTTTTTTGCTTGCATAAATAAAGCACCTCACTTTATAAATGAAGTGCATTAGATTTTTACTTATTCTTACCTATCCTTACCCAACCAGCCCTGCAACAAGCCCTGTGTCCTCATCATACCCTAGCGCAATATTCATACATTGGACGGCCGCGCCGGAAGCCCCCTTGCCTAGATTGTCGAATTGGGCATAAAGGACAATCCGTTCATCATTTCCGGCCAGATAAATTTTGAGGTCGTCCCGGCCCGCCATGCCGTTGCAACATAAGAAATTGGAAGTTATCGCTTCGCTTTCGGCCGGGACAACTTTGATTAATTTGGCATGGGCATAAAAATCATGATAGACATTTATTAGGTCGTTTAATTTGTACTTTTTAGAAAGCAGGTTTGCATAAAGCGGAACAGAAACGACCATCCCTTGGAAATAGTCGGCAATGACCGGATTAAAAATTGGTTCTTGGTTTAAGCCGCACACTTTTTTCATTTCCGGAAGATGTTTATGGTGCTGTGCCAAAGCATAAAGCCTTGGCGCGTCATAATCTTTAATCCTTGTTTCTTTTTCATATTCGGTTATCATTCCTTTGCCGGCGCCGCTATACCCGCTGATCGAATTAATTGTAAGCGGATAATCCGCTCCGATGATACCCTCTTTAATTAATGGAAAGACTAAGGAAATAAACCCGGTGGCATGGCAGCCGGGAACGGCTATTTTTTTCCCATTGGATATCATATCGCGGTGTCCGGCTGACAATTCCGGAAACCCATAAGCCCATCCGGCTTTTGTCCGGTGTGCCGTTGATGCGTCAATGACAATCACATTATCATTTTCGGCTAACGCAGCTGATTCCTTGGCAGCTTCATCAGGCAGGCAAAGAAACGTAACATCGGATTCATTAATTAGCCGCCGCCGTTCGTTTATGTCTTTGCGTTTTTCACTTTCTATTTTCATTATTTCGATGTCTTTGCGTTCTTTAAAACGGTCGAATATTTTTAATCCTGTCGTTCCTTCACTGCCATCAATAAAAATTTTGCGTTTCATAATGGGTCTCTCCTCGCTTAAATATGCAATTTATATTAACTCTTGATCTGCGGTCTTCCGTTGATAAATACCTGCTGCTTATTTAAGTATATACTATAAACATCTAATTGACAAAAGAAAAAAAATAAGATAAAATGGGCATAGATACTAATTAGACAGGTACAGTTCCTTGAATTCATCACAATTGCACAAATTTAAAGGGATTTTGCACAATTTTAATTATTGACTAGGAATGAAGCAATTGATATGATGATAAAGGGGACAAGAATGTACTATAAAAATGTTAGCGGAGAGAAAAGTATGGAAAAAATGGAAAAAGTAAAAGATCTAAAATTTATCGACAAAAAATTAGGCAACGTATTTGTATGCAACAGCGGCATTATCAAGGCAGAGTCTCTTGAAAGTTTTGGTCCGGCGATTAAGCCATACTACCAGATGTATTATATTTTCAAAGGGCACGGCCTCTTTACCATCGGCGGGAAGAAATATAAGCTGGGTAAAGGCGACGGCTTCCTGATTAGCCCGGACGAGCTTGCATATTTTCATGCAGACAAAAATGACCCTTGGACTTATGGCTATGTTGGTTTCGCTGGAAGTGATTCCGATGAATTAGTCAAAGGCTTAGGCCTGACAGTCAAAAAGCCACTTTTCAAATCAAAGAGAAATGATGAAATCCATAGGACTTTGACTGAAATCATGGCAAACAATACTTACAAATTAACCGCTGAGCTTAAGAGAAATGGCCACTTCAATATCCTCATTGCTATTTTAGCTGAGAATACGGCCACTTCCCCGAAAGGTAAAGTTAACCGTACTGACAATTACGTCAGCAAAGCGATTGACTTTATCCACGCCAATTTCTGTGACCCGATCAAAATTACTGATGTTGCTGATTATGTCCAGATTAACCGCAGTTATCTTTACACGCTGTTCATGGAAGCGATTGAAGTTTCACCGCATCAGTTCTTAGCTGATTACCGGATTGAAAAGGCTTGCATCTTACTTGCAAAGACCAAAGCGTCAATCGAAAGTGTTGCATTATCATGTGGTTACATGGATGCCTTAGTCTTTACCAAAGCATTTAAGCAAGTGAAAGGTGTCTCACCATCACAATTCCGCAAAGGCAACGTTAAATAGCCATTTACTTATGAATATTTATCAGATATAATAAAACAGGCATTAGTGCCTGTTTTATTTTTTACTCCATGCTGCTCCATCTAATCAGAATGCTTAAGGAGAATACATGATATCACAACAATATAAAGATATGCTTAAAGGCAAATCTGTCATCCGTGAGCTGGCAGAATTTGCGGCGGCCCGCGGCAAAGAAATTGGCTATGAAAATGTCTTTGATTATAGCTTGGGGAATCCATCGGTTTCCGCGCCGCAAAAATTTGCCGAAACGATGATCGGGCTTCTAAATAAGAAGTCTTCGCAAGAGCTGCATGGTTATAGCCCCAGCTTGGGGATTCAAACCGTCCGGGAAAAAGTCGCGGCTTCTTTGAACCAGCGTTTCAAGATGGATTACAAGGCAAATCATATTTTTATGACTTCGGCGGCGGCAAGTGCCTTGGCCCATGCGATCCGTCTGGTCACGGGCCCTGGTGATGAGATTTTGACTTTTGCCCCCTTTTTCCCTGAATACAATCCCTATGTCAATTTGACCGGGGCAAAGCTTACAGTAATCCCGGCTGAAACGCCCAGCTTCCAGATAAATTTTGAACAGTTAGAAAAGCACCTTAATGAAAAAGTAATGGCAGTATTAATCAACACTCCCAATAATCCGTCCGGAGTGGTTTATACTGCTGCCACTCTTAAAAAACTAGCTGATTTATTATTGGAAAAACAAAAAGAATACGGCCATGATATTTTCCTGATTTCTGATGAGCCGTACCGGGAAATAGTTTTTGCTGGTGTTGAAACGCCTTATGTTTCCTCATTTTATGATAATAGCATTTCTTGCTATTCTTTTTCAAAATCGCTTTCGCTTCCTGGCGAGAGGATTGGTTATTTAGCCGTAAACCCGGCCTGTGCCGACGCTGATTTATTTGCCTTGATGTGCGGCCAGATTTCCCGTGGCATCGGCCATAATTGCCCGGCCTCAATTATGCAGCTTGCCATCGCCGAAATGCTGTCAGTAACTTCCGACATTAGCATTTATGAGACAAATATGAACTTGATTTATCATGAACTTAAAGACCTGGGTTTTAATGTAACGAAGCCGGGGGGGACTTTTTATATCCTGCCTAAGGCGCTGGAGGAAGACGCAACCGCTTTTTGCCGGAAAGCTTTGAAATATGACCTTATCCTGGTCCCGTCTGACAGTTTTGGGTGTCCCGGATATTTTAGGATGGCCTATTGCATTGATACCGAAAAAGTAAAAAGGTCGCTTCCGGTGCTTCGGAGCTTTGTGGAAAAAGAATATAAATCTGAAAGGAAAAGCTCATGCTAAACATCATCAAAGCAATTATTTTCGGCATTGTCCAAGGCGTTACTGAGTGGCTTCCGATTTCCAGTACCGGGCATATGATTCTCGTTGAGGAATTTATCCAGTTCACCGGAGTAACCCCGCGTTTTTGGGAGATGTTTCTTGTTGTCATTCAGTTTGCGTCCATTCTTGCGGTTGTGATTCTTTTCTTTCCCCAAATTTTTCCTTTTGGCAAAAGAGAAAGCGGCGGCGCGTTCTATGTCAAAACAGATATCATTTCATTATGGTTAAAGGTGCTTGTTGCTTGCATTCCGGCAACCGTTGTTGGCCTTTTATTTGATGAGGCCTTTGAACGCCTTTTTTATAATTCGGTCAGCGTCTCTTTGGTTTTAATCTTGTTTGGAATCGCCTTTATCATTATTGAAACCCGAAATAAAAATAAAGCCCCCAAGATAAATTCTCTTGCCGAAATTACCTATTATACGGCAATTATTATCGGCATTTTCCAATTAATCGCAGCCATTTTCCCCGGTACTTCCCGCTCTGGCGCAACGATAATCGGCGCATTGTTAATTGGTGTGTCCCGGACAATCGCCGCAGAATTTACTTTTGTCCTTGCGATTCCGGTCATGGCTGGCGCAAGCTTGCTTAAGTTATTAAAATTCGGATTTTCATTTTCTGGCTCTGAAGCTGTGATTCTTATCACCGGAATGGTGACGGCATTTATCGTTTCATTAGTGGTAATTCGTTTCCTGCTTAGTTATATCAGAAAAAATGATTTTAAGGTTTTTGGCTATTACCGAATCGGGCTCGGTCTTTTAGTGTTATTTTATTTCTGGATATTTTAGTTTTTTAAAACAACCTAAAGCTCTTCACCGCCCACTTAATAAGCCGATAAGAAAATGTCTCAAGCTTCTTTGAGGCATTTTTTAGTTCAGCGCAAATGGGAATCGCTTGCGGGCAGACTTTTTCGCATTTTTTGCAACCATTGCAATTAGAAATGCTGGACTGTTCTTTTCGCATTGCCGTTGATTGCATATATTCCATTTTTATTCCCTTCTTGCTGGAATAAAGCATATTGTAGCAATAAAAAGCCAAAGGGATATCAACACCCTTAGGGCAGGGCATACAATAACCGCAGCCAGTACAGGCGACTTTTGTTTTGTGCATGATTTCACGGCGGATATCATCAATTAGATGGTCATCGTAATCATCAAAAGAAAGTGCCTTGGAAGATTCGGCAATGTTGATATTTTCACTGACCATTTTTAGGCTATTCATTCCGGAGAGGACACAGGTAACCTCTGGCTGGTTCCAGAGCCACTTAAATGCCAGCTCGGTTGCGGTCCGCTGTTTGGCATCATTTTGGATAAGGGCTTTTGCTTTATCCGGAAGCTGGTCCACAAGGCGGCCGCCTCTTAGTGGACACATGACAATGACAGGCAGCCCTTTTTCATGGGCGTATTTAAGGCCGCGGATTCCGGCTTGGGAATTTTCATCAAGATAATTATATTGGATCTGGCAAAAATCCCAGTCGTAAGCATCAAGGAGACGAGTGAAACTTTCGCTGTTGCCATGATATGAAAAGCCAATTTGGCGGATTTTTCCGGCTTTAATTTTGTCGTTAAGGAAATCTATGATACCTGCCTTTACTAATTTTTCCCATGTGACGATATCATTAAGCATATGGAAAAGATAAAAATCGATATAATCTGTTTTCAGCCGCTTAAGCTGCTCATTAAAGGTTTTTTCGATTCCCTCCATGTTGCGGATAAGATAATGGGGAAGCTTTGTCGCAAGATGGATTTTCCCCCGGACATTGTTACGGCTTAGGATTTCGCCAAGCGCAGCTTCGCTTCCGCCATAAATATAAGCGGTATCAAAATAATTAACGCCATTTTCAATAGCGAACATCAGTTCTGTTTCGGCTTTTTTAAGATCAATCCGCCCGCCGCTTTTGGTAAAGCGCATACAGCCGTAGCCAAGGATTGAAATTTGATTGCCGTAGCGGTCTTTGCGATATTGCATATTCAATTTCCTTAACCTTTCTTTATAAGGACCGATGAAACAGCCGCTTGGTTTCATAAACTGGCTCACAAGTCAGATTTAGGCCTAACCGCCGAATGATATTTTCATCAACAGGCGAAAGAATCACCGTTGAATGCGCTTCGCAGCCAGCCAGCTTTGGCAGCTGCTCTAAAGCAAGCCTGGCGGCGGGGTCATCGGAAGCACTTGTTGACAGGGCAATTAATATTTCATCAGTATGAAGCCTTGGGTTAATGCTGCCAAGATAATTGGTTTTTAAGATTTGGATCGGCTGGATTGCTTTTGGCGAGATAAGGTGCTGGTCATGGTCAATTCCAGCCAGGACTTTGAGCGAATTAAGCAAAGCCGCCGCCATCGCCCCAAGCAAAGCCGTCGTTTTCCCGGTGACAATTTCACCAGTTTTTAGCTCAATTGCCGCCGCCGGATGGCCAGTCACTTCCTTAAGGAGCATTGAGGCAGAAACCACCTGCCGATCTTCCTTTGTCACAGTCGCTTGCTTAATCAATAGCTCCAGCTTCTGGAGGACTTCCTTATTAACCCGGTCGTTTTTTAGGTCATACTGCGCCTGATAATAACGCCGTAAAATTTCTTGCTTGGCGGCGGCTTGACAGGCCTCATCATCGATTATGCAGCTGCCAACCATGTTGACCCCCATGTCGGTTGGTGATTTATAAGGGCAGTACCCCAGAATTTTCTCGAAAATGGCCGCAAGGACCGGAAAAACCTCAGCGTCCCGGTTATAAGTAATGGCTTGCTCGCCATAAGCTTCAAGATGGAAAGCGTCAATCATATTGATGTCGTCCAAGTCCGCAGTTGCGGCTTCGTAAGCAAGATTGACCGGATGCCTTAGCGGCTTGTCCCAAATCGGAAAGGTTTCAAATTTGGCATACCCGGCCGGGATGCCGCGCTTATGTTCGTGGTATAATTGCGAAAGGCAGGCTGCCATTTTGCCGCTGCCTCCGCCGGGTGCGGTGATGACAACTAACGGCCTTGTTGTATCGATAAAGTCATTTTTGCCAAAACCCTCATCGCTTACGATCAGTTCGATATTGCTTGGATAGGCTTCAATATCATAATGCAGATTTGACTTAATGCTTAAGGATAATAGCTTTTGCCGGAATTTGTCGGCGGCGGCTTGCCCATTATAACGGGTAATCACAACGTTGCTTACATAAAGGTCAAGATTCCTGAAAGCATCAATTAAGCGGAGCAGTTCTTGGTCGTATGTAATGCCAAGATCACCGCGGATTTTATTTTTTTCAATTGAATCCGCGCTAATGACGATCACAATTTCCAGCTGGTCCTTTAATTCGAGGAGCATTTTTAGCTTGCTATCGGGAAGAAAGCCGGGGAGGACCCTGGCCGCGTGGTTGTCGTCAAACAGCTTTCCGCCAAACTCTAGATAAAGCTTGTTATTAAACTTAGCAATCCGCTTTGCTATTTTCTCCGACTGCAATGTGACATATTTTTTATTATCAAATCCCATTTTCATATTTTGATTATATCATTTAGTTTCCAGTTTTGCAAAAGTTTATTGATATTTCACAATTAAAACATTGCTTTTAGGTAACCCTGCACTTATAATAGGAAAGATAACACCCGAAAGGATAATATATTGAACGACAACCTAAACGAATTTGATATTCCGGGTACTGGTTCAGGCCAAGGGAGCGGCGACAACAGCCAAAAACCTGCCCCCGGCCAAGGCCCCGGCGGAAATGACCCCAAAAAGCAAAGCATAATCCTCTTTCTGATTGCCTCGCTGATTACGATTGTTTTAGTGAGTTCATTTGTGCGGATGCTTAGCGGCTCAACAGTAATGGAAATCCCTTACAATGAATTCCTAAGAATGCTTGATGCCGGTGAAGTCTTATCCGTTGTGATCGGAAGTGACCGGGTAACGATTACCCCGGTCAATATGCCAGCGGCCGAGCAGCAGTTTTCATATGGTTACAGCCAGCCAGCCCAGATTACCTATTATACTGGCAAAGTTGAGGACGATGATACCTTGACGGCACGATTGCTTAATTACAGCAAGGTTGAGATTAAAGGTGAGGTTACCGACAATTCCCAATGGCTGCTTAGCTTAGTCCTAAGTTATGTCTTGCCAATTCTGATGATGTGGGCATTATTAAGCTTTCTTTTCCGCCGGATGTCAAAAAGCGGCGGCCCGTTTAGCGTGGGGAAAAGCAACGCAAAGGTTTATGTCCAAAAAGAAACTGGCATTACCTTTGCCGATGTTGCTGGTGAAGATGAAGCAAAAGAATCCTTGCAGGAAGTAGTTGACTTTCTTCACAATCCAGGCCGTTATGCCAAAATCGGGGCAAAGCTTCCGAAAGGGGCGCTCTTAGTCGGCCCGCCCGGAACAGGCAAGACCTTGCTGGCAAAAGCAGTTGCCGGCGAAGCCCATGTCCCATTTTTTTCTTTATCCGGGTCTGATTTTATTGAAATGTATGTTGGCGTCGGTGCATCAAGAGTCCGTGACTTGTTTAAAGATGCCGGGAAAAACGCGCCGTGCATTATTTTTATTGATGAAATAGACGCAATCGGCCGCAGCCGTGACAACAAATACGGCGGCGGGCATGAAGAGCGTGAGCAGACCTTAAACCAGCTTCTTTCCGAGATGGACGGTTTTGATACCTCGAAAGGGGTTTTGATTCTCGGCGCAACCAACCGCCCGGAGATTCTTGATAAAGCCCTGCTCCGGCCCGGCCGTTTTGACCGGAGGATTATTGTTGATAAGCCTGATTTACGCGGGCGGGTTGAGATATTAAAAGTCCATGCCAAAGATGTTTCGATGGACGAAACGGTTGACCTTGATGCGGTTGCCCTTGCGACAAGCGGAGCAGTTGGCGCGGATTTGGCCAATATGATCAATGAAGCGGCCATCAACGCTGTCCAGCGCGGGCGAGATTATGTTAACCAAAAAGATTTGTTTGACGCGGTTGAGCAAGTTCTGGTCGGCAAAGAAAAAAAAGACCGGATTATGAGCAAAGAGGAACGGAAAATCGTTTCTTATCATGAAGTCGGACACGCCCTTGTCAGCGCGTTGCAAAAGAATTCTGAACCAGTTCAGAAAATTACAATCGTTCCCCGGACAATGGGGGCGCTTGGTTATGTAATGCACGTTCCCGAAGAAGAAAAATACTTGCAAACCAAAGCGGAACTCAATGACCGTTTGGTTTCATTGCTGGCCGGGCGGGCCGCGGAAGAATTGGTATTTGATACTGTCACAACCGGGGCAGCCAATGATATAGAACAGGCGACAAATATCGTCCGCAATATGATTACCCGCTTTGGAATGAGCAAAAAATTCGGCTTGATGGGCCTTGCAACAGTTGAAAGCGAATACCTTGGCGGCGGAGCCCATTTGACCTGCGCTGATGTCACCGCGGCTGATGTTGACGCGGAGATTATGGCGGTGATGAAAACCTGCTATGATGAAGCAAAAGAGCTTTTGGCTGGCAATCGTGAGCTAATGGACAAGCTGGCGGATTATTTAATCGAAAAAGAAACAATCAGCGGCAAGGAATTTATGAAGATTTACCGGGAAGCAAAAGGCCTTCCCGAACCGGAGCCAGTAAAGGATGGCGAAGACCATTCGGAAAAACGCCCAAGCCTGGCAACCAAAGAAGAAAAGTTACAAGAAGAGATTAAAGAAAAAGCCGAAAAAGAAAATAAAGAACCGGAAGAAATTGCTGAAGCTAAAACTGAAACCGAAGCCGAAACCGAAGCAAAAGAAGCAAACCCAATCGGTTCGGTTTTAGATGTGACAATCGATGATGATACCCCGCCAAAAAGAAGCGGTGGGGTCGGACGTTTTTCCCGCCGCCCCTCAGACGACTAGAGCCAAAGTGATCCTATCCAAATATGAAGCCAGATTTCGAAGACAAACTAAAAAACCTCCCCCTTGGCCCTGGTGTTTATCTCATGCGTGATGATAAAGACGCCATTATTTATGTCGGGAAAGCAAAGAGCTTAAGGAGCAGGGTCAGATCCTATTTCCGCCGAGACCAGGAGGGCAGATCTGGCCGCGGTCCGCAGATTGACAAAATGATTTCCTTAATCAGCCGCTTTGAAGTAATCATAACCGATTCGGAACTGGAAGCATTAGTTCTTGAAAACAACCTAATCAAAGAGTATTCACCGCGTTATAATACCCTCTTAAAAGACGACAAAACTTACCCCTATATCAAAGTAACCCTTGGCGAGGAATATCCGCGTGTCCTTTTTTCGCGCGAAATGAAAAAAGACCGCTCCCGCTACTTTGGCCCTTATGCCAGCGCATATGCGGTCAGGGAAAGCATCGAGCTGATCAATAAACTATATCAGCTTCGCAGTTGCAACCGGAGCTTGCCGCGTGAGATTGGGAGCGGCCGCGCCTGTCTTAACTACCATATCAAGCAATGCTCGGCCCCATGCCAGAATTATGCGACAAAAGAAGATTATGCAAGCCGCATCCGTTTAGCGATTGATTTTTTAAATGGAAGCTATGCGCAAACATTAAAAGATTTACAGAAAAAAATGACAGAAGCGTCAGAAAATACCGATTATGAAGAAGCAATCCGTTATCGTGATTTGTACCAAAGTGTTGAAAAAGTCGCCTTGCGCCAAAAAATAACGGATATTGACGGTGAGGATAAAGATATTCTTGCCCTGGCGACCGCGGAAGATGAAAGCGTTGTGCAGGTCTTTTTTATCCGTGAGGGCAAATTAATTGGGCGTGAGCATTTCTACATGACGCATACTGCCGAAACTGCGCCCAGCCAGATTATGCTTGATTTTATCAAACAGTTTTACGGCGGAACTCCTTTTATCCCCCGGGAATTGGTATTGCCCGAAGAAATTGACGATATCGAAATCCTTGAGCAATGGCTTAGTAAAAAAAGGGGCAGCCGGGTTTATATTAAAATTCCCCAGATTGGCGCAAAAGAAAAAATGGTTGAGCTGGCGACAAAAAATGCTTCCTTGATTCTTAGCCAGGATAAAGAAAGGATTAAACGCGAAGAGGGGCGGACAATTGGCGCGGTAAAAGAAATTGCCAGCTTGCTTGATTTGCCTGCCATTAATCGGCTGGAAGCTTTTGACATTTCTAATATCAGCGGTTTTGCCAATGTCGGCTCAATGGTGGTTTATGAAAAAGGGAAACCAAAGTTAAGCGATTACCGCAAATTCAAGATAAAGACCGTCAGCGGGCCGGACGATTATGCCTGTATGAAAGAGGTGCTTAAAAGACGGCTTAGCCATGGGACTTTGGAGCAAGCCCGCTTAGATGAAAAGGGCCTCGAAAAAGAGTTTGGCAGCTTTACCAAGTTCCCCGACCTTATCTTGATGGATGGCGGAAAAGGGCAGGTTAATATTGCTTTGCAGGTTTTAGCGGAGCTAAAGATTGATATTCCTGTTTGCGGAATGGTCAAAGATGAAAATCACCGTACCCGCGGTTTGTTTTACCAGAATGAAGAAATAAAAATTAATAAAAATAGTGAGGGCTTTAAGCTTTTGACCCGCATTCAGGAAGAAGCCCACCGCTTTGCGATTGAATTTCACCGCTCATTACGCGGAAAAGCGCAGGTTAAGTCAGTCCTTGATGAAATCCCCGGCATTGGCCCAGCCCGCCGCAAAGCCCTAATGCGCTATTTTAAATCAATCGATGAAATAAAGGCGGCCTCAATTGAAACCCTTTCCGCCCTTCCGGAGATTCCCGAATCAGCAGCCAAGGTTATTTATCGATTTTTCCGCGCGGGGGAGATAGAGGAAAGCTAAAAAACTTTCGTGCAACGGCTAATCTTTACTTTTTCTCGCAGAGTTGCTATAATATAAAATATTAACTGCAAAATCAATATACCAGATGGGAGCTTTATGCAAAGTGTAAGCCTTAATCGCATTATCGAAAAAATGAAACTTAGGAATCTTACGCCTGAGATTGACATCAGCAAGACGAAAATTACTGTTTCGGACGTTAACCGCCCCGCTCTTCAGTTGGCCGGGTATTTTGAGCATTATGAGCCTCAGCGTTTACAGATTATCGGCTTTGTCGAATATAGTTATATGCAGTCTTTTTCGCCGGAACGGAAAGAAGAAATTTATGACAAGCTTCTCTCATGCGATATTCCCGTGATTGTATTTTGTCGGGAGTTAAAACCCGATGAACTTTTCCTAAAAATCGCGATTGAAAGGAAAATTCCGCTTTTAATGACGAAAAAATCAACATCATCATTTATGGCGGAAATAATCCGCTGGCTTAATGTAAAGCTAGCCCCTTGCATCCGGATTCATGGTGTTTTAGTTGACGTTTTTGGCGAAGGAGTTTTAATTATCGGTGAAAGCGGAATTGGAAAATCAGAAGCGGCCCTTGAGCTTATCAAACGCGGCCATCGCTTAGTCACCGATGACGCGGTCGAAATCCGTAAGGTAAGTGACGATACCTTAATCGGCTCAGCGCCTGATGTTACCCGCCACTTTATTGAGCTGCGCGGAATTGGCATTATTGACATCAAAACCCTGTTTGGTGTTTCGAGCGTAAAAGATACCCAATCCATTGACTTAGTTGTCCATCTTGAGGACTGGAACAAGGAAAAGCAATATGACCGCCTTGGCCTTGAAGAAGAATACACCGAATATCTTGGGAATAAAATCGTCAGCCATAGCATTCCTGTCCGCCCTGGCCGGAACGTTGCTTTGATTTGTGAATCAGCCGCCGTAAACCACCGCCAGAAAAAAATGGGCTATAACGCAACCCAAGAACTGTACCGCCGCTTCCAAGAGTCGATGAAACGTAACGAGGAAGAAGAGGAATAAGAATCTGTAACTATCGTATTATATAAATAACAGCTATTAATCGAGGTATTATGATCAATCAATCAGTCTTAAACCATATTAAACAAATTGTTCCTGTAGAAAATTTGCTGGTAAATGAACCAATGTCCCGCCACACTACTTTTAAGGTTGGCGGGCCAGCGGATCTTTTTATCCGGATTAGCGCAAAAGAACAGTTAATCAGCTTGGTCCCATTTTTACGCAAGCTGGAGCTTGATTATTTTGTCATCGGCAACGGAAGCAATCTCCTGGTTGGCGACAGAGGTTATCAAGGCGTAATTTTATCAATCAGCGAATGCTTAAATGGGATAAACATAAAAGATGACTGCATTGTAGCAGAAGCCGGGGCGATGCTTTCGCGTGTTTCAGAACTTGCAGCCAGCCAAAGCCTTGCCGGAATGGAGTTTGCTTCCGGCATTCCCGGCACTATTGGCGGGGCTGTCGTAATGAACGCAGGTGCTTATGGCGGGGAAATGTCATCAATCACCGAATCGGTCCTTGTCATGGATTCTAAAGGTGAGGAAATGGTATTAAGCAATGAGACGATGGAGTTTGCTTACCGTAATAGTGTCGTTAAAAATCGCCCATATATAGTCCTTGCGGTAACCTTGCGCCTTGCCAAAGGTGACGCGGCGCAAATAAACCAAAAGATAGACGAGCTTAAGAAAAGGCGGCGTGAAAAACAGCCCTTGGAATATGCAAGTGCCGGAAGCACTTTCAAACGTCCCCCCGGCAAATTTGCCGGAAAGCTGATTATGGAAGCCGGCTTAAGAGGATTTTCGATCGGCGGGGCAAGCGTATCAGAGAAACATTGCGGCTTTGTCATCAATGAGGGCAACGCCACAGCCTTAGATATCCTTGAAGTAATCAAAGAAGCCAAAGAAAGAGTCTATGACCGCTTTGATATAAAACTTGAGCCAGAAATCATATTTTTAGGGGACTTTTAAGGCAAAGGAGACGCACGAATGAGACTTGTAATCGTCACCGGAGTGAGTGGCGGCGGCAAAAGCGCTGCAATCAAAATACTCGAAGACAACGGCTACTACTGCGTTGACAATTTGCCCCCCCCCCTGATCGAAAAATTCATCGAACTTTGCATTGAAAACCATGAAGTAAAAAAAGTCGCCGTCGGAGTAGATGTCCGCTCCGGCCACCCTTTTGGCGATGTCCAAAAGCAGCTCGAAGCACTTAGGAAAAACGGCTATGTCTTTGATATCCTTTTTATGGATGCCAACGAAACAGTGCTGATGAACCGCTACAAAGAATCCCGCCGGATTCACCCCCATGCCCCGGAGGGCCGCATTGAAGACGGAATCAGAAAAGAAAAAGAAATGCTTATTGACATGAAAGCAATTTCAAATTATCTAATTGATACCTCAAACCTGCTGGTCCGTGACTTAAAGATTAAGATGGAACAAATTTTTTCCCAAAATGAAGAAAAGAGCAGCCTAATTGTCAATATAGTTTCGTTCGGTTTTAAAAACGGCATCCTAATTGATGCCGACCTGGTCTTTGACGTCCGGTTTTTGCCTAATCCCTTTTATGTTGATGACCTAAAATACAAAACCGGGCAAGATAAAGAAGTCCGTGATTTTGTCATGGAGCATAAAGAAGCAAAAACCTTTCTCAAGCAATTGACTGACATGGTCAATTTCCTCATCCCGGCCTTTATCAAAGAGGGAAAATATCAGCTTATTATTGGAATCGGCTGTACTGGCGGCAAACACCGCAGCGTGACTTTGGCAAAAAAACTCTATGACAACCTAAAAGATAATGATAATTACCTGATCCAGATTTCGCATCGTGATATATTGGAAATGAGGTGAAAGATGTCCTTTTCAGCGGAAGTAAAAGCAGAACTCCTTAACATAATTCCAAGCTCCCGCCATTGCCAATTGGCGGAAATTGCCCCGATAGTTTATTTTTTTGGCGCGTTGTTATTAAGTGAAGAAAGTGTGACGGCACTTGTTATTGAAACAGAAAACGTAACAATTAAAAGAAAGTACTTTACTTTATTGGCGAAAGCATTTAATATAAAGGCGGACGCTTTGACAATAATGCAAGCACTTGGATATTATGACAAGGCCAGAAGTCCAGACGGGATTACTAGTACATTGATTAAAAGTACTTGCTGCCGCCGGGCTTACCTTAGGACTATATTCCTGTGCATTGGTTCAATGAGCGATCCCCAAGGCGGTTACCATCTTGAGTTTGTCTTTGATCATGAAGAGCAGGTAACCCAGCTAAGAGAAGTGCTTAAAAGCTTTGCGATTGAGTCAAAGGTCATTAAGCGGAAAAAGAATTTTGTTGTTTATGTTAAAGAGGGTGCTTCGATAGTTGATTTGCTTAATATTATGGGCGCCCATAATTCCTTGCTCAAGCTTGAAAGCCTTCGCGTTGAGAAAGAAGTCCGGAACTCGGTTAACCGTAAGGTAAACTGTGAAACGGCCAATATCGGCAAAACCGTGTCCGCGGCAGCCCGCCAGATTGAGGACATAATTTATATCAGGGATAAAATCGGCTTTGCCAGCCTGCCGCCCAATCTTAAGCAGACTGCGGAATTACGGCTTGAATATCCGGATATTACGATTAAAGAGCTAGGAGCTTTATTAAGCCCGCCAATTGGGAAGTCGGGCGTAAACCACCGCTTAAGGAAATTAAGTGAAATAGCAAAAACAAAGGTTATGCGCTAAATTTTAGGAGGATAGAAATGATTGAGAAACAGATTGTAATCGGTCTTGCCAGCGGCTTAGAGGAACGACCGATTGCCGTCCTTGTCCAGATGGCAAGCAAATACGAAAGTAATGTTTATCTGATTTCAGGGAACAAAAAGGTCAATGCCAAAAGCATTATGGGAATGATGGGCATGGGAATGAGAAGCGGCGAAAGCGTAACGATCATGACCGATGGCGTTGATGAAATTGAAGCCGCCAATGAAATCATCAACTACCTAAAATCGTAGGCAAATTTTGATGGAAATTATTTCCATGGAAAATATTTCCAATGGAAAAAACTTCCAATGGAAAAACTTCCAATGAAAAACTTCCATTTTTTTTCTTTGTTCCATATGGGGTGTATATGAAATTACTTTTCATTTATAATCCGCGGGCCGGAAAGGCGAAAATCCGCAGAAATCTTCTTGACATCATTGATATTTTCACAAATGCCGGCTTCGTTGTAACTGCCCACCCAACCCAGGCCCTAGGTGAAGTTGCCGAAATTTTAGAACGGGTAAAAGCGGCAAGCTATGATTTAATCGTTTGCAGCGGCGGTGATGGCACTCTTGATTGTGTGGTTGGCGGAATGATGAAGCAAAGAATAAACGTTCCGCTTGGTTATATCCCGGCCGGGACAACCAATGATTTTGCCCGCAATTTAAGAATACCTTCTAATATGCTGACAGCGGCAGAGCGGATTTGCCAGCGCAATGCTTTTGCTTGTGACATTGGATATTTGAATGATGCGAATTTTGTTTATATTGCCGCATTCGGGCTTTTCACCGATGTTTCCTATGAAACCAGCCAGGACATCAAGAATGCCATCGGGCAAACCGCTTATATCCTTGAGGGGATTAAGCGGCTGACGGATTTAAGTGTCTGCCGGATGCGGGTAATCGCGGAAGCAATTGAGCTGGAAGATGATTTTATCTTTGGCATGGTCACCAATTCAATTTCGGTGGGCGGATTTAAGAATTTGACCGGAAAGCAAGTCAAGCTGAATGACGGCCTTTTTGAGGTTACCTTGGTTAAAAAGCCGAAAAACCCTCTCGAACTGAATAATCTGATTACGGCAATGCTAAAGCGCAATTATAATAACGAGTTAATGCACAATTTTAAAACCGCAAAGATTTGTTTTATCACCAATGATGAAATACCTTGGACGCTTGACGGTGAGTTTGGCGGCCGCCATGCAAATGTGACAATCAGGAACATCAAACAGGCGATTGAGATTTATTGTTGAAAGGAGCAATCATGTATACTATTGATGAGATAAAAGCGAAAATCGAACCAATAGCGATTAAATATGGACTGCCCAAGGTTTATGTGTTTGGTTCATATGCCCGGGGTGAAGCGACTGAAAATAGTGATATTGATTTACTGATTGACCCAATAAATTCTAAAATTATTTCATTGCTTGATTTTGGCGGATTATATGAAAATGTCCTTGATACTTTTAATAAGCGGGTTGATATTATTGAATTAAGTGATAAATTCATCGACTTAGATAGCCTAAGCAATGAATTTGTTGAAAAGGTAGAAAATGAGAGGATTTTGCTTTATGAACGATAAAGATACCCAGATTCTTAGGCACATCATTGAATATTGCAATAACATTGAAAATTCAATTTTAAGATATGGGGATTCGCTTTGTATTTTTGAAAATGATGTTGATTATTTTCAATCTATCAGTATGTCAATCCTTCAAATTGGCGAATTAAGCATAAATTTGTCGGAAGAATTTAAGTCTCTTCATAATAATATCCCATGGACTGGAATCCGGGGAATGCGCAATATTTTTGCCCATAAATATGGCAAAATTAAAAAAGATGTTGTTTGGGGCATTGTCAAAGAAGACATCCCAGTCTTATCTTCATTCTGCAAAAAATATGCAAAATAATGAGCGTTTCTATTTCAATTTCCCCATAAATGGTTTATAATAATAACGAATTAAAGATCATATTAAAGCGTACTTAGAAAGGAAAGGAAAAGTTATGTTAGTTTCAGCAAAAGAAATGCTTAAGAAAGCAAAAGCCGGGCAATATGCCGTCGGCCAATTTAACATCAACAATTTGGAGTGGACAAAGGCGATTCTGCTGACCGCCCAAGAATGTAATTCGCCGGTTATTCTTGGCGTTTCCGAGGGAGCAGGAAAATATATGGGCGGCTACAATACGGTGGTTGGGATGGTCGTTAACATGATAAAGGACCAGAACATCACTGTTCCGGTTGCCTTACACTTAGACCACGGCAGCTTTGAACATTGCTACAAATGTATGGAAGCCGGATTCTCGTCAGTTATGTTTGACGGCTCTCATTACGCTATCGAAGAAAATGTCGCAAAAACCAAACAGCTGGTTGCCGATGCCAACGAAAAGGGCATCTCTGTTGAAGCAGAAGTTGGCTCGATTGGCGGCGAAGAAGACGGCGTTGTTGGCGCGGGTGATATCGCTGATCCAAAAGAATGTAAGGCAATCGCGGATCTCGGCATTGATTTCCTGGCGGCCGGAATTGGCAATATCCATGGCAAATACCCCTCCAACTGGGCAGGTTTATCTTTTGATACGCTTGATGAAATCCAAAAGCTGACTGGTGATATGCCCCTTGTTCTCCATGGCGGAACAGGAATCCCGATTGAAATGATTAAGCAAGCAATTTCATTAGGCGTGGCAAAAATTAATGTTAATACCGAGTGCCAGCTGGCATTTGCCGATGCGACCCGCAAATATATTGAAGCAGGAAAAGATTTAGAGGGCAAAGGATTTGACCCCCGCAAATTATTAGCTCCTGGTGTTTCAGCTATTAAAGAAGCGGTCAAAGAAAAAATGGAAATTTTTGGATCGATTGGCAAAGCCTAATCTTTACTTTAATAGGGGATTCACCGTAATCAAAAAGGACTGCAAACACAGCTCTGGCGTGAGGCAGTCCTTTTTTCTTGAATAACTCATATTTTTACTGTATAATAGAAATCAAGAGGTGATTTGAAAATCATGAGTGATATTTTAATCAAAACAGACATATATAAGGACGAAATCAGCAGACTCCGCCCTTTTGAGGGAGATATATTAAGGCAGCTTCGAGATTATTACAGAATCGGTCTTACATGGTCATCTAATGCGCTTGAGGGTAATTCGCTGACCGAAATGGAAACCAAAGTGTTGATTGAGGACGGACTGACAATCGGCGGAAAGCCTTTGCGTGATACTCTTGAAGCGGTGGGGCATTCTCTCGCTTATGATTATATGTTCAGTTTGCTTGGCAATCGAAAGATTACCGTAGAGGACATAAAATTGCTCCACCATTTGTTTTTTAAGTCCATTGACGAAAAAAGTGCCGGAGTTTGGCGTGAAGTTCCTGTAATTATTACCGGAACGGATTATGTGTTTCCGGCTTCGTCCGAGCTTGATAAACTTATGACAGACCTCGGACGCTGGATAGAAGAAGAGCGCGACGCAATGCACCCGGTCAGATTTGCCGCTATGCTGCATTTGAAATTTGTAACAATTCACCCATATATCGATGGAAACGGAAGAGTAGCGAGGCTCCTGATGAATACTGCGCTTATTCAGGACGGCTATATGCTTGCTGTTATCCCGCCTGTTCTGCGAATGGACTATATGTCGTATATACGGCATTACCAACAGAAAGGATATGCAGAATCATTCTGTGACTTGATTGCCGAACGGGTGGTTGAATCACAAAAAGACATTATGCGGCTTCTTCACGTTCCAATTCCAAAAATATGAAGGAGATAAGCCTGCCATTAATCGCTTCTTGTGTACCATGTAATTTGCTGTCGAAGAGCGCGTTATTGATTGATGTCGGGGCCGTTGTAGCGTAGGGTTAGGATTGTTATGTCGTCGGCTTGTTCTGCTCCGTCGGCGAACTCGTCTATTTTATGTTTTATCGATACCGCGAACTCGTTATGCGGCAAATTGATGTTGATGTTGCTGTTTGCCGTTTCAAGCAGGCGCGGGTCGGTGAATAGCTCGTTTTCGTTGTTGGCGGCCTCGGTTACGCCATCCGTGTATAGGAACAGCTCGTCGCCGGGCTGCAAGGTTATTTCATGCTGCCTATAAAACGTGTCTTCGTCTCCGGCAAGGACGAAACCCGCCTTCGCCTTTAGCCAGCCCCAAGGCTCGCCATCTCTTTTGAGCAGCGGGGGGTTATGCCCTGCGTTGACGAACGTAAACTTTCCTGTGGGGATGTCTAAATACCCTAAAAACGCGGTTACGAACATATTGGCGTCATTATTCTCGCAAAGCATCCTGTTCACAATCCCGAACACTACCTCCGGGCGCTTACCGGAGAGCGCGGTGTTTTGAATGAGCGTCTTCGTGATGACCATAAACAGCGCGGCGGGTATGCCCTTGCCCGATACGTCGGCTATAACCACGGCGAGGGTGTTTTCGTCCACGAGGAAAAAATCGTAGAAGTCGCCGCCGACTTCCTTCGCAGGTTGCATGCTGGCGTATATGTCAAAATCCTCGCGATAGGGGAACGCGGGGAAAATGCATGGGAGCATACTGGACTGTATCTGCGTGGCAATGTTTAATTCCGCGCTGATGCGTTCTTTTTCCGCGCGATCGCGGGCATTTGCCTCAATGGCTTCTTTCAAATCCGCCGTCATTTTGTTAAACGTCTCCGCAAGCATTCCCAGCTCGTCTTTTGTGGACAAGTCTATGGAAACGTCAAGGTTGCCAAGCCCAAGAAGGGAAACGCCATCCGCCAGTTTTCGGAGCGGCTTGTTTATAAGCTTTGATATCAGGAAAAACGCCGTACACAGCATAAGCGCCGCTGACAGCGCGATAATCATTGAGAAGCGGCTGTTCTGGCGCTCGGCCTCGGCGAATATTTCGTTTTCGGGTATCTGCACCGACATGAGCCATCCGTTGCCCATAACCCGCTTGAATGTCATGTAGGCAACGCCGTCAAGTTCAAAGGAATGAGCGGCAATGTCCCACGAAAGGCTGTCGAGAGGTGTACCCGCGCCGTCCATGACATATGTATTGGAAATAATATAGTTTTGTTCCGGGACGCACAGCAGGACAAAGCTGCCTTCCGTGGGTTTGATGGCCGAGAGGTTGGCTATGACTTCCTCGATTTCCCAGTCCACCGTGGACAGCGCGATCAGCTTGCCGCTCCCGTCGAAATACCCCGCGCCCGCCGTCGTCATCAGCGCGTATGAGCCTGTGTCGTCAATGTAAGGCCGAGTCCAGACGACCTGATGCGGTTCGGCTAGAAAATTCGCTATGTCGGTGTACCAGTTTAGGACGTGATAGTCATAGTCATCGATAAAGAAGGTGTCGTCGAGCCGAACCTCGCTAACTTCCTTATCGAAAAACGCATATACCCCTTCGCGATGGGTGCTTTCGTTAAAGGCATAGGGCGTGAACCAGAATCCGCCGCCGAGCGCAACGGGGAAGCTGCGCAATAGCTCCTGCGCAAGCGTTTCTCCAAAGGCCCGTGACTGCGCATCATATGCAAGCTGCCCTGCCATCGCAAAGACTACTGCCGCGCGTTCCATTTCGGCAATGGTCTTGTTGACTTTCTCGGTTTCAAACTCCACCGTTTTCTCTATGCCGCTTAGCCGCAGCATCTTGTAATTCTCGGTCGTGAACAGCGAGTAGACAAGAAACGCGACGCCTATTATGGCAACAAAAGGCAGCACAATGGCAAGTATTTTCGCTCTTAGCGATATTCCTTTGAGTGTCATCATACTATTTTCAGCATGTCGGCAAAGCCGGTCATTTCAAGCACGTCCATAATCTCGCTTGAAACATTGGTAAGAGTCATGGATACGCCTCTCTTCTTCGTTACTTTCTGCCCCATCAGGAGTACGCGCAATCCCGCAGAGGACACGTATCCAAGTTTCTCAAAGTTCAGCACTATTTCGTTTGCCTCGTCAAATGCTTTGATAAGCACTTCTTGCAGTTGCGGCGAGGTGGTGTTTTCCAACCTGCCTTCAATGTCGAGGGTAAGCTTTCCACCCTCCAATGTTTTATTGATTGTCACTGTTCATCCCTCCATAGAACATAAGCCTTATTATAGCTATTATAGCCAAATCTGAAAAATATCGTCCAATTCTCTCAAAATTGACAGAATTGGCCTTTTGATTTGTTATACACGCGAGTTAGCGAAAAGGGATGCTCATTTTTCGGAAAACTTTTTGCTTACACTTATTTTGAAATTATGCTAAAATAGGGGTTGACACGCACGACATTTTCCGAGGAGGCCCTAAGAAGATGAAAAGATTCAACGTAACAGGGGTATGTATACCCGAAAAGCACTATATGGTCGACATAAGCGGCAAGCTGGCGAAAATCAAAGAGATGGTGGACTACGGCGACTATTTCACGATAAACCGAGCGAGGCAATACGGCAAGACGACGACGCTGTTTATGCTCGGCAAAGTGTTGAAAGATGAGTACACCGTGGTATCAATAAGCTTTCAGGGGGTTGGCGACGAAGGCTTCGAGTCCGCCGCTGCGTTTTGCCAAATGTTTTTATGTTTAATCCACAGGGCATTGAAGTTCGCCGGCGTATCCGAAGAGTACAGGGAAAGCTGGCTAAATGGGGAGGTGTCGGGTTTTGTGGAACTGGGCGCCCACATAACCAAAATGACCGAGAACAAGAAAGTTGTGCTAATGATCGACGAGGTGGACCAGACGAGCAACAACAGGACATATCTGCACTTTTTGGGGCTGCTCCGTGATAAATACCTAAAACGCGAACAAAATGAGGACTACACCTTCCAAAGCGTCATTCTGGCGGGGGTGTACGATATAAAGAACATCAAGCTGAAGCTGATAAACGAGGGGGTCTACACGCCTTCGGCAGAGGAAAACAAGTTCAAAAACTCGCCATGGAACATAGCGGCGGACTTCGAGGTGGATATGTCGTTCGACCCGACGGAAATAGCCACGATGCTCTTGGAGTATGAAGCCGACCATCATACAGGTATGGATGTCCGGGCAATAGCCGAAGAGATACACGGCCACACGAGCGGATACCCGTTTCTGGTTTCGAGGATATGCCAACACATCGATACGAAATTCGGCAAGGACTGGTCGCGGCAGGGGGTGCAAAAGTCGGTCAGTAGTTTCCTTGTTGAAAGCAACACGCTGTTCGATGATTTGTACAAGAATCTCGAAAACAACGAAGACCTGTACAGCTTGATATATGGTATTCTGATGCTTGGCAAGAAGAGGACCTTCGCCGTCGGCAGCCCTGCCGTCGAAATGGCGAGGGTATACGGAATCATCAAGGAAGAGGACGGCGGCGCGACAGTGTCAAACAGGGTGTTTGAGCTCATCATATGCAATCACTTCATGGCGAAAGACGAGATGCTGTCAAAAAGGCGGATAACGGGAGTGCTTCAGCGCGACGTGACAGAGGGCGGGCGGTTTGATATGGAGCTTTGCCTGCGGAAGTTCGCGGAGCATTACGCGGAGATGTTTAGCGAGCGCGACGCGGAGTTCATCGAGCGCGAGGGGCGCATGCTTTTCCTGTCGTATCTGAGGCCGCTGATAAACGGGCAGGGGTTCTATCACATAGAGAGCGAGCTCACGGATCTGCGAAGGATGGACATAGTTGTGGACTTCGGGAGCGAGCAGTTCATCATTGAGCTGAAGCTGTGGAAGGGCGAGGCGGGACACGAAAAGGCCTATGAGCAACTGGCAGGATACTTGGACGCCAAAGGCTTGAAAACGGGCTACTTGCTGACGTTCGACTTCCGCAAAGGCGCAAACAAGCAGCCATACGCAAAATGGGCGGAGCTTCGCGGTATGAGAATATTCGACGTTGTAGTGTAGCGGGGGTAGGTTGTGAGTTCCTATATGATTATTTAGTGTCTGTTCAGGTGATATCGCAAATCTCACAGTTTCGTCGTTGCGAGGAGCGAAGCGACGCGGCAATCCAGAAAGAAATATGACAATCGGCGCAAAAAGGACTGGATTGCTTCGCTGCGGCTCGCAAAGACAGGGGGCGCTGAACAGTCATTGTGGGTTTTCCGGAGTGCTTCAGCAGGTTCTGTCCTGTTGAAGCACTATTCCAATATCGACAAAAGCTTTTCCGTAAGTAGTGGTCTTATATCGCCGTAATCCGCTTCAAATATCAAATATCCGCCCACCGCATTAGGCAAGCCGGTCACGCATAGCCCGACGCTTGTTTTGGTCAGATAGAATTCCAAACTATACACATCCTCGGTGAGCCGATCTGCGAACATTTCAACCGCCCCGTTAAACCTCTCTTCGGGATAGACTTGCACAAAGCTGCCGCCTATTAGCAAATCGCCGACATTTTTATACTCGACAAGCATCCCATCGCGTTCGACGGTCTCAATGTTTATGAAATCAGTAACCCATACCGCATATCCGCCTGTTTCCAAATCGAGCATAATTGCCCTGAAATTGTTTGCGGGATAGGCGGCTCCATCCTCATATATCGAGTCGTATGCTCGGATGCTGATATATTTGCCGCCGATGATATCATACTCCGCCGTCACGGTGGTGTTTTTGCTCTCGTTTTCCGTGCTGACCGTTGGCCACATGAAGAATGTGTATATTTCACCGTTTATAGCGTCCTGTAGTGTGGTGTCGTCAAAACCGTCGAGCAATATGTAGTCAATGTTTATTCTGCCGCCATCATCCGCTTCGGTAAGGATTGTTCCTTCTATTTTCAGATTCGCCGCGCCCGACGGATTTGTGGGTTGCTCATCCTCCGGCGTCGTTTCAGGTGTTTGCACTACCCCCGATACAATGGTCGAGCCGCTGGGGTGGTAATTAAGTTCGCAAGCGGTTAGCAAGGCTGTAATCAGCAGAGCAGCCATCGCTATAGTAATCATTTTTTTCATACTATTCCTTCACTTCCCCCCTTGAATAATTTTCACCACTTTTGTCACACCCGTTATGACATTATCCACCAGTCCGCCTCCCGCCACGTTTTCTAGTTGTTCATCCGAGAGCGGCAGCTTGCCGGTTTCAATGAAATCGATCAGCATTTCTTTTTCCTCGACTGTCAACTCACAACCATTTTCCAAAAGAAACGCATCCAATTTCGCGCTGTCCTTGAGTTCATCCAATTTCTCCCGCTGTACGGGGGTGAGCGCTACGAATTTTTCTTGCATTGTTTTTTCCTCCCTGTTTTTTTGTAAAGCCATCAAAGCTTTTTACATGGTTGAATGTAACTGTTCAGCACACCCCGTCTTTGCGAGCTGCAGCGAAGCAATCCAGTCCTTTTTGCGCCGATTGTCAGGTTTCTTTCTGGATTGCCGCGTCGCTTCGCTCCTCGCAACGACGAACCTGTAAGATTTGCGATACCACCTAAACAGTTACATTATTATATCCAATTTTGTTGGGTTTTGCACTCGTAAAATGAAAAAAAGTTCAAAAAACTATTGCAATCAGCGCGTCGGAGTGATACCATGTCTATCTGCGTTATTTATTGCTCCAATGGAAGGAGGTGCGAAGGTTGCCAAATATCAAATCCGCTTCGAAAAGAGTTCTGATTGCGCAAAAAGCGGCTGCAAGGAATAAAGCGGCTAAGTCGCTTATGAAAACCAACACAAAAAAGTTTGACGCTGCGGCCACCGCGGGCGATCGCGAAACAGCCGAGCGCGCATATAAAAATGCCGTCAAGACAGTCGATCGAGCGGCGACGAAGGGCCTGATCCACAAGAACAAAGCCGCGCGCAGGAAAAGCGCCCTGACAAAGAAACTCAACAGCATGGCAAGCGAGTGATCCTATAGCACCCTAGGGTGCTATCACCGCGCGAAGCGTGGTGCGCCGAAGCGGAGGCTAAAATTCGCAGACCGAATTCATTTCGGTCGTAAGCGAATTTAGTCGCAGCTCACGGCGACTGGGTTGTGGGGCGGAGCCTCACGTCAGGAGCAATCGTTTACAGAGGGCATCGCGGTAAAGCTAAAGGTGTCAAGGGAGCGATTTTCTCCCTTGGCACTTTTTTCTTGCATTAAGATTAAAGGTCAGACAAGGCAAGATGTCAAGTTTAGTTTTCGACACTTCCTACAGGAGGGTTAGATGAGAGCTGCGCGTAAATTGGTATTCTCGTTCCTTTCCGCACTATTGTTGCTTGTGGTTGTTTCGGGGTGCCTAGACACGGATAATCGGGCATCCGGCTCATCGACGGCTTTTTCTTCATATCGGGACATACCCGGTGTGACGGCAGAAGATATAGATGCCATCGAAGCTATTAAAGCGCAAACAGACGCGTTTATATACGGCGCCGTTCCCAGCACCGAGGCCTTTATGAATGTGGACGGAAACATCGGCGGTTTTAGCGCTCTGGTCTGCGAGTGGCTGACCGAGCTGTTTGATATTCCTTTTGTGCCGCGCCTGCTGCCCAATCCCGATGTGTTTTCGGTTGTCAGGTCGGGCGAGGTAGATTTCACGGGCGACATCCGTGTGACGGAGGAGCGCCGTTCGATGTATATAGCGACCGACCCAATCGCCCTGCGCCATCTCATTATGCTTCGCCACGAGAATAGTCTGCCGCTCGAAACCATTATGCTCACGCGCGTTCCCCGCTATGCTTTTCTGGAAGGCTCGCTCGCTATTGACGACGTTGCTTCCGTATACGAGCCCGGTTCCTATGAAATCGAGCTGATCAACGCTTTCGGGGTCACTCATCCGCTGCTGCGGGACGGGGAAATAGACGCTGCAATCGTGCTGAATCCCGCAGAGGCGCATTTCTTGCAGTATGAAGGCCTATATTCCGAGAGCTTTTTTCCGCCAATCTTCAACCCCGTATCATTGGTGACAGGGAGACCGGAGCTTGAACCTTTCATAGCGGTCGTTCAAAAAGCTCTGGAGAATGACGCGATCCACCATTTTAACGAAATGTATAACCAAGGATACAGGGACTATAGGAAAAACATGCTCTACATGCAGCTTTCCGCTGACGAGGCAGCCTATTTGAGCGACAATAGCGTGATACCGCTCGCGGCCGAGTACTATAATTACCCGATCAGCTTCTATAATACCCGCGAAAACGAATGGCAGGGCATCGTATTTGACGTTCTCGCGGAAGTGGGAGCGCTCACTGGCCTCAGTTTTGAGGTAATCAACGGCAGGGACGCGCAATGGCCTGTTCTAATGGACCTGCTGAGCACCGGACAAGCGCCAATCATCTCCGAGCTGATCCCCGCCGTAGAGCGCGAAGGCAACTACATATGGCCAAATTCCACGTTCCTTCAGGATCAGTCCGCGCTGATCTCCAAGGCGGAACACCGCAATATCAACGCAAGCGAAGTCTATGCCGTAAAGGTGGGTCTGAGCAAGGGAACCCGCCATTACGATCTGTTCCGCAGATGGTTTCCGAACCATAGGGACACGGAGGAGTACGACAGCCAGAGGCTTGCATTTGAAGCGCTGATACGCGGCGATGTGGACATGGTTATGGGCGGCAGTGTCAGTCTCCTTTGGCTGACAAATTATCAGGAGCTTCCCGAATATAAAGTCAATCTCCTGTTCGGCGACCGCTTTGATTCCACATTCGGATTCAATATTGAAGCGGACACTCTCGCGTCAATCGTCGACAAGGCAATGAGGTTTATCGACACGGAGACTATTTCGGGGCACTGGCTTCGCAAGACCTACGACTACCGCGTTGCTCTGACGCAAGCGCAGCGTCCGTGGATCATTGGCGCTATAATAGGGCTCGCGCTGTTGCTGGTCATTCTGATGGTCCTATATATAAAAGACCGCAGAAGCAGCGCGGAAATTGCGCGTATGAAGGCGCGTACAGATGCCATCGTGGAAAACCTTCCGGGAATGGTGTTCCAACAACTGTACGACCCTCCCTCCTACACATATACCTTTGTCAGCGAGGGCTGCGAAGAGCTGACCGGTTATGCGCCGGAAAATCTGATGGGCGAAGGCGCTATTAGGTTTTTTGACATGGTACACCCGGACGACATCGAGCATATTGAGAAGCTGAGCGCGGAAACAATTCCGTTTGGTTTGCCATTTGACGCGACATTTCGGATCAAAACGCGGTATGGCATTGAGAAATGGGTATGGGAACGCAGCCGAGTAATCGAGATGAACCCGGACGGTTCGCCGAAGCTTTTGGAGGGGTACTACTCCGACATCACCGAGCGGAGGAAGCTGGAAACAGCAGAGCTGCAAAGCAACGCCAAGAGCGAGTTTTTGGCGACAATGAGCCACGAGATCCGTACGCCGATGAACAGCATCATGGGATTTGCGGAGCTTGCGCTTGACAGCGGCACAGTAGAGCAAACCAATGAGTATCTGGAGAAAATCACCGACAATACTAAGTGGCTCCTGAATATAATCGACGACATTCTGGACATTTCAAAAATCGAATCGGGCAAAATGGAACTGGAAAGCATACCGTTTAACCTGCATGAGATATTCTCCCGATGCCATTCAGTCATGCTCCCTGCCGCCAAGGAAAAGGGCCTTGATTTGAGGGTATACACGGAGCCGATTGAAGGGAAAAAGCTTATTGGTGACCCTGTTAGGCTATATCAGGTACTCATGAATCTTCTTTCCAATGCCGTAAAGTTCACCGGTTCGGGTTCGATTAAATTCTCGTCTTCGGTCAAGCGCACGGATAACGGCGTCACGCGGGTATATTTTGAAGTCAAGGATACCGGCATTGGGATGACCCCGGATCAGCTCGGCAGGGTACTTGAACCGTTTATGCAAGCGGACTCCAGCACAACGCGGAACTTCGGCGGCACGGGCCTCGGGCTTTCGATAACAAGGAATATCGTTGAGCTGATGGGCGGAACGCTTCATGTGGACAGTTCGTATGGAATTGGCAGCATTTTCAGTTTTGAGATCGCTTTTGACACGGTTGAGACAAACGAAAACCTAACCGTTCGCGAGAGTGTCAAAATTACAGAAAAACCGTCGCTTGAAGGTCTGGTCCTGATTTGCGACGACAATCAAATGAACCAAGAAGTCATCTGCGAGCATCTGGCGCGCGTGGGTCTCAAGACGGCGGTTGCCGAGAACGGAAAAGTTGGCCTGGAAAAGGTCATGGAGCGCATTGAAAAGGGAGAAGCGCCTTTTGATTTGATTTTCATGGATATGTTCATGCCTGTTATGGACGGAATGGAGGCGGCATCAAAAATCGCCGCTCTGGAGACAGGTACGCCAATCGTTGCGATGACGGCAAATGTCATGACGAGCGAACTGAAAAAATACAAAGAAAACGGCATGCCCGATTGCCTAGGCAAGCCGTTCACCTCACAAGACCTTTGGCAAATTCTGGTGAAATATTTAGGCGATCTTCGAACGCAGTGAATCAGGGATTATAAACCATAATGGTGGTGTCTGCGAAAATAGACACCACCATTATTTATTGTTCTTTACCCCTGATTCCTGTTCTCGATGACCTCTCGCAGCTATTCTCTTTTAAATAAGTCGCCGTGTACGTTCATGCCTATTTCAAACTCATTATTGTAGAAAAGCATGTCGTCTACATATCTGAATATGATAGTATCTACCTGATATGTTTGATTGTTCTGCACTACGTAGATGATGCCGTTGTTGTAATCGGGCGAGATGGTGCAGATTACATCATCGCCCCATACCGTGAATGTTCCGAGTATGTCTTCTATGCCCTCATAGAAGTTTATTCTATAGGTGAATGTGCCGTCGCCTCTGAGATCAATGAACGGCTTGTAAGGTTCGGCGGTCTGCGGATTATCGTTTATGTATAATCCAACCCTTACGCCGTTTACGTTATCCACCACAGGCGGCGGTGGAGGTTCGGGCGGTGGAGGTTCGTGCAGTCCGGACAGACCTAGGCCGCTTGCGAAGGTTCCAACACTCACGCCGGTCATGCGCACAGTTGTCAGCACTGCTTGAAGACGGCTGAGCGTGTTGTTGGGGGAGAACGCATTGTTGCCTGTGCTTCCCATTACATGGTTGCCTGTGAAGGGATCGAATAATGTAGACAGATGCCTTATGGCTTCTTCTCCCCACAGGCCCGATATGTCCGTAAAATGCATTTCATGCCCAATGCCCATAGCGCCCACAATGGTGGCCGTCCTTGAAAGTATGACTGCCGCCACTTGCCGCGTCACGGGTTCGTCCGGCCTAAAGCTGCCGTCGGAATATCCGCCCAAAATGCCAAGTCCGGCGCAAACGCTGACTGCAACATCGTCGCTGTCCGTGAAACTTATCATATCCACAGCCTCTTGCAACTGGATTTCCGTTAGATCGGTCAGTACCAAGAGGTATCTATATATGAGCGCCGCGTAATCGCCCCGCAATACCGGTTCGCTGAAGTAGTCGTCTACTCTGTATGGCATGAGTCCCAGATAGTCCGCAATGCCAACTTCCCTATCAGCCCAAGCCGCTATTTCTGCTCCGCGATAGCCTGTATACCTGTGACCTGAGTCAAGCGCCGCGAGCAACTGTTCCGAGAGCGCTGCAGCATTAAATCCAACACTGTATGGTATCAGAAGATCCCGAGGGATATCACTGAGGTTTGGCGGTGTGGGGGATTCGGGCTCGGAAGGGGTGTTTTGCTGTGTTCCGCCATTTTCAGACGGCGACGGCGACGCAGGCAACGCTGTAGTTCCACTGTCGTCGGTGGGTCTTTCTGTGTCCGTCTCCCTCGGCCTGTCATCTTGCGAAAGAGTGGAGTCCCTCCCTGTTCCCGTCCTGTCCGGAAGCAGCGGCAGTGCGTAGTATCCCATAAAGTGTCCGCCGACCGCGAGTCCGAGAAGCAGGACGACGACCACTGCAACCGCAATGCCCGCTTTTTTTCCTGATTTTGATTTTGCGGCTTGTGGGAGCGGGGGGGTGGTAGTTGAAAATTGAGGGTTGAGAGTTGGAATTGGCGGAGGGGGCGGTGGCGGAGGGGGCGGCGGCGGA
>WRLH01000014.1 GCA_009777715.1 Lachnospiraceae bacterium
CCGCTTTCGCTCCGAGAGAGACGTATCGGCCTCTAATGCGTCTCAATACGCCGCCTAAGTGCCGACGTCTCTCAAGGGTCGGTCTTATGAATCGCACTCTCTATCGCACGATGAAGGGTTAGTAATAGTCGTCTCTATGTTATTACGGACTTGCTCCGCAATCTCGTAGGTCATAAAGTAAATGTCCATGAGCAAAAATTTTCCGCGTCCTGCCCTTTGAGACAAGAAATCAAAAAATGCGCAATTGAGGAGCAAATAAAAAAAATCGCGAGCAATATTCCTGTTTACAAAGTAGGAATTTGCCGCGATTTATTTTTATGACCGAAAATTGGGCATTTTGGTTTTGATTTCGCAGTCTCATGGGTGGCGTGGAAATTTATTTGCTCATGGACTGTGGAGTTTTCTGGAGCGAACACGGGAGAGATTGCGGAACAAGCCCGCAATGACACAGTCAAAACATATTCGGCAAGGCCCCCCATCTCCCCTTTAGCTTCGCCATCAGCATTGCCCCTTGGTAAGTAAATTCGCCCCGGCTTCCCGCAATCGTCACTTCATATTCATACTCAATCATCGCAGTAATCCGGTCGGCATCAATGATTTTGCCGATGTCATACTCCAAATACTCAAACGTGCTTTTAATGCCCGCAATCGAATTTTGTAATAACGCCTCGTCAAAAACCTTGGTTTCAATTATCCTGACCTCAATTTTGTAATCAAGCCCATAAAGTTCTTTAAGTTCGGAAACTGCACGGTCTGACTGCCCTTTTAATAAATCCGCCAGCTCTTTTTTTGAATAGTTGGAATTTTTGTAAATTTCGCCCAGCAGGCCCTTAGAATCATAAGCCAAGCTTTGGGAAAACTCCCGGTAATCCAAAGTATGCTCGGTCCGGACATATCTAAAAAGGGCGACCTTTGGATTTATTCCTGCCAAATAATAAGCGCCGGAATAAATCAAAACCAGCAATAAAATAACACCTGTTATTATTCCAAAAAAAGATAAAGCTTTTTTTATCCTGCCCACTTTAACTCCAAACAGCATTTTTATTTTTTGACGCTATTAAGCCAATCAACAGCCGTATCGGCAATTGTCTTAAGCGTTTCAGGCTCAAAAGGAGTCGGCAAACCCGAAGCTGTAAGCAAGCCGATAAAAGTCTTTGTGCCGGCCAGCTTGGTAAAATGGCAATATTTTTCCCACGCGCTGGCATGGTCCTTTTGCGCGGCGGCCCAAAAATATAATGCCATCGTCTGGGCAAGGCAATAATCAATGTAATAAAACGGCATTCCATAAATATGGGCTTGGGCTTGCCAGCGGCGGCCCTCACCATAAAAGGGAAAACCGGCAAGGTCAAGATAAGGCCGGTACTTGCCCTCAAGCTTTAGCCATAGCGCGTTCCGCTCGGCCGGGCTAAGCTCCGGGTTCGCGTATATCTGGTGCTGGAAATCATCAACCATCGTCCCATAGGGGATAAAATTAAGCGCTCCGGCAAGATGGCTATAGCAATATTTTTCTGTTTGCCCGCCAAAAAAACCTTTCATCCACGGCCAAGTGAAAAATTCCATGCTCATTGAATGCACTTCGGCAGATTCAAAAGTATATTCGCGCAAAATCGAAGGGTATAAATCACGGGCCAGATAAGCCGCAAAAGCGTGTCCGGCTTCATGGGTCAGGACATCAATATCGCCGGAAGTCCCATTAAAATTGGCAAAAATAAACGGTGCTTTGTAATTGCTAATCGTCGCGCAATAACCGCCGCTCATTTTGCCGGGGCGGGTCAGCACGTCAAACAAATCATTTTCCAGCATAAAATCAATGAACTCCGCCGTATCGGCCGAAAGCTCATGGTACATTTTCTGGCCGTGGGCAAAAATATCTTCCGCCGTCCCCATCGGTTTTGCGTTTCCATCGGGATATTCAAAGGGATCATCAAAAACCTTTAGCGTATCAACGCCAATCCTTTCTGCTTGCTCTGCCTTTAAGCGTTTGACGATATCGACAATAAAATTAAGCACGCCTTCCCGGAATTTGCCGACCATTTCCCGGTCATAAGACAAACGCTCCATTCGGTAATATCCAAGCTCAATATAATTCTCATAGCCTAATGTTTTTGCGATTTTTGTCCTTAATTTCACCAGCTCGTCAAAAAGCGAATCAAGCCGCGCGGAATGACCCATAAACCATTCGGCCCTCGCCCGCATTGAAGCATCGCGGACGCTCCGGTCCGTATCCTCATGGTAAGGCGTCAATTGGGCAAGGGTCAGGGTCTTTCCGTCAAACTCAATTTCGGCTGAAGCAATCAGCTTGTCATATTCGGTCACCAAACGGTTTTCTTCCTGTAAATCAGCGACAATTTCCGGCTTAAAGGTCTTAAGCTCCATCTTCGCCTTGTCAAAAATAAGCGTCCCCCAAGCAGCTTCAAAATCCTTGCGGAAAGGGGTCTTAATGAAAGCTGCTTGAAATTCTTTTACCACCTCGTTAAGCTTTGGCTCTAACTCATCAAGATAATCTTTTTCGTCACTATAAAACTTGTCATTCATATCCAGGGAATTGCGGATATATGCCAGCATAATCATTGAGTCAATATGCTGGCTGAAAGTATCAACTTCTTTGTAAATCGAAAAAGCTTCGGCGGCGGTTTTTGCTTCCTTAAACTGTAACAGCAGGGCTTTAAGTTTTTCATTAGTTGCTTCAAATTCTAAGCGTTCATATTTCATATTGGCAAATTTCATGGTTTTCCCTTTCGCAAATTATATGCCTATTTTTTTATATTTTTATATTTTTATATTTAATGTAATTATTGTACCTGCCCCAAACAAATTAATCAAGCCCATGTATACAATTTAATCCAAAGGGGATTATAAGGGTATGGACAGGGGGGTACTATGAGGCAAATTGGCGAGTCGGCCTGGGCTTTAAGGGTCAGGAAACCGGAAGAAATTGTTAGGCTTGACTTAAATAAAAAAACTGATGTCCTGATTGTCGGCGGCGGAATTTGCGGAATCCTGTTAGCTTACCGCTTAAAAGAAATCGGGATAAGTACAATCATTGCTGAAGCAAAAACGATCTTAAGCGGAACTAGCGGCAATACGACCGCCAAGATCACCGCCCAGCATGGTCTAATTTATAGTGACATCATTAAACATTATGGCGCAGAAAAAGCGCGAATGTATTATGACGCAAACACCAAGGCCATAAAGGATTTTCGCGCTTTGGCTTCAAAGTTTCCTTGTGACCTTGAAACAAAAGATGCCTATATATATTCAACCGATAACCGCGCCAAAATTGAACGCGAAGCCGATGCCTTGCGGAAAATTAATCTTAACGCCCGCATTGCTGATGAAGTCCCCATTCCGCTTAACATCAAAGCAGCAATTGTGATGGAAAACCAGGCCCAGTTTAATCCGCTCAAATTCTTGTATGCCATGGCAGAAAACTTGGAAATATACGAGCATACATTGATAAAGCGCATCGAAAGCGGGAAAGCCATTACAAATAACGGCAACATTATTACCGCCAAATATATCGTGCTGGCAACCCATTATCCGCTGCTAAATATTCCCGGCCTTTATTTTATGAAGCTTTACCAGCACCGCAGCTACGTTTATGCCCTCGAAAACGCCCCCAATGTAAATGGAATGTATTTGGACGAAAAAGATAACGGCCTTTCATTCAGGAACTATCAGGATTTGCTTTTTGTTGGCGGCGGCAGCCATAAAACAGGCGCAAAAAAACAAAGCAAAAATTATCATGATTTACGCCTAAAAGTAAGAGAGCTTTTCCCTCATTCAAATATAAACTGCCATTGGGCAGCGCAAGATGTCATGTCGCTTGACAAAATCCCCTATGCCGGAAAATTCAGTCCCAGAAAATATCATCTTTTTGTTGCGACTGGTTTTAATAAATGGGGCATGACAGGTTCAATGGCGGCCGCTGATGTGATCAAAAACTTAATCGCTTATGGAAAAAGTGATTATGAGGAGCTTTATTCCCCCCAGCGTTCAATGTTTACAAAACAGCTGGGAACCAATCTCAAATCCGCTGCCCTTGGCCTTTTTAAGATTGGCGGGCCGCGCTGCCCGCATATGGGCTGTAAGCTTGTCTTTAACCGGATTGAGCGGACTTGGGATTGCCCTTGCCACGGCTCGCGTTTCGGAAAACATGGAAACATAATCGACAACCCGGCGAAGCATGACATCGCCCGGCGATAGGAAATCGAATCATGGATTCGATTCGAATCGTAGATTGGTTGGAGCTTTGAGCTACGCTCAAAGTCTCAAGACTTTGAAAGGAACGTGGGAATAATGTGAAAATTAAAATTTTCACTTTCCATAAAAAACTAAAGTTTTTTGCAGTTTCACAAGCTCCGCTTGTGAAATGCAGGGGGTATAATGTGAAAATTAAAATTTTCACTTTCTATAAAAAACTAAAGTTTTTTGCAGTTTTCACAAGCTCCGCTTGTGAAATGCAGGGGGTATAAATGAAAAAAACATTTTTTGAAGGCTGGTACTTTAAGCAGCAGGCGAACGGAAAAACCTTGGCCATTATCCCGGGGCGGGCTAAGGACAACGCTTTTATCCAAGTCATCTGCGACGATTTTTCTTACAATATCGCTTTTCCGCTTAATAAATACCGCTTGTTCCGCCGCAAAGCCTTTAATAAATTTGTTTTGCGGATTGGGTCAAGTTATTTTTCATCGTCGGGAATCAAGCTTAAGATAAACCGTGATGATATTTCCTTAAACGGTTATCTGGAATACTCTAATCATGCTATGTTAAAAAGTGACATCATGGGTCCTTTCCATTATTTTCCAATGGAATGCCGTCATGAAATAATTAGCATAAAGCATGATGTGAACGGAACAATAAAATTAAATCAAGAAATCCTAAATTTTGATGATGGCGTTGGTTATCTTGAAGCGGACAGCGGTTTTTCCTTTCCCGAAACCTATACGTGGATTCAATGCAATAATTTCCGGAATGGCACAACCGGGATCGTTGCGGCAATCGCCAAGATACCCTTTCTGGGCTTTAGCTTTAACGGCTGTATCTGCGTGGTCTGGTTAAATGGCAAGGAATACAGGCTTGCTACTTACCTTGGCGTAAAAATCATCCGCTGTGAGCAAAATTTAATCGAATTAAAGCAAGGAAAATATCATCTCATCATCGCTTTAAGGCAAAATGATGGCCACCAGCTTGCCGCGCCGAAATCCGGGATAATGAACAGGCTGATTAAGGAAAGCCCAGCTTGCCCGGCTGTATTTATCTTTAAAAAAGACGGAAAAACGATTTTCTCCGGCGAAAGCAGGTACGCCAGCTATGAGTGTATGCTTACTTAATCATGCTTACTTAATCATTCTTAATCAAATCATTATACCATTTCACCGCTTCGATATAAGTATCATTTACCAATTGTGAATCCAAGCGGTTTTCGTCCGTAAATTCAGAAACCTCATCCCAGTTAGCATACTCATAATTCTCATAGAAACGAAGCAGCCCGGCATAAACTCCGCTTTTAGTAAGCAACGATTCCTGAATATCTTCGGCCACCGGCATTTCCTGAATCAGCTGTTCTTTGGACATTTCCAAGGCAATATGCAAAAGTGAAAGCATTCCAACCATAAAAATCTTCTTTGAATCGTATTTGATCCGGAAATGCGGAGCAAGCAGTTCACCAAAACGGGCGCGAATCAAAGACATCCGGAAAATTTCCATCGGCTGGTCTTCGGCAATGCCCCTAAGGGCAAGGACAGAAATCCATTTTTTGAGGTTTTCCTCACCCATATAAGCCACCGCCATCGCAATTGAGGAAACATTTCTAAGGCCAACTGCTGCCGAGTTGAGGATTTTTAGGAGCTTGTAAGTCAAAGCAACGTCATGTGAAATAATGTCGCTTATCTCTTGGAAATCCATCGGGCCATCGGTGCTTGACAAGCGCAGAAGCTGGATATAATTTACCTTAATCGGAGCAATTTCTTTTGTTTTTGTTGTTTCAATCGGCTCATTAAAATAATAGCCTTGATACAGCTTGAAGCCATTTTCCTTTGCTCTCTTGAAGTCGTTTAAGGAATTGACAGAAACAGCGATAAAGCGGACCCGCGCATTGCTTAAAATCAACCTTTTTTGGGCTGCATAATCAGTATCAGCCGGGCAAAATTTGAAATAATCGGCGATTTTTAATAGGTCCGGCGTAACTTCGGTATTTTTAAGGCCGCTGATTAAAAGCTTATATCCTCTTTTGCGTAATTCCATGCAGATTTTAATGTCGTTTTGGTTCATTTCCGGCGATGGGGTGACTTGGATAATGAATTTTTCTTTCGGCAATATTTTGGCAATGGCCGGATTCAATAGCTGCGCGGAGTAGGAAATAAAATAGTATTGGTCGTTTTCGATATCCTTAAGGCCAAGGGCGTCAACGGTGCGGTTAAAGCCGTTTAGGCTGACCGACTGCTCATCAACCTCGCCAGTATTGCCCCGGTCAATCAGCTCATAACCAAATGTTTTCCCCGTCCCCAGCAACAGCGGCTGGATATTGATAAAGAGGTCTTTGAATTTTTGGGCAACCTCGTATTGGTCTTCAAAAAAGGAAACTTGGTTTCTGCCCCCCGCTTTGGCTTGATAAAGCGCGATATCGGCTTTCCGCAAAATATCACTCATATCATTGCCATGCCTAGGGAACATTGCAGCCCCAATGCTTAAGGTGCATGAGACGGCGATATTCGGCAAGGTATAAGCGCGGAGGGCTTTTTTAAGCAGTTCTTGAAAGTGTTTTTTCATCATGTCTTCACTTTCAAATTTGCCCGCTTGCTCCGCGAATAATAAAACAAATTCATCACCGCCAAGCCGATATAAATGTCCTTCAAACTCTTTGTCGTCTTGGATATGCTCGGCCAGCCTGCGAAGCATTAAATCGCCTGTATTATGCCCATAGCGGTCATTGACGTTTTTGAAGTTGTCCATGTCAAAAATGGCAACAACACCAATGGCTTGCCCCGCAAGAATCTTATCTTCCAAAGCCTGGAAATCTTCTTTTAGCCTTTGGCGGTTCGGGACTTTGGTCAGTTGGTCAATATACGCCAGCGAATAAAGGCGTTTCCTTGCTTTGATTTCGTTCGTGATGTCGCGCAGGAAAAAAACGGCGGCTGGTTTTCCGTCACTCCAGTTGACCGCGTGGCATTTCACATTGTAGGTCCGCCCCTCCGCGTCCTTTGTGTCAAACGGTTTGTAATCGATTTCGACTTTGCGTCCGCCATATGGGCAGTTTAGGCATAAGTCGGGCAGGTTTTTCGTAAATGCCCGGCAGCCTTCTTTTATCTTTGCGTCCGGGTCAGCTTGCGGCTCGCTTTCTAAGCGGAATCTTGCCTTTTGGTTGGCAAACAGGATTTCGCAGTTTTTGCCCCGCGTGACAAATACTTCTAAATCCTGGGGGTCAAGGATTGTTCCCAGCAGTTTATTGAAGTCGGACATTTTATTGTTTTTTTTGAAAGCCATTTATCTCCTTTGTAGTCTGCGTAAATATGATTATTACTACGTATACTTAGTACGTTCGTATGACTTACTACGTAAGTATGACTTACTACGTAAGTATGACTTACTACGTAAGTATGACTTACTACGTAAGTATGACTTACTACGTAAGTATGACTTACTACGTAAGTCAGAAAATAATCTCTGCGTTGCTGTGCCCTAATGGGTGTAAAATATAAGTGTTCATGTGGGTAGAAGGCGGGCAAGGCAACTGCGAGAAACATTTTCTTCCTTACTTACGTATAGTATAATCCAAATTTAAAACTGTTCTCTTATCACGATTATATACGATTTTCAAAATAATATCAATAATCTTATCCGCGAAAACGAGAGTGCGATTCATAAGCACGACCCTTGAGATATCGTCAAAACGATTCTCTCGGAGCGAAAGCGGGTCGAGCGATGAATCGGCAGCTCTCGTAACGCGGCAATTAAAATTTCCTCTGGCAATCCTTTATCATTTCATAAGCAAATTGCTCTTTGTCCGCGCTTGCATACATTTTTTTAAGCTGGGCCGGAGTGATTTGCTTTATGATGGCTGCCCGCTCTTTTTCCTCACAGTCGGCAAGGCAATCATTGACGATTTGCAACATACATTGCTTATCACTTTTGATGAATTTGCTGATTAATCGGTCAAAAAGGCTGTTAGAAGCCATGCCCATAACCGCAGCCCCGATAAGGCCGCCCAAAATTTCAATCGCAATCCAGCGAGCGCCAATATTCCAGCCTAATGTGCCAAATAAAATCAACAGGCCGGAAAGAACAATATTGCGGGCGAATTGAATTTTGGAAATGCGTTTGCGCGAAAGGTCGATAATGTCCATTAAAAGAATCGTTAAGCACGAAATGATCCGGGTCAGCATATTTGCCCGCAACAATTGGACCGTCGAGCGTAATATTACACGCGAACCGCCTCTTATTGCATTTATCAGAATCGTAATGACCTTTGGCGCAATCATCCGGATTATTGTATCTAAATTATTAAACAGCTTCATATGTGTTCTTCAGTATACCACTTAACGCGATTTCACACAAGCTACTCTTTCACCGCCCCGCTTGCCAATCCGCTGCCCCGGTCAATCTGCTCATAACCCATCACCCTCGATAAATTCTTGTACTAAATTCATTGTGCAATGAGCAACACGTAAAATGTATACCTTATTTTTTTCTTCATCTAAAGCAAAATAGATATTGTAGTTTTTAATAAAAGCTATTCTAATTATACCAAATTTATCAGAATAAATGTCCCTCTTTTCATATAAAACTGGATTTTGGCTTATTGTTTTTATCGTATTGTAGATATCATTAACTAACGATATTGCTGTTTCAACATAGAAATTTTTCGCTATATAAAACCCTATTTGCTCTATGTCAACACTTGCCGAAGCTGTGATTTTATATTCAAACGCTTTCATTTCTCAACCTGCTTTCCAAATTTTGAAAGAAAGCCGAATCATCTATAAAATTACCGTCTTTAACATCTTCTATCCCTTTAGCCACAAACGACGATAACGCTATTTTTTCTAACAATGACTTATTTAAAACTGCTATCCCATTATCATTGTCATCATTAATAATGACAACATTGTTCTTGAATCTGCATTGATTATGGATTTCTGATAATGTAATATTACTGTTATCATATTGAATAAGATTCATTTATTTTCTCCTTATGCGACAGCAAATAACTGTTCTCTTATCACGATTATATACGATTTTCAAAATAATATCAATAATCTTATCCGCGAAAACCGAGAGTGCGATTCATAATCAACGACCCACGCGGCAATGTCTAAATTTTACACTAAATAGATGAAATAAACACGGTATAATAGTCCGGGCCTTCATGGTAAAATGGACGAGGTAGTAATAATTTTTAAGAAAATGGAGGTAAAAGATGAAAAGGAGTATTTATTTGAGCCTTAAAAAAGCACTGGCTTTCTGCCTAGTGACGGCTCTCCTCGCCGGAACGTTCCACATTCCCGGCCGGGCGGATGAACTGATGTTCCCCTCCCCCGAACCACATTTTGAAAATGACATCCCGGGCAATGACGATTTAGGGGATGATTTACATAATGACGAAAATACCAGTCCAAACGAGAATTTAGACAATCAACTTTGTGATAACCCACTATGTGATGACCCGCTTTGTGAAGACCCCGAATGCGGCGAAGAGATTTTTGCCGGAATAATGGCTTCCGGCATAACTATGTCATCTGACATACTTATGCCATTAAGCGGCTCACTTGGCTGCCAGCAATTATTTTCCGGTTCTCAAATGGCAGATCCTGGCTGGGGCGGCTATGCGCCAGCGGTTGCGTTTGCTCCCGGCGGTTTTCAGGGCTGGTTTGGCCCTCATGGCACTGCCCTTAACGAGATAAAGGATATGTTAGTCCCGGGCAGTTCCATTGAAGTGACTTTTACTGGCAAAGCTCCCGATTTGCGCATCGGTATTGATAGCAGTTTAGACAATGCGTCAGTTATTAATCCCAATCATACTGATAATGACATAGCTACATTCACATATGCCCAGATAAATGGCGCAATTCCGATTGCTGATATCGGAGCAATCGTAGTCTTTGCTTCCGGCGGAGATTTGACGGTGACAAGGGTTACGTTAATTGACCCGGATTGTGACGGCTGCAATATCTGCTCTTCTAATGGCGGGCAAGGCCCCGAAACCTTTAAGGCTTCCCTTGGCGGAAATTTACAACCCGGTTTCTCTGGCGGCCTTTCAGAATGGCCGGGGAACTTGGGCGAGGTCGAGTTTGAACTTGGCAAGGAAGCAACTTTTGCTTTTAGCTTCACCGCCCCGGCAAGGTTTAATAATTATGCCCGGCTACTGACCAATGTCCCGATTGCCAGGGCTGATACTTTAAGGACAACGATTACTTCCATTACTGTCGATGGGGTCGATGTGCCGTTAATTGAAGCACCAACAGTCAATGGTGAAGGCTTAAATGACAACCATGTCGGAATAACCTTATTTAATGAATGGGGTCCTACTGTTGTTGATGCTGTTGATGTGGATGATTTCCGGGCGACTTCAATTAATGATATTGAAATCAAATTCATTGTCCATGAACCCGCCATTCCTGATGAAACCGAAGCATATCTTATTTTTGCTGACGGAGGCTGGGATAATGGCTGGTGGGGCCCGGGAGATCCAACAAACAGCGCGAACGTTAATGCCACCACCGACACCGTTGATGGCTTCGGCACATACACAACCAGCCTTGACTTTACAACCCCGGTTAATGGCATCGTCATGTTGGCTCTTGAAATAACTGACGGTGAACTGCTTTACCCTAACAATTTCATGACGATTGATGAAGTCAAGATAAACGGCACAGCCGTCACGGTTGAACCTACTTATACTGTCTCCCAAAATGATGATTCGCGGACTAATTTGCATAACACTACCGTAAATGCCCTGCCTTCATCATTCCGTACCGCTGATGGAAATGACGGTGGTGTCACATGGCTGGCAATTGAAGAACCTGCTGCCGCCATCTCGTCCATCGAAGTCACTTTTACCCTCCGGCAAGGTTATGTGATCGGGCAAGGGCCGCCAGCCTATCAGGCTTACCCCGATCTTTCCCATCTTATTACTCTTCCCGGTGTCCTTCCGGTCACCAGGATTGACTATGAATTTTTGATTACGCGCGTTGATGATGATGTTAATGTCCCGTTTGCTGCCCGTTTTGGCAACTGGGTGACAAGAGACACTACTGTCGCACTAACCCCGGCTGACGAAAACACAACCAAAGATTTTGCGATTACTTTCACCGGAGCAGGGGCAAGCGATTTTATTTCCTTGGGTGATGTCGGCGACAATACCCGCGGCGTCATCATGGAGATGACCAAAATGACCGTCCGCTCAGGGGGAGTCGATTATGACTTTACTTTTGACGGCTCACCTTATGATGCCCGCATCATTCGCGCGACCGATCTTGGCGGGCCGCACAATATCGCTAACGGCTACCGCAATGAAGCAGCCGGGACGGTTCTATTTGTTGATGATGGCAATGAAGTCTGTTTCGTTATCCAAACAGGCGGCAATGCCGGAAAGCAAATTAATCTTTACGCGGTTGCCGCCTTGGAATCACCCTTGCCAGTCAACATCAAGGAGCTGATTTACAATTTTGACATTACTGGCATTGGTTCAGAAACCGAACTTACTTTTAAAGCCCAGACTGCCCGCGGCTCTTGGTATAGCCGGACAATGGATTTAACTGCTGCCGCAGGCGGAGAAATATCTATTGACATGAGCCCATCTGTAGATACTGTGGCTTTGCTTGACATGGGCTATATAACTCAACATCTCCCGGCAAGCAATATCGAGCTAAATCTTACCTCTGTTTCGGTAAATGGCACAATCCTTGATGCATCCACCTTAAGCGTCCCTGTCATCAAGCCCAAAAGCGGCGAAAATGCCCTGCCAAACATCTGGACTTCTGACGGAATCATTGCCTCAACAAGCAGTTACGGCATCCATACAGCAACGGGCGGTTCGGTCGGCGGGGCAGCTTTAGTCAAAGAACCTGCTGAACAGCGCATTTATTTTTATATCCGCGGCGGCGATAATACTTTTGTCCCGGTTACGGTGACAAGTGTCATGACTAGCCCACGCTCACATGATTATACGACTGCAATGGGGGTTGGCTGGAACTTGGGCAACAGCCTTGACGCGCCGGGCGGAACAAACCTTGCCACTTGGGAAACTGATTGGGGCAATCCGGTTATTACCCGCGCTTTGATTAATGAAGTCAAAGCAAAAGGTTATGACCATATCCGGATTCCGTTTACAGTTGGGACCGGAAACCGCTTTACTGACCGCGGTGCTGCCACTCCGGCCGATGAACTGCGTTATGTCATTAATCCAACTTGGCTTAACCGCTACAAAGAAGTTGTCCAGTGGGCTGTTGATGCCGGACTTTATGTCATGGTCAACATTCATCATGACAGCTGGATGTGGCTAGGCCGCGAAGACGGCTGGAACGGTGATCTTACCGACTGGCGTTATCGGCGTTTTAATGACCATTGGAAAGAGCTTTCTGCCCTTTTTGCCGGTATGCCTGATACAGTCATGTTTGAATCAATTAATGAGCCAGAATATAGTTCAATCGGCCTTGATGCAATGCTAAAAAATGATTTGATTAACAGCGCAATGGTTGACATCGTCCGCAGTACCCCCGGAAATGAAGACCGTATTATCGTGCTTCCTACTTATATTACGAATCATTCCGAAAGAAACAGCTTGTCGCTGATGACCCATATCGCCGAGCTTGAAGATGAAAACATTATCGCAACCGTCCATTATTATAGTGAGTGGGTCTTTAGCCAGGATTTGGGCATCCGGCTGTTTGACGAGGACTGCTTCCCTGACCGGCCCGGCTTCACCCCCCGCGCCTCGATTGATGATTTATTTGGGATTATTGATGACTGCTTCACTACATTTGGGATTGGGACTAACATCGGTGAATGGGGCATTCTCACCTATGACCGCCAGTTTGAATGGTCACAGCAAGGCGAAGAGCTAAAATACTACGAGTATTTCCACCACAAAGCAAAAAGTACCGGGACGAGCGTATCTTTGTGGGATAACGGTGCTTTTATTGACCGGAGAAGTGCTTCTTTTGAATGGCGCAAGCCAATCATCGGCGCATTACTTTCATCTTCGGCGCAAGGAGTCCGTTCAGCCACGGCTCAAGGTCTTGATACCCTTTATTTTGAAGATGTGCCTATTGTTAATGCCGATATTCCCCTTTTCCTTAATGGGCGGACTTTTACTGGCATAACCGGGCTTACCGAAGGAGTGGATTACACTTACAGCTCCGGGAACATTAGATTAACCCAAGCATATTTAAGTGCGAAATACAATGCAAGGGCAAATTCCTCTGCCTTTGGCATCTTTGATACCTTAAATATTACGTTTGATGACGGTGAGGTCTGGCGGCAATATCTTGTTGCGAACGCAACCCCCGGCTATCAAGACGCGGCTGGGACACGGAGTAACGGCATCCGGATTCCTTTTGATTTCCGCGGCGAAACCGTCCGGCGTGTTTGGGCCCGTGACTCGCAAGATCGCCCGGTCGGCGGCAACAACTCCAGCTGGTGGCCCTATCTTGAACTTGGCCGCTCACAGCTTACCTCTGCTGATGGGGCTTTCCACGTGGCTTTCCCTACCGCTGACAGCACCGGTTCATTCTCATTGACACGCGGATTCTTTACTGATAATAACGCAGTCGGTGATATTACAGTCTCCATCGAGTTCTTTAGCGGCCGAATAGTGCCTATCTCGATGAATATTGCCGGAACTTCATCTTCTAGCCCTGTTACGGCCATCGGATATGATCCGCTGACGATACCACCGCTTCCGGACGATGACCTTACAGGCGTAATTGTTAACGGCGATTACATTATTGAAAAAGTTGAGGAGGCTGAATTATTAGGCAATGATGAAATCACCTTGACTCTCACCGAATTGGGCGAAGACGGCCAGGGCGGAACAGACAGCGGCGGAACTGTTATCTCAAAAGGCACACTGGCAACGCTAAAATCCGACCATCCCGGCATGACAATCAATATCGACTTAGAAAATGGGATCACGTTTTCACTTGATACTGATACTATTACCGATGATGCAGTTGATTTAGATTTTGCCGGCATTATAAATTTAATCCATAATGATACAAAAGTATACAATAATGAAACACAAGGAGTAATCGTTCCCAAAAACAGCATTCTTATCACTCCGGCGACAACCGGGAATTTCGGCCTTGCCCTTGCTATCACCGTTTCACAAGCCGAGCTTTTTGCAATGTTCATTGACGCGCATAATGCCAAGGTATTTTACATCAGCAGAACCGGGGCAACTTCGGAAATACCGTTTGTCATAAATGCCGATGACAGCATTACCTTTACGATAACGAGTGCTTCACGTTATGTCATAACCGAAGCCTTAAAGCTTGAGCCATTTGGCCTGCCGCCAAAAGAAGAATCAAAAACTACTCCCAGCGGCGGTTCAGGTCAAGCAGTAAGCCAAGCTGTCACCACGGCAAGCACTGTCTTAGCACCAAAAGCCCCCGCCAAGACGGTTTATGCTGTGACAGCCAATTTCCTTAATGAAAGAACCGGGCCGGGAACGAGCTTCCCAGCGGTTGGCAGACTGCGACTCGGCACAATCTTAGAAATCAAGGAAATCAGTGCCGACGGAAGATGGGCGCTTGCCCATACCGGCACTTGGGTTTCGCTCCAGTACCTTAACCATATAAGCGGGCCGGCAACGCCGGAGGGCGATCAAGAAGATACTGGCTTGATGGCTTCCAAGTACTCCGTTTTGATTAATCCCAGCTCGCGCCTGTTTGTCCGCAATGCCCCTGGAATGCAAGGGCGTGTTGTGGGGACGCTCCGCCGCGGTGACATCGTTAATGTCACTTCCGTAAGGGGCGGCTGGGCAACAATCGCCTACACTAGGGAAATGCCTGTTGCATATGTATCACTGCAATTCTTGCGGCCATTGCAATAGGATTAGGCTTAAAAAATCAATACCAAAACGTGCTGCCTTTTGGCAGCACGTTTTTTATGAATGTCCTATTACAGGACATGGCTACTCTTTCACCGCCCCGCTTGCCAAGCCGCTGATTAAAAATTTTGACAGGCCGAAATAAAGAATGATAATCGGCACGGCAATAAACATTGCCCCGGCGGAAAAGCGGGAAAATTCATCATCACCCAAGCTCATCAGCCCGACTGCCACCGTATACAAATCCCGGTCTTTGAGCAAAAGGCGCGGCAGGATAAAATCACTCCATGGCCACGCAAATAACGTCAAGCTGGTATAAACGATAATCGGAGCAGAAAGCGGCAGGATAATTTTCCAAAAAATCATAAACCCCGAAGCCCCGTCAATCCTGGCGGCTTCATCAATCGAGCCGGGAATTGTGTCAAAAAAGCCTTTTTGGACAAGATACCCCAGCGGCGCCCCGGCACTATAAATAAGGACAAGCCCCCAGTGCTGATTAATCAGGTTAAAATGGGTCATCAGGATATAAACCGCCGTCATTGCCATAAACGAAGGGAACATTCCCAGAATCAAGGTGATTTTCATCAGCATTTTGCGGCCGCGGAAGTTAAACCTGCTCATGGTATAAGCCGTCATAATGACAAGAATTGTCCCAAACAAACAGCTAAAGACAGCAATCAGCAGGGTATTGGAAAACCACTTCGGATAATTGTACATCACCGTATCGTTAAAAAGCCTGCGAAAAGAATCAAGGCTATATTCAGCCGGAAAAAATCCGTCAAATGAGTAGATTGACCCGGTTTTACTAAATGACGCCAGCAAAAGCCATAAGACCGGAAAACAAAAAGCAAAACTCACCGTGAGCAAAACGAGATAGGTAATCCCGTTGTCGAATAATTTTTTGACGTTTATTTTTTTCATCGATAAATGTCCTCCTTTTTGTATGCGTCTGACCTAAGATATACGTCCAGTGAAATTATTGATGTGATCAGGAAAATAACGAGGCTGATAACCGCGCCCAGTGAATAATAGTTATTGTCAATTGACAGGCGGTACAGCCAGTTAATCAACAAATCGGTGTCGCTGGCTAAAAAATAACCTTCTGAAATAAACCCGCCCCTAAGGAAGAAGAAAATTCCGAAATTATTAAAATTCAGCATGAAATTGGTAATCAGCACAGGCGTTGTGGCAAAAAGGACAAAAGGCAGGGTCAAGGAAACGAATTGCTTTGCCGGCCCTGCCCCATCGATCCCCGCTGCTTCAAAGACATCCTTATTCATATTGGCCAAGATTCCGGTGGCAAGCAACATACTGGTTGGGAGTGTCAGCCAAGTGTTAACTAACAAACCGATTCCGCGTGAAAGCCAAGTGGAATTTAACCCCAAGAATAAAACAACGTCACCGCCGCCGTTCACAATCATCTGATTAATCGGGCCGCCAGCGGCAAACATGAAGCGGAAGCCAATCAAAGAAATAAATCCCGGCACAGCAAAAGCAAGAATGGGAAACGCCCGCCAGAATGCTTTGCCTTTAACGCATTTCTTGTTAAACAAAAGGGCTAACCCCAGCCCGCCGAAATAGCCAAAGGCCGTCGCCAAAATCGCCCATAAGATATTCCACCCCAAAATCTTTAAAAATGTCGCGGCAAATGAACCAAGGGAAAAAACCCTTCTGAAACTTTCAAATCCAGTCCAATCAACAAGGGCCGGGGGGACTGTCTCACCGCCGAAATTCGTAAAAGCAACTAAAATCATAAAAACAATCGGCAGGACGCTAAATATTAACACGCCAAGAATCGGAATAAACAGCACAGTCTTGTAAAACTTTTTGTCGGAAAGCTCTTTTAATTCCTCAAAAAAGCCCGGAATTTTTTTCCCGCTTTCTGCTAGCCTTTGGGTTTCGTAAACGTCTTTAATGTTTGTGATGTACAGGGAAAAATAAATAATAAGGACAATGATGGCAAACAGCCCCGTAATCAGCATTGTCACGGAATTATCACCCGGCGTTCCGTGCCATGCGTTACCCTCAACCGTGCCAAGCGTGATAAAATCCCGGATCATCAATGCGCCTTGGCTGATAAAGAAAATAATCGCGGCGGCTTGCACCCCAAGATATATTATTCCTTTTATCCATTGCCGATATAAAAGCTGCCCGGCACCCATGACCAGCATGGAAGCGATCGTTTTTGCGTTGCAATTTTTGAGTAACAAAACCATTTCTTTGTCCTCCCTCTTTTTGTTATAATTTATCTTAGTGTGTGAATTGCGTCATAAATCTGATCTGATAACTTTTGCAGGGCATCAATCCTGCTTTTGGGGGTGGTAAATTTCTGGTCGGCTATCTTTCTAAAGGGGTCATTGGCAAGATCCGTAAAGAAAGTTTCCGCCGGAGTCCAAACCTGACCCATTAGTGACGGCATGACAACGATATTACCCTCTTTGAGGTTATTGTTAATCGTCTGTGCCAGTTCGCCAACATTTTCGGCCGCGTCTTTTCTGGCCGGGACAATGCCAAGCATTTCATTTCGGAGCATTACCATCTCGTAACTTGTCGCAAAATCAACAAAAGCCAGCGCGGCATTGGGATAATTTGTATAACTGCTGATGGCGAAGCCATTTACCCCGCCCATCAAACGGGCTGGGATTAATTCGGGATTTTCTTCGGTAAGATCACCGCTTAAAGGAAGCTTTGGCACATCGGCAATGCCAATTTCTGCGAGTGCCTCTTCGCGGGAATAACCAACTGCCATCAGCTCATCAACAAAGAGGGTAAATACGTCCGGTGTCGTCATGGTCGCGAAAAAATTTCCGCTGGCAAACTGGGAATAAGAAATCTGGGTAATTGTAAAATCAACGCACCGCTCGTCCATGACCGAAGCCAGCTTAAGGAGGACGTTAGCCCCCCTTTCCGCGTCACCCATCGCCAAGCCGATATCTTCCATGTCGGTATTATTGTCGCCATATAAATATCCGCCGTAGCTAAATAAAAATCCGAGCGAATAATAAGCGTCAATTAAGCTTTTCATATAGCCGAACTCACCATTTTCCCGGCGTTCCAAGGAAAATTTGTAAAGGGCATTCCAGCTTTCTAAGACATCGGGGTCAGGCAGCAAGCTTTTCCGGTAAAAAAGCAAAGGCCCTTGGATATTAACCGGAGCCCCAAGATAAAAATCTTGGCCATCAATCGTGATTTTGTAAGCGTCCCATGCCTTTTCTTCGATATGGGGATAACAGTCAAGCTGTTCAATCGGCAAAGGCTGGACGTGGCGGCCCAGCGCGTAGCGCATAATCCGGTCGTTGGCCTGATAAAGCACATCAGGGCCAAAACCAAACGGCCCGTCATTTTCAAGATCCAAATATTGGTCCATATTGGCGTCAACTGCCCTAATCCCATATTGCCCGTACTCTTCGTTAAACGCATTAAGCAGCTCTTCAAAATACCCTTGCCTTAAGGCAGTATCATTTTCAAGCACCCTTAAGGTGATATCACGCTCAAGGACACCCGTGAATTTTTCAATCTTTTGGGCCGGAGCTTCGTCATTTATGCGGCCTGCCCCCAAGATAATCCCTGTTATCACAAGAAAATGGGTCGATAAAACCAAAAGGGGAACCAATATTCTTTTCTTCATTTCCTTATCTCCTCTTTATGTTTCGATCATAAAGCCGTTGCTTTTTAGCACCGTCCCGGTGAAATTGTGGGATAAAACTTCTGTGCCTGTTAACGGGCATTTAATGTCAGTTGCGGTATTGTTAACCCTTAATGTGAGGGTTTTTTGCCCTAAAAATCTTTCAAGGACAAATAAGCCGTCTTCGGAGTAAAGCTTTATCCCGCCCTCGCTTAATACTTCATTTTCCTTAAGCGAAGCCAAGCCCTTTATTATTTTAAACAGCTGGTCTTTTTCGTCAACTTTCTGCCAGTCAAATGTCCGTCTGCTGTCAGGGTCATGGCCGCCCTCTAAGCCTATTTCCGTGCCATAATAAATGCTAGCCGCGCCAACATACATGAAAGTTACTGAAAGGGCGCAAATCAATTTGTCGGTATTTCCTTTTACCAACGTCAAAAATCGGTGCGTGTCGTGGCTGTCAAGGATATTTAACATCATTTTATTAACTTGGGTGCTATTACGCATTAACAGGCCGCTTAAGCGTTCCGCAAAACCCTTAGCGTCAATCAAATTATCCGCAAAAAAGTCATAACAGGCTTTTGTAAAGGCATAATTCATAATGCTGTCGTATTGGTCGCCTAACAGGAACGGATTTGCGTCATGCCAGTTTTCACCGATAATGACGCAATCTTTATTGATTCCTTTAACGTGTTCGCGGAACTTGCGCCAAAAATTGTGGCTTACCTCGTCTGATACATCAAGCCGCCAGCCGTCAATCCCATATTCCATCCAGTATGATGTTATTTCAAGTAAATGCTTTTGCAGCTCAAGGTTAGAAGTATTAAACTTCGGCATATGGTCACAATAGGCAAAGCATTCATAATTAAGCGGTTCTTTAATTGGATTATCGCCGTTTAAAATAAACCAGTCAAAATATGGCGATGATTTTCCATTTTTTACCACATCGGCAAATTGCTTTAAGTCCTCGCCGCAATGGTTAAAGACAGCGTCAATGACAATGCGGATTCCATTTTGGTGTGCTTTATCAATAAGCTCCTTAAAATCTTCATTGCTGCCAAACTGCCGATCGATTTTGAAATAATCGCTGATGTCGTATTTGTGGTTTGATAATGAGCAAAATACCGGGGTCAAATATAAGACATTGATTCCTAATGATGAAAGATAGTCAAGCTTTTTGGTAATTCCTTTAAGGTCGCCGCCCGCAAAGCTATAGATGCCGGGGCTTTCCCCCCATTTTAAATTGATGTATTCATCATCTTTTTCTGTGTCGCCGATAAAAAATCGGTCAATGAAAATATGATAAAAAACTGCCCTCTTCATCCACGGCACTTCGCGATGGACGTCAATTGCGTTTATATAAGCCAATTGAAAAGCATTAAAATAATTAAACTTAAAGTCGAATGTATCGGTCAGGCCATCTTCGGAGTAGTAGGTTATTTCCTTATTATGCGCGATTTCAAAGATATATACAAGCCGGATATCATCAAGCTTAAGTTCTGTCTGGTAATAGCAAAACAGATTGTCGGTATATGCCTTAGTAAGGGGCAGCCGCTTTTGCTTCATGTAAAAATCATATTTTCCCCCATAGATAACAGACACGCTGTCAACCTCATCCGTCCGCGCAATTCGCAAGCGCAGGATAACGGTATTTTCGTTAAGCGCAAAACAATATTTGGAGCTGGGTGTATGTAAAACTGCTTCTTTATTCATTCTGGGTGTTCCCTTCTTATAAGTTAATGTGAGTATTATTTGATTGACAAGTTATTTGCTTAGGCATATAATCTAGTTATGAGTGCAAAACGAGCAACAATTAAAGATGTCGCAAAAGTCGCGGGCGTAGGCATTACCACGGTTTCCTATGTCATCAACGGCCGTTACAAAGAAATGCGTATCTCTGAAGCAACCATGAAAAAGGTACTGCAAGTTGCCAATGCGCTTAATTATTCACCTAATCCTTTTGCCGCCGGACTCAAAACTATCTTAGCCCGCTTTGTTACTGTCCGGACGGGAATATCAGGCGGCACTTTGCACCATCTTGAAATCATGTCATTGCTTGATGATCTCCTTGATGTCATGGGGCAAAACGGTTACTCAATTATTTATAATCCCAGCAAGAAAGCCGAAAAGCTTTCGGCTGAGGCTTGCGTTTGCTTTAACATGAGCAGCGAGGAATTTTTCGCGCTTGGCGATGAAAATTTTATCCCGCTGATTGCCATTGATTCCATTATCGATGATCCGATGTTTTATCAAGTCAACTTGGATTACGCCAAAGCCAAGGCCAAAGCTGATGAATACTTTAATGCGCCTTATGATTATGTTGCCGTTGCGTCAGCCAATGACGCTTTACGTAATGAAATATTAGCTGTTTTCCCGGAGACGATTTTTGTGTCCGAGCTTAGCGAAATTCAAGCCCTTAGACTTAAGGGAAATCTTTTGCTCACGCATAGTTCACTATTTAAGGCCTTTGCCGCCACCCACAGGGACATCAATATCCTTAATTATGACGCTCATCTTGCTGTCCGCCCGCAGGTTGTTTTTGACTCCATCAAAAATGCCGTCAATCGCATCCAAGCTGATGGGGCTAGCCACTCGGCCAAAATATGATACCAGTCCAGCTATTTCATATCTAAGCTGAACTGGCACCACAAAATTTCATTAATTAGCTGCTTCAAGCAATATTGTCATTGAGTATGAATCAAATGTTACGTCATAAACGCCATCTTTATTAAATTTAATATTAAAGTCCCATTCTGAATCAAAATCAGCTTTTCCTTTAAGCAGGGAATGGTAACCGTAAGTCCCAAGCAGATTGTTTCCGTCAGTGTCCCACAGGCCATTTTCAGTTGCGCCGCGCTTGTATGTTTGGACAACTAGCTCATCTCCTGCGCCAAATTCGATACCAAGGATTTTGAAAATGCCGGAACCAGCTTCCGTTTCAGCCAGCTTATGCGTATTGATAAAGACAAAGCTTCCGCTGCCTTGCCCGCCTTCGGTTCTTTCACTTCCATACATAGGGTCGCCCCACTCGCCAAGGAAAGTGCCGTCAAGATAATAATCACGCAGAGCCGGAGCTTCTAAAGCCACTACAGCAGATAAGACATTGCTTGCTTCATGATAGGTGAAAGTATAGATACCGCTTGCTTTCGCAATCATATTGTTGCCCATTCCGCCAGCAGCGTCAAACAGGTCTTCGCTTTCGCCGTCAAGATTGTCAAACCTAATGAATACTGTTCCCTCTGTTGTTACTTCTGCTTGGGTGACGGTCGAGACAAATAGGAACTCCTCGCCTTCTTGTAGGAAAATTTCCATCTCGTACACACCGTTTGCCCCAGAAAGTTTGTGGCTTCCTGCGTAGACGTTTTCCCAATGGGTAATCCCAGCCCCTTTGATAAAGTAATTGGTTTCACTTGCGGCAACATCTTCGACATCGCCATTAAGTACCCACTCGATCCGGTCATAGGTTCCCATGTTAAAGGATTCTTTGTTTTCTTCGTTATACTCGGAATTTTCCGTGTCATAATAATCTTCCGCCGGATAAGTTGTCAGGGTAAAAGTATAATTTCCGCCAAGCTCAACCCTGGTGTTCATTGTTTTTGGCGAGACATCACCAAGGCCGCCAGCCCCGGCAAAAGCAGCTGTTCCGTCAGCCAAGGCCGTTTCGGTAAGATAACCGAAGCCGCGCTGGTTCTGCCATGAGCTATTGATGACAAACTGAAATTCATCGCCTTCCACCAGGTCAACTGTAATCGTGTACTGGTTTTTTCCGTCAGCCTTTGCAAGCTTATGCGCGTCACTAAATGCTTCCGGGCCGCCGCCCCAGTTGCTGGCAAGCATAATATTGCTAGTCCCGGCCCCGACAATGAAGTATTCCCGCTCATCGTCTATATGCTCGGCAAAACCGGCATAAATTGCGACATCTTCATTAATTGAAGCGGTAAAATCAAATGCGCGGCTTTTGCTTGGCGTGGAAAACCAGCCAATAAATTCAAATCCTGCTTTTGCCGGGGTGAATCCTTCGATTGTCCCATCGGAAGAGGCATTAAGCAGCGAGCCGTCTTTTACTTCCAGCTCTGTCAATACGGTCTCATCGTCATAAAGTGTCACTTTAATTAATGACGATGGTTCTTGGAACGGGCTATCCGTTTCCGTTTCTTCTGTGCTGGCGCAAGCCGTAAGTGCAAGCGACAGGGCCAGTGCTAGTACTGTGGTAATAATTTTTCTCTTTTTCATTTTTTCCCTCCATATTCGTGTGATTTCACGAAACGCTAAACTGTTTTGCTGAATCATTTCAAGTATAGCGCAAGTAAATGGGCGTGTCAAGTATTTTTTTGCTGTCACTTCGGCCTCCGAGCTGCAATCCCTTATGGTACTTCACCGTCCATGAGCAAATAAATAATTTGCCTCCGCGCGTTTGAGAGCTGTCGATTCAACGTCCGACCCGCTTTCGCTCCCGAAAAAAATCCGCGCTTTTGCTTCCGCGCGTTTGAGAGCTGTCGATTCAACGTCCGACCCGCTTTCGCTCCGAGAGAAACGCTGCGTTACATAATGCGGTAAAGTACACCGCATAAGTAACGGCGTTTCTCAAGGGTCGGTCTTTTGAATCGCACTCTCTTTCGCACGACAAAGTGTTTGTCTGACTAACTATCGCGGTCTGCGTCATTGCGGCTCCGAGCCGCAATCCCTGCTTTGGGCAAATTCTTATTATATTCGTAAAATAATGCTCGCGGTTTTTTTATTTTTCCCTCAATTGTGCATTTTACACCCATGCATTTCACAAGCGGAGCTTGTGAAACTGCTTAAATAGAAAGTGGAAATTTTAATTTCCACACGATGATTTTCTTATCTCAAAGGGTAGTGCGTGAAAAATTTTGCTCATGGACATTCCCGTTACGGCTTGCGGGATTGCGGCTCGGAGACCACAATGACGAAACTAAAGCGGGTCGGACTGTTATCGTGCGAAAGAGAGTGAGATAACGTCAAAACGTTTCTCTCGGAGCGAAAGCGTGTCGGGCGGTGAATTGACACTCTCAAACGCGCGGAGGCAAACCAAATTTTTTATCGTGCGATGGAGAGTGCGATTCATAAGACCGACCCGCAATGACGAAAGCCGCTAAAGCGCGAGTCTCCTAGTTTCCTTATTCCCAAAAAACACTTGATATACCATTTTTTTTGCGTTATATTTAAAATGCTTTTGACAATTCCACTCATTTATCCCAAATATACGCGATATGTTACTAGGTGGAAAGAGAGGTGCGAAATAATGAACATCAAAGCAAAATCAACTTTATCAATTGCATTAGTTTCATTAATGCTGACATCATGTTCAAGTAATCTGGCAAATAATGAAGAGATAAATGTGGCGAATAACCCTAACCAAGCAGAAATGCAGATGAATGCCGAAGAAACGTTTGAGAAGTTTTACACTGACCAAACGATTGCTTTTACAGAAATAATGAACCTTAATTTATCCCAATTGATATCACTAAGCGATTATATTGTCAAGGCAAGATGTTTAGGCAACCAAGATATGGGGGATTTCACGAAAACATTTTTTGAAGCAGAGGATATTGTTAATTCAACACCGATGGGAAGGATTACAGTATATCAATATCCGGTCAGATATCAAATTGAGGGAACAGATATTGAATATGATTCTGGTTTAAATGAATTTACTGAAGGCAACAATTATATTTTAGTCCTTGAAGAGGATTCATCGGTTTTTTATGATGAAACAAAGTATCGGCTCTTAGGTGACTTTTATGCCAAGTTAGATGATAGCGGTAATATTATTGATTTTTCCCTTTATGCTGATTCAAAGACAGAAAAAATGTTTTCGAATATTTCGGAAGCAAGGCAATTTGCCAATGAAAGCAAGATAAAATATTATTTCGAAAGGGATAAAAAAGTACCGTTTACAAGTTCATCAAACAAGGAAGATATTATTGAGATTGCTGATTATATCCTCACCATTGAAATACTTGGCATAGCTGTGGAATCGCCTGACCGTACATCTTATGAGGCATTAGTTATTGACAGCATTAAAGATATGCCAGATGTTAAAGAAATATTTGCGGTGCTTCCAAGAAATTCAGTCGAGATTGGCAAGCAATATATTGTTGCTTTCAATAGAGTAAATGAAACATCGCTTGTTTTTGTAATTTCATCACTTAATGGGATATATGATGTAAAAGAAGCGGAGGCTTTGAAAGAACTACTTGATAAATGATTCATTCTACTTGTTTCCGCGCGTGCGAGAGCTGCCGATTCACCGCCCGACCCGCTTTCGCTCCGAGAGAGGACGTAGCGGCCACTAAGGCGTCACAATACGCCGCCTAAGTGCCGACGCCTCTCAAGGGTCGGTCTTATGAATCGCACTCTCTATCGCACGATAAAGGGCTTGGTCGTGTCATTGCGGACTTCTCCGCAATCCCATAGCCAAGTCTGCAAAACGGAAAACCGTAACTATAAGGTCCATGAGCAAAAATTTTTCACGTCCTACCCTTTGAGACAAGCTTTGATTTCGATATCTCACTCGTGCGAAAGAGAGTGCGATTCATAAGACCGACCCTTGAGAAATGTCGTTACTTAATTCGCGTATTTTGCGAATTTACGTAACGCAACATTTCTCTCGGAGCGAAAGCGGGTCGGACGGTGAATTGACACTCTCAAACGCGCGGAAGTAAAAAAACCGGAGGCAAATACAGGATTGCGGCTCTGAGGCCGCAATGACCAGGCCGCGAAAGCGGGTCGGGCGGTGAATTGACACTCTCAAACGCGCGGGGGCAAAAAGCGCGGAGAGATTGCGGCCCGGAGGCCGCAATGACATATCAAATGCTTAAGCGGTACTTCCGCATCCAATAATCTATTTGCAACAAATACGCCAACATCTGCGGCCCAGCCATCAGCTGCCCATACCAAGGCTTTCCATAATTAAAGCCGCCAGCAATAAAAGCCGCAATTTTTTTGACATCCGCAATCTGGCGGAGCGGCGAAGCAGAATCCGTGACCCGCTCCATCAGCCTTTTTGCTACGATATTTTCATAAGCAGTATCATAAGTTTTGGGATAAGGGCTTTTTTTGCGGGATAAAATCTCTTTTGGCAGCAAACCCGCCCCGGCATTTATAAGCAAGCTTTTTGTCAGCCCATTTTCGCATTTAAGCGGCCACGGAATATTATAGACATACTGTAACAGACGCTTATCAACCAGCGGAGTGCGGGCAATCAGGCCAGCGGCTGTACTGGTGCGGTTAAGCCGATTGTTAAGCGTCTCCATCACCCAGCGGATATTAAGCCAGGCTATTTCCCTGCGCCTTGCCTCTGTTTCATCATCACCAAGGAAGCGCGGGGTTTCGGCAACAGACTTTTCATAAGCACAGCTTACATATTCCGGAAGCTTAAGCCCCTCAAGGAAATCCTCTTTAAAAAGATTAGTCCGGATCGTTAAATCATAAGACCAAGGAAAGGTATTTTTCTTAAGTAATTCTTTTTTGTGAAACCAAGGGTAACCGCCAAATAACTCATCTGCACCCTCGCCGGACAAGACCACCCGGCAATCTTTTCTGACCAGATGGGAAAAATAAAGCAGCGATGATTCAATGTCAGCCATGCAAGGCAAATCACGGGCATCAACCGCTTTTTCCAAGTAATCGGCTTGCGCCAGACTGTCACATTCCAAATAGGTATGCTCACTTCCAATCGCATCCGCAACAAGCTGAGCAAAAGGGCGGTCAAGTGAAGACTGAAAATCGTTTGGCTTAAAATCATCTTTGCTCCCGGTAAAATCAAATGAAAAGCTTTTTAACCTGCTTCCGCTTTTATTAAGCTCACGCTGGGCAATTGAAGCAACAAGGCTGCTGTCAAGGCCGCCGGACAAAAGGACTCCCAGCGCGTGGGTTGGATTAATCTGGCGTTTGACATTGTCGTTAATCAGCCAAGCTACTTTTTCCTTTGTTTCTTCCGCAGTGTCAAGATGTTTTGTTGCTTTAAGCTCGAAAAACGCTTCCTCGCGAAAATAATCAGGCCCTTTTACAATCACATGGCCGGGAAGCACCTCGCGCATTGACCAAAATACTCCATGCCCTGTGGTCCGGGCCGGGCCAAGCCCAAGCACTTCGCAAAAACTTTCCCGGTCAGCCAAAGGGGGAATCCCAAAAGCAAACAAAGACTTTTGGGCCGAGCCAAAGACAAAAACCGACTCCGCCTGCTGGTAAAATAATGGCTTGGTCGAAAGCGCATCCCTTGCAATCAGCAAAGAATCATTAAGCTCATCATAAATGGCAAAAGCAAAGCTTCCGCTTAAATTTTTGAAAAAATCAATCCCAAGGGCCAAATAGCCGTTTAAGATTATGGCCGCATCGCTGTTAGTTTCCCCGCTTTTGGGGTATGAGGCCAAAAGGCCTAACAGCTCATCGGCATTATAAAGCTCGCCACACAAAAAAATGCTGGAAAGGCCGGGATAAATAACTGAACTGTCGGTTGAAGCCATTCCGGCGTGGGGATAAAGAAAAAACTCACCCTCGTGTTTAGAAAGGCTTTCTTTCATCTCTTTTAACTTGTAATGCCAGACCGGGCTTTCCTTAAAATCACATTTAGTCCGGTAAAAGCCAGCAATTCCAATCATATTATATCCATGCTCCTTTCTAAAAAATGAAATTCTTTCATATTGAAAAAATGAAATTCTTTCGTATTGAAATAATGAAATTCTTTCGTATTGAAATAATGAAATTCTTTCATATTAAAATAAAGAATTATTTCATTTTTTTTTAGCCCTCTTCTTCATAAGGACTGCGGATTACTGGCTGGAGCTGTTTGTTATCCATTGCCAGCTTAATCGTTTCGGGAATAAGCTCAACCTGTGCAATCATCGAATTCGGTTTTTGCTTAAAATTATCCTGCCCAAATGGGACAAAATAAATATTTTTTGTATTAAGGAGAATGCCGATATTCTTTAGGTTCATGCCAAGGGCATCATTAGTTGAAAGAGAAATCACCAAGGGCTTGTTGTTACGGAGATGTGATTTGGCAGCCATCAATACCGGAGTGTCGGAAATGCCGTTTGCCAGCTTTGATAACGTATTTCCGGTACAAGGGGCAATCACAAGGATATCCAGCATCCCCTTTGGCCCTAGGGGTTCGGCAGCGGGAATCGACAAAATCGGCTCTTTTCCGGTTAAATCCAGTGCTGTTTTAAGAAAGCCAGCGGACTCACCAAAACGGCTGTCGGTTGATGAAGCATTATTAGAAAAAATGGTATATAAATTTGCTTTTGTCGCAATAAGTTCCGTAATCGCCTGGAAAACTTTATCATAAGTGCAATAAGAGCCGGTAATCGCAACTCCTATGTTTAAACCCTCAAAATCGTATTTCATATTATATCCATGCTCCTTTCAAAGTCTGGAGACTTTGAGCGTAGCTCAAATCTCCTGTTGAAAGAATGAAATTCTTTCAACTTATTATCCTTATCACCGTCTGTCCAATCGCTTTCCCGGCGCTTTGTGGCGAATAGAGCCCGGGAATGCCGGGGCAGCTAATCAGGTTAATGTTAAGCTCTTCCACCGCTATTTTGTCGAATCCGCCCGGCGGGGACGCAATTTCAAAGAAAACGCAATCTTTGGCAAACTTTTGTAAAAATGCTCTGGTCAAAACCGGGGCTGGAATGGTATTAATAACGATATTGTAAGAATCTTTAGGAAGCGATTCCGGAATTTCATCATCTATGTCAACCTGACAAGAAAAACGGCTTAAGATACTTAAAATAGCTTTGCCGCAGCGGCCATTACCCAAGATTAATATCTTGGCATCATCAAGGGCATAGCTGGTATTTTGAATAATAATCGCCAGCAAGCCTTCAGCGGTCAGTTCGGCATTTTTTAGTAAAAATTCTTCACATTCCATATAATTAATTATTTCAACTAAAGCCTTTTCGCAAGCTTCCTTGGCATGGGCTTTAATCTCCCCCTCCCGGTAAAACGTGACCGGGCCAACCAGATAATCATTCCCTTTAAGCTGGCTTGGCGTAAATTCCTCTTGGTAGCGGACACATAATCCTTGCTCTTCCAAATAAGAAGCCAAATATTTTTGTCTTTTATCTTTTCCTACAACACAGACGGTGATTTTTGACATATGCCCTCAAAAAATGTTTATATGGGATATTATATGGGTATTTGCGCGAACTGTTCTGAAAAATAAAATTTTAAAATGTCCTGTTACAGGACATTTTAAGCTGAAATCTATGATACAGTATGATGGTAACTTAACCACGCATACATAAGAAAAGAGGGTAAATATGCCATATATTGAATCCGGAAGCGTCTTAGCTTCTCCTAACAGCGGGCAAAAAGCTTCAACTGCAAAAGATAGCATCATGCAAAACGTCAACCTTTACCGGGGGGCCGTGGCACAAAATATCATGCTGGCAAGTCTTGACGGTTTGGACGACCTTAATGTGTCTGTTTCCGCCAACTATGCCCCAGATGACGAAACTTTTTCCGAGTCCAACCGCTTTCTTAGAAATGGCGTCCTTGGAACGGGGATGTCCCTGCCGCTTTTGGCAATATTTACCAAAAACCGGACGGCAAAGGAAAGCTACCAAGCCGATTATTATTTTTCCGGCGCGGGCGGGGAATTTCCCCTTTACCGGACGGGAAAGAAGGTTGAAAGAAAAACACTTTCAACTATTGATTTTGAGTCCGCCGATGGCGGACATGGGTATAAAAATGATTATGTCGAGTTCACTTCGGTTGAGCATCCCTTTTTCATCTTCAAAAAATATGAGGATAAATGGGAAGTAATCAAAGAAGACGGCGCAGTCTGGATTTTTGGCGGCCAAGATGACAGCTTGGAAATAAATGTTGGCTGGGGGAACTTTACCGGGCCGCTAAACAGCCCCGGCGGAAAAGAATTTCCGGTCGGCTGGTATTTATCAAAAATAATCAGCCGTTTCGGAAATACCGTTGCCTTTACCTATGAAAATATCAAATATCCGCTTGGCGGCGTAAGATATACATCAGAAATCCATTTAAAAACTGTCCGCTCAACTTTTGGCGAAACAATAAAATTAAATTATCTAAAAAAGCAGCCAAACGAATACACATTGGAGCATAATGCTTTAAATGGCGGCCATCAATTCCTATGCGAAACGCATTATTTGGATTCGCTCGATGTTCATACCGCCGATGGGACGCTTAAGTATTCGCAAAAATTAACCTATCAATTGCTTCCGGCCGCCAAAAATGAGGTGAAAAGGCTGCTGACTTCGGTAAACCAAGTCGCAAAGGACGGCGAGGTCCTCCCCGGCCTTAGGCTTAAGTGGAATGTAAATAACGATTTTGCCGGGCATCTTAGCCGGGTTTCATACCCGCGTGAAGCGGTGCTTGAATTTGCTTATCAAAAAGCTGAGGTTTTAGGGTATCAAGCCGAAACTTTTGTTGATTGCCAAACTGACTGGAAAAAAACAATCATGAACGGGGCGGATTTTACCGCGTCTTTATTTTATAAGGATAATGCGGCCAGATTAAGAATTTTAAGCTGGGATGTTTCATGGCAAATCTTTGAAGATGAGCCAATGAATAAGCGCGGTGTAAGGAACGCAACCCTGTTTACCGGAAACGGAATTGTTGTGCTAAGATATCTTGCCAGCGATGGAAACTATACGCTCAGGATTCTTAAGCGTGTCCCGGTCAGGCGGTATGATTGGGAAGCGTTTGATTTTAACTTAGGTTCAGCGGGCTGTCCTAGCATTGCTTGCGGCAAAGATTTTGTTGCTGTCCAGTACCCCAATAAAAATGGCATCAAAATTTACCAGTTTAATTATCTTGATAATAAGTGGAATGAATTTGAGTTGCCGATTGACGCGATGGGACACCAAGTAATTGGAGCCGGGAACGGCTGTGTTTTTGCGGCCTACGGCCATGACAACAGCCAAAGCGTCCGCCTTGTCACTTTCTTTTGTGATGAAAGCCGCAAGTGGCGGATCGGGGACGCGGTTAATGTTTCTGCCCAAGTAACTTGGGATTATGCGGAATCGCTTCCGGTCTGGTCAATTAATGGCAGTTTAGCCAGCGCGTGTTTTATTGCGGATAAAGATACTTATGTTGAGGCAACTATGATTGCGGTTTCATGGGACGCAAATTTTAAAATAATCAAAAGCGAAATCCTAAAAGCAAGCCAGCCTAAAACATCAGTCAATCCCCTCTACAGCGTCACAACAAATACAATGATTGGGTTTGCCGATACAGCCCTCCGCTATACCCCCGCCGGATTCATAAGGCACAGCCTTTTTAACGCAGCGGAAAACTGTGAGTATGCTTATGCCTACGCCGGGGACTTATTTCTTGGCGTTGAAAAGCTTCCGAATGGGACGCAGAGATTCCGGGCCGCCCGTTTTGACGCTGCCAGCTCAAGGTGGACGGTTGACTCTGTTCCTTTTTCAGAAAATCTTTCCAATTTAAACGCAATTTGCCGTCCGCTTGCCATCGCAAATTATGCTTTCCTCGGCCGTTCTGTCTTTTTAAGGGACACAGACGAAAAATGGAAAATTACTGGCAATCTGCCTGACGGCGCGGATTTAAACGCTGTCCGCCTAGACCCGGCCGGAAATTATTTACTTTATGGCATCCTTAATGCAAGCTTAGCCCGTTTTGTTCCGCTTTCGCCTTTGGGGTTTGGTAATCATATTGATATTCCGGGCGGAAAAATAAGCGACGGCAATTATTATGAAGCAGGCTCTTCCGCTTTTTTCCTTGCTTGCCAAAACGGCCAAGCTTCCGGATTTATTTTTTGCAACCTGCACCGCAATAATTTCTTAACGCAATCGCCAAAGCTGACACTCCTTAAAAGCGTTACCCTGGATTCTGGCCTAGACCGCCAGTCAGTCTATCTTGACTATGACATGGATGGAAAAAATGGAACAAGGATTGAGAACGGAAGCTTTGCGGCAGGAAGCGCAAGCGTTCTTCCGGCAGCCAAAGACGGAAGCTTTGGGAAAACAGTTTATTCATATTTTAATGGTTCTGCCCCGGCCAGATTTAAATATGAAAAACCCGACCAATTCCAAAACTGTGCCGATTTTTATACTCATTTTGCCGGGCAAGTATTTAAAACTGTCTCATATGACGGTGAAAAGCAAAAATTAACTGAAAATTGCCGTTTCATGAGGGCTTTTGATACGCAGGGTTTTTTAATCTGCCAGACCAAAATTACCAATTCCGATTTTTTAAAACGGTTTTCACTTAAGGATAAAGCTAGTTCGTTAACCGATGAGATAAAATCAGCGGTTGAATATGAATACGAGCCAAAATATTTCCGCCGCCGGAAAATCATTAACAAAAGCTTTGATAAAAATGGCAGGGAAGCCGTTTCATCGCAGACATTTAGGTATGCCTTTGAAGATTATCCGGAAATGCTTAAGGCTAATATTTTAAACGATGTTTCGCTCATGACCGGGAAAAACGAGACGAAAAATGTTATTACAAAAGCTTTAAAATATGAATATAAAAAAAATGCGGCCGGATTTTACTATCAGGCCAGCGAATCCCAACAGGGGCGGGCAGAGGGTGAATGGCTTCCGCTTACTGTGGTGACGGAAACAGACAAAAACGGAAAAACTTTATGCGAACAGGACGAGCGGGGAATCCCCACCGCAACATTATATGATAAGTCGGGCTTATATCCCATCGCCATCACCAAAAATGCTTTATCCGATGAAGTTTTATACTGCGGGTTTGAGCCATATGAAGAAACGGGCCGCTTATCAATTGACGGAAAAAACATTAACAGCTTCATCACCAATGATGAATGTTTCAGCGGAACAAAAGCCCTAAAGCTTGAAAAAGGGAAAATGCTGGCTCTTAAAATGAAAATAAGAGATGGTGGGCTGCGCCTTAGGGTAAGCCTAAAATCAAAAGGAAACATCGTCGTCGCAGTCGATTTTGGCAGCGGCGGGGCCGTTAAAAAAACTTACGAAGCCCAAAACGGCTGGCATACTGAAATTAGCTCGTTCCATGGAAGCAAAGCGGTTAGCTCGGCAATTATTACCATTGTAAGCCCGGCAGATGACGCTTATCTTGATGCCCTTTATCTGACCCCTTTAGAAGCTAAAGGGGAAGCAAGCGTATATACTGGCAGTCTAATGCTCCAGTCCGCCTCCCACAGCAGTTACGCTTCCGGCACAAGGGCTTATTTTGACCGCTATGATTCTCCGCTGCTTACGGCAAGTGATGACGGAAATTTTATGTCGCTAAGCAATACCATTTATCATGCCGGAGGCATAGTTAATGAAATGTATACGCTTAAGCCCTCTTCGGAAGGCGTTTTCCAAGATTTGCGGTACGGTTATGATGAGAATCCTTTCTTCGCCCCCACCAAAGGCGGTTTTACTTTTACTGAAAGTGATAATTTCGCCCTCATTTTTTTAGCCCCCAAAAATAAGCCCAGCTTGTCTTTTGGGAAAACAAGCCTTACCGTAACAGATGGCGACTGGATATTAAATAATGGAACGGAAAAACAAACCGCCAAAGTCCCCAAAGGAGCGTTTTATGCCCTGATTAAGATGGGGGAGCGTTGCCGCTTTTATGGGGACGGCGTCATCTTATTTACTTTTACGCATAAAGGCCCAATTACGCCGCCAAAATTAATGGACACGTCCGATGTAAATTGCATAGGTTATGTTCCTCATCCCAATATCCTCTTAAGCTGCTGCGACTATTCCGGCCGGCCCATTCAGGACCAATCCGTAACGGAAGACTCCCTAAATGTCGTCCACACTATCTATAATGAGCTTGGCGTCCAGGCCGCGCGGACGACCCAGGTCCGGATCGCTTCTGCTTTTTGGGGTTACCGGAAAGATTTTGTGAAAACCTATAATTTAGATACCGGCGAAACCAGCGGCGAGATAAATTCATTATTCCCCGAAGCTTCTAATTATCCCTGTACTTCATACCAAACGACTTTATGCTCGAAGCCGGAAATAAAAGAGGTGGCATCACCTGGCCGCGATTTCCGCTTCGGAAGCGAGCTTACCGTTAAGCATTCATCGTGTTCATTGGGCGGATTTCCAGAATTTACCAAAGACGGCTTTTGTTCGGGAAATACTATCACCGACCCTGACGGAATGATTACTATTAATCTCACCGATGGAAATAATGGGAAAGTAATGAGCGGCCGCGTGTCCTATGACAGGACAATTTGCGAGATAACCGCATATGAATTTGACGCATATGGGAACACAACCAAGGTTTTTTATCCCAATTATTTTGCAAAGAATGCTGACGCGGAAAAATTCATCAGCACGATTGAATATGATTCCCTCAATAATATTACCGCCAGAAAAGACCCAAACACGGATAAAGTCTTAAGCGTTTATGACTGCTTCGGCAATCTGCGCTTCATGAAGCAGGGGGAGCAAAGTGGGCATTATCTTTATAATTTATATGATAAATACGGCCGCATGACCGAAACCGGAAAGGTTAATGGATTGTGGGACGACAATGAGCTTCGTGCCAAGGCGGATAAAGAAAATGAGCGGCCGCAGGGCGGAATCCCGGTCAGGCAGATGGTTTATGATGAACTTGGGCAGCTTAAGGAGCTTATCACCACAACTAACGGCAAAGCCGTTATAGAAAACCATGAATACGATAAATACGGCCGCCAAATAAAGTACCGCCTGACTGCCGCGGGACGGACAGAGGAATGCCTGACGGAATACGATACCGCCGGAAATGTCATAAAAAGGCGGACTGGCAATCCTAAAGACGGTGTTTTGTCTTATTCATATGATGTAAACGGCTTGCTACGTAGGATTTATTATAACGGTGCTTTGATTTACAGCTTAGGTTTTTCTCCCCACGGCAACCAACTGGCATATGAAATGCTGGGAAACAGCCGCCGGGATTACTCCTATAATTCAGCAAACTATTTGACCGGGATCAGCGGATCATTTTTTAGCCAAAAAATAAGCTACTTAGATGACGGGGCAAAAAAAAGCGGCCAGATCTCAAGTGTCGCAACCCAGTTCGAATTTGAGGGCGACGGCTTTAAGAAAAAAAGCTCTTTTACGGCAAAATATGATGCGCTGGGCCGGATGATTAAGGTAACTTCTGATAATTTAGAGCCGATTACATATGCTTACGACGCAAACGGAAACCATAAGCGGAGCGGTGTTTCTTACCAAGCCGGGACAGACAAGCTCATTTTGCTTGATGGGACAAATATTTCATATGAGGGCTTCGGCGCGGTAAAATCCGTCGCCGGGCGTTATGAGTTTGATTATGAGCCGATAACCCAGGCTGCCCTGTCCATAAAATATGGCGAAAGCAAGATTAATTATGTCATTGGCAGCGAAATCCTAGGTTTTGATTCCGGCGAGGGTCTAGTGCTTGAGGTGAGTTCAGAAGACGGAAAATCCTTTTTTGAAAGAAGGGCTGACGGCAAAGGGGTCATGCTCGTACATGGCGCAAACGGCATCTTTGCCCAGATAGTTGACGGCAAAGTTTTTTACCTGATCAAGGACTACCGTTCGTCAGTATGCGGAATTGCCGCTCAGGATACATTACTAGCCGCCTATTCCTATGATTCCTTTGGCAATATCACGGAAAAATGGGAAAATGCTGGTCTTCCGGCGGGTCTAGTTCCATTTAGGTTCGCTGGGGCAAGATATGAAAAAACCGGGCTTTACCGTTTTAAAATGCGTTTTTATGACCCTTTGACCGGCAGATTTATTAGCATTGACCCCGAAACACAGTATGCAAATCCTTATCTTTACGGCACTTGTGATTGGATTAATTATTTTGACCCGGATGGCGCGTTTAATATCGGCGGTTTCTTTGCTTCATTGTTTGCTGGCATCGCGCTAATCGCAATTGGGGCTGCGGTTACTGTCATGACGGCAGGAGTAGGGGGCGTTGGCGGATTTTTACTGGCAACCACCGGGGCAGGTCTGATTGGAGCAGGAATAGCAAGCACCGTCTACTCGATTACCTCGGCAATAAATGATGATTTTTCGTGGGGTGCCTGGGCCATCCATATGGGGTCTGGTTTTGTAACCGGAGCGGTTTTCGCCGGAATTGGGGCTTTAATGCCAACAATGGGGGTTGCCGGGTCGATTGCCAGCGACATGATCTGCGGAGTGCTGATTGGGGCAGGTGAAAGTGTTGTCACCAACGGATTGCTTAATATCAATAATGGGCAGGCGTTTTTTGACAATGTTGTGACAAATGTCGTTACCGGGGCTATCGTCGGCGGCGTTTTTGGCGTGTTTACCGGGGTCTGTACCGGAGTGCGGAACGCCAAAAGCATGGTCAGGAGAGGCGGGGCAAATGTCAGGCAGATTGGTTACCATAATGCCCCCGGCGGAAGCGGCGGATTGGGGATGCATTCGAAAATTGGAGTACGCTTAGGTAATGCTGGCGATTCTGTTGCCAGTGGGCATATAACAGGAACTAGGCGAATGGTAAATGGACAGTCACTAAAAGGCACTACCGTCAGAACAGGTATTGTGCGTGGAAATAGTGCAAATGTTAAATGGGTCAATGTAAAGAACAATGTGGCAACCCGTGTCCAAGTCAGTGTGAATCCCAATCACCCTGCCCCTTCTCCTGTCAACAGACTCATCAGCACCGGAAGAGTGCCGTATAACAAAGTATTTAACAACTGCACCGGATATGTAATCCGCGTTTCGGCTGACGCTGGGATATACCAGCCCCTTTGGGCGCGTACCCCGGCAACATTAAATATTTGGGCATGGCTCACAACATTGCTCCAATCATGATTTCTACGAAATCATGACCCTCCGGGGGATGCGCACTAAAGCTGCATAAAAGGGGACTTAACGTAATTATAATAAAAAATTATAATACAAGGAGGAACAAAAATGAACAAACAAAGTATTCCCAACATCATTATCACAAAGGATGCGCCGCTGATTGTGCGGAAGTCATCCGAAATGCACTATGGCAAAGTTTATCTTGAAGATGGTGCATACATCGAAATCCGCGCCGGGGAGAAATTCACGATTGAAGACCTGCGGCCGTCGTTTGCTCTCTCCGATGAGGAACGCAAACTTTGCTCTTGCTATCCGACCCTTTTAGAAGGCGAGGATATCCGCGACTGGGATGGCAATGACATAATCGTCACAAACGAACCGGGAAAAGACGGAATGCCAGGGGAAAATGGCGGCATTGGCGGCGGAATTGGCCAACGCGCATTGCCCGGTTTTCCCGCCCCCGAAGAAACACGCGCAAGCTTTACGCTTTCCATCAACAGCTTAAAAAGAAATGTCAATATCTTAAGCATTGGCGCAAGCGGCGGAAACGGCGGCAGCGGCGGAAATGGCGGTAAAGGCTGGGACGGGACGGCAAAGGACGATCCCGGCACGATTGGCGGCAGCGGCGGCCCAGGCGGTAGCGGCGGCGATTCAAGTGACGCAATTAAGCTTTTGCTAGTCAATTTGGCTTCGGAAAGCGGATATAAAGCCTCGGTAAAATGTGAAAGCGCAGCCGGCGGCAGCGGCGGTAGAGGCGGAAGGGCCGGAGAAAACGGCAATTTCTATGATGGAGTTTCGCAGCCAATTGGCGGAAAGGCAGGTTTTTCCGGCAAAGAGGGCAAAGCCGGGACATGGACAAGGCTTAATTTAGCCTTAGGCGAAAACAATTTAATCAATGAAAGGCCGGTTCTTGGCGATGAAACCAATCTTGCCTTTGATTTTGGCAACCCGGAACACGCAAAAGCTTATCTTGACTATTTGGGCGGCGAGGATTTTATTTCCGCAAATTACCCCAAGCTTTATGCTGCTTATCTAAGAACGGTCGAAAAGGCAAAAAAAGGCATGATTGGCGGAACTCTTCCCGATGGGACAATTACGCCAAATTTTGGGGTTACGGCAATTAATAAAATGCTAAGAGTAAGCTCCGGAAATAATATTTTCAGCATCCGCAATTATACATATGCCCACGATGCTGATAAGAAATTCAGCGTTGTCTCCGGAAGCATGAAAAATTTAACCGAAAACATTGATGTCGGAAGCTTTGCCTTTTCAATCTCCGATAAGTCCTGGGAATATCCCTTATATTCAAACGTCATTGATTATGTCGGGGCAAATGGAAAAACTTTCCAAGAAATCTCAATGCGTTCATTTATTTCCGGTGACGGAACGGTTGGGGCGGAAACTGCGACATCAAAAGCAGTATTAATTAATGGGCATAACTTCCTCATTAAAAAAATTACGATCACTGCGCCGAAATCAGCTACAGGCAATAATCCCTTAGTCTACCTTTATAACCGCAATCCCGATAAAGGTGAAACCAGCGATAAAACTTACACGGAAGAGCAAGTAGCTTATAAAAATGATGATAATTCTGTCAACACATTACTAGGCATTTCCGGCAGCATTGAGTTTAATAAAGAGGCCGGAGTAAAGGGTCTGTGCGGATTTTCCGTAAGGTCAGACACCGATAACCGCAAAGTCATGATTGAGGGAACTGGCGCTGCCACATATAACTACAACGCTTCAGAAATGGCCGCAAAGTTTAGCCCTGTTTACAGCGAGCAAAATCCCAGCCCCAGCGATAATCTTACCGTTAACTTTACATTTCCTGATGACTGGAAATGCCGCTTAGATAAGAACGTCTATGGCGGGGCCAAAAACGCGCTTCTTTATCTGCTCTTTAGTTTTTATTATAAAGTTAAGCTGGTTGATGAGGATGGCGATGAACTAATCTTTCATATTCCGATTACAATCAAAAGCCAGTCTGCGCTTGGTACGGAAGAGAAGTATTATGAAGCAAGCGGTTCAACTGTGCTTATTCCGCCGATAAAAATCAAATGGGGCTGCTTTGCCAAAGATACGCTGATCAAGATGGCAGATGGTGAGTTAAAGAAAATCTGCGAGCTTAAGGTTGATGATCTGGTTTTAACACCCGAAGGCAGCAAGAAAATCCTTGATGTATATTACGGAACAGAAAGTTCCCTGATATATCTTGAAACAAAAAGCGGCCACCGGACAAAATTAACCAATGATCATCCTGTTTTGACAAAACGCGGTATTATCCGGGCAGCAAAGATCACTAATGATGACGAATTAAGATTAGCCGACGGCAGCTTTTCTAAAATTGCCGAAGCCTATGAATTAAGCTATGATGAGCCGCAGCCTGTTTATAATCTTGATGTTGAGGGCGGGCTTATCTTTGCTGACGGCTTCCTTGCCGGGGAATTTAACACCCAAAATGACTTTGCCACATTCGAAAACAATAAAGTTTTCAAAAATTACGGGGCGATTGTCCCGGTTGACCCAGCCGAAACAGCGGACGAAAACGAGTTTTCAGATGAAGCAAAGGAAGTCATTGATGAACTTAAGCAACTTTATAAAGAGCGGTTTAATGTTCTGCTCTAATTTTTAGGAGGAAAAAGCTATGCCAAAAAATGATTTGCCAAACATCGTTATTACCAGAGACGCACCGCTGATAATTAATGACTCATATCAAACGATGCATTATGGAACTGTTTTTATGGATATCGGCGCATATATTGAAATTAGGGCCGGCCAAAAATTCCAAATTGAAAAGCTGTCAGAATTTAATAGGTTTTCTGAAACTGGGCTGTCTGAAAGTGAAGCAGCCGCTTATGAAACCCTTGCGGAAAACGAAACCAAAGCAGATTGGAGACACCATATTATCATTACCGGAAAAAATGGCGTAAAAGGAGATAACGGTAATGATGGAAAAGAGTGGGGTGGGCATGGCGTAAGGGGCAAGCAGGGGGACCCCGGCGAAAATGCCCCCACAGCATTCACCCTGACGATTAAGCAGCTAAAATTTGACCTTACCGTCCTAAGCACCGGGGGTAAGGGCGGTGATGGCGGTGATGGCGGCAATGGGGCAAATGGCCATGATGGGAGTTCAAAAGCCACTGGCGGGATCGGCGGCAATGGCGGCAATGGGGGAGGCGGCGGTAATGGCGGTAATGGCGCAGATATGCTGACGGTAAGATATGCGTCAGCAGGGGGCTTTGAGCCTTTGGTTGAGTGCATGGCGGGGGGCGGCGGCAGGGGCGGCCTAGGCGGGACTCCCGGCCGGAACGGTGAACACTATACCGGATCTGCCCAGCCTAAAGAGGGAAGTGACGGCAATTCCGGATTGGCTGGAAGGCAAGGCCAGGCAAAGATTGAAAAGATTGACGAAGATTGATTAAGGGCCTGTTTCTTTTGACAGGGCGGTTAGTTTGTGCTAACCTATAATGGTTAGCACAAATTTAACCCCGTCAATTGTCATGGCCAAAAAGTATATAACAGTAAATTTAGATTGCAGGTGACTACATATGAATCAAGAACTAGACATTCAAAAAACAGGCGCTTTTTTATCTGCCCTGCGCAAAGAAAGGCAATTCACCCAAAAAAATTTAGGTGATATGCTGGGAGTGACTAACAAAGCAGTCTCAAAATGGGAAAGAGGAATTTCCTTTCCTGATATCTCCTTATTGCCGCAAATTGCCGAAATATTTGGAGTAACGATAGAGGAATTAATGATTGGCAAACATAAATCATCACCATCCCCTTATCAAGATGAAACTAGTAAGCCAATCCCCCTTTTCAACATGAAAAAGAAAAAAATCTTATTTTTTTCACTATCAATTCTTGCTCTTTTGACCTGTTTTTTTAGCTTACTCATAAATATCATCACCAATAGAGATTCTGTTGACATATTTTATCTTGCCGGAATTATAATTGCATTATTATTATCATCAATCCCAATTATTTTCAATCATAAGCACATGGTGGAAAAATCATTTATTATTTTTATTTCTTTATCAATAATTTACGTATACATATTTTTATACTTAGAGAAAGCTTCCAATATGTTTTTATCTTTAGCATTGCCAATTGTTTTGATTTCCTGCCTTACTATCTATGTTATCTGTAAATCATTTTTACATCATCGAAAAAACCTCTTTTATGCTTTTTCCTTTTCTCTGATTGCAATAAGCATTGGACCAATAATTTTAATTAACTTAGTTATAGTATCAAACGGAATTGAACGCTATGACGATATATCCCAAAGCATTATCCTGCCTTTATTATTTACACTATCTATTTTTTTACTTATTTGCGGTTATCTTAAAAACAAAAATATTGAAGAAACTCAAGCTAATTCGCGAGCTGATTAATTATGCTTACAAAAATCCTCTGCTCTTCTTCTTTTATTTTTGTAATCATAAGCTTTATATTTTCAGATTCTTCTTTAAAATCAACGTGACGATTTTATTTTTTCCTATCATTTTATCTTTTGTTTTTATGATTTATCTAAATTCCATCCGATGAACTCTGTGCAAAATTAAGGCATAAAATGTAATAGCGCTAATAATGCAAATCGTAATTCCGCGTGATATCATCCACGGCTCAATCGGAATTGAGTTGTATGCTGAATAGGCATAGATATAATACATAAATGAAACGTTTGAGATAGCAGGGACAAAAAATTGATTGAGCAAGCTATCTAGCAACACTAAAAATAGGACAATTCCGATTGTAAAGGCCATTTTGGTTGTATACAATGTCATCAATACTAGGCCAAAGCTAAGAGTGATAAGCGGTACCATTACAAGCAAATATTGGCTTGCACATTCCTTTATCACTTCTATTACTGATATGTCGCGCCATATTATTTTTCCGATTAAGATACTTGAGATAAAAAAAATGAAAACAAAGATCAAACTAGTAAGCATCAATACACTTATTTTTGAATTTATGAGCTGGGTCTTTGTTTTCCCATGTAATATTGATTGCTTTAACATTCCGGTTGACTTTTCATAATTTACCAAATAGGCGGCAATCAGGCCCATGAATAATGGCTCAACTAAGACGATTTGCCCTTGCATTATATATATCGGAAACTTTAATCCTGAATATTCCTCTGAGAAAAAATCACCGCTAGGAGCATTGACAAGCTGCAGCCCAGAGTTAATAGTCATTGCCAGCATCCCTAAAAGGTAAACCCATAATGCTTTAAAACGGATTATCCGCGTAAAATGTATTTTGGTTAATTGATACATCAATATGCCTCCCACAAGTTAATTGATTTCAATCTTATCCATTTTTCTGGCTGCCAAATAGTAAAACAAAATCAAATATATCAAATCATAGATAACCCCTTTTAATTTAAACAGGACATCAGCGTTCTCTTTATTTATGATTAGATAATAATAAGTCGAGTAATTAAACATAAATAAATTTGAAAAACTGCCTAGGTTAATGCTAATTAAATTATCAACCATCAGGATGCAAAAGATCACCCCCATCAGAATGACGGCATTTCTTGAATATAATGATACCAAAATAATTAATGCCTCCATTGTAATTAATGACAAGGTGATAAACAAATATTTCTGCAATGTTATCGTAAACTGGGGGAAGGAAAAAACTTCACTTCCCCATTTAATGAAGGCAAAGCCATATGTGATAACATAAATAGCAAACATCATAAAGGCATTAAGGCCACATAAAGAGATAAATTTGCATTTCAGAATATCTTTTCGTATTTTGCCATGCAATAATGGCTGTTTTAGCATTCCCGACATTTTATCTTCGTTTATGTAAATGGATGTGATGAATGCCATAAATAATGGCCCTACTGTTATTGCGTAAAAACGAACCATAAATTCCGGAAACATGGCATTGCTTGCTTCTTGTGGATTGATGTTAAGCATATCATATAAGTCCGGCGTGGTAAGCAGATGGCTATATGCGTATGCCGCAACCGAAAAGCCAAAAAGAAACAAGTAAATGAACTTTTGTTTTAGTAATCTTTTTACTTCAATTTTGCATAATTCTTTCATTTTCGCTTATACCCAACCATTTTCAAAAATAAATCTTCCAATTGTATCTGCTTCACATGGAAATCCAAAATTTCTATATTATTTTTAATGAGTTTTTCCAAAAGATTATTTATCGTAATATTGATGAGCTGAATTTCATAAGTCAACCCACTTACTCTAAGAACCTCTAAACCATCCATTGCGGAAAAAATATCTTTTAGCTTTTCAATATTTGAACTTGTAATGCAAATAGTATCTTTTTTCCCGCGCAGTAATTCTTTTGTTTTTCCTTGGACAATGCTCTTGCCTTCGTTAAGAATCAAAACGTCGGTACATAATTCTTCCATGTCAAGAAGATGAGAAGATACAATAAATGCAATCTTTTTTTTCACAGCAAGATGCTTGATTAAATCATATAACTCTATCATTCCCTGCGGATCCAGTCCATTTGCCGGCTCATCTAATATGATCAGTTCCGGTTCTGCTATTAGCGTTCTGGCTAAACCCAGCCGCTGTCTCATTCCGGTTGAGTAATGCTTCACTAATTGCTTTTCTTTTCCTTTAAGGCCTACAAGCTCAAATAGTTTCTCGATTCTGCCGCTAGGTATATTATTGTACATTTGGGCGCTGTAATTTAAATTGTCCTTTCCTGACAGCTCATTAAAAAAACTAGGTATTTCTAAAGTAGCGCCAACATGAAGAATCGCTTCCCGCGGATATTTCTTGATTGACTTTCCTTTAATAATAACTTCACCTTTATCGCAAGGAGCCAAATTCGTTATCATTCTAAGCGTTGTTGTTTTTCCGGCACCATTAGGGCCTAGCAGCCCCATTATTTCCCCTGCCCTCACATCAAAGCTTACACTTTCAACCGCAACCTTATTTTTGTATTTTTTATGCAATCCTTTAACACTAATTATTTTTTCCATATCATACGCAACTCTCTTTCATCAATTATAAATAACGATTATCCTTTCCTATTGCTATTAACCGTATCATCTTACGATTCAATGATGATACTGTAACTGTAACATAGATTGGCAAATACGCAATCCACCGCTTGGAGAATCGGTAAAAAAACAGTCTACCGTAAGTAGATTTTTTAATTTCTATCAAGGGGAAAATCCCGAAATGCAAAAAACCGCCCTTAAGCGGTTTTAAGATGATTGACATACAAAAAAGAGATACTAAGCAAATTTTGATATCTCAACTTTGGTTAAATTGAAGTTCAATCATTTTCCTGGACCTTAGTTGAAATTGAGAAAATTGTATCATATTCATTTTCGAAAAATTCAAAATGCTCTGGAAAATCCTTGCGCCTGAAATGAATAACTCGCCTTTCATGATCTGAAGTTCGAACGGAGTATAAATCAAGCTTTATATAATCAGTTTCCTTTTTTATACCTAAAGACTCAGTATAATGAATCATCATCGCATATGGGAAAAAATAATCATATACTCGCCCTTGTACAGCATGAGGATATTTACTTATTAATTTTTTCAAATAATTCAATGCGTTTTTAAATTCATTTTTTACATCTTCATCATGTCTATCCTCCGTTTCGAGACTTTCAATAAAAATATCTACTGCTTCACCACTAGGATTAATAGATATAAAGTCAAACTTAATACCCCAATTACATAAATGTGACACATCTTGATATAACTCACTATTTATGTTTAATAGATTATATGATGATTCTGCCAAAACTCTGATATGCTTAAATTTCGATAGTCTATCTTTTAGTGTTTCCTTGTTAACATCTCTTCGAACTGCAAGCAAGTTTTCGCAACCATGAAATTCATCTGCGCTTACTAATCCTATTAAGCTATACTCTTTACTATTTTTCTCATAAAAAGCTATTGCTTTTGAAATATGATTTTCCAATTCAAGTATACTTGAATATGTAAGAGCTGCTTTTCCCTGATTCCTTACTTTGGACAAAAGTGTATTATAGCATTTTTGGTTATCATTGTCGTAGTATTCTTTGCCTTTCTTTATTGCTTTAATTCTTTTCTTTTTTAAATAATTTTCATCAATGATAACAGCAATAATAGGTTTTTCTTTCTTTTTCGCATACTCATATTCATAATCAACATAGCTTGTTTCCATATCAGGAATCATCCACCCATATCTGCCTCCTAATAAAAGTATGAAAATATCGCACTCCTCTATTTTCTTTTCAATGGTATTAATTAATTTTTCATGAGCTGCTGTAACAAAAAACTCCATCGAAGAGGGAATATGCTGTAAACTTAATATAAGCATAGTAACTGCAAGCCGTTCATCTTGCATATCATCTTTTGTTGAAGATATAAAAATTTGATATTTTGGATTCACAGTAAATCCTCCTTAAGTTTAACTACTCTTTTCTCCTTCGTAAAAGCTTTGGAAGTTTAATAAGTACACGGTTTTACAACTTAATTAATCACCATAGCAACTTCAAATTATATTTCTTAATATTATCATCATCTGTTATCAACGTCATATCTTCGGTGATAGCCGATGAAATAAGCAAGCGGTCAAAAGGATCTTTATGATGGGATGGCATATCTGGCAACAAGTGAAAATGTTCTCGTCTAATGGGAAGCAAGATAAACTCATTTTCATCAGATAGCCGTTCTATTTCAGGCAGTCCGCCATCAATTTTTATTTTTCCGGTTCCAAGTTTTATGGCAATCTCCCAAAAAGAACAAACACTAACATATATAGGATTATCTTTGTTTAGTATAATTTCCTTTGCCTCAACAGATAACTGTGAGGAGTTTTCCGCTACCCATATTAGAACATGGGTATCTATTAGATATTTCTCCATCACATATAATCCTCAAATTCTTCCATCGGGGCGCAAAAATCGTCTGACATCCATACTCTGCCCTCTAAACCGCCGAGCTTTCTCTTAATTACCGGAGCCGTAGACACATTTGTTTCACTCAATTTAATAAAAGGAATACTTTTAAGCATGGCAATAATGCTATTCATCAAAGTAGTATCAGCATCCTCAGCAATTGATATTAAATACTGTCGCATATTACGCCCTCCTATGCTTACTATTATAAAGCTGTAAAATTATGCAATTCTTAACGATGGATTAGAAAATACGCTTAATAGGGTTAATCAAATTAATTTAATGATAATTGGAGTATGACCCTTAAAAGGTTCTTCTAAGGGTCACACGATGGAATAGGCGGGAGTCGAACCCGCGTCCAAAGACTCATTCCCTGTCCTTCTACTATCATAGTCACTTATTGCGAGTTTCCTCTCATTCCCGAACTTTACCTAGAAAGTGACACCTGTGTCAGTTCAGTAGCTTCATAATACGCCCACAGGGGCAAAGCTTAGCCTGTGTCGTTTCCTACAAAGTCGACGCCCGGGTCTTAACGTGTAGGTGCATTAAGTCGGACGACAGCCTTTAGGCTGCGTATGCTAAATTATCTTCAGCGTTTGTGTTTAAATTTTCGCGAACTAACGCAACGCGAACTCGGATAGCTTCTCCAGCTGCAAAATCCCTGTCGAAACCTTGACTATCCCAATTTTACAACAACTCCAGACCTACGGTCTGTCGTTGAATAATCAAGTTGCTGATTATTCATTATAGCATATCCATCTCATTTTGTAAAGTGCTTCCAGAAATTTCTAAGCCAAATAATCAACACAGTTCTTAATCAGCTTTAAGTAATCTTCACATTTAAAAACTTCTTCATCATGGCCAGGCATTAAGTAGATAAGCTTTCCATTTCCCTGTCTTTTTTCCCAGCCTGCCGGAATGGTTTTGCCGTCAAATTCGTAGCTTAAAAAGACATCAAAGTCTTCATATACTTCAAAATGATAAGGCTCGTCATTAATTTGGAAGTCTTTTATTCCTTTCGTCAAATGATGATCCAGGGCGTTAACCAAAATCTCACAGTAAGGCGGATGGTCTAAGAATTTTGCGCCATGGACAGCTTCTAGGCCGGGGGTGGCCTGGATTGACATTCCTGTATGGATGCTTAGGATTTTCCCGCCGCCATTGACATAATCAAGAAGGGCTGCCGTCTGCCCTTGGCTTAACTCTTTAAACCATGCGTCAACGAAGCAGATTAACAAATCAAAATCGTTAAGCTTCGTAAAGTAATCATAGTCGTTGGTAAAGGTTAAGTTTTCTTCGCCAAGCACCTTTGTCACAGGAAATATTGAGTTAAGCGGGTGGTATTTGGCAACTGTATCACCAATAATCAGTATTTTTTTCATTTTAAACCCTCCTGTATTTCACAAGCGGAGCTTGTGAAAAAAACTTTAGTTTTAAAGCTTTAGCTTTTTATTCTCCTCATCTCATTGTGGCTTAAAACAGCCACAATGTCAATCCTTTTTCTCAATTTTGCTATGCTCTTAATTTTACTTTCAAATCTTTTTCCGCTTCGCGTTTCTGCGCTTTTTTGGCAAGGTCATTTCGTTTGTCATAAAGCTTTTTACCTTTAGCAAGGCCAATTTCGATTTTGGCCCTGCCATCGCGGAAATAAACCTGCAAAGGGACAAGGGTATAACCTTTTTCGGCAATCCCGCTGGCTAATTTGCGGATCTGGGTTTTATGCAGGAGCAGTTTTTTGGCCCTGAGCGGATCTTTGTTAAAAATATTGCCCTTTTCATAAGGGCTGATGTGCATTCCATGCGCAAATATTTCACCTTTTTCGATCTTTATAAAGGATTCCTTAATGCTGCATTTTCCAAGGCGCAATGATTTTACCTCTGTTCCGTGGAGGACAAGGCCAGCTTCGTATTTTTCTTCAATAAAATAGTCGTGGTAGGCTTTTTTGTTATTTGCGACTAATTTCATTCCCTCTTTGCTCATTTTAATCACCATGCCTTTTAATCATTCCTCAATTACTAACTCAAAATCTACTAACCTGCTCCATTTATCGGCCGCCTTTACCCATATCTTAACCGGCTGGCCTAACCGATAGCTGACCCCGGTATTTCGCCCCACAAGCCGCATTGTCAGCTCGTCAAATTGATAATAATCACCGGGAATGGTCTTGATAAGCACCAGCCCATCAACCGTATTGGGCAGTTCAACATAAATGCCCCACAGCGTTACGCCCGAAATAACCCCGTCGTATATTTCGCCAAGATGGTCTTCCATGTATTCTGCTTTTTTAAGCTTGATGACCTCGCGCTCGGTTTCTTCGGCCCGCCGCTCAAGCTCGGATGATTTTTTTGCCACTTTGGGCAAAATGCTTAAGTAATGTTTGCTGCGGGCTTTTGTAAACTGGCCGTTCAGATGTTCCTTGATAATGCGGTGAATCTGCAAATCGGGATAACGCCTGATCGGCGAAGAAAAATGGCAATAATAAGGGCTGGCAAGGCCAAAATGGCTGGTCTCTTCAATGGAATAAGACGCTCTTTTCATGCTCCTTAAGGTCAGGCGGTTAACCAGCTTTTCATACGGTGTCCCTGCTGCCTGTTTTAGCAAAAGCTGGACATCGCGGGAATGGAATTTTTCCAATTGCTCAACGGACTTTCGCCTTTCGTTGTTCCAATTCTTGCTCTTTCTTTTTGCAGGTTTGTGTTTTGCCCTGCTTCCGCCCATTTTGTAGCCAAAATTGCCAAGGGCAATCTTAAGCTCTTCAATTTTTTCCGGATCCGGGTTTTCATGGCTGCGGTAAATAAAAGGGGACTTAAGCCGGAAAAAATGTTCGGCGACCGTTTCATTGGCTAAAAGCATAAATTCTTCGATGATCCGGGTCGCTTTATTGCCAAAATATGGCAAAATATCGTAAGGCACGCCGGAATCATCAATCAGTATTTTGCTTTCGGGAAATTCAAAATCAAGTGAACCGCGCTTTTTCCTTTTCTTTTTAAGTATTATTGCCAAGTCTTCCATCAAACTAATCAGCGGTTTAAAATCATCAGGCTTTTTCCCTTCGATAATTTCCATGACCAGATCGTAAGTTAACCGTCTGGAAATCTTGATGACTGTTTCCTTAATCTCGTGTTCAAGCACTTCGCCTTGCGGCGAAACCAGCATGATACAGGAAAGGGCAAGGCGGTCTTCACCTGCGTTAAGCGAACATATTCCATTTGACAATTTAGTCGGCAGCATTGGGATAACCCGGTCAACAAGGTAAGTGCTTGTCCCGCGGAGCTTTGCTTCTAGGTCAAGCGCAGAACCTTCCTTAACATAGTGGGCGACATCAGCGATATGGACGCCGAGGCGAAAATTGCTTCCCTCTTTTCCGATACTGATTGCATCGTCCAAATCCTTGGCATCAGCCCCGTCAATCGTGACGGTGACGAGACTGCGTAAATCTGTCCGCCTTAAAATCTCCTCTTGGGGAATTGCTTCCCCGGCGGCTTTTTCCGCTTCCAGCAAGGTTTTTTCATTAAAGGTATAAGGAAGCCCAGCCGCTTTAATGATGGCAAGGACATCCATGCCCGGCTCTCCTGCGTCGCGGATTATTTTGATTTTCTGTTTCTTTTCCTTAAACCCTTGGATTTCGGATTCTGCCCTTAACTTAAAGAATTTTTTCTGCTTCGGTGCTTTTTCTTCTCTCTCTTGCCCGACCTTTTTCTTCAAGCTGTATTTTCCGCGTTTGGAAACTTCGATTTTGCCGTCCGCTAAAAGCTCATTAAGCACTTGCTTTAGAATGGGGCGGTTTTCTGATTTGACCTGCAATAAAGCCGCCAGTTCTTTTTCTTTCATCGGCAAATACAGGTCTTCGCGCATCAGCTTTAAGATTATTTTTTTCCGCTTAAATATGTTCATCTACACCCCTGCATTTCACACTTTTCCCAAATAAAAAGCACCCTTAACAAGAGTGCTTTCATTTGCGGTTGTTTTCCTTAAAGAAAGGTGAAATTAAGGATTACAGTCAGCAGTAAGAAGCCAATCGCCAGATACTTGGTAACTTTCACTAAGGTCCCTTCCATTGAACGGCCTTTGTTTTTGCCCCAGTATGTCTCGGCTGCGCCGCTTATCGAACCTAGCCCGGCGGCTTTTCCCTCTTGCAATAAAACTAAGATAACTAACGCTATACAGATCAAGATAAATACTAATGTCAAAATAATTCGTAATACCGTCATATCGACCTCCGAATAATAATATGCAGTAATAATTGTAGCCAAGCTTGCTATGACCAGTAACCATTGTAGCACAAGATTAAGTGCTAGGCAAGTACTTTTTTTATTGTTATAATAAAAGCTGGAAGAATTTCATTCTTCCAGCTTGGGGTTTTAAGGTAAGCTTAAAGCCCCAGACTTTGAAAGGCAGTTAAGATGAATAAGCATGATTACATAATCCTTGGGATTATCACTTTTATCTTTGCCGTCCTGGTTTTTATCCGGATCGGCAGTTTTTCCGCACCCATTACTACATATCTTGCAACCCAGGACAATCGGGACATCGTCCTTGACCTTGGGTCAAATATTCCTTTAAGCCACGCTTATATTTTTCTTGGCCATCTGGATAACAGAAGTTTTACTATTTCCGCTTTTAACGTGGAAAAAGATATGTGGGATTTAATTGACGGAAGTATTAATGTCTCCTCGGTTTTTGCTTGGAATCGCGTTGAGATAAACCATACCCTCCGCTATCTTGGTTTTGTGGCGATGAAAGAGGAAACTTATCTTAATGAAATAATCCTCGTCGCGAAAGACGGTTCAATTGTCGTACCGCGGAATGCGCTTGAATACCCTTTCCTTTTTGACGAGCAGGATAAATTTTCGCCAGTCTATTCGCCGACTTATTTTGGCAGTACGATGTTTGATGAAATATACCACGGGCGGACGGCGTTTGAGTTTATCCATGGGCTTGTTGCTTACGAGACGACCCACCCCCCGCTGGGGAAAACGATTATTTCATGGGGCATCCGCCTTTTTGGCATGAATCCGTTTGGCTTCCGTTTTATGTCCGCCATCTTTGGCATTTTAATGCTTCCGCTAATTTACTTGTTCGCAAAAAGGCTTTTTAATACCTTTATCGCGGCCAGCGTTACCATCCTGCTTGCTTTTGACTGTATGCACTTTACTTTGTCAAGGATTGCGACCATTGATATTTTCGCCGCCTTTTTTATCCTGCTGATGTTTTATCTGATGCTGTGTTATTTTCAGATTGACCGTGCCGGGAATCCTGGGCTTTCATCGTGGATTCCGCTTGGCTTATGCGGGATAAGCATGGGGCTTGCAATTGCCACAAAATGGACTGGCATTTACGCCGGGGCTGGCCTAGGGCTTATCTTCCTTTGGTATCTGCTAAACCATTATCCCGCCAAGCTTAAGCAATTATTAAGCTTTTGCGTGGTTTTTTTCGGGCTTGTCCCGGTGCTAATTTACCTAGTTTCTTACCGCAGTTTTGTGGCCAATCCGCCATCAGGAAGCCTAATCAGGACCATTATTGATAATACAATCGGGATGTTTTCTTATCATGCCGAGCTGGTTGCGACCCATTATTATGCAACGCCTTTTTATGACTGGCCAACGATAAGGATGCCCTTGCTTTATGCTACTGACCCGGTCAGCGAGCATTTGATGAGTTCCGTAAGCGTAATGGGCAATCCCGCCATTTGGTGGGCAGGGATTCCCTGTATTCTTTTTTGCATTTACCAGTTTTTGATAAAAAAAGAATTACGAGCCGGATTCCTTACCATTGCTTATCTTGCCCAGTACCTGCCGTGGTTTTTTGTTTCGCGGATCACTTTTATTTACCATTATTTTCCAGCGTCATTATTCATGATTTTGATGATTGGGTATACCCTCAACCAAATCGCCGCTTTCCGGCCTTGGGGACGCAAAATCGTCTATGCCTACCTGGCCCTGGCTGTTATTGTTTTCGTCATTTTTTATCCCGTCATTTCGGGAATCCCCTTTAGCCGTGATTACCAGTTCAGCTTGCGCTGGCTTAAGGACTGGATTCTTGTGCTGTAACATCGCTTGGCGGTATAAATCCCTGCCGACGAAGATAATTAATCCTAATTGGAAAATCGCATGATGGAGCGGCGGCAAACTTTCCCTGCCAAACAAAAACAACATATAGCTCATTAAAGAGCTGGTGATCAGCCCAATTGCAACCGGGATTTGCCGCGGCCGCAATACCGCGTATACTACCGCCAGCACATCAATTAAGATCCCATACCGCTCGTGCATATGGGGTAAGCCATATAATAACAGGCACAAGCTGAACAGGGCTGTTGTCACCATCATGTTCGCGTTCATTCTGACATTTTTCACGTAGATAAAATAAGCAAGAGTTCCCAATGCCAAAATCGTCGTTAATAAACCAGCCCGCCCCAGCTCGGCGATTTGCGGCTCAAGCAAATAGGTCTGGCCAAAAAAGGCATATATATTCGGGTAATTGAGCGTCAGCCACGGATAATAACCGCCAGCCTGTAAAAAATAAACGCCAATTGAATTCCAGATATCACGGCCAAAGAAAATGCCCGGAATTGTAAACAGCAAATAGGGAATCGGAATTGGTAAAAAATGGTAAAGCTTTACGGTTGCGCGTTCACCGTTTTTCATTATATAGGGGCGAAGCCACATGATAATATAGAAAGGCAGGATAAATAAAGCTTGTAACTTAAACGCAAACGCAACCGCGGTAAGCCACATCGCCGTTTCAGTACTACCCCGGCAATAATAGCAAAGGCCCAGCAGGACAAAGGCCGCATAAATCATGTCGCATTGCCCCCAGTAAGCACTGTTTAGGATTCCGGTTGGCATCATCAAAAAAGCACTCATCCCGATAATTGCCCGGCGCGGGCTTTCAGTCAAAACGAACAGCAAAGAAAATACCGCCAAGGCAGCAACATAATCAAAAAAGACGGAAACGGCCTTGATTGAATAAAGGGGGTCGGCATTTAAATAGGATAAAAAACTCATGATTATCATATAAGCCGAGGAATAGTTTGATATTTCGTGGCCAAGTGAGTAAAATCCGCCCAGCTCGCGGATCCTATGAAGCCAAGGGCCAAGGAAGCCGACATAGTCACCGGATATCATCGGGAACAGAGCAAGGCGGGCATTTAAAGACAAGATAATGACGCATAAAACAAAAGCAAAATCAATCACTTTTACTTTTAGGGCTGGATTATTGTCCCTTTTCTTCCCGATTGGGATTTTTAAGTTTAGGAATTTGTCTAGTTTGCGCATGACTTAGTATAGCATGGATTTAGGTCCAAAATCAATCCGGATTCTGATTTAAGTAATTTATATAAGCCGGAACTGCTGGAACAACCCAGCCTGAACTTCCATCATAATTTACTTGGATAAAGGGCCTGAATACTACTTTTTCGTTTTTGCTAAGAAAGTGAAGATATCCTTGATAATACACTACCCCATCATCTCTATAGGTCATCTCAGGAAAATCATGTTTTTCTATCTTTGCAAAACCAGCCGGATAATAAAGCTCAATGCCCTCAACTGAGGCTGTATTTTCAAAAAAACCATAACTAATTGCCGCGGACAAATCCTCATTGATATCGGTTAACATCACCGCTGAGGCTACATATAGTTTATCTTCTAAAATAGTTTCTTTGGCTTCAACCGTACAGTTGATAAGGTCATATTCCATCTTTTCATTATTGGCAGAAAATATTATCTTGTCAACTTTCGTTGCTTCAGTTATGATAAACTCATCCAATCCAGGTCTAATAAATAATGTTATATTGTACTGATTTTCTGTATTTTCAGCCATGGCCCATATGAAGCTGTCTGTTGAAAATAAAATACCATGAGCATCAGAATATAGCATCACGCTATCAAAAGTTTCATAAAAAAAATCTGTAACATCTTCAGCATTATTTTTACCTTTGGTTTCAACACTTAAGTAGAATGGAATCCCTCTGTTATAAGCAGTTATGTCATTGCTGCTTATTGCAATATATGAATCGATTTGGATTAATTGCAACGTCTCAAGAGCGACAGAATTATCTTTTTCATCACCTTGCCTTAAAAATAGTATCATAGCTGCTATTAGCAGCACGATGATAATTGCCGTGCTTATTATATATTTTTTCATAATAATCTCCTTCCGGGCAGTTAAATGAGTATTAGGGAGGAAAGGGCATTAAAGCCCTTCCCCACCTAAAAACTCAATATGTTTTTAATTCTAAAGTAGCTACTATGTTATAAGGTGTGCCGATTGCATTACCAGGGCCAGTTTCTTCCCAAGTGGTAGCTGAACCGCCTAGCCCATCTACATACTTCGTTACGCAAGTAAATGTCTTATAAGGACGATAATAATTTACTTTTATCCGTCCGTCCCTCTGGTAAGGAACGGTAAAAGTAATAGTAGTTGAAGTACTGATAGTATGGCTGGTCGTGAAGCTTGCACCAACAGAAGTAGAAACCACACTATTATCAACGCCAACTGATGTGCTAACTGTGGCTGAAGCAGTTGTAGATTGGCTTTGGGTCCAAGAAACTGCCGGCCAGCTGGATTCATTAGGATACAAAGAATTTCGAACCCAAATACTACTAGGATTCCATACATATTGTTTTGCTGTCCCATCTTTAATATCCCGAATTGAATGGGAATGGGCAATAAGGCTAAAATGCCTTGTCATTGCAGGGTGGACATGAAAATCTTGAAGCTTTTTGCCTAATTCGATTTCTTCGTCAGATAATTCGAAAGATTCAATAATAAAATCTCCTTCATATGTTATGACAGGAATGCGTAATGATGAATAATCAACAGTATCATCAATGATAGGGTAGCTTCCTTTAGCAAGAACTATAAGCCCAAAGCTAAAAGTCATGGTTAAAGTTAGTAAAACAGCTATTATTTTTTTCATAGTATATTTACCTCTCTCTCGTTTGGTTGGGTTTTTAATCACAATACACTTTCTGTCGAAGCACTTACTGTCTCTGATTTGCCATTCCTTACTACTACCGCAGTTAGAGTCAAACGATATGTACTCCCGGCAGAAATAGAGTGGCTGCTGTCAGAGAAAGTCAATACAGACGACGTTGAATCTTTAGTCCATGTTTTTTCATGTGACCAAGATGAACCTACTTTCTTTTCCAATTTGAATGTTGCCTTAATGCTTGTTGTTCCCGTTGCTGCAAAAATCGCCCCAGAACAAGCTGCTTTACCACTTGAGTTTGATATGGTTAATGATATGCTGTTGACATTATCCGAAAGTGGCATAATCGGCATATAAGCATTAGTTGCCTGGGAAAGATTTGGCGGCGCTTTTGCATGTGCAGGAAAACTCTGGATTATCAGAAACATTCCCATCAACACAAATGCCGCTAGTTTAATTGCTCTTCTTTTCATTTTTTATCCATCCTTTCATGAGTTTTTTGCGGCTCACTATTAAGCCTCTATATACTAAACGCACGAAAAGATATTTTCCCTACATAAAAAATAAAAAAAATAAGAATTTTTTTATTTTTCGAAAACTGATTCTGCTACCTTGATTATGACATCAAGTGAAAGAGGACTCCAAACTTCTATTACATATTCTCCGGTCGTAACAATAACTGCATTATCAAAATCAGGGTCTGTCGATTTTGCCAAATAAGCCGTATGCCCATTTATAATATGATCCTCAAATAGATGGTGTTCGTTATCAATGTATATGTTTATACTGCTTCCCGTACTATTTACAAAAATAATCCTCTCGTTATCTCCGTTCATATATATTATGAAAGTAAAATTGTCATAAATTTCAGCTGATTCTTCAAAAAACCCTTCCGGCAAATAGCTTGGGTATAAATTGGCATGGCTGGTCTGCGAACTTGTCGTGACAAATGAAAAAGACGTAAACTTATCATACCATTCAATTATTACGTTCTTAATTGCCGCCCTGGCTTCTGAATTGATAAGCAACGTGCCGAATAATAACGTTGCTATTGCTATTAATATGATCGCCGCTTGCCTAAAGAAATTATTTCGCTCAAAAAGCGTTTTTTTCTGTTTTTCTTGTTCAAAAAGGCGTTTCATGCGCAACTCAAAAGCAGGCGAAAGAATATATTTTTGAGAAAGCTCTACATTATTAGGGATTGAATCAATCTCTTCACGATAATCATCTTTTATTGCTTGACGAAAAAATGCTTCAAAAATAGCATTGTTTATCTTATCATTGCTCATAATATTTTTCATCCATTTTGATTAATTTTCTCATTTTTTCCTTGGCCCTCATTATTCTAATGTCAATATGCTTTGGGGTCATATTAAGCTCTTTGCCAATTTCCTTATAAGACATATCAAAATAATATTTCATTATTAATACTTGGCGGCTTATCTCATCAAGGTTTTTCATGTTGTTGCGGATATCTATGTACGTTGTTTTGGCGATAACCTGCTCTTCAATCGGCTCTTCATCCCCGTCAAGATATAATTCAAGTTCTTCAAACGGCACTTGGGCATAATGTTTTTCTTTTCTTAGTAAATCAATACATTTATTTTTTACTATTACAACTGATAAACAGCGGAACTCCTTATGATTCAGCGAAAAATATTTTTCTTTATGATTTATGATTGAAAGAAAAGCATTATGGACTGCGTCCTCGGCTAACTCATTATCCTTTGTCATTTTCAAAGCATACATAAACATCGCGTGCTTATGCTCTTCATAAATTTTTGTCAATTCATCTCGTTCATGCTCCGTATCGAGCATGGCGCAGTAAAGTAAAAGCAAGGTTTCATTCCTTTCATTAGGTTTAAAGGCCGTTTTTGAACTGCTACAGATTGAGCAAATTAAAAAGCGGGTAAAGGATAATAGGGATAAAAATTGCCGGGACGTAGTTCATGACCCGGAATTTCGTAATGCCAATCATGTTTAACGCTAAACCAATAATGATGACTGAACCAACGCAGGTCATTTCGGCAATCACAATCTCCGTCAGATATGGGGCGATCCCTTGCGAAAAGAGCGTGATTATTCCTTGATAAAGCAAAACTAAGCCCGCCGCAAACATCACGCCGATGCCAAGGGTCGAGGCAAAAATCACCGCCGCGACAAAGTCAAGCATTGATTTGTTGAAAAGGATTTCATGGTTTCCGATAAGCCCGCTTTGGAGTGAGCCAACGATGGCAAGGGCCCCGACACAAAAAAGCAGGCTTGCGGTGACAAACCCTTCGGCAAGTGATGTCTTTGAATTTTGGCTGGCGAATCGTTTTTCAAGGCGGTTTCCCAGCCGATTAAGTTTTTCTTCGAGGTCAAGGGTTTCACCGATGATAATGCCGATGACAAGGGAAATTATCAAGATAAGTGAGTTTTCGCCTTTTAATGAGCCGGAAATGCCAAGGAAGAGGGTACACAAACCAAGCCCTTTCATGAGTGTGTCTGCCATCTTGGGCTTTAGGCCTTTTTTTAGGATTAAGCCGAGGGTTGCGCCGATAATGATGGCAATAGTATTTACAATCGTTCCAAACATGGTATTTTTCCTTCGGAGTTATGTTTATTTTATTTTATTAAGGCGGTGGGTATCTGCTCCATACGCGGGCCCTTGAGAGACGTCACTACTTAGCTCATGTCCTTAATGAGCTTATGTAGTGCTACGTTCTCTCATGGAGCGAGAGCGGGCCCCAGCGTGGAGAGATACCCACCGCCTTGCTTAATTAGCTTCCAAAAGTGACACTCCTGTCATTTCGGCTGGCTGCTCCGCCCCCATCATCGCGATAAGGGTCGGGACGATATCAGCAAGGCAGCCGCCTTTTCGGAGGGTATATCCTGTGTCATAGTTGACCAAAATAAAGGGGACAGGGTTCGTTGTATGGGCGGTAAAAGGTTCGCCTGTCTCGTAATCTACCATCAGTTCGGCGTTGCCGTGGTCGGCACAGATAAACATTGCCCCACCAGCCTCGTAAATGGCGGAAACAGCCTTTCCAATGCACTCGTCAACTGCTTCAATTGCTTTAATTGCGGCGGTTTCAACGCCAGTATGCCCCACCATGTCCGGATTGGCAAAGTTGATGATGATGACATCAAAATCATCTGATTTAATCGCTTCCAATAAGCGGTCGCAGACCTCATACGCACTCATCTGCGGTTTCAAATCATAGGTCGGGACATCCTTTGGTGAATTAACTAACGTCCGCGTTTCACCTGGGTTCGGGACTTCAACGCCGCCATTAAAAAAGAAAGTGACATGGGCGTATTTTTCCGTTTCGGCAATCCGGGCCTGGGTCTTTCCATTGGCAGCAAGCCACTCGCCAAAAGTATTAGTAATGCTGATTTTGTCAAATGCAACTTCTTTATTGGGGATAGTCGGGTCGTAATCGGCAAAGCAAACATATGTTATTTCTAAGCGTTTTTCACGGACAAAGCCTTTAAAATCATCATCGCAAAAAGCGCGGGTGATTTCGCGGGCCCGGTCGGGACGGAAATTGTAAAAAATAACCGCGTCTTTATCCAAAATCTTCGCCACCGGAAGCCCATCTTTTAAGATGGTGGTCGGAATCATAAATTCATCGGTTTTTCCCTCATCATAAGAGGCCTGAATCGCCGCCGCAGCACTTAAAGCCGATGGTCCTTTGCCCTCACCGCCAGTCAGGGTTTCATAAGCAATTTTGACCCGGTCATAATTGTTATCACGGTCCATCGCATAATAGCGGCCCATTACGCTGGCAACCTCGCCAACGCCGATTTCTTTCATTTTCATTTCTAGTTCTTCAACATATGATTTGCCGCTTGACGGCGGAGTGTCACGGCCATCAAGGAAACAATGGACAAAAACTTTGCTAAGCCCATTTCGTTTGGCTAATTCCAGCAAGCCGTAAATATGGGTATTATGGCTATGGACGCCGCCATCAGAAACAAGGCCGTACAAATGGAGAGACGAATTGTTTTCTTTTACTTTTTTGACCGCTTCCAGCAGAACCGGGTTTTCAAAAAATGTGCCGTCCTCAATTTCTTTGGTTATCCGGGTCAGTTCTTGGTAGACTATCCGTCCTGCCCCGATATTTAAGTGGCCGACTTCGGAATTGCCCATCTGGCCGTCGGGCAAGCCAACTGCCATTCCGCTGGCGTTCCCTTTCACAAAAGGGCATTCAGCCATCAGCTTATCCATTACCGGGGTCTTGGCTAAGGCAATTGCATTGTGGTCTTTCCTTTCATTAAGGCCGTAGCCGTCAAGAATCATTAAAACAATTGGTTTTTTCATAAAGCTCCTATCTTTTTTTGATTTGGTTAATATTATATTAAATTCATACAAATAGCGACTCCCCAAATGGCGGCCTCGCGATGCCCTTTTCGGTAATAATCGCTGTAATCAGTTCATTGCCCGTCACATCAAAAGAGGGGTTAAAAACTTTGACTCCATGGGGAGTCATGCGTTTTTCATACCACATTTCCGTTATTTCCCCTGCTCCTCGTTCTTCAATGGGGATTTCATCGCCGCATTTTGTGTTAAAGTCGATGGTTGATGTCGGGGCTAAAACATAAAAAGGGACTCCATATTGCTTGGCAACGATAGCAACAACCAAAGTGCCGATTTTGTTGGCAGTATCACCGTTAGCGGAAATCCGGTCCGCGCCAACCAAAACCGCCTGAATTAGTCCCTTTTGCATGACCGCCGCCGACATATTGTCGCAAATTAAGCTAACGTCCACCCCATGAGCCATAAGCTCATACGCCGTCAGCCTTGCGCCTTGGAGCAGCGGGCGGGTTTCATCGGCAAAAACGCGGAAACGGTAGTTCCTTTCATGCCCAAGGTAAATCGGGGCGGTGGCAGTCCCATATTTTGAGGTTGCAAGCTGCCCGGCATTACAATGGGTCAAAATCCCATCGCCCGGTTTTAGCAGGGTAAGGCCATTTTCGCCGATTTTCCGGCAAATTTCAATATCTTCAGCTTTGATTTTATTGGCTTCAAGGCGTAAAGCTTCTTTTATTTCTGCGACCGGGGCATTTTTTTTAGCAAGGCAAACGGCTTCCATCCGGTTAAGGGCCCATGCCAAATTAACCGCGGTTGGGCGTGAGGAATTAAGGTAATTTTTTTGCTTTATAAATTCGGCATAAAATTCCGCATATTCCTCGGCGTTAATGTTTTTCGCCACTATATAGATGCCAAATGCGGCAGCAACCCCGATGGCTGGGGCACCCCTCACCTCAAGGTGGTAAATCGCTTCCCAAATTTCGCTTTCAGTATAAAGTTTTTTGAGGGTAACTTCATTCGGCAGTTTTGTCTGGTCAATGATTATGACACTGCTGTCATTTTCATCAAGGGCGACTGTTTCGTAATCAAGGATATTTTTCATTTTATTACCTTTTCTTGGCCATGTTGGATTGCGGCTCGGGGCCTATGCAAGTGCCGCAATGACAGGGGGGCTTGGATTGCGGCTCGGGGGCCGCAATGACAGGGGGCGCATTCCTTAATTAATCTATCAGTATCAAATTGGGAAGTCAAGGCTGTTTTTATTAAAGCGGCGTGTTACTATTTTACTGGCCAATTGGGATATGAAAAAGACGGGAAAAAATAAAGAACATTTTTAAATAAAAAACATTTTTAAATAAAAACATTTTTAAATTAAAAACATTTTTAAGTTTTAAAATTTTTAAATATTAAAATTTTTAAATATTAAAATTTTTAAATTTTTTTAATTTCTCTCTTGACAAACCTAAAAGTTTATCGTATTCTTTGACTTGTAACCAAAGTAATCGCATTTTTCAGAAAGGAGGTAAGGCAATGAAGTTGAATTTTTCCCATCATCTTAAAAAAATAGCTTTAAATGAAATTACCTCCGGAGTTTTCCTTAGCTGATACCGCATAAATTTAGGTACAGGTATGCCCGCAAGCCCGTTATGGTAATTCCATAGCGGCTTTTTATGTTAGGGGAGACTATAATAGATACCACGGATTGCTTCGCATTTCATGCTCTTGCAATCTTGACGCTTGCATTTAATTATTTTTGATACCACGGATTGCTTCGCATTTCATGCTCTTGCAATCTTGACGCTTGCATTTAATTATTTTTGATACCACGGATTGCTTCGCATTTCATGCTCCCGCAATCCTAAAACATTCGAAATCCGCCCTATCGGGCTACTTTCTCATGTTTTGCGGGTCTCAAACTCATGCTTTTTCATGCAAGCATGAAAATCATGAGCTTTTGACCCTGGGTATCAAATTTTACCCTTGACATTCAAAACAATAGCATTTACAATACAATCAGAACATATGTTCTAGCAAAATGAAGAGGCATAACAATGAAAAAATTATCTTATTACATCTGGAAGTACAAATTTGCATATCTTTTGGCAATCGGGGTCATGATTACCGCGGTCGTCTTCGATATGATTTCCCCGCTCATCAACCGCCGCCTGATTGACAATGTCATTGTCGGCGGACGAACCAATGAACTAGGCGGCCTGCTCCTAATGATGCTTGTGATTGGGTTAAGCCGCGCAACCTTTAACTACATCAAGGAATTTACTTTTGACATTGTCAGCGTCAAAATCTCCGCCGAAATGCGCAAGAACCTGTTTAATCACATTCAGTCATTAAGCGCAAGCTTTTTTGACCGCACCGGGACCGGGGAACTGATGGCGCGGGTCAAGGATGACATTGACCGGATTTGGGATGGACTCTCATATGTGGGGATGCTGATGATTGAGGTCGTATTCCATACGGTGCTGGTGCTGTTTTTCATGTACCGCCTCAATTGGAAGCTGGCAATCCTGCCGACATTCTGCATGATTCTTGCTGCTTCGATTGCGATTTTCATGGAGAAAAAACTTGGCAGCGTTTATGAAGCGATCAGTGAGCAGAATGCCGAACTTAATACGGTGGCGGAAGAAAATCTTGCCGGAGTCAGAGTGGTTAAGTCCTTTGCTCGCGAGAAATACGAAATTGGGAAATTCCTTTCCAAAAATAAGCGGTACAAAGAACTAAATATGAAGCAATCAAAAGTTTTCATAAAATACTATCCTTATCTTTCATTGATTACCCGGCTTCTGCCGGCAATGGTTCTTTTGCAGGGCGGTTTCATGGTCATCAATGGGGAAATTTCCTTGGGGACGCTAGGCGCATTCGTTGACTATTCGATGAATATTGTCTGGCCAATGGAAATGCTGGGCTGGCTGACGAACGGTTTGGCTTCAGCTTTTGCCTCGAACAAGAAAATCAAAAAAATCTATGCCGAAAAGCCGACCATTACCGAGATCGACGAGCCGATTTCGTTAACGCCGGTCCGGGGCAAGATTACTTTTGATAATGTTTCTTTCCACAAAGAAGACCAGTTCGAGATTCTTAAAGGAATATCCTTTACCGTAAAGCCCGGCCAGACGATTGGAATCATGGGGGCAACCGGGGCAGGGAAAAGCTCGATTATCCATCTCTTACAGCGGTATTATGATGCAACCGGAGGCGCGATTTACATTGATGATGTTGATATCCGCCATATGTATTTGAAAGAACTGCGCAGCGCAATCGCCCAGGTTATGCAGGACGTTTTCCTCTTTTCCGACACCGTCATCGAAAATGTCCGGCTGGGGCGGAGGGATATCGTTGATTTGAATGCGGTCCGGAAAGCTTCACGCGATGCCCAAGTGGACAATTTCATTGAGAAAATGGATGAAAAATACGAAACTGTCATCGGCGAGCGGGGCGTTGGCCTTTCCGGCGGCCAAAAGCAACGGATCACGATTGCCAGGGCCCTTGCGCGTAAAAATCCCATTCTGGTGCTTGACGACTCAACTTCGGCCCTCGACATGGAAACCGAGCTTTTGATCCAAGAAACACTCAAGGAAATGCCCGCCACGAAAATTATCATCGGCCATCGCATTAGTGCTGTCCGCCATGCCGATGAAATTATTTTCCTTGAAAAGGGCCAGATTGCCGAACGCGGCACCCATGCAGAATTAATGAAACAGCGGGGGCTTTACTACGAAACATTTAATGCCCAGTATGGCCTAATCGCTTTAGAACAAAGAAAGGTGACATCATGCCAATAAATGCAATCAAAGATGACGAAAAAACAGTAGACATCAAAAAATCCGTTACGGTCATGCGGATGTTAAGTTATATGCTTGTTTACAAGAAAAAATTAATTATCGTTTTTATTATCATGGCTTATATTGTCGGGGTCTCGCTTGTTAACCCCTTGATTATGGAAGCCGCGATTGACGACTATATCCGGCCGGGGAATTTCCGCGGCCTGATTAACCTGCTTATTTTAGCTGTTGCGATAAACGTCGTCATGGTCGTTTTTGTCCGGATCAGGATGTATATGATGGCTGATATCTGCAACAATATTTTGGTCACAATCAGGCAAGAGCTTTATACTCATATCCAGACCCTGGATTTTCATTTTTTTGACAGCCGTCCGACCGGAAAGGTCCTGGCCCGGATTATTGGCGATATCAATTCCCTAAAGGATGTCCTGTCTCACTTTGTCACGCTTTTGATTCCGGAGTTTATTACCATTACGGCCGTTGTCGTGATTATGTTTGTGAAAAATCCGCCCCTTGCGGCAGCCGCTCTTTGTACGATTCCTTTTATGGCGGCCGGGATTTTCCTGATCCAATATTTTTCGCATAAGCGGTGGCAGATTTTCCGCAAAAAGTCATCAAATTTAAATGCTTTTGTCCATGAAAATTTGTCCGGCATCCGCATAATCCAAAGCTTTACTGCCGAGGAAGAAATCCGGGCTGATTTTGATGAGTTGATTACCGAACATCGGCAAGCCTTTGTCCGGGCAGTCCGCCTAAATGATTTCTTCTTCTCGATTGTTGATGTTTGCTGGGCGGTTGGTTTGATTTCGATGTATTTTGTCGGGATCAGCATAATTGGGACTGACAAAATAACTTTGGGTACTTTTGTCGCCTTTGGTGCTTATGTGGCAATGTTCTGGATGCCGATTATGCATCTTTCCAATTTTTATAACCAGCTGATTACCAATATCGCCGGAGCAGAGCGTGTCTTTGAGATTCTTGATACGCCCGCGGAAATAAATGACGCTGCCAACGTGACTGAACTTCCGCTGATTGAGGGTACGGTTACATTTACTGATGTCAGTTTTTCCTACGATGATGAAACTATTGTGCTTGATGATGTCAGCTTTTCAATTAATCCCGGGGAAACAATCGCTTTGGTCGGGCCAACAGGCGCGGGCAAAACAACCGTGGTTAACTTAATCAGCCGCTTTTATGACGTTCAGCAAGGGATCGTTGCCATTGACGGCGTTGATGTAAAAACTGTCTCGATTGAAAGCTTGCGGCGGCAGATGGGAATTATGACACAGGACAATTTCTTATTTACTGGCACTATCCGCGACAATATCCGCTATGGCAAGCTTGATGCTACTGATGAGGAAGTCGAAGCGGCGGCAAAGGCTGTCTGCGCCCATGATTTCATTTTAAGCCTTGATAAGGGTTATGACTTTATGCTGACTGAGCGGGGCGGCGGCCTTTCGATTGGCCAAAAGCAGTTATTGGCTTTTGCCCGGACGATGATTTCAAAGCCGCGGATTCTGATTTTGGACGAAGCTACTTCGAGCATTGATACCCAGACAGAACTGGCGATTCAAAAGGGAATCGAATCCTTGTTAAAAGGGCGGACTTCCTTTGTTATTGCCCATCGGCTTTCAACGATTCAAAGGGCCGACCGGATTTTTGTCATTGATGACGGGCATATTGTGGAAGAGGGCAATCATGATGAGCTGATGGCGGCTAAGGGGATTTATTACAATCTCCAGAAAGCGCAGATTCCAACGGAAGATTAGCTTCCGTTTGGAAGCATAGCTTCCGCCCAGCCCGCGTCTTAGAGATATATTCCCAAGCTGGGCACGCTTTCGCTCCGAGAGAAAGCGTTTGGATAGAAGGCGAGCAAGGCAACTGCGAGAAACATTTTCTTCTTTGCTTATGTTATATCATTCCGCGTATACTAGAGCTGTCGATTCATCGCCCGACGCGCTTTCGCTCCGAGAGAAATGTTTTGACATTATCTCAAGGGTCGGTCTTATGAATCGCACTCTTGTAATACGCTGGTTTATTGGAATAGCGGCAGCTCTCGATAAGCGACCCATCTAATCCGCTTGATGAGCGTTGTGAGATATAATTCCCAAAGCGGCCCTTGAGAAGCGTCGCTACATAAGCTCAGGTACTTTCTGAGCTTATGTAGCGCAACGCTTTCTCTCGGAGCGAAAGCGTGCCCAGCTTGGGAATTATATCTCTAAGACGCGGGCTGGGCGAAAGCGGTTCGTACAATATAAGGAGTAATTCATGAAACTTAATGAAATCGACCAAGGAAAAAGCTTTGACTGGGGGCGGACTTCCTGTGACTATGCCAAATACCGTGATATTTATCCGGCGGATTTTTATGAAAAAATCATCGAAAAAGGCTTATGCACCAAGGGGCAGCACGTCCTTGACTTAGGGACAGGGACTGGCGTTCTTCCGCGCAATATGTACAAATTCGGGGCAAAATTCTGGGGGGCGGATATTTCCCCTAATCAAATTGGTGAAGCCAGGCGGCTATCCAAGGAAGCTTTAATGGATATCGAATATCTCGTGGCCAAAGCGGAGGAAATTGATTTTCCGCCAGCTTTTTTTGACGCAGTGACCGCCGTGCAATGCTTTTGGTATTTTGACAAAGCCGTTTTGCTGCCCAAAATCCATAAAATGCTGAAAGATGACGGCTATTTTCTAATCCTTTCCATGTCTTGGCTTCCGGGAGAAAGTGAAATAGCCGCAAACAGCGAAAAGCTTGTCCTAAAATATAACCCCTATTGGAGCGGCCAAGAGGTAAAAAGACACCCCATCGAAAATCCCGATCCAGACGGGGACTATTTTCATAGTGATATTATTGAAACTTTTGACTTAAATGTCCCTTTTACCCGTGAATCATGGCACGGCAGGTTAAAGGCCTGCCGCGGAATTGGCGCGTCTTCGCTTCCGGCTTCCGTAATTGCGAAATGGGAGGAAGAACATCTTGAGTATGTGAGTACTTTGCCGGAAGCGTTTGAAATAATTCATTATGCGACGATTTTGGGGCTTAAAAAAAGGGATCAATAATGCCAACACAGCTTAATGTGTTGACATTATTGTAGGATTGCGGCTGGGAGGCCGCAATGACGGTGTTAAGTTAGGTTGCGGCTCGGTGGCCAGAGTGACAAAGGTTAAAGGGTAACCCGCAAGCTTATTTTTTCCAGCTAGGTTTAGCGTTAAACCTATCCGGGGATTTTCCGCCCGGCTTTCCGCCGAACCGATCCGCAGCTTTGCCAAAAACTTTTGCTTTGCCCTGGCCAGAATTTTTATTGCCATAGCTTTTATTCCGGTCTTGGCTTCCACGCCCTGAATCGCTTTTCTTGTCGCCGGAACGCCGGACGCTATAGGGGTGGGCCTGCGGTTTATTGCGTTTACTGTCACTGCGTGAGCGGTCGGCTTTAAAGAATGGTTTTTCATCTTTTATGTCTCTAAGCTCATCGCCCATTTTTTCTTTCATGAAAGCTGCTGCCAGCTCAATCGCCGTAAATTCATATTGTTCCATTGCTTTGCTGATCCGGGCAATCGCCTCATCAAGATTGCTGTTTTCCATGACTTCTTTGGCTTCAAGGAAAAGGGCATCGGCTTTGACGCGGGTGATATCCGCAGCTTTGGGAATTGTGCGTTCTTTGATTTTGGTATGGCAAATCCGCTCAATGTCGCGGATTTTGTATATTTCCCTGCCGCTGACCAGCGTAAACGAACGGCCTTTCCTGCCCGCCCGCCCGGTCCTGCCAATCCGGTGGACGTAATACTCAATATCCTCCGGCACATCATAATTAAATACCGCGTCAACTCCGGTGATGTCAAGCCCACGGGCAGCAACATCAGTTGCGATTAAGATCTGGCAAGTGCCGTTCCGGAACATACTCATGACATTGTCGCGCATATTTTGGGATAAATCACCGTGCAAACCCTCGGCTTGGTAACCGCGGCCTTTTAATTCCTCGCTTAAGCTGTCTACCATCCGCTTTGTATTGCAAAAAACCAAAGTCCGTTTCGGCTGGTAAAAATCCATCAGGCGGCAAAGCACTTCGTTTTTGTCCTTTCTTTGGACACGGTAATATGCTTGCTTGACCAAATCAATGGTAATTTCCTTGGGCGTTACGCGGACAAATTTGGGGTCTTTTTGGTAAAGGTGGGTAATGTCAAGGATCGCCTGGGGCATTGTCGCCGAGAATAACGCCGTCTGCCGTTCCTCCGGAACGTCCTTTAGAATGGTTTCAATATCTTCACGGAAGCCCATATTAAGCATTTCATCAGCTTCATCAAGGACAATCATTTTTATGGCATCGGTTTTGATGGTATGGCGGCGCATATGGTCCATCACCCGGCCGGGAGTCCCGACAACGATTTGCACTCCGGCGCTTAGCGGTTTGATCTGGCGGTATATCTCCTGACCGCCATAAACAGGAAGCACCTTTATATTGTGCATATATTTTGCCAACCTGCGGATTTCTTCTGCTGCCTGGACGGCAAGCTCCCTTGTTGGGCAAAGGACTAATGCTTGAAGGCGGCGGTCTTCCGGATCAATTTTCTGGATCATTGGAATGCCAAAAGCCGCTGTTTTGCCTGTTCCGGTCTGGGCCTGGCCAATAATATCGTACCCTGCCATCAAAATCGGGATTGCTTGTTCTTGAATCGGGGTCATTGTTTCAAAACCCATCCCTGAGGTTGCCTTAAGGATGCGGTTATCTACATCGGCATCATGGTAGCTTGTCTGGGCAGGCATAGTGCTTGCCGCTTCGGTGCTTGCCGCTTCTGTGCTTGCCGCTTCAGCATTTTCATTTTCGTTTATTACTTCATTAGTTTCGTTCATGTTTCTCACTTTCTTTTTTTTAAGACAATTCTTCGCCCAAAGGCAATTCTTCGCCCAAAGGCAGTTCTTCACCCAAAGGCAAATTTTTGCCCAAAGGCAGCTTACTGCCCAAAGGCAGTTTACTGCCTTTTAAATACTCTTCGATTATAAAGCGCGGCCTGCGCTTCGTTTCAAGATAAATCTTCCCAATATACTCTCCCACTATTCCCAGCGAAAGTAAAATGAGCCCGCCGATTGCCCAAAGGGAAACCATCAAGGTCGTCCAGCCGACGATTGTCTCACCTGCAAAATATCTGACAATGCTATAGATAAGCATGACAATGCTGATGATAAAGATAAAAAAGCCCAGCATTGTAATCAGCCTGATGGGGCGTGTGCTTAATGATGTGATTCCTTCAATCGCAAACGAAAGCATTTTCCGGAACGGGTACTTGCTTTCGCCGGCAAAACGGCTGCCGCGTTCATAAAAAACCGTATCATATGAATAACCAATCATCGGAATAATCCCGCGGAGAAAAAGATTCACTTCCGCAAATTCACTAAGGCCAGCCAATGCGCGTTTGCTCATCAAACGATAATCAGCATGGTTAAAAACCGTATTTGCCCCCATCGCATCCATAATACGGTAAAAAGCTTCGGCGGTCATTTTCTTAAAAAAACTGTCTTTTTTCCGGTTGTTCCTTACGCCATAAACAATATCAATCCCGGATAAGAATTTGTCAACCATCTCATCAATTGCCTCAACATCATCTTGGAGATCGGCATCCATCGAAATAACCATGTCGGCATCATCTTTTACGGCAAGCAACCCGGCCAGCAGGGCATTTTGGTGGCCTTGATTCCGGCTTAGGTTGATGCCGCCAAAAAACGGGCAGCCATGGTTAAGCTTTAAGATTATTTGCCATGTCTGGTCATTCGAGCCATCATTGATAAAAATAATTTTGCTGTTTTCACTTATTTTTGCTTTGGCAATCAAGCTTTCAAGCTTTAGCTTAAGGCGCTCGGCGGTTTCGCCAAGCACCTCTTGCTCATTATAACAGGGAATGACCATGTAGAGGGTATTGTTCATGATTTTCCTTTTTTAATGGTTCACAATTTTCCCAAAATCAGGCTTTAGCGAAGCTCCGCCAACTAAACCGCCATCAATGTCGGGCTGGGAAAATAAATCAGCCGCCGTATCAGCGGTAACTGAACCACCGTATTGAATCCGGACCGCTAAAGCAGTTGTTTGATCGTAAATTTCTGAAATTAAGACGCGGATAGCAGCACAGACCTCTTGTGCTTGACTGGTGGTTGCGACTTTACCTGTGCCAATCGCCCAAATCGGCTCATATGCGATAACTGCGGTTTGGGCTTGTTCGGCCGAAACGTTCTGGAAAGCAATTTTTATCTGCTGGCGGATAAGATCAAACGTGACGCCTTGCTCGCGCTGGGTTAAGCTTTCACCGCAGCAAACAATCGGGGTGAGATTATGCTCAAACGCTTTAAGGACTTTTTTATTAACGATTTCATCGGTTTCGCCAAAATATTCCCGGCGTTCCGAGTGGCCGATAATAACATATTTCACTCCGGCATCAACAAGCATTAGCGGTGAAATCTCGCCCGTGTATGCTCCGCTGTCCTCAAAGTACATATTTTCCGCGCCGATATTGATGTTTGAACCTTTGGCTGCTTCCATCGCCGGAATGATGTCAATCGCCGGGACGCAGAAAATGACATCAACGTCATTTGTCTTGACGAGGGGTTTTAGGGTGTTGACTAATTCAACTGCCTGGGTTGGGGTCATGTTCATTTTCCAGTTGCCGGCTACTATTTTTCTTCTTGCCATTTTTTCTCCTTTTTATTAAAAATTGTGATCTATTTGTCCTTTACCGCCATGACTCCCGGTAATTCCTTGCCCTCAAGAAATTCTAACGAAGCACCGCCGCCAGTCGAGATATGCGTCATTTTATCGGCGTAACCTAATTGAATGACCGCCGCCGCTGAATCGCCGCCGCCAATTATTGTTGTTGCATCGGTTTCCGCTAATGCTTTCATGACCGCAATTGTTCCGTTCGCCAGCAAGGGATTTTCAAAAACGCCCATTGGCCCGTTCCAAACCACCGTTTTGGCGGATTTAACCGCTTGAGCAAAAGCAGCCTGTGTTTCTGTTCCGATATCAAGGCCCATTTTGTCGGCCGGAATGTTTGTATTCTTGATATTGGCTGTGGGAATTACAGCATCAATAGGGCTGGGAAAAGAATCCGCAACAACACAGTCAACCGGAAGAACCAAGTTCTTGCCAAGCTTTTCAGCTTTTGCAAGCATTTCTTTACAGTAATCAATCTTTTCATTGTCAACTAATGATGTCCCAACCTCTAAGCCTTTGGCTTTTAAGAATGTGAATGCCATCCCGCCGCCAATAATCAGGGTGTCGCATTTTTCCAAAAGATTTGAAATAACGTTAAGCTTGTCGGAAACTTTTGCGCCGCCAAGGATTGCAACGAAGGGGCGGACTGGATTATCAACCGCATTGCCAAGGAAGTCAAGCTCTTTTTGCACCAGATAACCAACGGCTGACTGTTCTTTAAGGTTGGCGATCCCAACATTGGAGCAGTGGGCGCGGTGGGCTGTGCCAAAAGCATCATTGACAAAAATATCACAGATTGAAGCCAAATCTAGTGAGAACGCTTCGCCCATTTTGCCTTCTTCGGGGCGGAAGCGGGTGTTTTCTAATAAGATGACATCGCCATTTTCCATTGCGGCTACCGCAGCGCGGGCATTTGCTCCGACAACTTCATCATCGGCGGCAAATTTTACTTCTTGTGAAAGAAGCCCGGTCAGTTTTTCGGCCACCGGGGCAAGCGTCAATTCCGGGGTCGGCCCTTTGGCTTTGCCTAAGTGTGAGCAAAGAATTACTTTTCCGCCGTCGGCAATTAATTTCTTGATGGTCGGAAGTGCTGCGGTCAAACGGTTAATATCGGTTATCATGCCGTCTTTCATCGGGACGTTAAAGTCACAGCGGCATAACACTCTTTTTCCTTTTACATCTAAATCATCAATTGTCAGTTTTTTTAGTCCCATAAATTTTCCTTTCAAAATAGGCCGCCGGACAACGGCCGCTTGCAAATTATCAGGGTCCGGCCCATCGACCGGACCCCGATATTGCGAGTTTGATTTTTATAATTTTGCGAAATATTCAATCGTCCTGACCATCTGGCTGGTATAGCTGTTTTCATTGTCATACCAAGACACTACTTGGACAAGGGTATTGCCATCATCAAGCGGGGAAACCATCGTCTGGGTCGCGTCAAAAATCGAGCCGAAAGTGCTTCCGATGATGTCGCATGAAACGATTTCATCTTCGGTGTAACCATAAGATTCATCAGCAACTGATTTCATTTTGGCATTGATTTCTTCTTTGGTGACTGTGCCGTTAACAACAGCGATTAAGATCGTAACTGATCCGGTAATGGTTGGTACGCGCTGGGCGGCGCCAATCAGTTTTCCGTTAAGGGCAGGAATGACCAAGCCGATTGCTTTTGCTGCTCCGGTTGAATTGGGAACGATATTTGCTGCGGCGGCGCGGGCCCTTCTTAAGTCGCCTTTCGGATGCGGCCCGTCAAGTGTCATCTGGTCTCCGGTATAAGCATGGACGGTGGTCATGATGCCTGATTTGATTTCGGCTAAGTCATTTAAGCCTTTTGCCATTGGGGCTAAGCAATTGGTGGTGCAAGAAGCGGCCGAAATAATTTTGTCTTCGGCTTTTAAGATATCGTGGTTGACGTTAAAAACTACCGTTGGGAGGTCATTGCCAGCCGGGGCGGAAATAACAACTTTTTTGGCTCCTGCTTCTAAATGGGCGGCTGCTTTGTCTTTTGAACAGAAAAAGCCTGTACATTCTAAAACAATGTCAACATCATAATCTTTCCAAGGAAGGTTTTTGGGTTCACGCTCGGCGTAAATTTTGATGGTTTTCCCATCAACGGTGATTGAATCTTCACCAGCGGTTACTTTGCTAGCCAAGGCATATGGGCCTTGAGCTGAATCATATTTGAGCAAGTGTGCCAGCATTGTGGGGCTGGTTAGGTCATTGATTGCCACTACGTCATATCCGGGGGCCCCGAACATTTGCCTGAAAGCTAGACGGCCAATGCGGCCAAATCCGTTAATTGCTACTTTTACTGCCATTTTATTTCCTCCTGATTTTGAATAAAAATTTTTGTAACTGGTTTGCATTTATGTGTTTACTGTAATAGTTTAGCCGAAGCGTCTCCAATTATTTTAACACAGCATTCATATTCTACCTTTTTTATCCAGAAATTTCAAGGTTTATTTTAAAAAAAATTCGGTGGAGGAAATGGGCAAAATAAATTTCTGCTTTTCAAAAATGCCATGAGCAAATAAATATCCGCTTTTCAAAAATGCCATGAGCAAATAAATATCCGCTTTTCAAAATGCCATGAGCAAATAAATATCCGCTTTTCAAAATGCCATGAGCAAATAAATATCCGCTTTTCAAAATGCCATGAGCAA
>WRLH01000015.1 GCA_009777715.1 Lachnospiraceae bacterium
AACTCCTTGCTGTAATTTTTGGATTTGCTTGGCATTTGTAACCCTCACTTTCATTTATGATTTTATCATATTTTCCAGCATTGGTGTTACAATTTTAGTTTACCACATCATTCCTTGCATTTTTCCCTACTCAATCTCCGTCCTCACACTGCTGAAATACTTTTCCGACTGGCTTAGATGTTTGCCAATCGCTAAGGCGACGCTAAAGAATGCGGCGGCAAATAAAAGCTGGGTCAGCATTGCTTGCCAGATTGGCAGCAGGGCTTCCCGGCCAAACGAAGTCAGGGCCACGATTTGGTCAAGGGCCATGTTATACCAATAAACTGGCGTAAATCTTGCCACGGCAAGGAACGCATCACCGAACAGGTCAAGCGGGACAAAAATGCCGCCGAGGAAGCATAAGCCAAGCCCGCCGAAGTTAGCCGCTCCGTTTATTGTCGTCGGATTATTTATGACTGGCCCAATCATTGAGGCAAGTGAAAGGGCAATTATCGTCATTGTTAGCGAGTTTAGCAAGATAAGGCCGACAATTCGCCCATCAATTGCGGAAATGACAGGCCAATGAAAAATAAGCCCAAGTGCCGTCATCAGAAGCCATGCCGAAATGCTTACCAGCACATTGCATAGAATCTGCTGGCCGCTCATATTACGCGGCTTTATCGGTGAGCATAGGTTTCTCATCATTATGTCGGGACGGCGGAAAGCGGTCATGATATTTGCGACGCAAAGAATAATCAGCACGATCAAGATATAACTTACAAATCGCATATAGAGATGGTAATTTTCACCGATGGGGCCTCCAGTTCCAAACCTGCGAACCTCAACCCTTGTTTCAAGGGATAAATCTTCAAGAACCATTGAAATTAGCGTTTCATCTTTTATTTCACCGGAAGATTTAATTATTCTGGCTTGATTAAAATATTGGTTTAAAAGGCTTTCGGCATAATAGCCCATTGCTGTCTCGGTTGTAACGACAGTTTCAATCACAAAATCGTCACCGGCATGAAAAGTCTGGTTAAGGCCTTGCGGCAAAATAATAATGATGTCAATGGCGCGGAAAAAAGTGGCGTCTTGCAGGACGTCTTTTTTGTCTTCTAAAATGACTTCCGTACCATGTCCGCCAAGATACGTAACAAGGCCAGCGGAAAGCGGGCTATCTCCGTCACGGTTAATGACCGTAAAATTTGGTTTCAGTCCGGCAAAATCCATGCTTTGTGATTCGCCGCCCATCATCGGCATTATGATTGACAGCAATAAAAAGATAATGAAATAAAGTAATAGCGAAGCAATTCTCCGCTTGACGACGATTAAACACGTTTTAAAGACTCTCATACTCTTGCCTCCTGACAAAAAATGCGGTGATTACCAACATGGCAATCGCCATGCTGAAGATAATCCCAATATTTAAGAAAAACCGTTCGTAATTATCATAATAATACAAGCAATAAAAGGCATCGGAAATCCGGGCAGCCGGATTAAGCCACGCCACAACCGGAGCTTTTTGCATAACCACATAATTGATGTCCCCAATCATAAGGCCGGCCAGAAAACAGCAAATGTTCGATATGACAATTAAAATGGCAATTTTAACCTGTTCTTTTAGCTTTGAGGTAGCGGAAATCATCGCCCCAAACGAAATTCCTAACAGGCTGCTAATTAGGCAAGTAAACAGCACAAACCATAATTGTGAGCCAAAGCTGATCCCAAGGGCAAAATTAATATAAGCAACCAGGGTCAGAATTTGTAAAAAGTGCGTCGTAAGGCCGCCTAGCAAGTCATATGCAACCAGCCGAAACCGTCCGGCGGAGGAGACAGTGACCCTCGCCCCGACTGCCGACAGGTTCGCTTGCATTTGAGAAATTACTGTCAATCCTTGAAAGCCGCCATATAAGCAGGCCATCGCCAGCAAAGCATAAAAATAACCGACCGTTTTGGTTTGCGTGCTATTTGATAATAATATCCGTTCAGTATAGTTTAAAGGGGTCAGAAGTTCAGGCAAAATTAAATAGGCTTCCGGATTTTCTTCAATTAAACGCAGGACGCTGTCTTTTGTCTGCAAATAGCGGTCGAGGAAACCTTTGATGATAGTTTGCCGTAAACCGTTAGTTGAAATCATTAACAAAGGCATATCTTCATATATGACATAACCATCTATTTCGCCGTTTTCGAGCAAATCATCGGCTTCTTCTTGATTTTTTAAGGACCATAACTTAAATAAGCTGTCTTCGCTTTCGCCGGAGACTGATTCAAGCACATTTTGGAAATTAAGATCTTGCTGGTAAGCCGCATTATCGATTACCCCAAGCTGAATCGTCTTTAGCGTCCCGGATGCGTCCAGGTTGGCAAAAGCAAAATGAAATAGCGTTGCAAGCATTAGCGGGAACAGCCATGCCCAAATTAAAATGTCTTTGTCACGCAGCGAGATGAGGATGCGCTTTTTGTAAATATTCCAGAACATATTAGATTCCTTTCTTAATCCTTTAATTCTTTGCCAGTAATTTCAAGGAAAACATCGTTCAAAGTCGGCGGTTCAGAGGTAACGCGCCGAAATGCCACATTATTGCGCTGGAGAATATCCAGCACCAAGGCAAGATGATTGCCCCCGGCCGCGTGCCGGGCCGTCAAAAGGTCATTTTCATAAACGGCATGAAATAGCCCGTTTAGATTTCTGATTTCATTTAAAATGGGTTCAGAAAGGGAATAAACCTCGGCGGTCAGTTTTTCCCCGGTGCGGATCATCGCTTTCAGCTCTTCTTTTGTGCCTGTCGCAACGGCTTTTCCTTTGTCCATTATCATAATCCGGGTGCAAAGCTGCTCAACTTCTTCCATATAATGAGATGTATAAACCACGGTCGCGCCATTTGCGTTTAATTTGCGGATGCCCTCAAGGATATGGTTACGGCTCTGGGGGTCAACAGCCACAGTTGGTTCGTCCAAAAAAATTAATTCCGGCTGATGGGCAATGCCGCAGGCGATATTTAGCCGCCGGAGCAGCCCGCCGCTTAGTTTCTTGGGCAGGAATTTCCGGTAATCCTCAAGGCCGGAAAAGGCGATGGCATCATCAACCAGCGTTTTTAGCCGCGCCCGGTTAAAGACATATAGCCCGCAAAAATATTCAATATTTTCAACAACGGTCAGTTCATTAAAAACCGCCACATTTTGGGTGACAACACCAATCCGTTTTTTTAGGCTATAATTGTCACACCGCATTGGCTCGCCAAATAAGTGGATTTCGCCCTTGCTGTATTTGAGCAATGAAAGCATACAATTGATGGCGGTTGTTTTGCCCGAACCATTAGGGCCAAGAAGCCCAAAAATCTCCCCTTTATGAATCTCCAGATTAAAGTGGTCAAGGGCTAAAAGATCGCCATACCGCTTAACCAGACTATCTACTTTTATCATACTACTGTCCTCCTCCTGTCATTGCGGGCCACGACCCGCAATCCCATCATCGTCATTGCGGACCCGACCCACAATCTCATCATCGTCATTGCGGACCCGATCCGCAATCCCATCATCGTCATTGCGGACTCGATCCGCAATCCCATCATTCACTTTACACCACCAATTAACCAGAAGATAGTGACGGATATCACCAATTGAAATGACATTTGTCATTACTTTTTCCGAGGACATATGATAAACTTGGTTTATGCAAAAACTAATCGACAAACTTGTCTTGCTAGGCTTAAGCTTGCTTGCGCTATCTTTATCCGAGATAAAATGGCTTTCAATTGTCGTTTTGCTCGTTGCTATAGCCATTAGCTCCCTTAGCAGTTATTTTGAGAACAGGCTTCCTAGGGTTCTCTTACTTTTTTATGTCATTTTTTGCTTTTTTTTCCCCGAATTTACTTTATTTTTGCCCCTGATTGTTTATGACATGGTTGGAATGGACAGACGGCTTTTTAAGTTTTTCTGGTGCTTTGCCCTTCCGTTTTGCTTTGCTTCGCTGGGCTTTAGAATGGGCATGGTCGTCAGTTTGGCTTGCGGAGTGGCATTTTTGCTTGACCTTAGGACTTGTGCCGGGCAGAAAATAAAGGACGCTTACTATGCCCTGACTGATGAGGCGAAAGAAAAAGCGGTTTTTCTTGAACGCGAGAACCGGGAATTATTAGGCAAGCATGATTATGAAATCCAGCTGGCTACTTTGGCAGAAAGAAACCGCATTGCCCGCGAGATTCACGACAATGTTGGGCATTTGCTGACTCGCTCCCTTTTGCAAATTGACGCATTAAAGATAAAAATAGACTCACAGGGCGAATCTCCAAATATTTCAAGTAACAGCGACTTGGATTTGGTCAGGCAGACATTATCGGAAGCAATGGACAGCATCCGCCTAAGCGTCCATGATATGCACGATGAATCAATAAATTTAAAACTGCAATTGGAAGCAATAATAAAGGGCTTTAATTTTTGCCCGGTCAAGTTATGTTATGATGCCGGGGAATTGCCGATTGGGCTTAGAACCGCTTTTGCCGCCATTGTCAGGGAGGCCCTTAGCAATATCGCCCGCCACAGCAAAGCAAATCAGGCAATGGTCACCATTACCGAACACCCGGCATTTTACCAATTAATTATCTGCGATAATGGGACAGCGGAAGTTACGCGGGCTTCCGGCGGGATTGGGCTTTACAATATGGCGGACCGGGTGAATGCCCTTGGCGGCGTCTTCCGGATCGAAGACACCGCCGGCTTCAAAATATTTATTTCCGTGCCAAAGGAAATTTGATTACCGCTGGCGAACCCAGATGGCAAGTTTGGCCGCTCCGCAGATTAGCGCAAGAACCGCACCTAAGATCGCAACTATTATTACATCTTGCGCATACTCCCAAGCCGCTTGGTAGGGTATGCCAAGGAGCGGCGGGATAGACAGGAGCAAGATCGGATATAGGAAATTAAGCGCAATGCTCCCGGCAAAAAGTAAAAAAGGGCGGCTGCTTTTAAGCCTTTTTTTCCATCGGCTAAGCGTAAGCAATGGAATGATGGCGGGCAATAGCAAAAGGCAAAGGAGCAGGTTGATAAGTAAATGATAAATGAGATAATCGCTGCTGCCGACACCTTTCGGCTCTGCTCCCATCAGGATATTAAGCACATCGATCGTGAGGGTCGTGGAAAGGCTGTTTGCCACAAAATAATCGTTCATATTATATAGCGTTACTATGCCCAAGCCGCTATCCGGCAGCAGGGCCATGATTGAAAAATAATTTTCCACCAAGCCGGAATGGTAGAGCAGCCGCTCTTTAAAGTCCGTTGTCTCCTGCCAGCCCATTGCGTAAAATTCGTTTGTGCCGGGAATCGGTACGCAGTCATATAGCAGGGTATTAACGCTTTGAGGCGACAATATATTTTCGCCCTCACGCAAAAAGGCTTGGAGATAGCGGCCAATATCCGCAGCACTGGAAATAATGTAACCTGTGGGAACGCTGACCCGGCTGTTAAAATCAACGCTGGCAGGATAGGGGAACTCTTTTTTGATGGGGAATCCAAAAAGGTTTCGGTGTCCAACAGCGATATCCTCGGCTTCGGATAAGCTCGTATAGCTGCTATTCATCGCCAAAGGCAAAAAGACATTGCTTCTAATATAATCACCATAAGATAAACCCGCTATAGCTTCGATCACTTCCCCCAGCAAAGTGTAATTTAGGTTCGCATAGCTGTAATCGCCATAGCTTTTGCCTATGGTTAAATCTTTCCGCATTTGGTAAGAGTTAAAACCGCTGGTATGATTTAAAAGATGGCTGATAGTGACCTTATCGTCTAAGCCAATTTCAAGATAACTTGTAACCGGGGCATTTAAATCAACCTTGCCTTGTTCGTGAAGCTGCATGATGGCGGCGGCGGTGAAAGATTTGCTGATTGAGCCGATGATAAAAGGAGTTTCCACGCTTTCTAAATTGCCATACGACTTGCTATAAAGGACGGAATCCGCGTCCACGATGACAATGGACAGGCCTGGCATATGGGTGCTGGGAAAATTTTCCAGAAGATAAGCATCCACAGCGGCAAGTTTGGGGTAAAGCTCCGCCGCGAAAGCCCCGCCGACAGGCAAAGACGACAGGCAAAGGCAAAAGGAAAGGGTGATAAGGATAGAGAATAAATTTTTCATTTAAGAACCTCCAGTTCATAATATGCACTATTCTTGTGCTGACAGGAGATAGCATATTTGAAATGGCGGGGACAATGCAACCGACTAATCGTAGAGTTGGGTAAATTAAAAGTAGAGGCCTATTTATGCCTAAGATAATAGATAAGAGCAGCAGCAAAGAGCGGCAGGAAACCAAAGATTGAGATACACATAAACCAAACCGCAAATAATCCCTTGAGCGTTTGCCAAATTGCTTCACTGCCCATCTCTTTTGCATATAGCAATGAAACTAAAGCAGTTAATGCGACAAGGATGGTCAGGCCAATCTGGATGAATATTATCGCCTTGACGAGCTTACTTTTAAAGAAATCGCCCGTCAGGAATCTATTTGGCATTGTTTTTACGGTTTTAATTTCATCTCCGGACAGGATTTCCTCGACAGTGACCCCTAAGATACTAGCAAGCAGCGGCAAGATTGAGATGTCGGGATAACCTAATCCTCTTTCCCATTTTGAGACTGCTTTATCTGTAACAGCTAGTTTTTCGGCTAATTCCTTTTGCGTCATGTTTTTCGCTTTGCGCAACCGGGAAATTAATGCTCCTGTTTGCTTATTATCCATATAGGGTTTCCTCGCTTTCTGCTGATAAATCACACGCACGAGCCAATTATATCATTCCAAGGGGAAAATGCGAAGCATTTTTATTATTGCTCTATATAGGTTGATTATGCTATAATAGCAAGAGGTTAATATGATTAGGGTTATAATTATCGATGACGACAGTTTTATCTGCGGCTCACTTAAAACTATTCTGAATGCCGATCCCGAAATTGAAGTGATTTGTGCCGGGGCGAGCGGCGAAGAAGCAATCCGCTTATATGAAAAGCTCTGCCCTGATATTTTGCTGATGGATATCAGAATGGGCGGAATGAGCGGCTTGGAAGCCGGGGAGCATATTTTGCGAAGATTCCCGGAAGCAAAGATTTTGTTTTTAACCACTTTTTCCGATAATGAATATATCGTCAAAGCATTACGGATTGGGGCAAAGGGCTATTTAATCAAGCAGAATGCGGAAGCGATTGCCCCGGCGCTTAAGGCGGTTTTTTCCGGGCAAAGCGTTTTTGGCGGTGAGATAGTTGCGAAAATGCCTTCCTTTATTAATGAGGCGGCAAAACCTGACCTTAAGGAATACGGCATTGGCGAACGCGAACTGGAAATTATTGCCAATGTGGCAAAAGGGCTTAATAACAAAGAAATCGCGGAGGCTCTTTACCTAAGCGAGGGTACAGTAAGGAATTATTTAAGTGTCATCTTGGAAAAATTGAACCTGCGCGACCGGACGCAGCTGGCGGTATTTTTTTTGACTTTATGAAAAATATGATGACATCGGAGACTTATTTTAATTTATGAAAAAAATTGTAATCATCATTAACGGAGTCGGCGGAGCAGGTAAAGATACACTATGTGATTATGTTTCCGCGCATATTGAAGCAGTTAATGTTTCATCGATTACCCCAATTAAAGATATCGCCCAAAATTACGGCTGGGATGGCGAAAAAACAGAATCTTCGCGTAAATTTCTTGCTGATTTAAAGAGGACTTTTATTGATTTTAATGATTTGCCGACCGAATATTTGCTCGGTGAATATGAAAAATTCACCAAAGGCACGGCGGAAATTTTCTTTGCCCATATCCGGGAAGCCGCAGAAATAGAAAAGTTCAAAGAGCGGATAAAGGGAATGTCGTGTGTTACCTTATTAATCAGAAGAGGCGAAAGTATAAGCTGGGGAAATAGCGCCGATGATGAGGTTGAAAAGTACGCTTATGATTATTATTTCGATAATGACAAAGAACTTGGCGAAGCAGAGGTAGATTTTTGCTCGCTAGTGTTAAGAATATTAAATGACAACAGTTAGGAGCGAAAGATATGTATGCTTACAATGCCAGAGTCCGTTATAGTGAAATGGGAAAAAATGGCAAACTCTCACTTATTTCATTGCTTAACCATTTTCAAGACTGCTCAACTTTCCATTCCGAAGACCTTGGGCTTGGTTACAGATATTTGCAAGAGCAGGATTTGCTTTGGGTGTTATCGGCATGGCAAATTATCATTTGCCGTTATCCTAAGTTAGGTGAAAATATTATTATCGCCACAGCACCTTACGAATTTCGCAGCGTCATTGGCTTCCGCAACTTCTTGATGACAACCGAAGATGGGGCGCAGCTAGCCTGTGCTAATTCCGTTTGGGCATTGCTTGATACGAAAAGGGGGCGGCCTGCCAAACCGACAGCGGAAATGATGAGTGGTTATCAGCTGGCGGAAAAGCTTCCGATGGATTATGCCGACCGGAAAATCACCGTCCCGGCTGGCGGGTCTTTACTTTCACCGATTAAGGTAAAAGGACATCATCTTGACACCAATAACCATGTCAATAATGGCCAATATATCAGCATTGCCATGGATTTGCTTTCTGATTGCCAAATCGAAGCCGAGATATCCCAGCTGCGGGCGGAGTACAAAAAATCGGCTGTCCTTGGTGATATCATGTACCCGGATTTTGTGACTTTAGAAAATGCCTACATAATATCGCTTAATGATGGCGAGGGAAAGCCATATTGCATAGCGGAATTCAAAACATGAACGGAGAAGCAGATGTTAAAACTAGGTGAAAAACAAAGCCTGACAGTTGTTAAAGAAGTTGACTTTGGCATTTATTTGGCCCCGGAAAAACCCTCATCAGACGATGAGCGGGTTTTGCTGCCAATAAAGCAAAAACCGGAAAATATTAAAATCGGCGATTCGGTGACGGTTTTTGTGTATCGGGATTCCTCTGACCGCTTGATTGCAACTACCAAAGAAACGCTTATTTCGCTTGGCAAAGTCGCCCGCCTCCGTGTTGCCTCAATTTCAGACATCGGGGCTTTTCTTGATTGGGGGCTTGAAAAAGACCTTTTTCTTCCTTTCCGCGAGCAGACCCGCCCGGTTAATGCTGCTGAAGAAGTAAATGTTGCCTTATATATCGACAAAAGCGACCGCTTATGCGCAACAATGAAAATTTATCATTATCTTGCCACCGATTCGCCTTATCTGCCCAATGCGAATGTCACGGGCGAGGTTTATGAAATCAGCGATAATTTTGGGGCTTTCGTAGTTGTTGACGGCAAATATTCAGCATTGATTCCGCCCAAAGAAATATATGATGAGCTAAAGGTTGGTGACATTGTCACCGCCCGGATTACCGCAATTAAAAAAGATGGCAAAATCGACCTTGCCATCCGGGATAAATCTTATCTGAAAATTGACGAAAACGCTGGACGTGTTCTTTCTATTATAAGTACTGACTTTAAAGGAAGTCTGCCATATACCGACAAAACAGCCACGCCCGAACAAATTAAGGCCGCCTTTAAGATGTCAAAGAATGACTTTAAGCGGTCGATTGGCAATCTTTTAAAAGCCAGGAAAATAAAAATTTCAGATGGCCAAATCAATATTTCCCCCTAAATGAGGGTTGACTTGGAGTTCCATTGATTGGTTCATCATCTGGACCATCGCCGCGCCACTTTCTTCAACCATGTCAAGTGATTTACTAAGTATCGCAATCCCAACCTTGCTGCTGGTATCAATCTGCGCCATATTCATTGATAATAAAGGTATATCCATATGCACCTCCATTTGCTAAGGCACTCCGCCTTATATCTTATATCGGCAGATTTTCTTAAATCCTTAACCCCCTATTTTAAAAATTTAATTTCACAGACAAAACACAATCTTTTTCCTAAAAAGCTGGATTTTTTATCAGTTTTGTATTAAGATATTTGTAACTGCTATTTTTTACATCACTTCTAAGAGGGAAAAAATGATTTCAAATAAGGTACTGCAAAAGACACTTGAGGGGCTTAGCGCCATCGCACGGGTGAACTTTTGCATAATGGATACTGAAGGGAAAACCATTGCCCAAAGCGGCGGGAAAATGTACGAATGTAAGGCGCAGGCGCATGAGTTTGCTCGTTCAATGGCAGATTCGCAAGAGATTAAAGGGCATCAATATTTCAAAATATTTGACGATTCACAAGTAGAATTTGTCCTTATGGTTGAGGGGGCTGGCGAAGATTTTTATACAATTGGGAAATTGGCGGCTTTTCAAGTCCAAAATCTCATGGTTGCCTACAAAGAGCGATTTGACAAAGACAATTTTATCAAAAATTTATTGCTTGATAACCTGCTGTTGATTGATATCTACAACCGCTCAAGAAAACTACATATCAAAACCGAAGTTAAGCGGATTGTAATGATTGCTGAAACCGAAGATGTCCGTGAGGATAATACGCTGGATAGCATCCGCACTTTTTTTGCTGAAAATACCCGTGATTTTGTCACCTCCGTAGAAGAAAGCAATGTTGTCATTGTTAAAGACCTAACGAATGGCGACCAGCCAAAGGACATCGAAAGTACGGCAAGGGCTTTGGAGGATTACCTCAAAAAAGAAGGCTTTACTGGGATCTTGATCTCATACGGCACTTTAGTTAATGAGATAAAAGAGGTCAGCCGCTCTTACAAAGAGGCAAAGATGGCAATGGAAGTCGGCAAAATTTTCTCGGACGGCCGCAGAATAATTGCTTATCACCAACTGGGGATTGGCCGCTTGATTTATCAGCTTCCGATTCCTTTGTGCAAAATATTTATCCGGGAGATATTCGATGGCAAAAATCCTGACGATATCGAAAAAGAAACCCTTGCAACGATAGCGCGGTTTTTTGAAAACAGCCTGAATATTTCGGAGACTTCACGCCAATTATTTATCCACCGCAATACCCTTGTCTATCGTTTGGAAAAAGTCCATAAGTTTACTGGCCTTGATTTACGTGACTTTGATGATGCAGTTACTTTCCAGATCGTTATGATGGTCGTAAAATATATGCGTTATATGGAAAGCTTTGACTATTAATCCATATGCTTTTGAATAAAGTAAGAAAGGTACACAAGAATGAGAAATGAATCACGCAGGCGGCGGAAAAGGCAGTTCGAAGATGATGAAATCATCACGCTGGAAAATGTCGTTAAAGCTTATTCGGCCGGAGCTCCAGCCCTAGATGGAGTTGACCTCAAAATCAAACGCGGTGAGTTTGTCTTTATTGTCGGCGATTCCGGCTCGGGGAAATCAACCCTTATCCGTTTGCTGCTCCGGGAGCTGGTGGCGACAAGTGGTTATATTAATGTCATCGGTTATGACCTTGGGCGGATTAAGCACCGGAAAATCCCCAAATTCCGCCGTAATATCGGCATTGTCTTCCAAGATTTCCGTTTGCTAAAGGAGCTTACGGTTTATGACAATGTTGCTTTTGCCCAGCGCGTAATCCAAGTTTCCGGAAAAGAAATAAGGCGCAATGTCCCAAGCATTCTGGCAACGGTTGGGCTTGCCGGAAAATATAAGGCCAAACCGCGCCAGCTTTCCGGCGGTGAACAGCAACGGGTTGCCTTAGCCCGCGCTTTGGTCAACCGCCCGACAATCCTTCTTGCGGACGAGCCGACCGGAAACCTTGACCCCAAAAATTCATGGGAAATCATGAAGCTGATGGAGCAAATTAATGAAAATGGCACAACAGTCATTGTTGTTACCCACAACCGCGAAATCGTCAATGCCATGCAGAAAAGGGTCGTCACCATGAAGCGGGGCATAATTGTCAGCGATGAAGAAAGGGGGATGTATTTAGATGAGGATTAGCACATTATTTTATACTTTGCGCCAAGGAATAAAAAACATCGGACGCAACAAGCTATTTTCATTAGCTTCAATCGCCACCATCGGCGCGTGTTTATTCCTGTTCGGGATATTTTACGCAGTGCTGATGAATTTCCAAAATTTGGTAAAATCCACGCAGGAAGACATTCATATTACTGTTTTTTATGAAGAAGGCACTTCGGATCACCGCATGAACGAAATCGGCACAATGATTTCCCGGCGGACGGAGGTTTCGCGGGTTGAGTTTATCACCGCTGATGAGGCATGGGATGAATTTCGGATTGCCCTAGGTGAACACGCGGCTTTATATGGCGACGACAATCCCCTAAAAGATTCGATGAACCATAAGGCTTATCTTAGCGATGTTTCAACCCAGCATACCTTGATTACTTATTTGCAGTCAATTCCCGAAATCCGCAAAATTAACCGCTCGAATATCCTTGCTGATGTTTTGGCCGGGGTTAATTCGCTGGTTGCTTATGCCACGGTCGGAATCATTGGGATATTATTGCTTGTTTCTATTTTCCTAATCAGCAATACGGTCACGATCGGCATTTCAGTCCGGCGCGAGGAAATAAATATCATGAAATATATTGGCGCGACTGATTTTTTTGTCCGCTCCCCATTTGTCATTGAAGGGATTCTGATTGGGATTATCGGCGCGATTACGCCTTTAGTTTTGGTTTATTTCCTTTATGAGACGGTCGTTGGGTTTGTCATCAGGGATTTTACCGCCGTCGCTTCAATATTTAATTTTCTTCCGGTGGAGCTGCTTTTCCAAACCTTAGTCCCGGTGTCCTTTGCGATGGGGGCTGGAATTGGTTTAATCGGAAGCGTAACAACAGTTAGGAAACATCTTCGCGTATGAAAAAACTATTTTATATTGGTTTTGCCATAATAGTATTAATAACAGCTTTATTTCGCGTCCCGCAAGAGTCGTTTGGTTTTACCAACGACAAAATCAGGTCAATGGAAAACGAAATTGCCAACAACCGCGATGAAAGAAAAAAGCTGCAAGATACTTTAACCAGTATAGAAAGAATTAAGCAGAATTTAACTAACGCAAGAAATGACCTTAAGCGGTTCATTGAAGAAATGGACCGGAGCTTGGCGATTGTTGAGCAAAATATTGTTGAGCTTTTAGCATTGATTTCCGCCAAAGAAGAAGAAATTATTGAGAAAACAGCCGAGCTTGAATACGCAATCGAAGTGCAGAATGCCCAATATGCCGGAATGAAAGACCGGGTAAAATTCAGTTATGAGCAGGGGGAAATATTTTTACTGACCATGCTCTTGGGGGCGGAAAGCCTTTCTGATATGCTGAACCGGGCTGACTATATCGAAGCTTTATCAAAATATGACGAGATTAAGCTAGATGAATTTATCGCGACAACGGATTATGTTGCTTTATGCAAAGAAATCTTGGAAGCGGAAAAAGAATTTCTCGATGAAGCAAGGGAAGCTGTAGAAGCTGAAAGGGAAGCTCTAAATCAGTTAATTGCGGAAAAAGGCCGGGAAATCGAAGCGATTGAAAATGATATTACATCGCAGGAAAGGGCTATCCGTGAATACGAAGCGGAAATTGCCGCCCAAAATGACGCAATCAAGATTTTGGAAAAAGCGGTTGCTGACGAACGCGCCCGCCTTGCCGCCGAAAACCGCCGCCGCTTTGATGGCGGAAAGTTTAACTGGCCTGTCCCCTCTTCGCGGACGATCAGCAGTGAATATGGTAACCGGATGCACCCAATTTTGGGGGTCAATCTTTTTCACAATGGGATTGACATTGCTGCCCCGACCGGAGCAAATATCGTCGCTGCTTACCAAGGCAAGGTGGTGGCCGCGGATTATTCGGCGACAATGGGGAACTATCTGATGATTGACCATGGCGATTCAGTATTTACGCTTTATATGCACGCCTCGAAATTGCTTGTTTCAGAGGGAGCGGAGGTTTCAGCGGGGCAAGTAATCGCCCATGTTGGCTCAACCGGACGCTCGACCGGCCCGCATCTTCATTTTAGCGTCAGGGTTGCTGGCCAATATGTAAGCCCGTGGGGGTATTTTGGAAGCTAGGATTGGATTGGAAAAATATGGAAAATAATATAAAAGAGATAAATAACGGAAATCCTAAACGTAAACGCAAAGGTTTTGGGTCTGGCTTTTTATGCGGCCTGATTTGCGCTATTTTTATCGCCAGCGTTGCTTTTCTTGGCCAGTACCTTCATAAAAATGTCTTAGTCCATATTTATCAAAAACCGCTTGAATTTGCGGACGAATATGATTCGGTGCTTAATGAGCGTTCACTTATCAAAATAGAAGCGATTGAAGATATAATCGAAAGGAATTTTTACCGGGCAGGCACTATCTCGAATGAGCAATTGGAAGAAGGCCTTTACCGCGGCATGGTCGAAGCCTTAAACGATCCATATTCGCAATATTTTAGCGCGGCAGAACTGGCAGCTGCCAATGCCAATATGGAAGGAGTCTTTTACGGTATCGGGGCATTAATCAGCTATGATGTTGATAGGGAACTTGCCGTAATCAGCGGGATTATTGATGGCGGCTCGGCTTCGGAATCAGACCTTCGCGAGGGTGATTATATCGTTAAAGTAGATGATATCGATGTAACTAATTTTACCTCAAGTGAGGTTGTTGCAATCGTCCGCGGGCAGGAAGATACAATTGTCAGCCTGACGGTTTACCGCGAAAATGCGGCTGATTATCTTACATTTGAATTAGTCCGCCGGAGAGTTGACAAAAGGACGGTTGAGTCTGGTATCACAGAAGATGAAAATATCGGCTATATTTATATCTCGGAGTTTGACAATTTAACCGTCGGCCATTTCACCGAAGCTTTAAGTGACCTAAAGGAACTGGGAATCCGCGGCCTTATTCTCGACCTGCGTTCAAACCCCGGCGGAAATATCAATTCCGTGACGGAGATTGCCCGCCAGATTTTGCCAAAAGGCATGATCGTTTATACCGAAGACCGCCAAGGCAACCGGAATGAATATACCGGGGACGGGCGAAATGAGCTTGATCTTCATTTGGCTGTCTTAGTAAATGAGTTTTCCGCCAGCGCGGCGGAAATCCTGGCCGGGGCGATTCAGGACCATGATAAAGGCGCAATCATTGGGCAAGCAACTTTTGGCAAAGCGTCAGTCCAACGAATAATCAATATTTCTGACAATACTGCCGTCAAACTGACCGTCAGCAATTATTTTACCCCGCTCGGCCGCAATATCGGCGATACTGGGATTATCCCCGACATCGAAGTCATGCTTGACCGTGATGCTTATTATGAGGAAGGGATTGATAATCAGATGGAAATGGCAGTAGAAGTGCTGACGGAACTTATATATTAAGACCAAAGGCTCGCGAACAAAAGTTCGTGAACAAAAGTTCGATTTACCCCTGTACAAATCCAAAATCATATGATATACTTGAGTCTATGAGCGAATTTAACCTCCAAGCCCCATTTATCCCCACCGGTGATCAGCCAGAAGCGATTGCCGCCCTTGTTGACGGCTTCCGTAAAGGTAACCAATTCCAGACCTTGCTGGGTGTTACCGGGTCGGGCAAGACTTTTACGATGGCGAATATTATCAAGGAGCTAAACAAGCCAACCCTTGTGATTGCCCACAATAAAACCTTGGCGGGCCAGTTATACGGTGAGTTTAAAGAAATGTTCCCCATGAATGCCGTTGAGTATTTTGTCTCATACTATGATTATTACCAGCCGGAAGCCTATGTTCCCTCTTCCGATACCTATATTGCAAAGGATTCATCAATCAATGATGAGATTGACAAGCTCCGCCATTCGGCGACTGCCTCATTGGTTGATCGGCGTGATGTTATCGTTGTTGCCAGCGTATCTTGTATCTATGGGATTGGCAGCCCCGAATATTACCGCGAGATGACCTTGTCACTTAGGCCGGGGCAGAACCGCGAACGGGATGATATTTTGCGCAAGCTGGTTGAGATTCAATATACGCGGAATGAGATGGATTTCCGGCGCGGAACTTTCCGCGTCCACGGTGATACGATTGAGATTTTCCTGGCCGCCGCAAGTGATACGGCAATCAGGGTCGAATTATTCGGCGATGAAATAGAAAGAATATCAGAAATCGATGTTTTATCCGGCAAAATTAAAAACGTGCTGGAATACGTCTTCATTTATCCGGCTTCCCATTATGTCATTGATTCCGGGACGATGGAACCCGCCCTTCGCGACATCGAGCAAGAGCTAGAAGAGCAGATTCGTTATTTTAAGAGCGAGGACAAGCTTTTAGAAGCCCAGCGGATTTCCGAACGGACGAATTTTGACATTGAAATGCTTAGGGAAACAGGTTTTTGCTCCGGAATTGAAAATTACTCTCGTCATCTTAACGGAATGAAAGAGGGTGAACCACCCTTTACCTTGATTGATTTCTTTCCCGATGATTTTTTGATTATCATTGATGAATCGCATATGACGATTCCCCAGATTCGCGGAATGCACGCTGGCGACCAAGCAAGGAAAGCGACTTTAGTTGACTTTGGCTTCCGCTTGCCTTCGGCGAAAGACAACCGCCCTCTGGCTTTCCATGAATTTGAAGAGCGGATAAACCAAATGCTTTTCGTTTCCGCAACCCCATCAGTTTATGAAGAACATCACGAGCTTTTCCGCACCGAGCAGATTATCCGCCCCACCGGGCTGCTTGACCCGGAGATATTTGTCCGCCCTGTTGAGGGGCAGATTGACGATCTGATTATGGAAGTAAATAAAGTCATTGCCGTAAAGCAAAAAGTCTTAATTACGACCTTGACCAAACGGATGGCAGAAGACCTGACCGATTATATGCGTGATGTCGGAATCCGGATCAAATATCTCCATTCGGATATTGAGACCCTAGAAAGGGCCGAGATTATCCGTGATATGCGCCTTGATGTTTTTGATGTTTTGGTCGGGATTAACTTGCTGCGTGAAGGCCTTGATATTCCGGAGATTTCTCTGGTTGCGATCTTAGACGCGGATAAAGAAGGATTTCTGCGTTCCGGTACTTCCTTGATTCAGACCGTTGGCCGGGCAGCCAGGAATGTTGACGGCCATGTCATTATGTATGCTGACCATATGACTGACTCAATGCAGATGGCGATTGATGAAACGTACCGCCGCCGCGCTATCCAGCAAGAATACAATGAAAAAAATAATATTACGCCCCAATCAATCCGCAAAGCTGTCCGCGACCTTATTAGCGTGACAAAAGATCTTGAACCGGAAGAAATGGTTTTCGACAAGGATTTTGAATCAATGAACCGCGATGAGCTAGAGAAAAAAGTCGCCGAAATCCAGAAGAAAATGAAAAAAGCCGCCGCCGAGCTTGATTTCGAAAAAGCGGCGGGGTTGCGTGACCATATGACGGAGATTAAGAAGTATTTGCATGATGAGATTGCGGGTCAAGCCCGCAATGACGCGGCTTTAAATAGCAATGACAAATAGGAATAAGATTGCGGGTCAAGCCCGCAATGACGGAGAACATCATGGAAACACCACAAAAGAATCAGCCCAAGAAAGAAGCCCGCCGCGATTTCATCAAAATCCGCGGTGCTTGCGAACACAACCTCAAAAATCTTGACCTGGATATCCCGCGCAACGAACTAGTTGTTTTGACGGGCTTGTCCGGCTCAGGGAAATCATCCCTTGCTTTTGACACTATTTATGCCGAAGGCCAGCGTCGCTATATGGAATCACTTTCTTCCTATGCCCGCCAGTTCCTTGGCCAGATGGAGAAACCAAATGTCGAAAAAATCGAGGGCCTTTCCCCGGCGATATCAATCGACCAGAAATCAACCAACCGGAATCCCCGCTCGACCGTTGGGACTGTCACCGAGATATACGATTATTTTCGCCTGCTTTATGCCCGGGTTGGCATTCCGCATTGTACTGACTGCGGCAAAGAAATCCGCCGCCAGACGATTGACCAAATGGTGGACCAGATTATGGAACTGCCCGAAGGCTCTAGATTACAGCTGCTTGCCCCAGTTGTTAGGGGCAGGAAAGGCGAGCATACGAAAGTATTTGACCGCGCCAAAAGAAGCGGGTATGTGCGTGTCCGCATTGACGGAAACCTTTATGAGCTTTCTGAAGACATAAAACTCGATAAAAATATCAAGCATAATATAGAAGTCATCGTTGACCGCCTGATTGTCAAAAGCGGCATTGAAAAACGCCTCACAGATTCAATTGAAAATGTCATGGAACTAGCTGATGGCTTGCTAGTTGTTGATGTTGTTGATTCAGAACCTTTGAATTTTAGCCTTAGTTTTGCTTGCCCTGACTGCGGGGTCAGCATTAATGAGATTGAACCCCGAAGCTTTTCTTTTAATAATCCTTTTGGTGCTTGCCCTGTTTGTGTTGGCCTTGGCTACAAAATGGAGTTTTCCGTTGATCTGATGATTCCCGACAAACGGATGAGCATAAATGAGGGTGCGATTTCGGCATCGGGCTGGCATTCCAGCTCTGACCAAGGCAGTTTTACAAATGCTATTTTGCAAGCTTTGGCTTTAGCTTACAACTTTAGCCTTGAAACGCCATACTGCGAACTGACGGAAGAAGTGCAGAATATTCTGATTTATGGGACTGGCGGCCGTGAGGTTGAGGTTCATTATCAAGGCCAGCGCGGACGCGGAGTATATCCGGTTGCTTTTGAAGGATTAATCCGCAATATGGAACGCCGTTACCGTGAAACATCTTCCGAGTACATGAAATCTGATTATGAAAGCTTTATGAGCATTACCCCTTGCAATGAATGTAAAGGGATGCGCCTTAAGCGGGAATCCCTTGCCGTGACCATTTCTGATTGCAATATTTTTGAAATTACCTCAATGTCGATTAGCAAGCTTTATAATTTCCTTACCGAAATGAAGTTAAGCGACCAGCAATACTTGATTGGCAAACAAGTCCTGAAAGAAATCCGCGCCCGCGTTGGCTTTTTGATTGATGTCGGGCTTAATTACCTGACCTTGGCCCGGGCGACCTCTTCTTTATCCGGCGGCGAAGCCCAGCGTATCCGCTTGGCAACCCAGATTGGCTCTGGCCTTGTTGGGGTCTGCTATATCCTTGATGAACCGAGCATTGGCCTCCATCAGCGCGACAACGATAAGCTGCTTAAGACCTTAAAAAATCTACGCGACTTGGGGAATACCCTCTTGGTTGTTGAGCATGACGAAGATACGATGATGGCGGCGGATTATATTGTTGACATTGGCCCTGGCGCTGGCTCGCATGGCGGTGAAGTGATTGCCGTTGGTGATGTCCATGATATCATGGCAACGCCGGAATCGGTTACCGGGCAATATTTAAGCGGAAAAATAGCGATTCCGATTCCAAAGAAACGCCGGAAGCCAACCCAATTCCTTAAGGTAATCGGCGGTGCGGAAAACAATCTAAAAAACATTGATGTTGATATTCCGCTTGGCGTCCTTAGCTGTGTAACCGGGGTTTCCGGTTCGGGCAAAAGCTCTTTAATTAATGAAATTCTTTATAAACGGCTGGCAAGGGAGCTTAACCGGGCCCGGACAATTGCGGGGAAGCACGTAGATGTAAGCGGTTTTGAACAGCTCGACAAAGTAATTGATATCGACCAGTCCCCTATCGGGCGGACTCCGCGTTCCAATCCGGCGACCTATACCGGAGTTTTTGACCATATCCGGGACTTGTTTGCCGCCACGCCGGACGCAAAAATTAAAGGCTATAAAAAGGGGCGATTTAGCTTTAATGTCAAAGGCGGACGCTGTGAAGCCTGTTCCGGCGATGGGATTATCAAAATCGAAATGCACTTTTTGCCCGATGTATATGTGCCTTGTGAAGTCTGTAGCGGCCGCCGTTACAACCGTGAAACCCTTGATGTCAGATATAAAGGTAAAAATATTTATGATATTCTTGATATGACGATTGAGGAAGCAAATGCTTTTTTTGAAAATGTGCCGACAATCCGCCGTAAAATCGAAACTCTTCACCAAGTCGGCCTTTCATATATCAAGATGGGCCAGCCGGCAACGACCCTTTCCGGCGGTGAAGCCCAGCGCGTAAAACTAGCAACCGAGCTTTCAAAAAGAAGCACCGGGAAAACGATTTATATTCTGGACGAACCAACGACAGGGCTGCATTTTGCTGATGTCCACAAGCTGGTTGATATTCTCCACCAGCTTACAGACGGCGGGAATACAGTTGTTGTCATTGAACATAACCTTGACGTTATTAAAACGGCCGATTACATTATTGACATGGGCCCTGAGGGCGGCGACATGGGCGGAACGGTGATTGCCGCCGGGACGCCGGAGCAAGTCGCAAAAGAAAAAAAATCATATACCGGGCATTATATCCGGAAGATTTTGGAGAAGAAGTAAGTTTAAAGGAACATCGCCATATAAAGGGGGAAGCTGTCAAAAGCCTTTGATCCGCCGATATTTTTTGCAGATAATTTAATCCCCTGTTTGACATTGTATTTTTCAAAAACAGCGTCCATTGATTTAGCTTTGGTATTATCTGCTGATTTGACTTCAATAGCCGTAGCCATTTTGTTTCTGCGGATAAAAAAGTCGATTTCCAGCTTGCCGTTTTGCTCAAAATAGTAAAGCTTTTTACCCGATTTCCCCAAAATATCCGCGATGATATTTTCGTAAATCGCTCCTTTATATATGCCAAGATTGCCGTCGATAACGTCTTCTTGCGAACCGTCCTCTAGCATTGCCATTAAAAGCCCGGTATCACACATATATACTTTAAAGGCATCACTTCTTGCGTTGCCCTCAAGCGGAAGCTGGGGAAGAGAGAGATTATGGCAAAAATTTATGACACCAGCGTCATAAAGCCACATCAGGCTTCCGCCGAACTTGCGGGCAGTTCCGCCGCGTTCCACAATGCTATATTGAAATTTCTTATAATCCTTGGACAAATGCTTGGGTATGGATAAAAAGCAAGCCCTTGCTTTGGCTTTTTCAGAATCTTTGGCATATTTGGCAATGTCGTCCTCATAACCTGCGAGAATGCCACGCTGTATCTTTAGGACGTTGGCAAAGTTGTGCGTGGTGACGAACTCATTTACTGCGTTGGGCATACCCCCGACAACGATATATTCCTTGAATAGTTCCATCATTCGTTCGTGCATTGCCGGCGGCACTTTTTCCTTCGTTTCAAAATGCTCCTTGATATCGGCAATAGAGCTGGATAAAACGCCATTGGCCCAAGAAATTCCTCAAAATCAAGGGAATACATTTCCAAATGTTCCACGTACCCCACAGGATATGACGGTACTTCCTTGTAGTTGATTCCAAGCAGAGAGCCGGAAGCAATCACATCAAAACGGCCGTCCTGCGTCAAAAATTTAAGTGCGGTTCTGGCGGCAGGGCAGTCCTGTATTTCGTCAAGGAACAGCAGGGTTTCGCCTGGGACAAGCTTCACTCCGGGAATGCGAAGTGATATTTGCTTGATAAGGGTCTCTATGTCCAAGTCGCCATCAAAAATGGCTTTGTAAGCTGGGTTTTGGACAAAGTTAATTGTTATCGCATTCCGGTAGTTTTCGCGGGCAAACAGTTCTATGATAAAGGTTTTTCCGACCTGCCTTGCACCCTTTACGACCAAACATTTTTTGTCAGGACGAGATTTCCATAATAATAAATCATCATACATTTTTCGTTTCAGCATTTACACCCCTGCACTTCACAAGCGAAGCTTTCCACAATAACCCCATTATCCTTTTATCATTGATTATACACTATTTTTGGGGCTTTGCAATACTAAATGCAGATTTTCCCCACGAATAATGGGTGGGTTGTGCAGATTTTCCCCACGAATAATGGGTGGGTTGTGCAGATTTTCCCCACGAATAATAGGTGGGCTGTGCAGGTTTTTGCAAAAAATATTTTATCGCTAATTATATCGCTAGTTTTATCGCTAATTATATCGCTAATTTATTGATTGATGCTATAGTTTGTAGTATAATGGACTTATGAATAAACCACCTTTTGAAATTAATGATAACATGATTAATCTTGTTGCCGAAATAAATAAGAAGATAGGTTATTTAGAAGCTAGCTTAGATAGGAAAAAAGACTTATATTTAAGAAAAGCAAGCAAAATTAAGTCAGTTAATTCTTCGTGTGCAATTGAAGCCAATCCTCTAACCGAGAAAGAAGTTGAAAGCATTATTAATGGAAAAAGAGTTATAGCTTTGCCGGAGGAAATCATCGAAGTAAAAAATGCCTATGAAGCGTATCTTCAAATAAGCACATATAAACCGTATGATGTAAAATCGTTTTTAATTGCGCATAAGCAGCTTATGACAGATTTAATTAGGGATTCCGGAAAGTTTCGGGCAGGTGACGTAGCTGTATATGAAGATGGCATCCCTATTCATATTGGAGCCCGGCCCGAATTTGTACATGACTTGGTAGCTGATTTATTTGGCTGGGCAAATTCTTCAAACTTGAACTCATTAATAAAAGCTTGTGTCGTCCATTATGAAATCGAAACAATCCATCCTTTTTCTGATGGAAATGGAAGAATCGGCAGGCTTTGGCAGTCGGTAATTCTCTATCATTACAATCCATTATTTGAATTAATCCCGATTGAAACACTTGTATATGAAAATCAAAAAGAGTATTATGGCGCGATTGAAAGTTCAAGAAAAATTAATGATTCAGCACCTTTTATTGAGTATATGCTTGAAATGATATCTAAGACGATTGACTCATTCCACGTAAGCATAAAGGCAATAATTCAAATTAAGGACGAATATCTAAAAGGCTTAACAAAAAATGACAAGGAAATACTGCAAGTCATTGTCCATAGTTACACGATAGAAGATTATATTACCGCAGAGAATTTAAGCACAAAAATAAATAAATCATTGTCAAGCATTAGGGTTTATTTCAGAAAATTGACCGAAAATAGATTGCTTATTGCAACCGGGGTAAATAAAGGCCGGAAGTATAGAATTAATGAAGAGATTCTACAATAATTAATCTTGTAAAATCGTAGTTTATGTGTTAATATCAATAACGGCTTAATAGGGAGTCGTTCAGGTTACGCTAGGAGTTAAAGCATGAATTTAACAAAAAATAAGGTTTATGGGGGGGGGGGGACAAGGCTAAAAGTTCTCGCGGCCATTCCATCATTGGAGCCAACAAAGAAGCTGTTGCAACTGGTTGGGGATTTGCGTTCAGCTTTACAACAAGATGAAGATTTACTTGTTGAGATTCTGATTGTCGATGATGGAAGCGGTGCAGAATATTCACACTTATTTGAAGAGGCAAAATCCAGATACAACTGCATATTGCTAAAACACGCTGTTAATTTGGGCAAAGGACGGGCATTAAAAACAGCCTTTAATTATTATTTAAATGAACTAACAGGATTTGACGGCATTGTTACTATTGACTCGGACGGTCAACACGCGGTAAATGATATTATAAAGTGCATTAAAAACCTGTCACCTAATGGTAACTCAATCATTCTTGGATGCCGTGGCTTTAGTTGTTTTTCGCATAAGCAAAAGGAAGAAAGGCCGCCAGTTAAAAGCCTTTTCGGCAATATATTAACGCGAAACGCACTTCATTTTCTCTGCGGCATTTACGTGTCTGATACGCAAACAGGACTTAGGGTTTTGCCGACTGACATCGTAAAAGCAATGATTACTGTTCCTGGTGAGCGATTTGAATATGAAATGAATATGCTCCTTGAATGCAAAAATAGCAATTATGGCATAAAGGAAGTCCCAATCGAAACAATTTATGCGAATCAAAACAAAGGGACGCATTTTAATCCTTTGACTGATTCAATAAAAATTTATCGGACGTTAATAAAATATTCTTTTTCGGCATTATCATCATTTTTAATTGATATTTTACTTTTTTCTTTGTTTATCTCCATGACAAAAAATAATTTTTCAGAATACATTTCTATCTCAACGATAATGGCAAGAACATTATCCTCGATTTGGAATTATTTCCTTAATAATCGCGCGGTTTTTGCCAGCTACCAGATCAAAAGCACAATTTGGAAATATTATTTGCTGGTCTTGGCACAAGTGGCGGCTTCGAGCATATTTACAACAATAGTTTATTTTGCCTCCCCTTTGAGTGAGATTTACTCAAAGATATTAGTCGATACAATCTTATTTTTTGCAAGCTTCGTTATCCAGCGCGAATGGGTATTTGCGAAGAAAAATCTATAGCGAGGTATCCACATGAAAATCTTTATGATTATTTTTTTATTTTTAAGCTTACTAGGCTATGGAATTACAGTTCACAAGAAGCTTGGCATTAAAAAAGAGTTTATCCCAATATTTGTTTTTTCTATCATTATTTTGCTGATGTTTTTCGCCGGATTGCTTAATATTTTGCCACATATGGCTTGGGTAATTTTTATCGGCGGCGTTATCTTATTTAGTTTTTGCATGGTTCAAATAGAAGCAGCAGCTTTTAAGCAATATTTAAGGTATTTTTATTCACCTGAATTTCTGATTATTTTAGCGATTGGGATTTTCTTTCTGATTCAAGTTCAAAATGTCCGGCTTATTCATTATGATAATTTTACCCATTGGATGATGATTATAAAAGAAATGGAACTGACAAACAGATTGCCAACTTATTTATCGATAAACGTTGGAGCTGCGTCATATCCGCCGGGGAGTGCGTTATTTATCTATTTTATCAATTATTTCAGTGGATATAGTGAACTTAACGCTCTGATTGCCCAGTTTGTATTAATTTTATCATGTTTATATTGCCTATTTGCATTTAGCAAACCGGGAAATGATAATGACAAAAAAAGCAGGCAAATAAAGTATTTCGTAACAATGGCCATATTAATATTGGGGTCAATTTACCTGCTTAACGGGCCATCGCCAATATTCGATTTAGTTGTTGATACAGTGCTGACTTTATTCAGCTTGGCTGGCCTTTTAATAATAATTTTTTACCGTGATAATATTTTTAAGGCCGCCATCATAACCATGCCAATCATGGCAACGCTTATCTTGCTTAAAAATTCTGGAATGTTTTTTTGGCTAATTGGTCTTTTATATTGGCTGTATCTTTATCGTGGAAGCCAGAAGAAATTAAACCGGAATGCAAAAGTGATTGCATTAGCCGTAATAGTTGCTTTTCCCCTTTTATGCTCTTTTTTGTGGAGTCGTCACTTGGACTTAGTGTTCCCATCAGGCAACATTGGCGACCATGCGATGAATGCCGAAAATTATAAAGATACATTTTTAGGAAAGTCAGAATCAGAAGTAAAAAGCATTACCGCCGCTTTTATTGACCGGACGGTTGATTTGAAAAGAACTATTCAAATTAGGAATTATTTAATCTGGAACATCGGGCTTGTTGGCATATGGTTTTTACTATTCTTGCTTAAACACAAAGATAAGTATTTGCTTAAAGCAATAGGTTTCGCCAATTTGGTTTTGGTCTCATATATTTTGGGATTATATTTTATGTATTTATTATCATTTCGGACTGAAGAAGCATTAGCTCTCGCTGGATATGGGCGATATATAAATATGATAACATTATATCTAGAGGGCTATTATATTATCCAGTTAGTTCTTTTAGTTAACCGTTCCAAAGAAATTAATAAGCTCATTCTCAATTCTTTATGTGCTTTATTGGGCATATTGGCAGCCGTTACGGTCTATCACAAAGGAATTATCGATAGTTTATCAAAACCGCCTTATATTGACACACGGCGTTATAAGGCAGAAACAGCAATGGAGGATTATAATCCTGACGCTTCTTATTTTATTTATACGTCAGGCGATTTTAATGAAGATAAATATCTTAATTATTTGCTGAGATATTTGTATTGGGCGAGAAATTATACTTATCGTGATAACATTGAAACGGCGGAAGAATTTCTTTCATCAGTTGTCCAAGCAGATTATTTTGTTGTTATTAATGAAGATGAGTTAGTAATTGAGCTGCTTAGGCCATATATCGAAAAAGAAAATTATCATGGCACTTACCTCTCATCGATTTTTAATGGCGAAACTCCAAAATAAGCTAAAGTTTTCATTATTTTTGCCGATATATTAATCAGAAAAGCAAGGATGCTATTAGTTTATGTCCTTGCGTTTTTGATTTGATGGGATATCTTCCAGAAATTATATATTATTTTTTTATGAAAATACTTTGAAATTCCTTTCTAATCGGTTATAATCATTTTGGAGCTATTTATCGGCTTAGGCACAAATGTGGAACAGGTGTGGCACAGAAAGGATATTGGAAAACAATGCAATTTACAGATATTGGAATCGACCTAGGGACAGCAAGCATACTGGTATATATAAGAGGACGCGGCGTTGTTTTAAAAGAACCGTCAGTTGTCGCTTTTGACCGTGATACGGATAAAATCAAAGCAATTGGCGAAGATGCCCGCTTAATGCTGGGGCGGACGCCTGGCAATATTATTGCCGTCAGGCCGCTTCGCCAAGGCGTTATTTCGAATTACGAAGTAACCGAAAAGATGATGAAGTACTTTATCCAAAAAGCGATGGGACGCAAAAGCTTTAGGAAGCCGCGCATATCCGTCTGTGTACCCAGCGGGGTCACCGAGGTTGAGAAGAAAGCGGTTGAAGACGCAACAATGCAAGCCGGGGCGCGTGAGGTTTCGATTATCGAAGAACCGATTGCCGCCGCAATTGGCGCAGGAATCGACATTGCCAAACCTTGCGGCAATATGATTGTTGACATCGGCGGGGGAACAAGTGACGTAGCAGTTATTTCACTAGGCGGGACGGTGGTCAGCGCATCGATTAAGATTGCCGGAGATGACTTTGATGACGCATTAGTACGCTATATGCGCAAAAAACATAACCTTTTAATCGGTGAAAGAACTGCCGAGGACATAAAAATCCGGATTGGCTCTGCCTTTAAAAGGACCGAAATAGATTATATGGACGTAAGGGGCAGGAACTTGGTGACTGGCTTGCCGAAAACGGTTAAAGTATCTTCGGAAGAGACCGAAGAAGCGCTTAAAGAAACGACCATGCAGATTATTGAAGCAATCCATAGCGTCTTAGAAAAAACACCGCCTGAACTGGCCGCCGATATTGCCGACCGCGGCATAGTCCTTACTGGCGGCGGAAGCTTATTAAATGGATTGGAAGAACTGATATCCGAAAAAACCGGGATTAATACCATGACTGCCGAAGATCCGATGACGGCTGTTGCTGTCGGCACTGGCAAATATATTGAATTTTTGGCTGGTTACAGAGAAAGCTAAAATCGCGAAGAGAAAGAGGGAAAATATGCTAAAGGGTTTATACGCTACTTATACCGGGATGATGAACCAGCAAAACCGGATGGACGTGCTGACGAACAATCTAGCCAATGTCAATACAAATGGCTACAAAAAAGAAGGTGCGACCAGCCAGTCATTTAATGCGATGTACGCACACAAAATCAATGACAAATCCATCAACGGCCGTCTTACTCATTATCTTGGGCGTAACAATCCCGGGGTCAAAATCGGCGAAGGTTATACCGATTTTTCCCAAGGGTCAATGAGGGCAACCGACAATCCTTATGATCTTGCACTAACTGACCGCGGTTTTTTTGCGATTGAATATACGAACAAAAGCGGCGAGACATCAACAAAATATACCCGTGACGGGAACTTTACCCTCAATCAAAACGGCGAGCTGGTCACGCAAGATGGCGATTTTGTCCTTAACCTAGGCGGGCAAAGGATTAATATTAATCCTTTTATCCAAGATACAGTCATTGATGTAAATGGAAATATTTTCCAAAACGGCCTTGTGATTGACCGGATTCAGATCGCAGATTTTGAAGACTACAATTATCTAAGGCAGTTTGGTGAAAATCTTTTTGAAGCGGTTGAAGGAGCAGAAGAAATCGAATCCCCGGCGCGGATTTATGCCGGATATCTGGAAATGTCCAATGTTTCCGTTGTCTCTGAGATGGTGAATATGATAACGGTCCAGCGGGCATATGACGCAAACCAAAAGGTGATGACAACGCTTGATGGAAGCTTAGATATTGCGGCTAATCAATTGGGCCGTTTAGGGTAAAAAATTGCTAAGAAATTCTAAGCTCGGTGCAATGACACCTTCGCTAATAATTTCTAAAAGCAATTGAGAAGAAATGCTAAAGAGAAGCATTCTTGGCAGGAGATAATAATATGGTTAGAAGTTTATGGAGTGCCGCAACAGGCATGAACGCCCAGCAAACAAATGTTGATACAATTGCCAACAATTTATCAAACGTTAATACGGTTGGTTATAAATCCCAAGTAGCCCAGTTTAAGTCATTGTTATACCAAAACTTGCAAACAGAGACAACGACCGCAAACGGTGAACCGAAACCGACCAGCTCGCAAGTTGGCTTGGGCGTCCGGACATCATCGATAAACAATCTTTTTTCCCAAGGCGCATTGCTTGAATCGCAATCAACATCGGCGATGGCAATCGATGGGGCTGGTTTCTTTGGAATCCAGAATAATGACGGGGAATTGGTATATACAAGGAACGGCGATTTCGTCTGGGCGCTTGGCGCAACCGGAGACATGATGCTGACGAATAGCGATGGGCAGCCGGTCCTAAGCACGATTGGCCAGCCGATTATCATAACAGGCTCGGCGAACGCACTTATTTCCTCGCAGATTATCATTGATTCATGGGGACAGATTATGTATCCTGACGCTACTGGCGCCCCTCAGCCGCTAGGGTTTAGGATTGGTTTATGGCAGTTTAACAATGTTGGCGGCCTAGAACGCTTAGGCAATAGTGTTTTTGCCCCGACCGAAGCCAGCGGCCCGGCCCTTAACGAAGCAACAAATGCAAACTTAAGGAACAGCGCAATCCGCCAGGGCTATCTTGAGGGTTCAAACGTGTATGTTGCTGATGAAATGGTCAACTTAATTGTCGCCCAACGTGCTTATGAGCTTAATTCAAAAGCAATCACTACATCTGACGAAATGTTACAAACCGCAAACAATATCAAGAGATAATAAACTGCTAAATCAGAAAGCTGATTTAGCAGCTGGGAGAGAATAAATGGAACTTAACCCATTAAACGCAATGAGCAATATCCAGAATGCCGAAAGCAACAGCGCAGCAAAGCTTAGGCATTCGCTCGGAAATACCAATTTTTCAAATTCAACAGATGAAGAACTCCTAACAGCGTGTAAGGAATTTGAAGCTTATTTTCTGGAGATGGTTTTTAAAGAAATGCAGAAATCAGTTGATTTATTTGCGGACAAAAAAGACCAGTCTACATCGCAAATGGTCGAGTATTTCCGCGACCAGACGATCCAAAAAATAGCATCTGACGCGACAGAAAGCCAAGGGCTTGGTTTGGCACAGCAATTATTTGAAGCAATGAAACGGAACTATAACATCTGAAAATCATGGAAACTCTCACCGGATATGTAGAAAACATCATTTACCAGAATAGCGAAAACGGCTATACCGTTCTCGCGCTTTTTTCTGATGGTGATGAAATCACTTGCACCGGAAGCCTTGGCGGAATAGAAGAAGGAGAAAATATTGAAGCGCAGGGTGAATATACCACCCACCCGGTTTATGGCAGCCAGTTTCGGATTTCGTCCTATCAGGCAATTGCCCCGACTGACGCAGAGGACATGGAGCGTTATCTTGGCTCTGGTGCAATCAAAGGCATAGGGCAAGCCCTTGCTGCCCGGATTGTGAAGTATTTTGGCGATGATACTTTCCGGATTATTGAAGAAGAACCCGAACGCCTTAGTGAAATCAAAGGAATCACCGAACGGAAAGCCCGCGATGTTGCCGAGCAGGTCGAGGGCAAAAAGGAAATGCGGAAAGCCTTTATTTTTCTGCAAAAATACGGAATATCCAATACGATGGCAGTAAAAATCTATAATACATATAAAGAACGCCTTTATACGATTATGAAAGAAAATCCTTATCAGCTGGCCGAGGACATTTCCGGAATCGGTTTCCGGATCGCTGATGAAATTGCTTTAAACGCTGGCATTAATATTGACTCGGAGTTTCGGATAAGGAGCGGGATTATCTATGTCCTTGATACCGCCTCACTTGATGGGCATACTTATTTACCACTTCCGTCATTGCTGGAAAAATGTGCGGAGATTCTCAAAGTCCCCGCGGAAAATATCAGCAACCAGCTTGAAATCATGCAGATGGATAAAAAAATATATATCCGGAAAAGCGGAAACGTCCCTTTAGCCTACAGTGCATTTTTTTATTATGCCGAGTTAAAATGCGCCCGGATGCTTACTGATTTAAACGATGGGATAGAGCCGATTAATCCATCAGATTGGGGAAAAATCAAGCAAAAGCTTGAGGATATTTTATTTGACCAGGATATTGAAGCTGACGAACTGCAATTAAAAGCAATTGAAGAAAGTGTCCGCCAAGGGGTGGTCATTATTTCCGGCGGCCCGGGAACTGGCAAGACGACAACGATTAACAGCATTATCAAATTTTTTGCCAGCGAAAAATATAGCATTATGCTGGCTGCCCCAACTGGGCGGGCGGCCAAGCGGATGACGGAAGCAACCGGGTATGAAGCAAAGACGATTCACCGTTTGCTTGAGGTTAAGGCGGGCGGAAATGATTCCGGTGACGAAAGGCAGGGAATCCGCTTTGAAAGAGATGAAGAAAATCCGCTGGAGGCCGATGTCATTATTGTTGATGAGATGTCGATGGTAGATACGAATTTATTCCTTGCCTTGCTGAAAGCAATTAGCCACGGGACGAGGTTAATTCTAGTCGGCGACATGGACCAGCTTCCCAGCGTTGGGCCGGGCCAGGTTTTAAAAGACATAATCCACAGTGACGTTTTTGCAACGGTCATTTTAAAAAAAATCTTCCGGCAGGCCAAAGAAAGTGACATCGTCTTAAATGCTCACCGGATTAATCATGGCGAGGAATTAGTTCTTGACAACAAAAGCCGTGACTTCTTTTTTCTCGAAAGAAATGACACCAATGTCATTTACAAGCATATGATCCAATTAGTGACGGAAAAACTGCCCTCATATGTGGAAGCAGAGCCTTTAGACATTCAAGTTTTGACCCCAATGCGGAAAGGGCCGCTTGGCGCAATCAAGCTTAATCAGATTTTGCAGGAGTATCTTAATCCGCCGAGCCAGAAAAAAAATGAATGCCAGAGCGGTGAAAATCTTTACCGCGAGGGCGACAAGGTTATGCAGATAAAAAATAATTATGGCCTTGAATGGCAGGTTTTGAGCAAATACAATATCGCAATTGATTCCGGGGCCGGAATTTATAATGGCGACATGGGAATTATTAAGGAAATCAGCGAAAAAAGCGGGGCAATGATTGTTGAATACGATGAGGGCCGCCGTGTTACCTATTTCTTGTCAAATCTTGACGAAATTGAACTTGCTTATGCAATTACAATCCATAAGGCACAAGGCAGTGAATACCCTGCCGTCATTATGCCGCTTCTAAGCGGGCCTAGTTTGCTCTTTAACCGCAATTTGCTCTATACCGGGGTGACAAGGGCCCGCCGCCTTGTGGCAATTCTTGGGCAGCGCGAAACCATCACAAGGATGGTTAATAACGCTTCGCCAACCAGCCGTTATAGCAGTCTCTACGAAAGGATCATCGAAATTTCATGCAAGTAGTACGTTTTGTGCTTGACCTTCTTTTTCCGCGCCGCTGCCCGGTTTGTGATGAGCCGGTCCGCCATGTCTTAATTAAGCCAAAAAATTCACATTGTGATGAGGGATTAATTTGTGTCCCCTGTTACGCCAAGCTTTCTTATCTTTTTGAGCCAATGTGCATGAAATGCGGCAAGCAATTAAGGGAAAACGAGATAGAATACTGTCAGGACTGTGCCGAACGGGACCACCTCTTTGACCGCGGGTTTGCCCTTTATGATTATGAGAAAATAGCCGGGGCGGTTTACCGCTTTAAATATAAGGGAAGACGTGAGTACGCCGATTTTTTTGGCATGGAAATAAGCAAGCGGCTGGGGGCTGACATCTTAAGGCTAAAGCCCGATTGCCTAATCCCAGTCCCGCTCCACCGCAAACGTTTACGGGTAAGGGGTTACAACCAAGCCGGAGAACTGGCAAAGGTGATTTCCCGGACTTTGAAGATACCTTATGATGAAAAATTAATCATGCGCGTCCGGGCAACTTTGCCGCTAAAAAATCTTAAATTAAAAGAAAGGCAAAATAATTTGAAAAAGGCTTTCAAAATTACTGGTAATGATGTAAAATTAGATAAGGTAGTGATTATCGATGACATTTATACGACTGGCAGCACGATTGACGCCATGGCAGAAGAGCTTCGGTCAATCGGCGTTAGCAAGGTTTATTTTGTCGCATTGTCAATTGGTAAGGCCTAATAAAATGGAGGTAAAGTATGAACGTTCGTAATTGCCGAATTTGCCGTAACCTATTTAATTATGTAGTTGGCCCGCCGATATGCCCCCAGTGCCGGGAAGCAAAGGAAAAGAAATTCCAGGAAGTGAAAAAATACATTCAAGACCACCGGGTTGCCACAATCAATCAGGTTTCGGAGGAGTGTGAAGTTGAAATATCCCAAATTAATCAATGGATTAGGGAAGAACGGCTTCAATTTGCCGAAGATTCACCGATCCGTGTTTCATGCGAGAAATGCGGGACGATGATCAGGGCAGGTACTTATTGTGACAAATGCAAGATGGAGATGGCAAATACCCTTGGCAGCGTCTATAAAAAAGAAGCGCCAGTTAAGGAAGCCCCGGCTAAGAAGCCGTCAGACCGGGACAAAATGCGGTTTTTATAAGCTGTTGGCAGCATCTACGCTGTTTTCCAGATAGAAAGAGAATTTTAGGATGATTAATGAAGAGCGTGTTATTTTGATGACGAAGCTTGCATCATATGAACGCGGCCGGGGGAAAAAGAACGTCACCATCAGCAACTTTTTCCGCAGTGATTATATCGGGTTTCAATTGCTAAAGTCAGTCATTTACGCAACGATGGCAACAGGCATTGTCGTTGGCGTATATTTGTTTTATCATTTTGAGGATTTAATGCAAGATGTATATGAGCTTGACCTGATCGAAATCGGCAAAGATGTCCTCAAGTATTATTTGATTTTGATTGCGGTGTACTGCGGGATATCCTATGCTGTTTATTCATACCGCTACCATAAAGCCCGCAAAAGCCTTAGGAATTATTACCAGAACCTGCGCAAGCTGACGCAGATGTATGACAGCTAAAACAACCACCATGAATTGAAGGAATCGAAATGACTAGCCTACTTGTAGTAAAACAACATATCAAGCATTTTATTGGCAAATATGAGGTATATTTGCAGCCATTGGGTAAATTCCTGGTTGCCTTTATTACGCTTTTATTCGTTAACGGCGCGACTGGATATATGACGAGGCTTAATAGCCTGGCAATTGTTTTTGTCGTTGCCTTAATGTGTTCATTTATGCCGCCGAATTTTACGGTCATCATGGCAGGAGCGTTTGTCATTGCTCATTTATATGCCGTTTCAATGGAATGCGCGGTGGTAATGCTGGCGATCTTTTTACTGATGTTTTTGCTCTACTACCGCTTTTCGCCCAAAGATACCTTGGTCATTTTGCTGACCCCGATCTTTTTTATCCTAAAACTTCCCTATGCTGTCCCTTTGACGCTGGGTTTGCTTTCTTCCCCTCTTTCAATTGTGTCAGTTGCTTGCGGGATTATCGTTTATTATACGATTACTTATATTACTGGCAATATCGTGACCTTGGCGGGGATGGCGGCTGACGACATGGCGGTCAGGTTCCGGTATGTCATTGACGGGATTTTGCATAACCGGGAAATGCTGGTGATGATTGGGGCTTTTTCGGCGACAATCATAGTTGTTTACCTGATCCGCCGGATGCCGATTGACCATTGCTGGATTATTGCGACAATCACCGGCTCGCTGGTTAATATAATGGTTTTATTGCTGGGCGACCTTATCTGGGATGTGAATGTCTCCGTCCCGTTAGCGATTCTTGGCACAGCGGTTTCGATTGGCATTGCGAAAATTGTTGAGTTTTTTGCCTTTCATGTGGATTATAACCGGGCAGAGAGTGTTCAATTTGAAGATGATGAATATTATTATTATGTGAAAGCAATCCCCAAGATAACGGTTGCGGCCCCGCAACGGACCGTAAAGAAGATTCATTCATCACGCCGGCAGAATTAAGGAAGACTTTAGGACAACGAAAACTATTTCCAAAAGACAGGAGTGTTCCCCATGCAGTTCCTTAGCAATCTATGGGATAATATCTTAAATAACGATCTGATCACAATTCCTTACTATATTAAGTGGACAGATATTGTCGAGATAATTCTTATCTCTTTTTTGGCATACAGCGTAATGGTCTGGATAAAAACAACCCGCGCTTGGTCATTGCTGAAAGGAATTGTCGTCATCGCCATTTTTGTTTTGGTGGCTGCGATTTTTGGCATGAATACAATCCTCTGGATTGTCCAGAATATTTTAAGCGTGGCAGTAATCGCGATTGTGGTCATTCTCCAGCCGGAGCTTCGCAAAGCCTTGGAAGAATTAGGCCGCAAAAACATAATTTCGTCAATGCTGCCTTTTGACAACACAAAATCAGAAGAGGGCCGTTTTTCTGACCGGACGATTAATGAAATTGCCAAGGCTTGCATTGAGATGGGGCGGGTCAAGACCGGGGCATTGATTGTCATTGAGCAAAATGACCATTTAAATGACTATGAGCGGACCGGAATTGATATTGATGCAATGGTATCAAGCCAATTGCTGATAAATATTTTTGAGCATAATACTCCTTTACATGATGGCGCGGTTTTGATCCGCGGCAACCGGATTATCTCGGCAACCTGTTATTTGCCGCTTTCAGATAACCGCGGCCTTAGCAAGGAGCTTGGCACAAGACACCGGGCCGGAATCGGGATTTCAGAAGTAACAGATTCGTTGACGATTATTGTCTCGGAAGAAACAGGCCGGATTAGCATAGCTTACCAAGGCGAAATGGAACGTAATGTTGATGTTGACGGGCTAAAGAAACATCTTTTGATGATTCAGGAAAAACCCGATGAGGACAAAAAGTCCCGCAAAAAAACCAAGGCTGGCAAAACAACAGGCAGAGGGGCTGGCAAACAAGGTGCAAAGCAACAGGCAAGAAAGCGATAAAGAGGGGTGTAAATTAAAATTTCCACTTTAAATGCAAAGGGGTGTTATGAATAACAAACTAACGAAAAATATCGGAATAAAAATCGCCTCGTTATTATTCGCCGCCATTATGTGGGTGATTGTAACGAACCTTAACGACCCATTAGATACCAGGAATTTTGATAACGTCCCGGTCGGTATCATCAATACCCATCTGCTTGAGCAGTCAAGTCAGGTTTATGCGGTTTTGGAAGGCACAGATGTAATTAACCGGGTCACGGTCCGGGCCCCCCGCTCAGTTATCAGCAGGATTAATGCTTCAAATATTGTCGCAAGGGCTGATCTTAATGATTTAAGCAGCCTTGATACAGTTGCGATTACCCTAAATGTTGATAATGCCAGCGCAACCGAGATAAATGACATCTTTGGCAGTTCGAATATTCTCAAGCTGGAAATTGAAGACAGGGCCAGCCGAAATATTCCCATCACGCCCAATATTGTAGGCGAAATTACAGACGGATATATGTGGGATGACGCTGCTATTTCCATTAACCCGACTTTTATCAGGGTCGTTGGCTTTGAATCGGTGGTTAATGAAATAAGATACGCTAGTTTTAGCTTTGATATCAACGGCATAACGACTGATATCAGGACAACTGCTGATGTTCATTTATTTGATGAAGACTGGAACAGGATTTTGACTGACCGAGTCAGTCAAGACATGGAGCAGGTTGCTATTTCAATTCCGATTCTGGAAACAAAAAGAGTCCCGATCCATTATACCGTTACCGGGACTCCGGCAAATGGTTTTAGGATAAACGGCGACGACCTTATTAGCCGTTCAGATGTCTATGTTGCAGGGAGCGAGCGGAACTCAACGATTCATGAGCTTACGGAAATCGTTATTCCCGGTGACGTAGTCGATTTAAGCGATGCCACCGAAACTTTAATCAAGAACCTTAATCTTAATGACTATCTGCCATCGAATATCCGTTTAGTGAATAGCGATGAAAGTACCCTTAGGATTAGCATTGGCGTTGAGGAAGAAGCTTCCCGGCCGATTACTTTACAGGAAAGCCAGCTGCGGATTATCAATGTCCCTGATGGCTTCCAAGCAAGCTTAGGTGAGCTTACTGAAACCCAGCCGATTAATTTAATTGGCTTACAAAGGGATCTAAATTTGATTATCCCGGCAAGCATTATTGGCGAGATTGATGTTGCGCGGTGGATGGCGAACCGGAATATGGCGCAGCTAAACGAAGGAAATTACCAGATTCCGGTCGAAGTCAGTTTTGGCAGCAATATTACTGTGGCAAATACAATCACCGTATTGGTGCATTTTTCAGAAGTGTATTAGGGGACGGAGGTAAAAAATGGCAAAAATGTTTGGGACTGATGGGATTCGCGGGATTGCGAATGATTTTTTGACACCAATGCTGGCAATGCAGCTAGGCCAGGCCGGGGCTTTTGTCCTGACGAAAGGAAACGACCATAAACCAACGATAATGGTGGGGTGCGACACGAGGATATCAAGTGATATGCTGGCAAGTGCCTTGATGGCAGGGATTTGCTCGGTTGGCGCAAACGCGGTTTATCTGGGTGTTTTGCCGACTCCGGCTGTTGCTTATCTGACCAAGAAATACAAGGTTGAAGCCGGGGTAGTTATTTCCGCTTCCCACAATGCAATGGAGTTTAACGGAGTCAAATTCTTTGACGGCAATGGTTTTAAGCTGCCTGATGAGTTAGAAGACGAAATCGAAAGAATCATCCTAAATGGAATGAAAGAAATAAAAACGCCGATTGGGGCCAGGGTCGGCAAAATAAAATACCGTACTGATGCCAGGGAAGAGTACATCAACTATGCGATGAGGAAAATGCACTGTGACCTTAAGGGAATGAAAATTGTCATTGATTGTGCCGAGGGTGCTTGTTTTTATACTTCAACCGAAGCATTAAAAGAGCTTGGGGCAGAGGTAATTGCTCTCCACACCAATCCGGACGGGACAAATATCAATGCCAATTGCGGCTCGACCCATATGGAAGAATTAAAAGCGCGGGTTGTTGCCGAAAATGCCAATGCCGGGCTGGCTTTTGACGGTGACGCTGACCGGATGCTTGCGGTTGACGAAAACGGCGACATTATTAACGGCGACCAAATCATGGCGATTGTTGGCCTCCATATGAAAAAAGAAGGAAAGCTTAATAATGATACGGTTGTGGCAACGGTAATGAGCAATTTGGGCTTCTTTAAGATGTGCGAAGAAAATGGAATCAAATACGAGCAGACAAAGGTCGGCGACCGTTATGTCCTTGAGCGGATGCGTGAAATCGGGGCAGCTTTGGGCGGCGAACAGTCAGGGCACATCATCTTCCTAAATGAAACAACCACCGGGGACGGTTTGCTTAGCGCCTTAAGCCTCCTTAGGGTCATGACCGAAACGAAAAAGCCTTTATCGGAACTAAGCAAAATCATGGAAATCTTGCCCCAAGCATTGGTTAATGCAAGTGTACCCAATCACCGCAAAGAGGATTATATGGAGTACCCAGAGATAAAAGACGCGATTGACGCCCTAGGCAAGAAGTATGCCGGGGACGGCCGTGTCTTAATCAGGCCGTCAGGGACAGAGCCATTAGTGCGGGTGATGATTGAGGGTAAAGACAAGGATGTCATCAAGGCGGACGCGAAATCGCTGGCGGAGCTGATTCAAAATATTATGTTGTAGGGGGATATCACTTGAGTATTTCCGCAAGCCGTGTTATACTACACTTATCAACATAAAAGAGGAGTTTGTTATGGTTAGTCAAAAAGTAATGATAAAAAACCCGACTGGGCTTCATCTAAGGCCAGCTGGCATCCTATGTAAGGAAGCAATGCGATTCAAATCAGTTATTACATTTGTTTTCAGGCAAAATACAGCAAACGCAAAAAGCGTTTTAAGTGTTCTTGGAGCTTGTGTGAAATGCGGTGATGAGATTGAATTTATCTGCGATGGCGAGGACGAGGAAATAGCCCTAAAGACGCTGATAACAGCAATCGAGAATGGATTAGGAGAATAACGTCGCCGCCCTATCAAAAGGGCGGTTTTTTTTGGAAGGAGTACCGATATATCATGAACTTCAAACGTTACATTAGAAACCCCATCGTGAATTTTCCTGAGCGGACATGGACAAATAATGAGCTGATAAAAGCCCCGCTTTGGTGCAGTGTTGATCTGCGCGACGGAAACCAAGCCCTGATTGAGCCAATGGTCGTCGCGGAAAAAATCGAAATGTTCCAGTTCCTAGTTGGCCTTGGTTTTAAGGAAATAGAAATCGGCTTCCCCTCGGCAAGCCAGATTGAATTTGACTTTATCCGCCAGCTGATTGAACGGAAGCTAGTCCCGGCCGGCGTGAAGCTGCAAGTGCTTGTCCAATGCCGCGAAGAACTAATCGACCGGACCTTTGAAGCAATTAAGGGCTTAGATGAAGCGATAATCCATATCTATAATTCTACCTCAACCCTGCAAAGGGATGTTGTTTTTAATAAAGACAAACAAGGAATTACCCAGATTGCGGTCGAAGCGGCCAGAATGGTAAAGGAAAGGGCCAAAAGCTTCCCCGGCCAGATATGGCTTGAGTATTCGCCGGAAAGCTTTACCGGGACCGAACTGGAGTTCGCCCTTGAAATTTGTACGGCTGTCCAGCATGAATGGCAGCCAACCAAAGAAAATCCCTTGATTATCAATCTGCCCTCAACAATTGAAATGACAATGCCAAACGTCTTTGCTGACCGGATTGAGTGGATGCACCGCCGCTTTGAAAACCGCGAGGCGATTATCCTTTCCGTCCACCCCCACAATGACCGGGGAACCGGAGTTGCGGCGGCTGAACTTGCGCTTCTGGCCGGAGCAGACCGGATTGAGGGGACTTTGTTTGGCAATGGCGAGCGGACAGGCAATGTTGACATCTTGACCCTTGCTTATAATATGTTTTCCCAAGGCATAGACCCGGAGCTAAAAATCAACCAAGTTAATGACATCATCGAAATATATGAACGCTGCTGTAAAATTCCCGTCCACCCCCGCCACCCTTATGCCGGGGAACTGGTTTTTACGGCTTTTTCCGGCTCTCATCAAGACGCAATCAATAAAGGAGTCGCGGCAATGCGGGCCCGCAACAATGAATTTTGGCAAGTTCCGTATCTTCCGATTGACCCAATGGATATCGGCCGCGAGTATGAGCCGATTGTGCGGATTAATTCCCAGTCGGGCAAGGGCGGAGTGGCGTTTGTGCTTGACACTTATTTTGGCTTCAAGCTGCCTAAGGGAATGCACAAAGAATTTTCCAATATTATCCAGAAAATATCGGAACAGCAAGGCGAGGTTTCACCTGATGAAATCATGAAAAGCTTCAAAGAGACTTATCTTGACAAAAAAGAACCGCTTCATTTCCGCAAGCTAAAGGTTGATGATTTTAGCGCAGAGCAAGAAACCAAAACCGATTTTGACACAAAAGTTTATGTAACTTATACTTATTACGGTGAAGAAAAAGAATTCGAAGCAATTGGCAATGGCCCGATTGACGCGGTAAAACGCGGCTTGGTTGAGATTACTGGCGTGCGGCTTAAGGTGCTGGATTATGAACAGCACGCCTTACAAAGCGGCTCGGACTCCCAGGCAGCCGCCTATATCCACTTAATGAATGCTGACACAGGTGCGGTCACTTATGGCGTAGGAGTCAGCTCCAACATTACCCGCGCTTCGGTGAGGGCAGTCTTTTCAGCGGTTAACCGTCTGGGGCTTTAATAATAAGGATGGATTTGCCTATGCAAAATTTGCCGATGCAAATTACGGAAAGGATAAAGAAAATCAGCGGTTTTTTTGCCCGGATATGGCGGCGGACTTCGATTAAGCTGGCAATCATCTTTATCCTGACCCAGCTGCCCTTATATTACAGCGGAATCCAGATATACAACTGGGGCGTAAATGTAATCAGGAATGACGTCATCAGCCGTGACTTAGAAAGCCTTAATTATTATCTTGATGATCTTGAGAAAATGGTTGACCGGGTCAAGTATCTCCAGACGACGTTTCTTGGCAGCAGGGAAATAAATGTTTATGCCAACCGCTATCCCGGCATGAATATTTACGACCAAAGTGTTTACCTTAACCGGATTCGGGAATCACTTTTATCCATCAACAACAGCTCGCGTTTTCTGGATAATGTCATTGCATACATTCCTAAGCTTCAGATGACAATCGAAGCTTCGGGGCGGCACTCATTAATGAGTGAAAAAGACTTAGAAATCGCCTTGGCACAAAACTTTACAAATCCATCGGGTATGCAAATCCACGGTTCAACGCTTTTCCTTAATATGCCCTATCCGCCATTTTACAGCCACTATCTTGAAACACCCTTTTATGCCGTCACCGCTTTCTTTTCCCTGTCCGAGCTTAGCCGTACCCTCATGCCGCTAAAGCTTGATGACAGTTTTTTATGCCTGTTTGATGATGACGGCATGATCTTGGCGGCAGTCGGCGAACCGCCTGTGCCGATTGCTAATATCTTGCTTTCGGCTGATGTGGCCAGCGGCCATCTGATCCTAAATAATGACGGCGAGCGTTATTTGGCAATCCACGCGCATTCGCCTTATTTTGGCTATCGGCTTATGCACATCGTTTCGGAGGATTTGATTTTTGATGACATCAGGGATTATCAGCACCGGATCTGGATATTTTCGCTGATTGCCGGAATAATTGTCGTAATTTTCCTTTACGCGATGGTCAGAAGCATTAACAAGCTGATTAAGGAAAGTTATGAACAAAAACTAATGCTCAAAAACTCCGAGTTAAATCAATTGCAAGCGCAAATCAACCCTCATTTCATTTATAACAGTTACTATTTGCTCCACCGCTTGATTAAGGGCGAGGATAAAGAAAAGGCGATGAATTTTTCCCGGCAGATGGGCGTTTATTTCAAATACATTGTTGGCAATGTTGGGACAATGGCCCCGCTTCACCGCGAGATAGAACACGCGCGTATCTATGCTTTAATCCAAGCGGAACGTTTTGAAGGCAGGATTGAGGTCTCGTTTGAGGACACTCCGGCTGGTTTTGACAAAGTGGAAACGCCGCGCCTGATTCTCCAACCAGTCCTTGAAAACGCTTTTGAACATGGTTTTGCTGATACCTTGGAAAATGGTTTTTTGATTGTGAAATTCGTCGTTTCTGAATCCTCGGTATTGATTATGGTTGATGATAACGGTGAACGCCTTAGTGATGATGACATCGATGACTTAAACCTAATGATTAGGACTGGCGATTTGAACCGCGAGGACAAAGTCGGGCTGATGAATATCAACCGCCGCCTTAAAATCACTTTTGGCGAGGGCGGTTATCTAAAGCTTAAACGGTCATATCTTGGCGGGTTATGCGTTGAGATAAGGCTGGAGAGGGTAAAGGTGTAAAAGATAAATGTATAATATTCTGATTGTTGATGATGAACGCCCGGTTGTAAGCTGGCTTTATGAACTCTTAAACCGCTCATTATCTTTTGAAGCCGAAATCCATACGGCTTATTCCGCCATTGACGCGATGGGAATCGTTGATACGCATCTTTTGGACATCGTTATCTCTGATATCCGGATGCCAAGAATGAGCGGGCTTGAGTTAATGCGGTATATCAAAGAAAAGCAAACCAGCACGCACATTATTTTTTTGACGGGATTTAATGAGTTTGATTCTGTTTATGAAGCAATCGGGCATGATAATGTCCAATATCTCTTAAAAACAGAGGAAGATGACGCTCTGCTAGCTGCTATTGATAAAGCCCATGCCGCCATCGAAGCAAAGCAGAAAGCAATACTTTTGGCCAATCGGAAAGAAGAGTTGTTAAGGCTTTTAAATAACCGTGACTATCTAATGCGTTTTCTTGACAATGCAATTTCATATGATGATTTTATTGGAAAAAATTGCCAATTAAGCTTAAAAGTTGATTTCCGTAAGGAAATGTATCTTGCCTTATGCCATATCCCAATTGTCCCGGAAAACCGCCATGATGTTTTTGCCGGGCTTTATTTATTGGCGGCTGAAATCATGGGCGGGGCATTTTTAATTGACCAGGCCGATTATAGCGAATCATTTATCTTATGGTTTATCCAGCCGCTTATCAAAACCGGGAGCAATGAAGCGATTTCCCGCCTTGATCGGATTATTGCCGATGCCGCCGCCCATTTACAGCTTGAAATGGCAATTGTCATCTCAAATGGGCTGGCCCAGCCAAACACTCTTCCTAGAGTCCTGCCATTGGCAATTGGCAAGCAAAGCCTTTTAGCCAATATGGGCAGCGGGGTGGCCGTGCCTTATGATGTCGATACGAAAGCGGATAAAGACCAGATTTCCGGAAGCCTGTCCGGGCAGTTCTTACTCTTCCGGCAAATGCTTGAGCTTAACCGCCGTGATGACTGCCTTAGTCTCTTAGACAAACTGCTTGCCCCACTTAAGCAAGCCAAAAGCCTTAATGATGTTTCATTAATTGAGCTATATTTATCTGTTGCAACCCATATTCTTTCATATTCCAATGCCTGTAACATCACCCAGGCACTTTCATTTCGGATTGGAATGGGGCGTTTGTCCCGCTTGCATGATTTTTCCGGCTGGAATGAGGCAAAGGCTTACCTTAAAGATGTGTGCATTGCCATTTTTGACGAGATGAAAGATAAGCCAATGGAAAAAAAGGGAACGGTCGTTAATCAATTAAAGCAGCATATTAATGCCAATTTGGGCGGTGACCTTTCCTTAACTTCCCTTAGCCGCGAACTCCATTACAACGCCTCTTACCTATCGCGCTTATTTAAAGCAGAGGCCGGGCAAAACCTCTTTGACTATATCACCGAATGCCGCTTGATAAAAGCAGCGGAAGAGCTAAAGAAGTCCCCAGAATCAATTTATCTGGTGGCAAAAAGCTTTGGCTTTGACAATCCATCATATTTTACCAAGGTCTTTAAGCAAACATACGGCCTCACTCCGCAGGAATACCGGGAGCGGTAAAATAAGTAAAGATAGTGCCAGAAAAGTAAAAACCTTTTGATTTTCATTTCCGGCGAACCTTTTTATAATTTGGGTATAAGGATCATATTTTCCCCAAAACTATTATATGGAGGTAGTGAAATGCAAATGAAGAAGTTATTGGCCCTCGTGCTTTCTGTCATCATGGCGTTTAGTATCATCGCCTGTGGGAGCAGCACAGATTCACCCCAACAAGGCGGCACAAGTAGTACTCAAAGTGGTACTGCTTCGGATTCGGCATCATCAACTGATGCACAACCCGACGCTGTTTTTGACCCGATGGCAAAGTATGACCCAGCCATCACCGTCACAACTGCGATTTCGCTTGATGACGAAATGCAGAATTACTTAGGCATCAAAAGTGATTTACTTGAAAACAACAACTGGATTAATGCTTACAGAAATGAACTTGGTATTGATGTTTCGATTGACTGGGCTGTCCCGAACACCCAATATGAGCAGAAGCTTAACTCAACTATTATTGCTAACGACCTTCCCGATATTATCGCGGTTAATGCGCAGCAGTTAAGGCTTTTAGTCCGTAATGGCATGGCCGCGGATCTGACCGATGTATTCGAGCAATACGCTTCACCATTTACCAGAGAAATGATGGAAGCTGATGGCTATATGGGCTTGACCGAAGCGACAATTGATGGCAGGCTGATGGCTATTCCGCTGGTGCAAGGTAACGTTGATGACTCAAATATGCTGTGGATTCGCAAAGACTGGATGGATCAGCTTGGAAAAACCGCACCAAAAACGATTGATGAATTGATTGAGCTTGCCGAAGCTTTTATGGAAGCCGATCTTGACGGAACAGGCCAGGCATATGGGCTTGGTGTTACGACAGGCTCATGGATTAGTTTCCTTGGCGGCGGCTGGGGTGACCTGCCCGGTTTCTTTGAAGGTTTTGGCGCCTATCCCCATGCTTGGCTTGACATTGATGGCAAGGCAGCTTTTGGGCGGATTCAGCCGGAAATGCGTGATGCACTCGCGAAATTAGCCGGAATGTACGAAAGCGGAGTTATCCACCGCGAATTTGCAACAAGGGATCTGACAGAAGACATTGCTGCCGGCCGTGTCGGTATCATGTATGGACAGCACTGGAATTCATTCTGGCCGCTCCAGATGAATATTGACAACAATCCTCACGCGGACTGGCTGCCATTCCCAATCCCCACGGTTGACGGTTCTCCCGGCATATCAATGCTTGGCAATAGTGCATGGACATTCTATGTCGTTAATCCTGATTTTGCCAATCCGGAGGCAGTTGTTAAGCTTTACAACTTCCATTATGCCGTAGACTGCGCCTTAAGCCCCGATTATGACGGTGACCAATTCCATATCGGCGGCGACCGGGTCCAGGAACAGCCGGAATCAGCTTTTAACTGGAGTATTGTCAAAGGCTTTTATCCGACCCAGAACCTCTTTATCCACCGCGGCCTAAAGGCATATTTTGCCGGTGACGAATCAGTTCGTGAAATCGGCTGGATAAATGACGCTGTCACTTCGACATTAGAATACGAAGAAGACCCGATCGGCAATGCGGTCAGCTGGGGCGGATATCGCTGGTCAGGGCCCGAAGGAGCGTTCTCGGTCATTGACTATTACCAGACTAATAAGCACACCATCTACAACCTGCTTAATTATTCGACTGACGCGATGGCTGAATACAATACCACCTTGGACGACATGAGCATTACGACTTTTAGCAGAATTATCATGGGCGTAGACCCGATTGAAGAATTTGACACCTTTGTCGCCGACTGGTGGCGTTTGGGTGGCGAAACCATCACCAACGAAGTAAACTATGAATTAGGCAGATAAGAAGCCAATAATAATCCGGCATGGTGATTCCACTTAGGTGGAATCACCATAGCCATTGGCAAAGGAGGTTTTCATTGCGTAAAGAAAACAACCATCATTCTACCCATCGCCGCTTTGCGAGGGCATTCAAGCGGCAATGGCCGCTACATCTTATGCTTTTACCCGGCGTCATTATTTTACTGATGTTTTCCTATTTCCCGATGGCGGGAATTATTGTCGCTTTTCAGGATTTTAATCCGCGCCTTGGCATTTGGGGTTCGCCGATTATTGGCTTAAGGCATTTTGAGTTTATGTTCAAAATGCCCGATACGACAAGGGCGATCTACAATACGGTTTTCATCTCCTTTATGAAAATCGTCGGCGGGCTGGTTGTGCCGATATTTTTTGCCTTAATGCTTGATTTGGTCAGGCGAAACAATTACAAGCGTACGATCCAGACCATCATTTATTTCCCTTATTTCCTTTCGTGGGTTATCCTTGGCGGTATTTTAATTGATATCCTTTCGCCGTCAACTGGGGTGATCGGTTTGATGTTCCAAGCAGTTGGGCTTGACCCGATTTATTTCCTTGGTGAACCCAAGATATTCCCTTATGTGTTAGTTGTTACCGATGTGTGGAAGAATTTTGGCTATGGGACAATTGTTTATCTGGCCGCCATTTCTTCAATTGACACAGAGCAATATGAAGCGTCATATATGGACGGGGCGAACCGCTTCCAGCAGACTATTCATATTACTTTGCCCGGAATGGTCCCGATTATCATTCTGATGGCGACATTGTCATTAGGTAATGTCCTAAATGCCGGATTTGACCAAGTTCTTAATCTTTATAACGATATCGTCCGTGAGACAGGCGATATTATTGATACGCTGGTCTACCGGATCGGTTTGATTAATAACCGCTATGAGATTGCAACAGCGGTTGGTCTCTTTAAGTCAGTCGTTTCCTTGATATTTATTTCGCTCGGATATTGGCTGGCCAAGAAATTTGCAAATTATACGGTATTTTAGGTGGTAAGGAGGCAACATGAAGAAAAAGAAAAAAAATAAAGGGATCAGACACGGTTCGCCGGTATTTGATGTTTTTAATTACATATTTCTTGGTTTAATGGCCCTTATCTGCATTATGCCGATTATTAATGTCCTTGCGATATCGTTTTCGCAGTCCGGGGCTGCGGCAGCCGGGCGGGTGACGTTCTGGCCAGTAGGCTTCAATCTGGAATCCTACCGCTTTGCTTTCTCAAGGCCGCAATTCATCACCTCGTTTTGGGTATCGATTGTCAGGACAATAGTTGGGCTGGCAGTTAATATGACGCTGACCATCCTGGCCGCTTACCCCTTGTCGCGTTCCAAAAAAGAGCTGACCGGACGTAATTTCTATGCCTGGTTCTTTTTTATCACGATCGTTTTTAATAGCGGGCTAGTGCCATGGTATCTGGCGATCCGCCAGTTTGGGCTGATCAATTCATTTTGGGCATTAATCCTGCCCGGGGCAATGCCAGTTTTTAACGCCATTATCCTGATGAACTTTTTTAAGCAACTGCCTGATGAGCTTAGTGAATCGGCAGCAATTGACGGAGCAGGGCATTTTACGATTCTCTTTAAGATATTCCTGCCTGTCTCCCTGCCGCCCCTTGCGACTGTTTCATTATTTTCCATGATTTACCATTGGAATGACTGGTTTTCGGGCCTGGTTTTATTAAATGATATGTCAAAACACCCGCTCCAGACATATTTGCAATCGATTATTGTCGTCCGCGATTCAACTACGCTCTCATCTGCTTCCCGTGAATCGCTGGAGATGCTTTCACAAATATCCGACCGCACTTTGAAATCAGCGCAGATATTCATTGCCGCCTTGCCAATTCTTGCGGTTTACCCTTTCCTGCAAAAGTATTTTATGAAAGGATTGGTAATGGGAAGTGTCAAAGGATAACGGAGCAAAAAGTATGTCAGCAAAATATGATGTTGCAGCCTATATCTGGCCGGCTTATACGGGTAAAGAGCCGCGGGCGCATATGTTTTGGCCGGAAAAATATGGCGAATGGCAAACCGTCAAAAAGGCACAGCCGAAGTTTGCCGGACATCTTTGGCCGCGCAAGCCGCTTTGGGGTTATCTGGATGAGGCTGACCCCTCCGTCATGGAGAATCAAATCGAAGCGGCTTTTTCGCATGGCGTAAATGTCTTTATCTATGATTGGTACTGGTATGACCGCCGCCCTTTTTTGGAGCAATGCCTAAATGAGGGTTATCTTAAGGCAAGAAATAATGAAAAGGTCAAGTTTTATCTAATGTGGGCAAACCATGACGCGATGAATCTCTGGGATTACCGCCTTTCTGATGACAATGACACAATTATCTGGGAAGGCAAGGTAAACCAAGAAGAATTTATCCGCCTGTCCGACCGTTTGATTCGCAAGTATTTTTCATTGCCTAATTATTATGCGATTGATTCACGGCCTGTTTTCCAGATTTATGATATCGCAACATTCATAAACGGCTTAGGCGGCTTAAGTGAAACAAAAGAAGCCCTGTTAGATTTTCGCAGGCGGGCTAAATTAGCCGGCCTTCCCGGTTTGTGGCTGATGGCAACTATCTGGGGTGACCATACCCTGAATTTAAGCGGTGTTGATAATAGTGACAAGTCTTTGGTAAGCGAAGCCGTCACCGCGCTAGGATTTGACGGAATAACCCATTACCAGTACGTCCATTTTGCCAATATCGACCAAGATTATGCTAAGGTACTGCCGGAAGTAATTACAGAGTGGGAGCGGGTCCATAAAGCATTTGACATTCCTTATTTTCCCCATGTATCATTAGGGTGGGATAATAATCCGCGCCACAAGTCGTTAAGGCCGGGGATCATGACTAATTGCTTGCCGTCCGAGATAAAAAAAGCATTTGATAAGGCAAAAGCCTTTGTTGATTCCCATCCTGGCCAAGCACCGCTAGTCACGGTAAACAGCTGGAATGAGTGGACCGAGGCAAGTTATTTACAGCCTGATGATATTTATGGTTATGGGTATCTTGAGGCGGTGAGGGACGTATTTGGCAAGTATTTGCAATAACTTAGGAGATGGGGAGTATCATGAATAAGAAAATTCATCTTGTATCATATGCCCATATTGACCCGGTCTGGCAATGGGAATGGGAAGAGGGGGCAGCCGAGGCGATTTCAACATACCGCACGGCGGCAAAGCTTTGTGAAGAATTTGACGGATATATCTTTTGCCACAATGAAGCCCAGCTTTATATGTGGGTCAAGGAATATGAGCCGGAATTATTCGATAAAATCAAAGAATTGGTAAAAATTGGAAAATGGCACATCAAAGGCGGCTGGTACTTACAGCCTGATTGTAATATGCCATCGGGTGAAGCTTTTGTCAGGCAAGCTTTGTTTGGCAGGAATTATTTCAAAACCCATTTTGGAAAAGTTCCCACGACCGCAATTAATTTTGATTCCTTTGGGCATACAAGGGGATTGGTACAAATATTGGCAAAATCAGGTTATGACAGCTATCTCCATTGGCGGCCTGATGACAGTGTTAATTGTCATCTTCCGGCGGAGGCTTACACATGGGTAGGTTATGACGCAAGCAAGGTAACAGGGCAGCGCATCCTTAGCTCTTACGGTTCAAAGCTGGGAAAGGCGGCCGAAAAAGTCCGGTGGGTCCTAAGTGAAACAGCTGACGGCGAAAGCAATATCTGTGTCTGGGGCGTAGGCAATCATGGCGGCGGCCCATCATTTAAGGATCTTGAGGATATTACCCAGCTCATCAAGGAAGCGAAAGAAAACGGCGATGAAATAATCCACTCCACCCCGGAAGCTTATTTTAGTGATATCCGCCCCGGCGGATTTGACCCTAAGCCGCTTCCGGAACATCACGGTGATTTGAATCCGCGTTTCCCCGGCTGTTATACCAGTCAGGCGCGGGTTAAAAGAATGTACCGCTTGCTGGAAAACAGCTTGTTTTTTACCGAAAAAATCTGCTCTCATGCTGCCCTTTTGGCACAAGAAGCAGGGACATCTTATCCGAAAGAAAAATTGCGTGAATCAGAACTAGATTTGCTGACGGCACAATTCCACGACACTTTGCCGGGTACTTCGGTTGAGCCGGTTGAGTTAAATGCCCTGCGTTCAATGAGCCATGGTTTGGAGATTTTGTCAAGGCTCCGGGCAAAAGCATTTTTCCGTCTGGCGGACGGACTTAAGAAGCCGATGGCTGATGAGATCCCAATCATAGCTTATAATCCTCACCCTTATCCGGTTGATGGTATTTTCTGCTGCGAATTTTCACTTTGGGATTCCTGCTTGGACGAAGGTGTTTTCTTTAACCCGACTGTTTATGATAATGGCAAGGCCTTGCCAACACAAGCAGAAAAAGAGCTTAGCAACCTGCCCATTGAGTGGCGTAAAAGGGTAGCCTTTAAAACAACGCTTGCTCCGGCGGCAATTAGCTATTTTACTTGTCAGCTGGAGCAGATTTCCGCAAAACCAGCTTTTGGGCTAATGGAAAAAAATGGAAATTTTGCTTTTGAAAATGACTGCTTTAAAATTACGATAAATAAAAGGACTGGTTTGGTAGACCGCTTCTTAGCCAAAGGTGAAAACCCGGTTGATATCCTTGCCGAAAATGCGTTTAGGATAGCTGTTTTTGATGACCATGAAGACCCTTGGTGTTTTGACCGCTTTGCTTGGATGGATATCATTGGTTCGTTTGAACTGCTTTCACCAGAGGAAAGCCGGCTTTTTTCCGGCTTGAAAAAAGCTGATTCTTTGCCGTCCCCGGTGAGGGTCATCGAAGACGGAGATGTCCGGACGGTCGTTGAAGCAATTTTTGGCTACAATCGTTCCCGGGCAGTCGTGCGTTATCTTTTGCCAAAAAGCGGCCCGGCTTTTGATGTCGAAATCCGCATCCAAAATACAGAAAAAAAGAAAATGTTTAAGCTGATTTTACCTGCTGCTTTTGATGAAAGCATTTATGAGGGCGAAACGGCGTTCGGGCGTGAGGTATTGCCGATGACAGGGCGGGAAAACGTCTCACAGCGTTATCTTATGCTATATAATGACGAGATTGGTTTTTCAATTGCCAATGATGGGGTTTATGCTTCATCGTGCGTAACCGCCTCTTTGAGTGAGGAAGTGCTTGCTCCGCTTTCTGTAGGGAAAGGCAAATATAAAGGGCCGTGCCTAATGCCAACCTTGCTTAGAAGCCCTGCTTATACCGCCCACCCGATTGAAGACCGGGAAATCATGCCCCAGGACCGCTTTTCCCCATATACTGATCAAGGTGAAATCATTCACAGCTTTAGGTTAAGAGTATTAAAAGATAAAGATAACAGGCTTAAAGAAGCCCATCATGACGCAGTCCTTTTAAACCAGCCGCCATTTTTATTATCGTTTTATCCGCATGGTGCTTCGCATGGTAAAAAGCCGGGCAGTTTGGTTTTGCTTCCTGCTGATGTGGAAATGACAGCCTTTAAGATGGCGGAAGATGGCAATGGGTTTATTATCAGAGTTTTTAACCCGGCGGATAAGCCAGTTAAAAGGGATTTGGAAGTGCCGTTATTAAAGGTAAAGGCAACGCTTTCATTGGGGGCGTTTGCGGCGGAAACATATCGAATTACTGAGGGCAGGTGTGTTTTGACGGATATGGTTGAGGGGATTGCGGGTCAAGCCCGCAATGACGAGGCGGGAGGCCGTTCAGATTGCGGGTCAAGCCCGCAATGACGAGATGGGGACGCAATGACGAGGGAGTGTAGTGTGAAAATTAAAATTTTCACTTTCTATAAAAAACTAAAGTTTTTTGCAGTTTCACAAGCTCCGCTTGTGAAATGCATGGGGTGTATATGAAGAAAGCGCAAATGACATCAAGGGAGCGGATTTTGGCAGCGATAGACCACCAGCCGACCGACCGGATTCCGCTTGATTATTGGGGAGTTGATGAGTTTACAGAAAAGCTGTTTAAGCATTATAATGTCAAGGATATGCTGGGGCTTGCTTTGGCAATGGAGATAGATACAGTCATGGGCGTATATGTGCCGATGATAAAGCCTGGCCGCCATGGTGACTGGGATGTTGAGCAACGGAAAATACCTTTGCCCGATGGGTCGGGGTTTTATCTAGAGCCAGTCAGCCATCCGCTGGCCGATTATGAAACAATTGATGAAATTGAAGCAAATTATGAATGGCCAACAACGAAGATGTTTGATTACTCAACCGTCAAAGAGCAATGCGAAACTTATCGCCGGGCAGGTTTTGCGGTTGAGGGCGGTTATATTTCGCTTACTTATTTTTATGAGACCATCAGGGGAACAGAGGAAATGCTGTTAGATTTCGCTGGCAATAAAGAGATGGCGGAATACGTGCTATTTAAAATGAATGAATTTGCCAGCGCCCACACGAAGAAAATCTTGGAAGCCGCAGACGGGCTGATTGATATTACGCAAGTGACTGATGATTTTGGCTGCCAGCATGGTTTATTAATGAGCGAAGCAATGATTGAGTCTTATCTTGGCAAATATTACCATGCCAATGTCAAAATGGCAAAGGAATATGGCGCAAAGGTTTTTCACCATGATGATGGCGCGGTCATGGAGCTTGTTCCGTGGATTATCGATAAAGGCTTGGAAGTCCTTAATCCGCTGCAATGGCATCTTCCGGGCTGGGATCTTACCGAACTTAAAGAAAAGTACGGAAAAAAGCTGTGCTTCCACGGCGGTGTTGATAACCAGCTGGTGCTGCCTTTTAAAAGCCCAGATGAAGTAAAAGCTGAAGTCAGGACTTTAGTCGATACCTTATACTCTGATAAGACCGGGTATATATTAGCTCCGTGCCACAACGTCCAGGCGATTACGCCCCTTGAAAATGTCATTACAATGTATGAATATGCAAAAGAATATGGAGTAAAAGCATGATTAAAAGAAATGATTGGGAAAATCCGCAAGCACTGCACCAAAACCGTGAACAGGAAAGGGCATATGCCATCCCTTATCCTGATGAAGCCGCTGCCCTTTTAGGAGAAAAAACGAAATCAAGCCGTTACTTATCTTTAAATGGCACTTGGTCGTTTAAGTATTTTAAAAATTTTGCTGATATGCCGGACACACTTTACCTTGATGAGGGTTGCCATCTTTTTGGCTGGGGCAAAATGCCTGTGCCGTCTGTTTGGCAGCTTAATGACTATGACCAGCCCAATTATATCAATGTTGATTATCCGTTTCCGGTTGACCCGCCCTATCTTCCTGATGAAAATCCGGTTGGGATATATGCAGTTGATTTTTCCATCGCTGATGAATGGAAAAGCCGCGAAACTTATCTTGTTTTCGAGGGGGTCAGCTCATTTTTTTACCTTTATGTCAATGGAAAAAAAGTCGGGTTCTCAAAGGGTTCACATATGCAAAGCCAGTTTAACTTGACGGAATACCTAAGGCCGGGCGAGAACCGCCTTTCGGTCATAGTTTTCAAATGGTGTGACGGAAGTTATTTAGAGGATCAAGACTTTTTCCGCTATTCTGGCATTTTCCGTGATGTTTATCTTTTATCCCGCCCCAAGGGACATTTATGTGATGTGTTCATTCTGGCAGGAGCTGATGGGAAGCTAACTGTCACGGCGGACACAGATTGTGAATTTTCATTATTTGACGGTGATGTCTTACTGTTAGGCGGTGAGGAGTTAAAAGCAGGGCAAACGAAAGGTTTTTCACTGCCTGATGTCAAAAAGTGGACAGCAGAGACCCCTTACCTTTATCAGGCTTTATTTGCCCGAAACGGCGAATACATGACTTATAATGTCGGCTTCCGGACAGTTAGCGTCTCGGATAAATGTGAACTTTTGATTAATGGCAGAGCAGTCAAATTAAAAGGGGTCAACCGTCACGATACGGACCCAAAGCTGGGTTACTACACCCCGATCGAACATATGCGCCGCGACTTGGAATTAATGAAAGAGATTAATATCAATACAATCCGCTGCTCCCACTATCCTAACCATCCGGAGTTTTATAATCTTTGTGATGAGTATGGTTTTTATGTGATTGATGAAGCCGATTTGGAAATGCACGGTTTTTGCACATGGCGGCGTGATTATGCCTATAGTTATTATGATAGCGAATGGCTTACTGACAAGCCCGAATGGCGCGAGGCTTTTGTGGAGCGGGCCAGCCGGATGGTTGAACGCGACAAAAACCACCCCTGTATCATCATGTGGTCACTTGGCAATGAAGCTGGCTTAGGTGTTAACCATGAGGCAATGGCCGAATGGATAAAGAGCCGCGACCAGAGCCGCCTTGTCCACTATGAGCAAGCGGCAAGCGACAAGCTTAAAGGCCTTGTTGATGTCGTCAGTTCGATGTACCATCATCTTGATGAAGTGGAAAGCCATGGAATCAATGCCGATGGTGATCCGCGTCCTTATTTTATGTGCGAGTATGCCCACGCCATGGGCAACGGGCCGGGCGAACTTGCGGAGTACTGGGATTTGTTTGACAAATATCCGCGCCTGATTGGCGGCTGTATCTGGGAATGGGCTGACCATGCCATTATCCTCAAAGGCAAAAACGGAAGGCCTTATTACGGTTATGGCGGCGACAGCGGCGATTTTCCCAATGATGGCAACTTTTGCTGTGACGGCTTAGTGCTTCCGGACCGCAGGCCTTACCCTGGCACAATGAATGTCAAAGCAATTTACCAATATGTTTCAGCGCGGTTTTTGGCGGCCGGAAATGATGAGATAGAAATTGAGATGACCAATCGGCATGATTTTATTACGCTTGATGGTTATGAATTTTCTTGGGAACTGGCGGCTGACGGTGATATCATGGCTAAAGGCGAATTTAGCGTTCTTGGCTTACAGCCAAAGGAAAGCCGCGTTGTCACAGTAAATGCCAATGTTCCCAAAGAAGCATTATATGGTGTTTATCTAAAGATAACTTCACCGTCGGTGCTGATTCAATTAAAAATTCCGGCGCAGCGGAAAGAAGAGATGCCCTCTAAAAAAGAGATTCTCTCTTTTGGCGGAAGCCTTAAAGCCATCGAAAATGACATCGGTGTCACTTTGGCCGGAAAAAGCTTTCTTTATTTATTTAATAAAGAGCTTGGCGCTTTCACTTACTTTAGGATTGAAGAGACTGAACTGTTAAGCGGAGCTCCCGGCAGCTTTGGCATTTGGCGCGCCCCAACTGACAATGATATGTGGAAGAAAAAAGAGTGGCTAACGGCAATAAACAATCGTGAGTCATGGAATTTTGACCTCACAAAACCCAAAATATACGCGGTAGAAATGACGGAAAATAATGACTGCTTCATTATCACCGTAAAAAGTGCTTTGTCATCTGCCAGCCGTGAGCCAGTAATTAGAATGGAAACCACCTATACCGTCACGCCGGACGGAGTCATTGGCGTTGATGTAATTGCCAATGTTAACCCGCTGGTGGAAATGCTCCCCCGGTTCGGTTATGAGCTGGTTTTGTCACCGGAAATGGAATATCTTAAGTGGTATGGAATGGGGCCCGATGAATGTTATGCCGACATCAAAAACCATGTCTTTATGGGACGGCATGAGTCCACCGTCGCAAAGCAATATTTCCCATATATTTATCCGCAGGAGCATGGCAACCACATTGATGTCCGCTGGCTTTTGATTACCAATAAAAAAGGCCTTGGACTAAAGATTAAGGCAAAGACGGCATTTGAATTTTCCGCTTTGCACCTTTCGGCAAAGGATTTGACGGAAGCTAATCACACAGCAGAACTAACCACAAAGAAAGAGACTTTCCTTAGGATTGATTATAAGGTCAGCGGGATTGGTACTGGCGCGTGCGGGCCTTATACATCGGATAAATATCTATTAAACGAAAAGAAAATTGAATATGGATTCTGGATTATGCCAAGGAGGAGTAACAATGACTAACAGGGAAAAATTTTTATCAACAATTAACAACAAACCTAATAAAAAAATGCCGATTGCCCATTTTGGCTACTGGGACGAAACAGTTGATAAATGGGTAAAAGAGGGACATATCAAAGAGGGTGATGACTGGGATGTCATTTCAGCCAAGCTTGGTTTTGATTTTGAGTATAGCACAAGCTATCCTTGCCATACCGATTTGTTCCCCTCGTTTGAAACCAAGGTACTTAAGACGCTAGATGACGGTTCGCTCCATGTTCTTAACGGCGAGGGGGTCATTGAGCTAAAGAAACCCGGCCTGGTCTCGATTCCGTCTGAAATCGGGCATACGCTGACTGACCGCGATTCATGGGAAAAAGAGTACCTGCCGCGGCTTCAGTTTTCCGAAGAGCGATATGATTTTAGCTTGCTAAAGCAATATGCTGAAAGCGGCAATCCCATTGGCTTAAATGGCGGAAGCCTGTACGGCAAAATCCGCAATTGGTTTGGCATTGTTGAGCTTTCTTATCTTGCCGTTGATGATGAGGATTTATATGACGAAGTGATTAAGACGGTCGGGGATTTGTCATATGAAATCGTCAAATTCGGCTTGGAAAAAGCCAAACAGATGGGTGTTACGTTTGACTATATCCATTTTTGGGAAGATATTTGCTTTAATACCGGGCCGCTGGTAAGCCCCGCAATTTATGCCGAAAAAGTCGGCCCATATTACAAAAAAATCACCGATTTGGGGAAACAGCATGGCATTAATATTTTTTCCCTTGACTGTGACGGAAAGATTGATTTATTACTGCCGATCTGGCTTAAAAACGGAGTCAATACGATGTTCCCGATTGAGGTCGGCACATGGGAAGCAAGCATTGCGCCGTGGCGTAAGCAATATGGCATGGAAGTGCTTGGCGTCGGCGGAATGGATAAGCGCGTGTTTGCGATTGACCGGAAAGCTGTTGACGCGGAAATCGAACGGCTGCTTCCGTTAGTAGAGCTGGGCGGTTATATCCCTTGCCCTGACCACCGGATAGCGCCTGATGCAGAATGGGATTTAGTTAAATATTATTGTGAAAAAATGAGAAAGACGTTTGATGTGTGATAAGATGGGTTTGAATAATTATTTCATCGGCTGCAACTACTGGGCATCCAATGCCGGGGCGGAGATGTGGGTAAATTTTGATGAAAAAGCCATTGCCGGAGACTTAAAGACCTTATCGGAGCATGGCCTTACTGTTCTTCGCGTTTTCCCCAATTGGCGGGATTTCCAGCCCGTTTTTCCCCTTTATGTGGGTGACAGGATTGTTGAATACCGTTTAAGTGGGGAACGGCTTCCCCAAAACAAATATTATCTTGACGAAATCATGCTGGAACGGTTTGATATTTTCTTAAAGATTGCCGAGAAATACGGCCTTAAGCTGATTGTTGGCTTGATAACTGGCTGGATGAGCGGGCGGCTTTTTATCCCCCCGGCTTTGTATGGGAAAAATCTCTATACTGACCCGACCGCGCTTTTAATGCAGCAAAAATTTATTGCCGGGTTTGTTAACCGCTTCAAAGATAAAGATGTAATTTGGTCATGGGATTTGGGGAATGAGTGTAACTGTATGTTTCCGCTTGACGACCGTCACGACCGTCACGCGGCCCATAATTGGACGCTGGCCCTGTCTAACTGTATTCGCGCCAACGACAATTCACGCCCGGTGATATCAGGAATGCACAGCCTTTCAATAGATGGGACATGGACAATCGAAGACCAAGCGGACGGCGCGGATATTCTGACCACGCATCCTTATCCGTACTGGGTGCCTCATTGCCGGGTGGATTCATATACCAAAATGCGGACGCTTTTACACGCAAGCTGCGAGACGAAATACTACAGCGATATCGGCGGGAAGCCCTGCTTGGTTGAAGAAATTGGGACAATGGGGCCGATGAATTGTGATGATGAAACGGCGGCTTTGTTTGCCAAGGTCAATTTATATTCCAATTGGGCGAACAAAGCAGCGGGCATGATGTGGTGGTGTGCCAATGAGCAAACGGATTTACTTACGCCGCCTTATACATGGAATATGTGTGAGGTTGAATTGGGAATGACGGACAGGACGGGCAAGCCAAAGCCGTTACTGCGGGAGTTTAAGCGGTTTTCAGAATTTTTATTCCATCTTGATTTTGAGCTTCCGATAGCTTACGAGGACGGGGTTTTGATTCTTTCAAAGGACCAAGACCATTGGGGCATTGCTTATATGGCATATGTTCTGGCAAAGCAAGCGGGCGTTAACCTGCGCTTTGCAAATGGTGAACTTGAGCTTCCCGATTCCAGCGTTTATCTGCTGCCATCAGTAAAAGGGCATCTGGTCATGGCAAGGGAAAAATATCTTGCCTTAATCGAAAAAGTCCGGAATGGGGCGACATTATATCTTTCTAATGATGATTGCATTTTGGCAAATTTTGCTGAACTGACAGGTTTAAAGATCGAGGATTCCTGTAAGTCTGAGCGGCTTATTAAGGCAAATGGGGCAGAGGTTTTGGTGGCTAATCAAGAAGAAATGCCAATTTTTACCAAATATAATTATGGAAAAGGAACGGTTTATTACCTTGATTATCCGCTCGAAGCAATGCTTCTTAATGAATACGGCGCGTTCGAAAGACAACATTATACGATTTACGAGGAAGTATTTAACTGCCAATATGATACCCATATCGTTTGGTGCGATAACAAAAACATTGGTGTCACCCAGCATTTTGGCAAAGAAAAAAGCTATGCTGTCCTGATCAATTATTCCGGTGAAAGCATTAGCTTTGATTTAAGTATCAATAAAAAATATAAGTTAAAAAGGCTGATAGGTGACGCTTTTAAGCGGATTGAACCGTTTGGCGTTATTATTTTAGAGTTTGAAATGGCAGGGGGGGTAATGTGAAAATTGAAATTTTCACTTCTTATAAAAAACTAAAGTTTTTTGCAGTTTTCACAAGCTCCGCTTGTGAAATGCAGGGGGTATAAAATATGAACTTGCCATCAAAATTTATTGCGGCCGGAACAGAATATTCTACGCTCGATAATCATGTCCCTGCGCCGATTTTCCGTAAGCAGCTTGTGTTAGACGATGATGTTCTAGAAGCAGGGCTTTATATTTGCGGCTTGGGGTTTTATCAATTATACATAAATAATAAGCGGGTGACAAAGGGATATCTTGCCCCATATGTAAGCAATCCCGACCATATTGTTTATTATGACAAGTATAATCCCACGCCTTATCTAGTTAAAGGTGAAAATGTCTTAGAGGTAATCTTAGGTGACGGTTTCCAGAACAATCCCTCCGGCCATGTCTGGGATTTTGATCAAGCGTCTTGGCGCGGAGCGGCGAAAATGGCTTTATCGCTCAAGATTAAGCTTAAAAACAAAACCGAAATATTTATTGAAAGTGATGAGAGCTTTTTAACCGCTGCGACCGGAATACTTTTTAACGACCGCCATTGCGGTGAGTATTTTGATGCCCGGATTATCCCCGAAAACTGGAAGCCTGCGATTATTGCCCCTGCTCCCCGCGGGGAAAAGCGGCTCTTAGACTGTGAACCTGTCATCATAAAAGAAGAACGGAAACCGCTTACGGTAACAGCACATGATGATGGGTATTTATATGACTTTGGCTTAAATAACGCTGGATTTTGCCGCCTTTTTCTTAAAGGGGCAACGGCTGGTCAAGAGATAATAATCTATCACGGCGAAGAGCTTAAAGACGGGCGATTATACCGGGATAACCTTTGGTTATGGCCGCCGGGGCATGATTCAATCCAGAAAGACATTTATATCGCTAAGGGGGCGAAGCTCAAGGTGGCGGAGTCCAAGGTGGCGGAGTCCGAAATTTGGGAACCGCTGTTTACATACCATGGCTTCCGGTATGTCTATATTAAAGGCTTAACAAGGGAACAGGCTGTGCCGGAAACGCTTACATATCTTGTGCTAGGCTCTTCCTTAGAAGAGCGGGGCGGTTTCTATTGCTCTGACGAAATGGTAAATAAATTACAAGAGATAACAAGGCGTTCCACCTTATCCAATTTCCATTATTTTCCAACTGATTGCCCCCAGCGGGAAAAAAACGGCTGGACTGCCGACGCGGCTCTGTCGGCCGAACATACCTTATTAAACTTGAATCCCGAAAAAAGTTATGCCGAATGGTTACGCAATATCCGCAAGGCGCAGCGTGATGATGGGGCTTTGCCCGGCATTGTCCCTACGGCGGGCTGGGGTTATGATGGGTGGAATGGTACGCCATGGGACTCTGTGCTGGTGTGGCTTCCTTATTATACCTATTTATACCGGGGCGACAAAGCCATTTTGGCAGAAAATGCGCATTCAATATTCCGGTATCTGGATTTTCTTGCGGCCAATATAAAAGATAATGGCCTGCTTTCTTTTGGCCTTGGTGATTGGTGTCCGGTGGGGCGGGAAGCAAATGATTATCAGTCGCCCCTGGAGTTTACTTCAACAGTAATTGGCATGGCGATTGCCAAGAAAGCGGCTTTTATTTTTGATGAACTTGGCATGACGCTCCAAAAGGATTTTGCCCTTGCCCTGTCCCAAAAACTCTATCTTGCCGGGCGGGAAAACTTGCTTGATTTAAAGACGATGACCGCGCTGGGGAATTGCCAGACTTCCCAATGCTTGGCTATTTTTTATGACCTCTTTACCCCAAACGAAAAAGAAGAAGCATTTATTGTTTTGATGAAGATGATTAAGGAAACGGGCGGGCATTTTGATGTTGGCGTATTAGGCGCAAGATATCTCTTCCATGTCCTTGCAAGCTTCGGGGAAATCGACCTTGCCTTGATGATGATTACGCAGCCTAGTTTTCCCTCTTATGGCTGGTGGGTATCACAAGGCGCGACAACCCTGTGGGAAGATTTCCGGACAGACTATATTTCATCACGCAACCACCATTTCTGGGGTGATATCAGCCATTGGTTTATCCGCCATCTGGCCGGGATAAATTATCATTTAAATGTATTAAATATCTTGCCAAGATTCCCGCGCAAAATGGAGTTTGCCGAGGGCTTTCATTTTGCACCGCAAGGCGAAATAAGAGTCCGCTGGAAACGTGACGGCGAAAAAATAAGGCTTTCAGTAATTATGCCAAAAGAGCTTAACGGAAAAATCTTCTTGCCAAAGGGCATGGTTTTTGCTGACGGCACTTCGGTTAAGCCAGCAAAAGCGGGGGAATATCTGGTTAGCAACGTATAAAAAAGGAGCAAATTATGAGTATGTACAATTTTGCAAAAGAGCAATATGCAGCAATCGGTGTTGATACGGAAATGGCGATTAATAAGCTTGATGAAATTCCCATTTCAATGCACTGCTGGCAAGGTGATGATGTAAAAGGATTTGAGGGCGGGGAGAGCCTATCCGGCGGAATCCAAAGCACAGGCAATCATCCCGGCGCGGCGGCCAATGTTGATGAACTGCGGGCAATGATTGAAAACGCCCTTAAAGTGATACCGGGCCAAAGCCGGATTAATCTTCATGCCATCTATGGAGATGTAAAAAATGTCGAACGCAACTTGATTGAGCCAAAGCATTTTAAGGCGTGGATAGATTGGGCAAAAGAGCAAAATCTTGCTTTGGATTTTAATCCCACCCTTTTTTCCCATCCAAAATCAAAAGACGGCATGACACTTTCCCACCCGGACAAGGGAATCCGCGATTTTTGGGTTGAGCATTGCAAGCGTTCCCGCCAGATCGCCGAATGCTTCACCAGTTCCCAAGAAAGTAAAGCAGTAGTAAACCTCTGGATAGCAGACGGGTTTAAGGATGCCCCGGTTGATACGCTTACGCCCAGGCTTCGTTATCTTAACGCACTTGATGAAATATATGCGGAAAAACGTGATATCATTGACGCAATAGAAAGTAAGCTGTTCGGAATCGGCGTGGAAAGCTATACTGTTGGCAGCCACGAGTTTTATCTTGCTTATGCTGTGAAAAACAAACTGGCCCTTTGTCTTGACGCAGGACATTTCCACCCGACCGAAGTAATAAGCGCAAAGATTTCAGCGGTTTCATTATTTGTTGAGCGTTTGCTTCTTCATGTTTCGCGCCCGGTCCGCTGGGACAGTGACCATGTGGTAATGCTTGATGATGAGCTTGTTGCCATTGCAAAGGAAATTATCAGGAATGACTTGCTGAATCGTGTCCATATCGGGCTTGATTTCTTTGACGGCTCAATTGACCGTATTTCGGCATGGGCTGTCGGAATGCGCAATATGCGAAAGGCCTTGTTAATTGCCCTGCTTGAGCCATTTCCAACGCTAAAAGAATCCGAATGGAGCTTTGATTTTACCAAACGGCTAGTTTTGCTTGAGGAGTTAAAAGCAATGCCTTGGCAAGCGGTCTGGAATGAATACTGCCTTAGGAAAGATGTGCCAGCGATTTATAAATGAAGAAAGGCTAAGAATAGAAGCCTACGAACCTCTTCTTCCGTCCAAGATAAAGCTGTCTCCGTCTTGGACAATTAAAATCATTGTTTTACCCATATTTAGCTCGATTTCGTTTCCGTTTTCGTCAAAATAACGGGTCGGGTCATAATCCCCGGTTTTTTGCCAATTAATCCGGATGCCTTTGCCATTGGTAAAAAACCAGCCGCCCCGCGTGGTGTCATGGCATTGGAAAGCCAGATAACCCTGCTGGTCGCGCTGCTCAAAATAAGTGTATTGGATGATGACATTTTTGAAAGTAAGCTGTTCGCCATTCATCAAATCCAAATGCGGCCCGTCATTCTCGCCGGATAAGTGCTGGAATCTTTCATAAAGCCCGGTTTCTGCATTGAAGACAAAATAGCAATTAGTAACCGGATAAGCTGACGACATATCAATATTATTTGCTACAGCGGCGTTTAGATACTGGCTTAAGTCATTGGGACTCCCTGGGTCGGCAAATGAAAAATGAGGCTCGTCAGTAATACCGGGTCGGTAATCTAGCGAATAACCAAAATGATCTAGCGAGCTTAAAATGGTTTCGGTATTGGTAAAAGCATTATCGACAGTATTTTTGGCGGTATCGCGGAAATATGCGCCGCTATAACGAAGACAGTCAATATTGTGGGTGCTGTCCCGATTTAGAATCCCATCCGCATAAAAAGGGCCGCCGAAGTGGATAAAAAAGGCATCCCATTCAAAAGCCCAATAAGCAAAATAATCGCGTATGCTTCTGATATTGCCGATTTTGTCAAGATTGCTCCAGTCTTCCCAGACCGCCATTAAGCGCGTCATGCTGCCCTCCACATTAACCTCATAAAGGATTGAAGCCTTGGAAAGGCCGTATTGGCTGGCAGTCCTTGAGTTGGGGACAACGATTGCGACTGGCCGGGTTGCTTTTGTTTCTGCGCTTACCCATTCATTGGTAATCCGGCTGCGGGCCATGCCGGGGAAAGGCGGAAGGTAAGCTTCGTGGTCGATTTCGGGTAAAAGGGGAGTGGGGTGTGTGTCGGGGTTGCCTTCTCCCTCGCCCTTGCGTTGACCGACCGGGTCAGTCAATAAAGGATTCCCGGCCTCTTCGCCCGGAAGCTGGCCGCTATCCGGTTGGCCTGCTTGTTTGCTCCGGTAATTTGCAAAAACAATTATGCCGGAAAGGACCAACAGGCTGATTATAGTAATGATAATGTATTTTTTGGTTTTATGTCCCATGCTATGCCTCTGTTATTGTTTGATTGAATAATAAAGTGTTTGGTCAAAACGGCGTTCTGGTCTAAGCCTTTCAATATAATTTGGCTCAATAATTTCATTAAGAACATCTTTATGTAAAATCGGATTTAGTATTCTTTCTGAAGAAACATAGTGGCGCCATTTTGTGCCTTGGATGGAAAATTCTTTATCCGTTTGTGTGTCAAAAGCCATTTGCCGGTAAATTTCTGCTAATTTGATTTTGCCAGATTTGCTTAACTCCCAAAGGCAGCGAGTTAATTTTGCAGAAGCCCTCATCGGTCTGCTCATTGTAGAACTGGCAGCGGACGAACTGTCTAAAAATAATCTCGAAAAAGCATAATCACTCCAAACAACAATATCAAAAGCATTATCGGCAAGGATTGGAGATTATCCTTGCGTTTTCCAAATTGCTTGCACGAGTAGCGGCTTTTGCCAATCCAAATAACTTCAAAAGTCTTATCCCCACAAGCAAAAACATCCTTTAGGGAGATTTCAGAAGCAGATACTTTCAGTTCACCGTTTTCTAAAACAAGCCTATTGTAAATGGCAGGAATATCTTTCGATAACATATAACAAGCCAATGCTGTCGGAAAACTGGAGTTAAAACTATTTTTCCCCCAGTGCTTATCAGCAGAGCGGTTTGAGTTTTTTATCCCATATAAACCGGACGAAACGGGCGGTTCGATTTTCTTTGTTTTTGGCATCCAAATACCACATCTTTCAGCTTTTAAGAGTTGACTTTGAATAAAAATTATTATAATATTGACATAAAGTATATCATGTTTTGATATTTCGGTCAAGGAGGCGTATACATGAGAACAGTTGACTTATTTGCTGGCTGTGGCGGAATGTCTTTGGGGTTTCAAGAAGCAGGTTTTGATATAGTTGCAGCATATGAATATTGGGATACTGCTGCCATGTGTTATGAAAATAATTTTAACCACCCTGTTTTTCGTGATGACTTGACCGACTTTAAAACAGCAATCGAAAAAATAAAATTGCTGAATCCAGAAATAATCATTGGAGGGCCTCCTTGCCAAGATTTTTCCCATGCCGGAAAACGTGTTGAGGGCAATCGTGCAAGTTTGACAGAATCGTATGCAAAAATTGTTTCTGCTCTCAAACCGAACTGGTTTGTAATGGAAAATGTAGACCGTATCAAAAAAAGTACAGCTTACAGCGAAGCCCGGACAATATTAAGGAACAATGGATATGGCCTTACGGAAATCGTTTTGAATGCAAGTATTTGCGGAGTGCCGCAACGGCGCAAGCGTTTTTTCTGTATTGGCTCATTAAATGCAAATGATGGTTTTCTTCTTGACTATATTAACAAGAATTTAGATCAAAAAGAAATGACTTTGCGTGATTATTTTGGCGAATCACTTGATTTTAATTATTACTATCGGCATCCGCGAAACTATAGCCGCAGGGCGGTCTATACAATAGATGAGCCCTCTCCGACTATTCGAGGAATGAATCGCCCTGTCCCGCCAGGATATCCTGGGCATCCAAATGACGCAAAAGAATTGGATGGCTCTATCCGCTCAATGACAACTTACGAAAGGGCTTTAGTTCAAACCTTTCCGCCAAGCTTCAAATGGAATGGAAATAAAACAGACATGGAGCAGATGATTGGCAATGCAGTACCAGTAAAACTTGCTGAATTTGTTGCTAAGGCTCTTGCTGATTATATTGAAAATAGCAGCCCTGTCAACCATTCTCGACTTTTTGCGGATAGTAGTAAAATTGCATAAAATTTAAAAGGAATCATATGAAAAAAGTAATTGTAACCGGGGCTAATGGGCAGCTGGGGCGGGCAATAAACCAGATTATGGCAAGTGAATATGAATTAATCAGGACTGATTTTTCTGTGCCTGATTTTATCGAACTGGATATTACCGACAACACGAAAGCCCTTGATTTCGTCCGGGAAGTGAAACCATACGCAATCATCAACTGCGCTGCCCATACCGCAGTTGATGCTTGTGAAACCGATATCGATAACGCTTACCGTATCAATGCAATTGGGCCGCGAAACCTAAGCATAGCTGCCTATGAAACGAAAGCAAAGCTTGTTCATATATCAACAGATTATGTTTTTGACGGAAAGGGCAATATACCTTACAAGGAGTTTGACCCGACCGGGCCGACAGGAGTATATGGGGCGTCAAAATTAGCAGGTGAGAATTTTGTCAAGGATTTTGCCAAGGATTATTTTATCTTAAGGACGGCCTGGCTTTATGGCGATGGCAAAAACTTCGTGCAAACAATGCTTAAGCTGGCAGAAAATAATGAAAAAATAAGGGTCGTTTCTGACCAGATTGGAACGCCGACAAGTGCTATGGAACTGGCCCGGGCGATTGCCTGGCTGTTACCGTCAGACAATTACGGCTTGTTCCACTCTACCTGTGAGGGAAGCTGTTCATGGGCAGATTTTGCGGAAGAAATATTCCGGCTATATGGCTTAAATACTGCTGTTGAGCGGATTAGTTCGGCAGAATTTAAGACCACGGCTGCCAGCGCGGCAGCCCGCCGCCCGGCCTTTTCAGTTTTGCATAATTATATGCTGGAGCTTTGCGGCGGTTACCGCTTTGCTTCATGGCGTGATGCCTTAAGGGAATACCGCCAAGGTAATTAGATATTTTAAGCTTGCAAGTTGCTTATGGACGAATGAAGAACAAAGAAATCGGCTTTGGAAGGAGCATGGATTAACAATGAATTTTCTACAAGAGATGTTTTCAAATACATTAATTATATCAGCTTTATCAGCATGGTTTGCCGCCCAATTGCTAAAAACGATTATTTATCTTTTCATAACCAAAAAATTTGTCCTTGAACGTTTGATTGGGAGCGGCGGAATGCCGAGTTCGCATTCAGCATCGGTTTGCGGGCTTCTGGCGGCAGTTGGTTTTGAATATGGCGCGACTGGTTTTGAGTTTGCCATTGCGATAGTGTTTGCCCTGATTGTCATGCATGACGCAATGGGTGTCAGGCGCGAAACGGGAAACCAGTCCCGCATTATCAATGAAATGATTGAGCTGCTTGACAAGCTGGGCCAGAATTTGAGCGTTGAGGAAAAGCTAAAGGAGTTTGTCGGGCATACGCCAAGCCAGGTCCTGGCTGGCGCGATACTGGGGACTGGGATAGGGTTGCTCATTTGCATAACTGGGTAGCAGGTGATATAATGAATAATCAGCAATTTTCCGCGTATACGAGAGCTGCCGATTCAACGCCCGACACGCTCTCGCTCCGAGAGAAATGTTGCGTTACATAAATTCGCAAAATACGCGAATTAAGTAACGACATTTCTCAAGGGTCGTGCTTTAGAATCGCACTCTCGATTCGCGAATTTACTAAGTAAATTTTAAGCACCAATTACACGAAAGAGCTGCCGATTTAACACCCGACACGCTCTCGCTCCGAGAGAAATGTTGCGTTACTAACGATTGTTTCTCAAGGGTCGTGCTTTAGAATCGCACTCTCGATTCGCGAATTTACTAAGCGAATTTTAAGCACCAATTACACGAAAGGTAAGGTTAGAATGCAAAATATCGCTCTTATTACGGGAATTACAGGCCAAGATGGCTCATATCTAGCGGAATTTCTGCTTGAAAAAGGTTACGAGGTACATGGGATAATCAGGCGGCATAGCACAACAAATACGTCGCGGATTGATCATATCCTAAAATCAGATTACCACAAAATAAAATTCTTCCTGCACTTTGGCGATGTCACCGATTCCAGCAATATGATGCGCTTAATTGCCGAAATCCGCCCGACCGAATGTTACAATCTGGCAGCGCAATCCCATGTCGGGATATCTTTTGAAGTGCCGGAGTACACCGCTTTGGCAACCGGGCTAAGCACCCTAAAGCTTTTAGAAGCGATTCGTGTAAATGGCGGAAACTGCCGTTATTACCAAGCATCAACATCAGAGCTGTTTGGCGGCTTGAAAGAAACTGCCCCCCAAAGCGAAAAGACCCCATTTTATCCCAAAAGCCCTTATGGGGTTGCGAAGCTTTATTCATATTGGATAACCGTGAACTACCGTGAATCATATGATATGTATGCTTGCAATGGCATTTTGTTTAACCATGAATCACCGCGCCGGGGCGAAAATTTTGTCACTAGGAAAATCACCCTTGCGATTGCCAATATTATTGCCGGGAAGCAGGACAAGCTTTCACTTGGCAACATGAACGCAAAACGCGATTGGGGTTACGCCGGGGATTATGTTGCGGCGATGTGGCTAATGCTTAGGCAGGTAAAGCCGGAAGATTATGTAATTGCCACTAACGAAACCCATACCGTCAGGGAATTTGTCGAAGCCGCCTTTAATGAGCTTGACATAAAAATCCGCTGGGAAGGAAACGGCGTAATGGAAAAAGGTTATGACCAAGCAACCGGACGCTTGCTTGTTGATGTGAACCCGGAATTTTACCGCCCGGCGGAGGTCGAATATTTGTGGGGCAACCCAGCAAAAGCCGAAAAAGAATTGGGCTGGAAACGCGAGATTGACTTCAAAGGCTTAGTTAAGATGATGATGGATGCGGACTTACGCGAAATCGCTGGAATGAGCGTCAAAGAATTTAAGGAAATGCCGGGGTGGAAATGAGTACAACGATTCATAAAACTGACAAAATCTACGTTGCCGGACATGACGGCCTGGTTGGAAGCGCGATTATGCGCAGTCTGCAAAAAAAAGGCTATCACAACCTAGTTTTCCGCTTATATAAAGACCTTGATCTTATAAACCAGCAAGACACGATGGATTTTATGATGGCTGAAAAACCGGACGTTGTTATCTTGGCGGCCGCCAAAGTGGGCGGAATAAACGCAAATAATACCCGCCCGGCCGAATTTGCCTATGATAATATGCAAATCCAATGCAATGTCATTCACGCCAGCCATCTTTGTGCGGTAAGGAAACTGCTTTTCCTTGGCAGCACTTGCATTTATCCCAAAATGGCAGAGCAGCCGATTGTTGAAGGAGCCTTACTTACCGGACCTTTAGAAGAGACCAATGAAGCTTATGCGATTGCCAAAATCGCAGGCCTAAAAATGTGCCAATACTATAAACGCCAATATGGCGATGACTTTATCAGCTGTATGCCGACAAATCTATATGGGCCAAACGACAATTACAATTTGGAAGGCTCTCACGTCCTTCCGGCAATGATTCGGAAGTTCCACGAAGCAAAAATAAAAGGCGAATCCGTTGAGCTTTGGGGCAGCGGCACTCCTTTGCGTGAGTTCATTTATGTTGATGACATGGCTGACGCCTGTATTTTCCTGCTAGAGAATTATGATGGATTAGAACATATAAACATCGGCACAGGCGAAGAAATCACGATCCGTGAACTTTCCGAAATCGTCCGCTTTGCTGTCGGCTACGAAGGAAAGGTAATGTGGAACTCCGCAATGCCCGATGGCACTCCCCGCAAGCTGACCAACGTAACGAAGCTTCATTCCCTTGGCTGGCGTCACCGGATTGGTTTAAGCGAGGGCGTAAGCCTGGCCTATGATTGGTTTAAAGAAAATATCGCCGCGGCGAGATTGTAACCCGAATCTATGAAAGGACATAACAATGAAAAACTATGGCGTAGTCATGGCAGGCGGCGGCGGGACAAGATTCTGGCCATTAAGCCGCCAAGAACTGCCGAAGCAATTTCTTAATTTAACTGGCGATGATTTGATGGTAAATGAAACCATTGCCCGCTTGCAGCCAACAATTGATCCAAAGGACATCTTCATTGTTACCAATATTTCCCAAGCTCCGCTAATGCGCGAAGCCACCAAAGGGACAATTTTGCCTGACCATATCCTAGCCGAGCCAGCCGCCCGCAATACCGCAGCCTGTATCGGTTATGCGGCAATGGAAATACGCAAAAAATATGGCGACGGGATTATGAGTGTTTTCGCGTCCGACCATTATATCAAGGACGTTGCTGGCTTTAACCAAACCCTGGCCCAAACAATAAACCTCGCAGCCGAAACTGGCCGTCTCATTACCATTGGGATAAAGCCGGACTTTCCCGCTGTTGGTTATGGTTACATAAAATATAATGCTAATGAAAAAACCAAAAATTTCCATGAAGTCATGGAGTTTGTCGAAAAGCCAGACATTATGACAGCTCGCAAATATCTTAATGATGGCGGTTATCTTTGGAACAGCGGAATGTTTACTTGGAAAGTATCAACAATACTAGATTATTTTGAAAAATTGCTTCCCGATATCTACGAATGCCTCACAAAAATTGAGGCTGATTTACTGACGGAAAAGGAGCAAGAAACGATTGCCGAAATTTACCCGAAAATACCGAAGATTTCAATTGATTACGGCATTATGGAACGCGCAAGCGGGGTGCTGGTCGTTGAAAGCGGATTTGATTGGAGCGATGTTGGCAGCTGGGATGCCCTTGAATCACTCCTTGCAAAAGATGAAAATGGCAATATCACAAATCGCAGCCAAATCCTGATTGATACAAATAACTGCGTTGTTTATGCCAAAAGCAAGCTTATTGCCACCCTTGGGGTCGAAGACCTGATTATCGTTGAAGCCGAAGACGCAATCATGGTTTGCCACAAAAACAAAGCCCAGAGCGTCCGCGAAATACCGGACGAACTAAAAAAACAGGGCATGGAAGAGTTTTTATAAGAAACATGAATCAGTATGCTGAACCATATCTGCCATTGAAAGCCTTATTTTAAGAGATGTTTGATGATGAACGAAAGAGAGGAAACTGATGAAATCATATCGTAAAGAATTGACTTTCCGCACCAAAACCCGCCGCGCCTACCTTAACATCACGCCGCAAGTCGAAACCGTGCTTGCCGAAAGTGGCATCCGTGAGGGGTTGTGCCTTGTCAACGCCATGAACATCACAGCGAGCGTGTTCATCAACGACAATGAAAGCGGTCTGCACCGTGATTTTGAGCGGTGGCTTGAAAAACTTGCGCCGGAGAAACCGCATAACCAATACGACCACAACGGTTACGAGGACAACGCCGACGCGCACTTGAAGCGGAGCATCATGGGGCGAGAGGTTGTCGTTGCTGTCACGGACGGCAAGCTCGACTTCGGCACATGGGAGCAGATATTTTACGGTGAGTTTGACGGTATGCGGGATAAGCGGGTTCTTGTGAAGATTATCGGGGAGTAGCAACTTAATTATCCGTACAGCTTCAATAAAGACCTCACTTATCTTAGTGTGCCGATACGGAGCCTTTACCTTGCTTTACCCTAAATCAATCTATCTGAGGAAGAAGCGCAAGCGATTGTTTACCACGACGGGCAGTATATTAAATATAACCGCTCTGTCGCAGAGAATGAACGCCCGCTGACGTTGCTGTTACAGTATGCGGATAAGTGGCGCGGATTTGTAATTGAGGAACATACGAAAGGTGATGCGTAAATATATGAACCCTATCCCACTCGGTGTATACCGCCACTATAAAGGCAATAAATACGAAGTAGTCGGCTTCGCAAAGCACAGCGAAATCCTCGAAGATATGGTCATTTATAAAGCCCTCTACGGTGAACACGGAACTTGGGTACGCCCGCTCTCCATGTGGGAGAATCCAATTGAGGTTGACGGCAAGACCGTGAAGCGGTTTGAGTATATCGGCGAAAATGGCGATACCGACAGACAACATGAACTACGCGAAGCTCTGCGTTCAATAAACTCGACCATCGAAAAATGCGAAAAAGCAATATTGAAACTCAACGAGGGAACATCACAGCACACGCTGACAAAGCGGAGGATTGAAGCGTTTTATATCGCCGTATCGCTTATAGAAAGGGAACTAAGGGAGGAAAGCTGACAATGCGTTTATTCGTTGCAATCAATT
>WRLH01000016.1 GCA_009777715.1 Lachnospiraceae bacterium
TTAATGATAAAATATTGATGTTATTTTCGGCTAAGATCCGCAATACGTCTGAAAGCCTGCCTTCCCTGTTTTCCAAAAAAACTGATAATTGTTTCATTTTTTCCCTTTCTATATCAACTTGCGTTTGTCGATGACCCTGACGGCTTTACCCATGCTGCGTTCAATTGATTTTGGCTCAACAAGCTTGACTTTGACCGCCAGTCCAATCGCGTCACGGATTGTCCGCTCGATTTTGCGGGTCAAAGACTCAAGAGCTTTGATTTCATCGGAAAAATAGCGGTCTTCAACTTCAACTTTTATTTCTAAAATATCAAGGTTATCAACCCGGTCAACTTCCATAATATAATGCGGCGAAGTTTCGCCCATTTCTAATAAAGCGGCTTCGATTTGGGAGGGGAAAACGTTAACTCCCCGGATAATCAGCATATCATCAGAGCGTCCCTTAAAGCGGCTGATACGGGCAAGAGTCCTGCCGCATTCACATTTTTCATATCCGATACTGGTTAAATCTTTGGTCCGGTAACGGATGAGCGGAATCCCTTCTTTGGTCAAAGTAGTAAAGACTAATTCGCCAAGCTCGCCGCTTGGGGCGGTTTTTAATGTTTCGGGCGAAACGATTTCCGGCAGGAAGTGGTCTTCATATATATGCAACCCGGTATGGTAAATGCAGTCACAGGCAACGCCGGGGCCCATGATTTCCGAAAGCCCATAGATGTCATGGGCGCTGATATTTAATTTTTCTTCAATCTGGATACGCATTGCTTCCGTCCACGGCTCTGCGCCGCAGATGGCTGATTTTAGCTTGATGTTGGGGATTCTGCCTTCGGCTTCTAAGGTTTCTGCGATATGTAAAAGGTAAGAGGGGGTACAGGCGATTGAGGTCGCGCCTAAGTCTTCCATCATTGTGGTCAACTTTTTGGTGTTGCCTGTTGACATCGGGATAACGGTCGCGCCAAGATGTTCCGCGCCATAATGGGCGCCAAGGCCGCCAGTAAAAAGGCCGTATCCATAAGCAACCTGAATCGTGCTTCCTTTGCCAATGCCAGCCATTGTAAGGGCCCTGGCAACGCATTCCGACCAGATATCGATGTCGCGGCGGGTATACCCGACCACAGTTGCCTTGCCCGTCGTGCCGGAGCTTGCGTGAATCCGGACAATTTCTGATTGCGGCGCGGCAAAAAGGCCAAAGGGGTAGGTGTCGCGCAGGTCGTCTTTGTTGGTATACGGAAGCTTTTCAATATCTTCAATTCCGTTTATGTCACCCGGCTCAAGGCCAATTTCTTGCATTTTTTTCCGGTAATATTCTACGTTATGGAAGACGCGGTTGACTACTTTGGTCAATCGTGTGCTTTGTAATGCTGCCATTTCATCACGGCTCATACATTCTTTAGTTTCGTTCCAAATCACGGTTTATTCCTTTCTTGTAATCCTACTAGTGGTCAAGGCATAGTACGCCTGTGTCCTAAAAAAATAACCGCAAGCGGTTATTGCGTCAAAATAAAAATATTCTTATGAATAGAAGGCGGCCAAGGGCGTATTAAAAGTAATTTTTGCCTTGACTTCTCTAGGTTCTCTAGCCACTATACCCCAGCAAAAAGGCCTCTTTATTGATATCTATCATCTTGGGCGGGACTGTTTTTTCAATGACATTTAGCCATTCATCTTTTGTAAATTCAAGGGTTTTGGCAACCAGGCCGATAATGACACAGTTAAAAACGCGGGCATTGCCTAGGCTTAGCGCGGCTGACTTGGCGTCACATGAAATAACTTTGCGACGTGCCGTTAATTTTTCCATGATATCCTCCGGATAGTCCTCTGCTCCGGTAATAACGGTGACTGGGTCAATCCGCTGGTCATTAAGGACTAAAATGCCGTCCTTTTTGAGAAAATGGACATAACGCATTGCTTCAAGCCGCTCAAAAGCAATTAAGATGTCGGCATGGCCCTCTTCAACTAAGGGTTCTGCGACCGAAAAACCGTAGCGGACATAGGTAACAACACTTCCGCCGCGCTGCGCCATTCCGTGAACCTCTGATACTTTGACATCATGTCCGGCCAGCAGGGCAATTCCGCCAAGGATGCGGCTGGTTAGCAAAGTCCCCTGTCCGCCGACCCCAACTATCATGATATTTTTCGTTTGCATTACTATCTCCTGATAAGTAAATTATTTTAATAAGTAACGTGTGTTATTAATAAGTAAGTGTTTACTTATTTTCTACCAGTTCAATTGCGCCAAATTTACACAAGTCTTTGCATAATCCGCAGCCATTACAGGCAACTTGGTCAATTTCAATTGAGCCGTCTTTATTTTTCCGCAGGGCAGGACAGGCTGGCCCGGCGCAGATTCCGCATTTGGCACATTTTTCTTCTATTACTATACATTTGCCTTTGGGAACAAAGTCTTTTAGCAAAGCGCAAGGCGACTTTACGATGATGACCGAAACTGCTTCGCGGGCCACCTCTTCTTTTAAAGTCTTTTCAAGCAGACTTAGGTCATAGGCATCGATTTCATAGACATATTCTACTCCAAGCGAACGGCAAACAGCGGCAATATCAATCATATATGCCGTCCCGCCCATCAGATTCACGCCAGTGCCGGGATGGTGCTGGTGTCCGGTCATTCCGGTGGTTGAGTTGTCGAGGATGACTACTGTGCCTGTTGCGTCATTGTAGGTCATGTTCATCAGGGAGTTAATGCCTGTGTGCAGGAAAGTTGAATCGCCGATGACGGCAATCCAATTCTTGATGTAATCTTTTCCCTTGGCTTTTTCCATGCCGTGCAAAGTTGAAATAGATGAACCCATGCAGACACAGGTGTCCATCACGCTAAGCGGCTCAAAAGCACCAAGGGTATAGCAGCCAATATCCCCGGCAGCATGGAGTTTTAGCTTCTTCATGACGGTGTATGAGCTGCGGTGGGAACAGCCGGGGCAGAGAATCGGCGGACGGGCAGGAACAATCTCCGGGATATCAGATTTAGTCCTCTGGCCGAGGATACCTCTTTTGATAATTTCAGCACTATATTCACCGCGGATCGAAAACTGGTCTTTGCCTATACAGTCAATTCCCCATGAACGCACTTGTTGTTCGATAAACGGTTCAAGTTCTTCAAAAATATATAGGCGGTCAACTGTTTCCGCAAACTCTTCTATTAGGATGCGCGGCAGAGGGTAAACCATCGCCAGTTTCAAAATCGAAGCCCCAGGCATTGCTTCGCGGACATATTGATAGGGGATTCCACTGGTAATGACGCCGACTTTTAGCTCTTCGAAGCCATTAAGTAAATCATTCAAAACCGGGATTGGCTCATCATTATAAGTAATTTCATGTAAATCGAGGTTATTACTGTGACCAGTAAGGTCTATCATGCGAATTTCTACATCTTTATGGCGAGTGCGGGCATTCATCGGGACCATGACGTTTTTGGCAACATCACGGATATATGGTTTGTCGGGAACATTCGTCCGCGGTTCGGGATAAACAATCCCTTGGGAATGTGACAAGCGTGTCGTTGAACGCACTATGACAGGAGTGTCATATTTTTCAGATATCTCAAAAGCCCTTTTCGTAAAGATTCTGGCTTCCTCGCTATCGGACGGTTCAAGCACCGGGACCATTGCAGCGCGGGCGAGCAAGCGGGTGTCCTGTTCGTTTTGCGAGCTGTAAATGCCAGGGTCGTCGGCAACGAATATGACAAGGCCGCCATTTACCCCGCTGTAAGCGACGGTAAATAATGGGTCGGCCGCGACATTAAGGCCAACGTGTTTCATAACGGTCATTGCCCTGACTCCGCTTTGGGATGCGCCAATTGCAACTTCCATGGCGACTTTTTCATTGGGGGCCCATTCGCAATAGACTTCGTCTTTGTATTTGACCATATACTCACTGACTTCGGTACTTGGAGTGCCGGGATAAGCTGATGTTACTTTTACTCCGGCTTCATAAGCCCCGCGGGCAACAGCAGCGTTGCCGAGCATGATTTCGCCGCCGAGCATAAAATCGGTTTGGGTAGAATGTGTGTTATTCAAAGGGATTCACCTTTCGTATCTTATTTCATGATTGACATGAGATATAAGCGGAAGTAGCAGAGAAGCTATATAAAAATTGCCCTGCTTATTAATAATAGCACATTTCTCTTAATTTGCAAATATTTTTTGCAACGCATATAGATGTCACGCACTTATGCGTTTAAGTATTAATGTGTTTTGCAATTATGTTTTACGTATTTATGCGTTTTTTATGAGGTTTTTTTACACGCAAGTTACCCAGCCGTCCGGGCCGGTAATATTTCCCAGCTGGATTCCGGTTAAGTTGTCATATAGACGCTGGGTTAATGAACCAATGCCGCCGTCAGCGATTTTCACCACCTCGTCACCTTTTCTAAGATGGCCAACCGGAGAAATAACTGCTGCCGTCCCAGTGCCCCAGACTTCCTCTAAGTCACCGTTTCCGGCTGCTTCAAATAATTCAGCGGCGGAAATCTGCCGTTCATTTACTTCATAACCCCATAATTCACATAATTCCATGCAGCTTTTTCTGGTAATTCCTGGCAGAATGCTGCCGTTTAAGACAGGGGTAACAACTTTTCCTTTTATTTTGAAAAAAATATTCATCGCCCCGACTTCTTCCACATATTTGCGCTCGACCCCATCAAGCCATAAAACCTGCGAATACCCGGCTTCGTGGGCTTTAATCTGGGCTTTTAGGCTTGCGACATAATTTGCCCCGGCTTTTGCTTCGCCCAAACCGCCCCGGACTGCCCGGACATATTCTTCTTCAATCCAGATTTTGATTGGGTTAAGCCCCTCGGGATAATAAGCCCCAACCGGAGACAGGATAATAATGAACAGATAGGAAGAGGACGGCCGCACGCCAAGCGCCGGTTCAGTTGCAATGATAAAAGGGCGGATATAAAGAGAAGTGCCTGGGCGTTTTGGAATCCAGGCCGCGTCAATCCTGACCAGCTCTTTAACCGCCATGACGTAGTCATCTGACGGGATAGTCGGCATACAAATCCGCTCACAGGTATCGTTAGAGCGTTTGGCATTAAGCTCCGGGCGGAACAAGAGGATTCGCCCATCAGCTGCTTTATATGCTTTCATGCCTTCAAAAAGCTCCTGCCCATAATGGAAAACCATTGAAGCCGGCTCCATTGGGATCGGCGCATAGGGAACAATGCGGGGGTCAAACCAGCCTTTCCCGTCCTCATAATTCATGATAAACATATGGTCAGTAAAAATAGTGCCGAAAGGGAGGGGATTGTCGGCGGCTGGCAAAGCTTTGGGGGTTTTGGTGGCTTCGATTCTTATTTTCATTCGGTCTCCTTAGGGGTACGCTCGTATTTTAGAAATTCATAGGCAATATCAAAATAGGTCTGCTCGTCGCTGTCAGCGGTAATCTGCCATTCGGGCAATTCATCAAGATTGGGAAAATATGAGTCAGCGGCATAGGAATGGTCTATTTTCGTGATGTGGGCAGTATTGCAATAAGGCAATAAGCTCCGGTAAATGCTCTCACCGCCAATGATAAAGATATCTTTTTTGGCATATTTTTCCAATTCGCCGAGCAGCTCATCTAAGTTCCTTAAAACAATTGCCCCTTTTACTTGGAAATCCGGGTTGGTTGACATAATAATATTGGTCCGCCCTTTCAGGGGCAGGCCGCCGGGGAATGTTGCCAGAGTTTTCCGCCCCAAAACGACAACTTTACCCATTGTTTCTTGCTGGAAAAGTTTTAAGTCGGCGGGTATGCGGATTAGCAAATCGCCCTTGTTTCCGATGGCCCAGTTTTTGTCTACTGCGGCGATAATGTTCATTGGCTGCTCCTTGTGGGGGTGGGGGTTGATAATTTATTGTACCACAATCGCTATAGCAAGTAAAGGAATCGAAATATTTTTTTCATAAAATCCCTGCCCTAATCTACCTCTGACAAATAAAGGCTTACCCGGTTCTGGATAATCTGAGCGACTTCTGCCGCGGTTTTTTGCCCCTCAAAATATGAGTCAGCCTCTTCCGATATGATGTACAATGCCCTCGAATCCAAATTGTCAACGGAAAAATCAAGTGAATAAATAAGATTAAGAAGCTTATCCATTTCTTCGTCTGATAAAGCCGGGTCATAAGACAACGCCATGTCGTCAATGACTTGATAAGCCGTAACGCCTTCTTCCAGCGGTTTCTTAGCCATTTCAGCCTTATTTTCCAAAGCCGTGATTTTGATGGGAAACCCCATGCCAAGTTGGCTGCTTTCTTCATATTGATAATCGGCAATAATATATTTTAAGTATTCCCATGCGATATCCCTTTGTCCGGATTTTTCGGAAATGGCAATCCGGTAGTTAAATTTCGCCCAAGAACCATTCCCGCCACTCAAGGCAGGAAAGCCAACATAAGTAACTGGTTCAGCAAAATAAAATAATTCATGTACCTTGGCCCACGAAAAATCATGGATTGTATCAAACAAAAGCATTGCATTCCCCTCCCGGTAATCGCTTATCCTGACGCTCATATCCCCGGACAGAAAATAGCGGTTAATATCCTCTAACAGTAAGATGAACTCCGGATTATCAAAATCACATTTTCTTGCCTGGAAATCAATAAAAGTGCCGACATCATATGACAGCGCGTTAATAAGTAAATTGCCTTTAGTAACATGGGAAAACCGTTCGCCGATTGGGATTTTTACTTCCGGCTTCCTTTCCAGCAGAATTTTAAAAGAATCCCAAGTCCAGCCGGGAATCCCGCCTATGTCAGAAGTCCTGCCAATAACTGTGTTAATTGAGAAGCTCGCGGCAACAGAATTAAGCTTCCCGTCAGATTCAAGCATTCTTAAGATGTTAGGCAGGTAATCACTCCTTTTTATGTCGGGGTCTTCGTCCATATATTCATATAAATCGGCGAAAAGCCCTTTTGACGCATAGCTTTCCAAAGGCATATTATTACGGAGAACGATAATGTCCGGGACATTATCCGAGATTAAGTCCAGATTAAAATCGGTCAGGGCCTCGTTAATACTTTGCCCCGCTTTTTGATATGTTTTGATTTGGATCAGATATCCGGGATTTTTCCTATTAAACTCAACAATGGTTTGCTTTAGTATTTCATCGGCATTTATGGAGGCGAGGGTGATTATTTTTTTATCCCCATTTAAAGGCAGGTCTGTTTTTGTCAATTTTACCAAGATGACCTTGTCTTCCGTCCCCGTTCCGCTTTTTTGCGATTCAAGCATGAAAATATGCTCACCGGAAATGATGATATGTTCATGGATTCCATCGTTTGTTTCTATGATGCCCTGATTGATCCGGCTTACCAACTCGGTGCGGTTTTTTGCTTCCAAGTCCAGCCCATAAAGCTTTGCCGCTGTGCTTTCGAGCAACTCATGTTCTTCATTGCCGCCAGAATAAAAGACTGTTATGGCATCTACTGCCTCAAGCCTTATTTCCTCGCCCAGGCTACGGTCCATTACATCTATTTCAGCAAAAAAAGCATGGCCGTCAACGGAAGAATTTTTTTTCGCGATGATTCTCCCGTCCGGAAGCTTTACGATGGAGCTTAAATTTCCGGGTTCAAAGATAACATTTCCCTCACCATCAAAAACAGCAGCATAATCATTTGCGCAAACATAAAAATATCCGTCATCACCAACAATGAAATCCTTAATGTTTGCCTTATCTGTAAGAGCGGATTGGGGCTTGCTTAAGCTTAAGCTTTTTAGATAATTTCCGCCTTGGTCATATTTATCTATATAAGTACCCTTATATTCCAAGCCATCATCAACCCGGCTCATTTCAAGGCACAAAAACCAAAAAAACCCCTCTTCATCAATATAAGCGGTACTGGGCCACCAATTACTGCGGTCAGGCGGATTGATTACGGTTTCCTCAAGTATTTTGCCATCCAGGTCAAAGCTTACGGCTTTTACTGTCCTTTCCATGCTGGAGTCAAAATTAATGCCTAACAGGATAAGCCTGTCATCGCGCAATGAAAACTTCTCAACCACACGCATATTAATTTCCGCAATAAATTCCGTCATATAATTAATGCTGCCGAGTTTGCCATCATCGCCATCATGGCTGTCTTTATTTCCACAGGCTGGCAGCATGAGCAGCATCATTGATAGCAAAATACAGCCCAGTTTTTTCATGGACTCCGCTCCTTTTTTACGTCACAAATAAAAAAAATCAAAATCTACACTTCCCCTTTATATTTTTTATATTTATTAATTGCGAAATTGAATCATTAAATTATTAATAGAACATCTTTTCATAAGTGATTGTTTAACTTGATTTAACACAATAAAAATATCATTGTCAAGATATTTTGCAAATATATTTTTAATTTATCTGAATCGTTGCTATTTTTTAATTTAAAAATATGATATAATGTCGATACTGACGTATCGACTTATAAAAATGCTTCGCATTTTCCCTTGGAAGGATTTAATTGGCTCGTGCGTGTGGATTTATGATATAGTGTACATAACCGAAAGATAGGGGGAGTTAGATGGATAACCATGAAAAAAATTATTACTTTATTTATTATTATAAGCGTAATATTGGCCGGGTGTTCAGGGAAGCCCAAAGAAAATGAAATGCTTATTGGGTATGCACTTGATTATATTGAAAAAAGTAATAATGGGATAACAACTTATAAAATCAACGATAAAGAATACAAATATCGCATTATTGTGATTGGCCGCAGTAATAATGCGAAATATGAAAGTTACTATATTGTTTTGTCTAATGAAGAAAATATATCTTTTGAAATTTTAGACAGGCGTTTTTGGAGCAGCAGTATGCCGCTTCAAGAAGAGTTTATTATTATTGAATTTGGGCTAATTGACCAATAAATAAATTTTTTTGCTTTTCTTGTAGGGAAAATATCTTTTCAAACGTTTATATAGTAAGAGCTTAATTACAAGCCGGATAATTAAAGGAGTTATCTAAAGAACTTTTTCATTGGATATGGGGAAAGTAAATGGGTAGTGAGCATGAAAAAAAATACTAAGTTATTGCTTTTTATAGGAGTTTTTATCTTATCCGGGGTCATCTTAACGATTAAGATATTTGGCAAAAATAATACTGACATAAACGAACTGATGTTTCGTGAAATTTCATTAAAGCAAGATGAAGTAATTATTATTGGTGAACTAACATCTAGCGGAAAATCTTATCGCGGATTTAGCTATGAAATCTATGATAGTAAATTGCTTATAACCATTTTGAGCGGCTTAGTAACTTCAAAATACCCAGATGGTTCTTTTTTGATTGATATTAGTGATGATAATATTCAAAATGTGTCAGAGATTGCTATAAAATCTGGCAAGGAAGTAAAGCGGATATCCCCTGCGCCTGACGAAGCAAATATAGAGCCGGAATCATTACTCGAAGGCGATTTTGAATACACCATCACCAATGGCAAGGCGATTATCACACGCTACATTGAAGTTAATAAAGACATCATAATTCCTAAAGACGTAATAATCCCAAGTGAAATCAATGGTTATCCAGTTAATTCGATCGGTAATAGTGCATTTGCCGGAATAAATAATCTAAAAAGTGTCATCATTCCAGACGGCGTAACCAATATCGGTGAATGGGCATTTGAAAATTGCACGGAGCTTAGACGCATCGTTATCCCGGATAGCGTTGATACAATCGGCCATGGGGCTTTTAGCCGCGCAAGCAATCTTACGGATATTTTAATTCCAAAGAACCTTAAAGTATTTGAAGAAAGTGTTTTCATGCACTGCGCCAGTTTGCCGAATATAACTATTCCGGATAGCGTCACCACAATTAAATCTCATGCTTTTGCCTATTGTAATAGCATGACGGAAATTTTTATCCCTGCTAGTGTAAAAGTTATTGAGGAATGCGCATTTTACAGCTGTGACAATCTGGCCAGCGTTGTTATCGAAAGCAATGAAACTGAAATTGACGAAGAGGCTTTTTTCCGTACTGCTTTTGAAAGAGCAGAGCATGATTAGCCCCGGCCTCACACCGCTATCGGAATCCCCTCAACCTGCGGGCCCGTCTCATAGCCGTCTACCCTCACATCATTGCGGGTAAATTGATAAAAATCCTTGATTTCCGGATTCAGCCAAAAAGCCGGGGCTTCAAAAGGTTTCCGCTCAATCAGTTCTTCAATAATCGGAATATGGCGGTCGTAAATGTGGGCATCGGCAATGACGTGGACTAATTCCCCGGCTTCCATGCCGCAAACTTGCGCCAGCATATGGACAAGAACAGAATATTGCACCACATTCCAGTTATTTGCCGCCAGGATATCCTGCGAACGCTGATTCAGAATCGCGTTTAAAGTAAGCTTGTCCGTCCCCTTTTTCTGCATCACATTAAAAGTCATGCTATATGCGCAAGGATAAAGGTTCATTTCATGCAAATCTTGGTGAACATAAATATTAGTCATAATCCGGCGGCTGAAAGGATTATTTTTTAGGTCATAAATAACCCGGTCAACCTGGTCCATCAAGCCCTCTTTATACTGGTGCTTTACTTGCATCTGATATCCGTAAGCTTTGCCAATTGAGCCGTTTTTGTCTGCCCATTCGTCCCAGATTTTGCTGTTAAGGTCGCCCACCTTATTTGATTTTGCTTGCCATATCCATAACATTTCGTCAGTCGCACTTTTTAGGGCAGTCCGGCGCAAGGTCAAAATAGGAAACTCTTTTGCCAAATCATAGCGGTTGATAACGCCAAACTGCTTGATTGTATAAGCCGGAGTCCCGTCCGGCCAGCTTGGACGCACTTTCTCCCCCGCGGTGCTTGTCCCATTCGCAAGGATATCTTTACACATCTTAATAAAAATTTTGTCTGCGTAGCTCATTATTATACCGCCGCTCCTCTCAAACATGAAGTTAATTTATTCTTCATTATTATATCCAAGCTTCTCTCAAACTTGCCACCGATCACAAAGCGAATTAACCTGGTCGGCAAACTTCGCCAAATCCTTATTCGCACGTCCCTCACTTTTTTTAATGACCAAAAGCAGCCGCTGCCCGGCAGCAACAAGGCGGGCAAAAATATTGACCGCGGCTTTTGCTTTCGCGGAAACCGGGACTGGCTCAGCCTGATATTCAAAGCTTTCCTCAAGCAAATTGTAACGGGTCCCGCTATAAGGGGCATAAGCGTTAAAACCATATTCGTTATTAAGGCACTCGGTAAAGCTGTCGCTGACAACCTCGTCACCGTGAATGACAAAAACTTGTTTTGGCTTCATGTTAAATCCATTCAGCCATGAAATCAAGCCGTCTTTATCCGCGTGTCCGGACAGCCCTTTGATTTTTGTGATTTTTGCATTTACCTTGATGACCTCGCCAAAAAGCTTTACTTCCCCGATTCCGTCATATAAAGAACGCCCCAGCGTCCCGATTGCTTGATAACCGACAAATAAAACCGTACATTCCTTGCGCCATAAATTGTGCTTAAGATGATGTCTTATCCGTCCGGCTTCACACATTCCCGAAGCCGAAATAATTACTTTTGGCTCATGCTCGAAATTGATGTTTTTTGATTCCTCGCTTGTAAGCGATAAGCGCAGGCCAGGGAAAGAAATCGGGTTAATGCCTTTTTTGACCAATTTAATCGCTTCTTCATCAAAGCAAGTATGTTCATTTTTGTGGAAAATCCCGGTCGCTTCAACGGCAAGCGGGCTGTCAACATAAACAAGAAAGCCGTCATGGCCGCTAATCAGCCGCTGTTCTTTGATTTTGCGGATAAAATAAAGAATCTCTTGCGTCCGCCCCACGGCAAAAGACGGAATTATCAAATTGCCGCCTTTGTCAAAGGTTTCTTGGATTAAATCGGCAAGGGCTTTCACATAATCAGTTTTTTCTTTGGGGTGGTAACGGTCGCCATATGTAGATTCCATAATGACTATATCCGCTTCATCAGTATAAGTCGGGTTTTTGATTAGCGGCTGGTAAAAATTACCAATATCACCGGAAAAAACTAATTTTTTTGTTTTTCCCTCTTCCGTAAGCCAAGCCTCAATGCTTGACGAACCCAGTAAATGCCCAATATCGGTAAAGCGGATTTCGACTCCGTCAGCAATCGGAAGCTTTTGGTTGTAATGGCAAGGCACAAAGCATTTCATGACTCCGTCAGCATCTGCCATCGTAAATAATGGGGTAAATAACGCTTGCCCATCGCTCCGTTTTGCTTTGCGGTTTTTCCATTCCGTTTCCTGAATCTGGATATGGGCGCAGTCCCTTAGCATAATCCGGCATAAATCAAAGGTTGCTTCGGTTGAAAATATCCGCCCGCGAAAACCTTTTGCATAAAGATATGGAAGCAGCCCGGCATGGTCAACGTGGGCATGGGTCAGAAATACATAATCGATTAGGGATTCCTCAACCGGGAGCGGCATATTTTCGAAATAATTCCGCCCCTGCTCCATTCCATAATCCACCAAAATATGCTTTTCCGCAGCATTTAAGTAAGTACAGCTTCCGGTTACCTCATGGCAAGCCCCGATAAAAGTAATTTTCATAAATATTCCTTTCGACTAAAAATTAATAAATTATTAAATATTAATTTATTAATTTATTTATTAACAGTATTTACTACTAATAATATGATTGATACTGCCATATTTCCCCTCTAGAAAACCCCAAAAAATATCAACGTCTTCTTCATCATCCCAATTGCCATGATAAAAAAAGCCTTCAATATCGCCATCGCCGTCTTTTTTTTCTTTATTTTCTTTATTTTCTTTTTCATTTAGTACATTAACTTTTATGCCGTATTTTTCTTTTAAATTCTGCTTTAGTTTGTCCCCTGCCTCTTTAAATGGGTCCATGAAGGCAATATTCCAGCCCTTGATGGCAAACTCAATCAATCCAGCGACTTCTTGCTTGCCAGCCGGGCCTTTGATTGCACATACTTTTTGTACTCTCATTTTCCACCCCATGTATCTGCTTTAAATATCCTCTGTCCAATATAGTATGCGCGATTAGTCACTCCTCCCCTATAGTAAATAATTCCAGGCCAGATAGATAAGCATTAAATGGACCGGATAAACCAAATAAAATAAATATTTGAATTTCAACCCTCTTTTGCCATTATAAAAGTAAGACAAAATAAACCCCGGAAAACAATAATCTGCCCCAAGATAGGCAAGAAATCCTGTCGTCATTGAAGCACTTTTATACATGACAAATTTAAAGGTAAAATAACTTGATATCAAAGCAATTATACGTGATTGGCGGAAAATATACAAACAGATAATCAGCAAAACCCCTTTATAATCATAGTCCGTATTAAGAAAGTCTGCGATAAAACAAGCTAAGGCAGCAATCAAAGCCCAGCTGGGCAGGTATATTATGCGCTTCGGCCAGCGGGTTTTTACTTCATGAAAGCCCCACAGGGCCATCAAGCCAATAAGCAGGGTAAAAAATACATTAAGGCCCTCGGCTAAGTTAAGAAAGGCATAATGGAACGGAAGCTGTGAAATAAGGGAAAAAATAAATAACCTGACGGCATACTTAAAATAACTGCTGGTATGGGAAAAGCCCTCGACTAATAAAAAGCAGAATATCGGAAAAGCTGGCCTGCCAATATTCCGCATTAGCTGGAAGATTGACCACCATGTTTCCATGTCAATCATTTCCGGGACAAGATAACCTAAACTTGGCAAGCGGTACCAAATGCCAAGCCCTAGATGGTCAATGACCATGCTAAGGACGGCGATTATTTTCAAAGTGCTGTTGCTAAATCCGATCCGATATCGATTATTCATAGTAGAAGAATTATACCATAGAATCACAAAAGCGGAAAGGGGAAATAAGGAATCAGGTTGTTTATACGCAGGTTACGTATGCGAGAGCTGCTGATTCACCGTCCGACCCGCTTTCGCTCCGTGAGAAGCGTTGCGTTACATAATGCGGTAAAGTACACCGCATAAGTAACGACGCTTCTCAAGGGTCGGTCTTTTGAATCACACTCTCGCATACTAAATCTGTGTCATTGCGGCCCACGAGCCGCAATCCCTTTAGGGTGATTGCCCACCGTCCCGGCAAAAATCAATAATTCATGGACAAGAAGAGGCGCTAAGGATAAAAGCCCCAAGCTTAGCCATTCCGCCATCGAAAGCCGGACCGTCCCAAAAAGGCTGACCAGATACGGGATTTCCGTTACCAGAATCTGGAGGGCAAAACCAAAGGCTAAGGCTAAAAGCATTGCCCGGTTTTTTAAATGATTCATTTTGAAAATTGATTTATTCGTGTCACGCATTCCAATTGCATGGAATAACTGGCTCATTGCAAGCACGGTAAAAGCGTGAGTCTGCGCCTTGTTTAGAAGGTCAGGTATGCCCAAAGCACTGCCAATGCTAGGAAGATTAACCGGAAGCCCATAAGTGTTAAGGTATTCAAGCGGGACTTTAAAAAACGCAACCAAGCTGATAACCGCAATCGCAACCCCATAACAAAGGGTACAGCTTAGGCCGCCGTGGGCAAAGAGATTTTCTTTTTTATCCCGCGGTTTTAAACGCATTAGCGCGTCGCTGTCATTTTCATCAACGCCAAGGGCAAGGGCTGGCAACGAATCGGTAATCAAATTTATCCATAAAATATGGCTGGCTTTGAGCGGCGAAGGCAAGCCCACCAAAATTGCCGCCATCATCGTGATAATTTCGCCAAAATTGGAAGAAAGCAAAAAGAGGATTGTTTTGCGGATATTTTCAAAAATACCCCGGCCTTCCCTGATTGCTTTTTCAATTGTTGCAAAATTGTCATCGGTCAGGACCAAGTCGGCGGCATTGCGGGCAACATCAGTCCCGCTAAGGCCCATTGCAATGCCAACATCAGCAGCTTTTAAGGATGGCGCGTCATTAACCCCATCACCAGTCATTGCGACAATCCGCCCTTTCTTTTTGAACGCTTCCACAATCCTTACCTTATGTTCCGGCGAAACGCGGGCATATACCTTAATCTGGTCAACCATTTCAAAAAATTCAGCCGCTGAAAGGGAATCAATCTGCGCCCCTGACAAGCATTCATTTTTGTGGGAAGCAATGCCAAGTTCATTGGCAATCGCAAAAGCGGTATCTAAATGGTCGCCAGTAATCATAATCGTGTCAACATGGGCTTCGCGAAAGCTTCTGACCGCGCCGGAAGCTTCCGGCCGCGCCGGGTCCATCATCCCAACCAAGCCGATAAAGGTCATCTCTTCCTCATCAAGCAAGCTGCCCCGGCTTTTCATGGCAATCGCCAAAACACGCAAAGCCCGCGAACACATTTCATCAACCATTTTCTGCGCTTCTTTTTTTGCCTGGTTGGTAAAAATAGTTTCTTTGCCAAACAAGCTTACTTTTGTGCAGCGGGCAATCATTTCATCAGCAGCCCCTTTAATAAAAGCAATCCGCGAACGCCCATCTTGGTGGACGGTCGTCATCCGCTTGCGTTCGGAGTCAAATGAACGCTCATCAATCCGGGGATATTTTTGCTCACAATCAGGCTTGGTGATTTTATGGAGCAAACCCAAATCAAGAAGGGCAAGCTCGGTGGGATCGCCAATCCTGATTGCCGCTTTATTAAGACTGACTTGGTCAATATTTTCTTTTTTCTGCCCAGAACCATCTGCAATCGTGGCATCGTTACACAGGACGCAAGCTTCTAAAAATCGGCGGTTGCGGTCGGGATGGACATTTTCCGCCAAGATGACATGAGCGTCAGTAAAGCATTCGCGAATGCTCATCCGGTTGACTGTCAGAGTACCAGTCTTGTCCGAGCAAACAACGTTGACCGCCCCAAGTGTTTCGACCGAGGGCAGACGGCGGACAATAGTATTTACCCTGACCATGCCCGAAACGCTAAGGGCAAGGACAATGGTGACAATCGCCGGGAGGCCCTCAGGCACGGCCGCCACCGCAAGCGCAATTGCGGTCAGGAACATTTCACCGACATCACGCTGCCAAAGGACGGCAATAACAAATAAAAGCGAGCAGATAAAGATTGCGACAATGCTTAAGACTTTTCCTAAATCGCCTAAACGCCTTTGCAAGGGCGTTAATTCATGCGTATCACTTAATAACCCGGCTATTTTGCCAATCTGGGTTTCCATTCCCGTCGCAACAACAACTCCTTCGCCCCGCCCATAGGTAACGGTTGTTGACATAAAGGCCATGTTTTTTTGCTCGCTTAATTGGTCTTTGGGGCTGGCGAGATATCCTGCATTTTTTTCAACCGGGACTGATTCCCCGGTCAATGACGATTCTTCGATTTGCATATTGACTGTTTCGGTCAATCTTAAATCAGCCGGGACTTGGCGGCCCGCTTCAAGGCAGACGATGTCGCCGGGAACAAGCTTTACTGAATCAACTTCGATTTTTATTCCATCACGGCGGACCAAAGCTTTGGGGCTTGTCAGTTCTTTTAAAGCCTCAATTGCTTTCATCGCTTTCCCCTCTTGGAAAATGCCCAGCAAAGAATTAAGCAAAATGACGGCGGCAATAATCAATGCTTCCGAAGCTTCGCCAAGGAACAAGGATATCGCAACGGCTGCCAATAGTATGTAGATAAGGGGGTTGTTCAATTGCTCAAAGAAGAGGACGAAAAAGCTTTTCTTTAGCTTGTCCTGCAAGCGGTTCTCACCATATTGACTGATTCGGCCATCAGCTGTTGCGGTTGAAAGGCCAGCGACCGCATCCGTTCCCAGTTCATTTATGACGGTCGTTTTCGGCTTTACTGCCATGTTTGACAAGTTGTCCATTTTTATCCCTTTCCGGTTAGCACCTGCAAGCAACTGCGAGCAACTGCGAGCGCCTGCTTTGCAGATTTTTAAGCCCTGTCAGCTATGTGAGCAAACAAAATTTGGCTTGTACATTATACTATGCCGGGGGGATAATATTTATTACTGATGTGGGTCGGTCTTATGAATCGCACTCTCGTTATGCAGAACTATATAGAAATACGCTGGCGCAAGATTTCGTAAGCGAGGACGCCAGTGGCGACAGAGGCGTTTAGTGAATCGATGTCGCCGCGCATTGGGATTTTGGCGGCGTAGTCACAGTTTTCTTTTACAAGACGGCTTATCCCTGAACCTTCGCTTCCGATGACAAGGCCGACCGGGCCGGTCAAATCAAGCTCGTACATGGCTGTACCCTCCATATCAGCACAGACAAACCATAGGCCTTGCTTTTTTAGATCCGCAATTGTCTGGGTCAGATTGGTGACTTTGGCAACCGGGGTATAGTTGATTGCTCCGGCGGAAGTGCGGGCGACAGTTGCGTTAAGCAGGGCGGCGCGGTTCTTTGGCACGATAACGCCGTGGGCCCCGACAAGGTTTGCGGTGCGGATAATTGCGCCAAGGTTGTGGGGATCTTCAATATTATCAAGGATAATGACAAACGGCGGCTCGCCTTTTTTTGCTGCCATTGCAAGGATATCCGTGATTTCCGCGTAGTGGTAGGCAGCGGCATTGGCGATTACGCCTTGATGTTTCCCGGTTTCTGACAACTGGTCAAGCCGCTCTTTTGTGACATACCTGACAATGGTGTCACTTTTTTTTGCTTCCCTGCGGATTGAAGCAATCGGGCCATCTTGGCAGCCATCAAGGATATAGAGTTTGTCAATTGTTTTTCCGGCGCGGAAAGCTTCAAGGACGGGGTTGCGTCCTTCGATGGTAAAGTTGGTTTCCGCTTCGCGGTTAAAATCTGATTTTTGATTTTTCATTTTTTTACTTTCTTGATTTTTAGTTTCCGCGTTACGAGAGTTGTCGATTCAACGTCCGACACGCTCTCGCTCCGAGAGAATCGTTACGTTACATAAATCCGCAAAATACGCGAATTAAGTAACGACGATTCTCAAGGGTCGGTCTTTTGAATCGCACTCTCGATTTCGCGGACAAATAATAAATTTTTACCTCTCAATCCGCCCTAAGCCCAGCTTTACCAGCTCGATAATGCGGTCCATCTGGGCATTTAAATAAAGATAGCCAATGACCGCCTCAAGCCCGGTTGCTTTCCGGTAATCTTGGAGGCTGGCGTTTTTGGCGGTGGTAATCGTTTTGGTATTTAGGCCGCGCTTATAGACGGAAAGCTCTTCTTCAGTCAAATCCGGAAGCAGCGATTTTATCATGCTGGCCTGGGCAGCTGCGTTAACATAGTTTGACACTTTTATGTGCAGGTTATGGCTTGCGCTATTGCCTTGCCCGACGACAATGGTACGGATGATGATATCAAAAATGCCATCGCCGATATAAGCCAGCGCAAGGGGCGAATATGTACGCACATCAACATCTGGCAGCTCAAACTCTTTTTTTAGCAGGTTAAGGAAATCTTGCATATGGTATTCTTTCAATAATTTGTGTCCCTAAGCTGGATTGCGGCTCGGTGGCCGCAATGACTCTGCGCCTTAAGCCCTCTTATACCGGACCCCATCGCGGGTGTCCTCAAGGATAATGCCTTTGCTAAAAAGCTCATCGCGGATTTCATCGGATAACGTAAAGTTTTTTGCTTTCCGCGCTTCCTGCCGCTTAGCGATTAAAGCTTCTATTTCCTCATCGAGAAGTTCTTCTTTTTTTTCAGTTATCAAGCCGCAAATGCCGGATAATAAAACAATCTGCTCTTTGATTGTTGTTAGAAATTCAATCGTGCTTTTTTCATTGGTAATACTGTTCGTGAATTTTACCAGTTCAAAAATAAATGATATTGCGTCAGCCGTATTAAAATCATCGTCCATTGCCGCTTCGAATTTTGCCGTAAAAGCTTTTGCTTGCTCTATGTGCGTCTTTTCGGTTTCAGCCGCATTGTTTTCTTGGGCATTTTTCAGCAGATGATTAAGATTTGCAACACAATTAATAATCCGCTCAAGGCCGTTTTTTGCTGCTTCCATCAGTTCAGCGCTAAAATTCAAGGGACTCCGGTAATGGGCAGTCAAGATAAAAAAGCGCAGAATCTGCAAATCATATTTTCCGCTGATATCACGGACGGTGACAAAATTTCCTTCGGATTTTGACATTTTCTTGCTTTCGATATTGATAAAAGCATTGTGCATCCAATAGCGGGCAAACGGTTTGCCGTTCGCGGCTTCGGACTGGGCAATTTCGTTTTCATGATGGGGAAAAATTAAATCTACGCCCCCGGCATGGATATCAATTTCATCGCCCAAATATCTTTTGCTCATGACCGAGCATTCAATATGCCAGCCGGGACGGCCCTCACACCATGATGATTCCCAGTACGGCTCACCGTCTTTTTTGGGCTTCCATAAAACAAAGTCGAGGGGGTCTTCTTTTTGCTCTTCCCCGGTAACCTTGATTGAGCGGTTCCCTGCCCTTAAGTCGTCCAGATTCTTGCGTGACAATTTGCCATATTCCTTAAAGCTTCTGGCGCGGAAATAAACTGTGCCGTCCAAAGCAACATAAGCATGGTTTTTCGCAATTAAAGCCTGAATCATTTCCAGCATTCCGGCAATTTCCTCAGTTGCTTTGGGGTGGATGGTCGCAGGGCTTATATTCATCGCTGCCATGTCTTTTTTGCATTCAGTTATATAGCGTTCGGAAATGACAGTAGCGTCAGTTTTTTCTGCAATTGCTTTTTTGATGATTTTATCGTCAATATCGGTGAAATTAAGGACATATATAACCTCAAAACCACGGTACTCCATATAACGGCGGACAGTATCAAAAACAACCAGCGGGCGGGCATTGCCAATATGGATGAGATTGTAAACGGTCGGGCCGCAGACATACATTTTGACTTGATTTTGCTTAAGCGGGATAAAATCTTCTTTTTTCCTCGTGAGGGTATTATATATTTTCATTTATGGCCTTTCATTTTTGCCTAGTAAGCGCATTTGCTTTTCCAGTTCAAGAACGCGGTTAATAAGTTCGGTGTTGGCGCGTTGCAAGTTTTGGATATCTTCCCTGACCGGGTCGGGCAGGTCAGTTTGGTTCATTTCTTCCTGCGGGGTCTTTTCACATACTCTTTTGACAATAATGCCGGGGACTCCAACAACTGTTGAGCCTTTTGGGACTTCGCCAAGGACAACGCTGCCTGCCCCGATTTTGGAATTGTCGCCAATCGTAAATGAGCCTAAAACTTTTGCCCCGGCACTAATCATGACATTATCGCCAATGGTCGGGTGACGTTTGCCCTGCTCTTTTCCGGTCCCGCCCAAGGTGACGCCTTGATATAAGGTAACGTTATTGCCAATAATCGTGGTTTCGCCGATGATTACGCCATGGCCGTGGTCAATAAAAAAGCCATCGCCGATTTGGGCCCCGGGATGGATTTCAATCCCGGTTTTGCGAGAACCGCGCTGTGATATGTAGCGGGCAAGGAAATAGTGGTTTTTTTTGTAGAGGCGGTGAGCAAGGCGGTAGTGGAGCATTGCTTTAAAACTTGGGTAAAGAAATACTTCCATCGGGGAGTGGATGGCAGGGTCGCGCTGCTTTATGATTGCGATTTCTTGTTTTATCCGGCTGATTAAACCCATATTACTCTCCATATCTTTCCAAAACTAATTATTCTTCGGGCAGCCGCCACAGGAAGCACAGCTTCTTTCTGCATTTGCGTTTTCTGCACTTGCGCTTACTTCTTCGGCAACCATATTGACTGGACTGGTCAATAAACAGATGGCTTTGGCGGCGATTCCCTCGCCGCTTCCGGTGAACCCAAGGCCTTCTTCGGTTGTCGCCTTGATATTTATCTGGGTGGTCAAAATCCCCAATGTGTTGGCAAAGTTGGTCCGCATTGTGTCGATATGCGGCCTCATCATTGGGGCTTGGGCAATGATAGTCGCATCAATATTTTCAATAAAAAATAGGTTTTCTGCTAAAAGTTCAGCGACTTTTGCCAGTAACTTAAATGAGGATATGCCGGAATAAGCTGGGTCAGTATCCGGAAAATGGACGCCAATGTCACCAAGGCCAGCTGCGCCTAACATCGAATCCATGACCGCATGGGTTAATACATCGGCATCGGAATGGCCAAGCAAGCCTTTCTCATAAGGGATTTCAACTCCGCCGATAATCAATTTGCGTTCCGTTATTAATTTGTGGACATCATAACCCATTCCAATCCGCATTTTTCCGCCCTTTCGCAAGCAATTTTTTATGTGCCGATTTTAACAGTATAACCGATTTGCGGAAAAAATTCAATCTTTGTTTGCTAATTATATATTATATATAATTTTTATATAATATATATAATTTTTATATAATATATATAATTTTTATATATATTATAATTTATATATATTATATAAAAGCGGCGCGAGTCGGTGCATTTATGACTCCAGCGAACTCAATTGACAAACCTAACCCATTGTTCGTTTTCATTTTAATGCTTTCCATTTGCTTATTCTTCTCAACATTTTAATACTGTCTGGGTGCATAGGTTTACCTTGCAAATAATAAGCTTTCATGCGCATAGCCGGAAAAATAGCTTTATCTAAATTTTGTGCGGCGGCTTTTCGCGCTTTATCTGCGTCTTTTCCTTTCCGATTAGGCTCAATCATATCTGCAACAAAAATAATCTTATCTAATAATGTCATATCTGCACAGCCAACTGCATGGCGATATATAGCGTCTAAAATCTCTTTGTCGTTAATTCCAAATTGCTGCTTTGCCATATCCGCGCTTATTAAAGCATGAACAGGGTTTATATCATTTTTCATATAATCATCAAGTTCAATGTTATTTTTTGCACAATACATTAATTGATGTCCAGTATCAAGACCCCTTGCACAATCATGCAAAAGCGCAGCAAGATAAGCTTTTTCTTTATCCGCGCCAAATTTTTCTGCCAACATAACAGAAGCGTCGCATACAGCGATAGTATGCGTGAAGCGTTTTTCGTCCAATGCTTGCCTTAATGTATTCCTAATTTTGCTTATATCTATCTCTTCGCCCATATTTTTCCCCATGCAACCGTCTATTCGGGTATTGTTGACGCTTATCAACTGCCTATTGCCCAAATTCATCCTCGAACATATCCTCTAAACCCATATCATTGTTATATTCAGTTTCTACGGCGGGTTGTTCGAGAATATCATACTGCTTAATAATCGCCGCGCAAAAATCCGCAAGCTCCGGAATATTGTATTCGATAGTATTCCAAGTCTGTTCAATATTCATTTGTCCGTAATCATGCGCGAAAATATTACGCATCGCTCTTATCTTTCTCCACGGAATGTCATCATATGCGTTTTTAAAATCATCAGGAAGTTTCGTCGATAGCTCGCCGATTTGTAGGATACACATAGAACACGCATAATTATAGGCATAATCATCTGTAAATGTATCAATGGAATCTCCGAACCGTTCAACCATTTTTGATATTTTTTCGCAATATGCCAACATATGTTTAATGATTGAGATGGTTTTTTTGACATTATCCATATATAACAACCTCCTCGTCTTTTATTTCATTATAAAATTCATCAGTCAACGCATTCGATGTAACAATGTCAACAGGTTTTCTTAAAGACTCTTCCAAGTCCGCATATAGTCCGCCGAGGTCAAAAAGAGTTTTTATTTTTCCGCTATCAATCCTAAAATCAATATCACTTTTCCAAATCGCGTCACCGCGTGCATAAGAGCCGAAAAGATAAACCTTATTTACGCCGTGCGACTGCGCAATCGGCGTTACAATATCTTTAATCTCAGAAAGGGTATATATATATCTTGTATATTTTGCCACGCAAACCACCTCCATGTTTACACTATATCATTTTAAGCAGAAAATTTCAAGAGACCGCCATTGGGCGGACTCCAAAAAGGACCGCCATTGGGCGGACTCCAAAAAGGACCGCCATTGGGCAGACCCCAAAAAGGACCGCCCAATGGCGGTCCTTTTGTATACGCAACTGCATAATTTTATTTCATTACCTTATCCTAATCACCTGGCCGGGCCTGATGAAGTTCGGCCTTGTAATGCCGGGATTGAGGGCCAATAACTGGGATAGCGGCATTCCGTTCCGGCGGGCGATTAACCAGAGGTTGTCACCCGGCCTTACAATATAAGTGCCAGCTCCGCCAACAAAGGACGGGGCGGACGATACGGCGGGCAAATTCGGCCTTTCGTTCGTGACGGTCAAGATATAATCCGCGCCGCCGCTAATGCCAAACATTGCCTGGCCCCGCTCATTAATCACATAGCTTCCCAGGTAAACAAACTCGCCTGTTGCTTCGTTAAAGCGGTAGAGGTTGGCGGACTTCCCGGCGTTATCCGCGCCGACATTAAAGTGCTGCCCGACCATCATTCCGTAGCTTTCGCGGCTTAGCATTGGGATTTCGATGACGGCAACAGATAAAGCTGTCACTTCCGCCATCTTGCTAGCCGGGGCATTAAGTTTTCCTTCGCGTAAGGTAAGGTCAATTTCCGTCACATTAATTCCGGCTGGGATATTGCCGCCGCTAATGCTAAACGTCACTCCCGCCCCGGTGTTAAACATCAGCGAACCTTGCGTTCCGCTAAGGATTTCCAAAGTCTCATAGGGGACGACTATATCTTTGCCTGTTGCAACAACAAGGTCAAAACCGCTTCCGGCCGCGTTTGTTACGGCATTGGCACTCGCAAGGCTTTCATTAATGGCCTTATTAATATTGCTGTTAAGGCTGTTCCATGAAGCAACTCCGCGCAGCGTCCTGCCATAATATGGGCGCGTGGCAGCTGGCTGGCTTACGGTTACGCCTGATGAAGCTTGCCCGCCGCTCTGGCCGCCCGGATTTTCTGGTTTTTCGACTGGTTTTAAGACCAAATCTTTAATTGCTTCGTCCAGAGCGTATAAAGCAGTATCGACTTCGCTTGTTGTCGCGTCGGTTTTATCAAAGACGATTTGCGCTTCACTTAACGCGCCTAAGAACACCGTCCAAGTAGGCACAGTATAAAGGCTGCTCTTAGGAAGCAGGGCTTCTGCTTCTTTAATCTTGGCATCCAGTGAGCTCTTGTCAACGCCCATGACCCGGATAAAGGTGGCGGTAATCGTGATGACTCCGTTTGCTTCAGCGTCTAAAGCCCTGACCGTGTATTCCCTTGTCCCTGCTCCGATTGCGGTGACCGCAGTAATCGTATTCGGGACAAAGGTAATGCCATTGCTGACCGAATATGGGACGTTTGCCAGCGTAAAGCCAAGGTCAATCACATCATCTACTACGCCCCTTAGCGGAGCAGCCGAAACGGCGGTATCGCCTGTGACATTATCAACATTAACAACTGCGATGTCATACGGCACGACTCCGAACGAATCATTAAGCGGACCGCCTGTCACCGCGCCATGGCTTACGGAAACGCTGATTACCTTTCCGGCATCTTTTCCTTTGATCGTATAAGTCGCGCCGTTTCCGCCATCAGCGGTGCTTATATTAGCTCCGTCAGCCCGCCATTGATAAATAAAGCCCGTGGTTGCCCCGGTGACACCCGTTACGTCAACCGAAAGGACTGTGCCAATGAAATTATTGCTTCCGGTTATTTCGACCGTGCCGCCAAGGGTGGTGATGACTGTTGCGTCAACATTTGCAATCGTGGGCTGGACAAGCTGGTAATTATCCTTATCCGCGCCGTCAAGCTCATAATCCTCACTTAAGTAAACGTGTTCATCACTGGTCGCACCCAAGATAAATCCGGTCGGGAGCGGAGTCAGTAATTCGACATCATCAGTTCCGACAATACCGTCTACGGCGTTTGGCGTCCCGATTAAAGCCGGGCTTCCCAGCGTCAGCGTAATAGTTCCGTCTCCGGCGACAGGGGCAGGATTGTATGACGAAGCGACATCAACGGTCAGGCTGCGCGGGTCAACATTAAGAGTATAGGAAGCCTGGGCGATGCCATAATCCGCATCTTCGACCGTTGTTGCAATCACTAAGGTAGTGCCGGCCCCAACAATCGTGACTTCGCCGCTGTCTTCATCAACAATCGCTACATCGCTGTTAACCGTACTGTACTTAACTCCAACCGTACTTGGAACGGTCAAGGCCGTTTCGGTGAACTTAGAATCACCATAAGTGACATCGGTGTCAGTAATCGCAAAGCTTACGCCCGGCTGGAGCTTATTGCCATGATAGAAAGTTACGGTAATATAAATATGCCCATTAGACGCATGGTCTTCGTCAACCGTATAGGTTGTGCTTCCCGTTCCGGGGACATCAGTTCCTCCGGTTATGCCGCGGTTGAAAGCAATACTGTTAATAAGAAGTAAATTATCCAAGTTAAAGTCAATTCCGACCGTATCACCGTCACGGCCGATATCGGCATCTAGGACAGCGGAATCTAATCCATCGTCACCTAATAACTCAATGAAGATATTATAAGGCACGACTCCGCCAGCCAGCGTGGCAATGCGTTCTGTCCCCTCGGTCGGATAACCCATGTATTCCCTGGAGATTTCAACGGTAATCGTTTTCCCTGCATCAGCACGGGCAATCGTATAGGTATTATTGGCAATGCCAACTCCGGTATGCACGATTACGCCATCTGCTTTCCATTCATAAATGTAATCGCCGTAACCGCCGGTAACTAGGCTCGTATCTGCTGTTAAAGTTTCGCCGATCTTATTAACTCCGCTAATCGACGCCGTCCCGGCCAAGGTCGGGGCAGTAACGGTGATAACAGCCGTAGCGGTTGCGTCAGAGCTATACAGATCATTGCTGTCAAAGGTCGCGCGGACGGTTGTCTGTCCGGTCCTAAGGATCGTCACCGCGCCGTCATCATCAACAGTGATTGAATTTCCGCTGACGACCTCATAGTTCATCGTTCCAAGGACCAAGCTAGGGGTTGTTGCCTCAAGAGTGACATTGGTGTCATTTATTGCAATCGAACGGTTATTAAAGGTGACCGGACGAGGGGCGCGTTTGGTGAAGTCGTCCACCATGCTAAAGAAAGCATCATCGGCGGCCGCCCAGCCAGTCCCGGTTTTTGTGATTCTGATTGTCACATTGCCCGGACGCGCAATAAAGATATTATTAATCGAACGCTGGGTAAATGTCCCCCAAGTGCCGCCGCCGTTCTGGTTTGTAATTTCCATTGTCCTTGAGCTTCCGTCTGTCCCGGCTTCAATCGTATTCGCTCCGGTAATCGAGATCGAGAAGCGGCCGTCAATATTGCCTTGCAACCACAGGCTTAATGAATAATATCCGGCGCGGGTGACATTAACCGTCTGCTCGACCCATCTTCCGCCTGCGCCGTCGCCAAAGTGAAGTGAACGGTCTCCGCTTCTGGCATTAGAACTTGATCCCGGAATATCACCTACTGCACCCATGCTTACTCCGCTTCCGCTTCCGCCGCTTGACCAAGTCGGGCTGGCCGTTGTATGGTTTTCAAAACTAGGGTCAATTAAAAGGTTATCGTGCATTCTGACGGCAGTGCCAGTAATGTTTCGGGTTGTTCCGCCCAAGTAGCTCAAACTTACTGTCCCGCGGACGGGATATCCGGCCGGGTTGCTTCCGCCGTCATTAATTATGTCAATGTCGTCTTGGTTCCATGCCACATCTTCCATAATCCTGGCCCCGTCAGTATAAACGGTCATTACTTTATCCGGCAGGTCATTTTCAATCGGCTCGCCAACCTTGCTTTCAACCCGAACAGGGTATTCTGCCCTGAAAACAACGGCTTCGGCACTAGCCGCCCCGCTGTGGACCAAACGCCATACATCTAAGGATGCTAACGGACGGCGGTCATTGGCGCTGCGGTTAAACATCTGGCTGTCATCACGTGATGAGTTGCCGCGTGTCGTCCCCGAACGCTCATTATCTGTTCCTTGCGTACCCGGAGCAATCCAGCCTGTGCCAAAACGATCCAGAATGTAATTGGTATCGGTTGTGTTTCCTGCGTTGGTATTCGGCCATGCCGGTTCCCAATAGAAAACGCCGCGTCCGCGCTGATCCGGGACATTGGCAACTGCCCTGATGGCATCAGCAACAACACTTGCTTGCCCTTGGGCATTACCCGGCCAGAATGGCCTTGTATTATCCTGTAAACCGTAACCGTCATTGACCTGGCCATAAGAAACCTCAACGACCCCGACGTCAACATCAAATTGCTGTGATATCTGGGTCAGGTTCTCGGTCAGAAGCTCCGGCGTTCCATGGAGATATGGATACCATGACACCATATAAATATCATAGTCCGCTCCGACATCCTTAAGGCCTTGAGCCCTGATTTGCTGGGCTTCAAGGACATGGGGGTCGGTAAAGTGGACAGCTTTAATAATATTAAGGCCATATTTTTCGTTGATATCATCAACTGCTTCAAGGCCGCGCCTGATTAGGTTAAACATATTCGGGCCGGTTGAAACGCCAGCCATGCCCGGATTTGTTTCATTGCCGACTTGGACCATTCCGACATCAACCCCGGCTAAAATCATTTTTTCCAAGCTCTCAAATGTATAGTTATAAAGCGCATTAAGCAAGGACGCCTGGTTCATTCCGCGCCAAGCATTAGGGACAAAGAATCTGGCCGGATCAGCCCAGAAATCGGAATAATGGAAATTCGCCAAAAGCTTCATTCCGGCATCAGTGACCCTGATTCCCATTTCGATTGCTTTGTCAACATCACTCTGGCCAGCGCCAAAAACGCCCGGCCCGTAACCATGCCCATAGGTGGTATTATTCGCCGTCCATGTTGACGGATTGTAAGGGCCATGCCAAATCCTTGCCCTGACATAATTCACCCCATGGTCTGCCAGTATTTCATAAAGATCACCAGGGTTTCCGTTGCGGTCACGCCAAGTAATGTTAAAGTCCCTGACCCCGGCTGTCCCGCCTTGATAAAGGGAGGCTGCCCGAAGGGCCGGTTCGGTTGAAATATCCGCACCCATCATAAAGTCAGGGCGTAAGCCTTCGACTTTGCGAATATGGATCGGATAATTCTCAACCCGCGGATTGGCAATAATGTTTCCGGTCGTCACGGCAGTGGTGCTTTGCAGGACATATTTTTCGCGGAGAGTCCCGCCTAAGGTAATGCCAGTGACATTAACCGTTAAGCCAGAACCGACCGTTTTTTGTGAGAATTTGGCTTCGCCCCATGCAAGAAGCTTGGCCGCCTGTCCGGTATTATCCGGAAGATTAAGATTCCAAGCTGCCGAGCCTTGGTTTAGGTTGGCAGTTACCCGCCCGCCCAAATCAGCGGCAAGGAAACCGGAGGCTTCTGACAAATTAAAGCTGACATTGGCGACATCGCTGTCATTTTCGAGCCTGTCTTCAATGATGATATCAGCCGGGACAATCGTAATCGGTTTCGGGCTGACTTCGATTATGACCGCCGGGGAAGTACCCTCATCATCGGTGGCGGTCAAACTAATCTCGCCAATTCCGGTGATGGTAAGATACCAATCAGTACCAACCTTGGCAGTAGTGGCCGGGTCGCCGCTTCTGACATTAAATACTAATTCGTCCGGGTCGCCGCCAGTTCCCGGTTCAAGCTCCAGCAAAATCGGGTCAACACCGTATACTTGCGGGCCAATCGCCGCGACAATCGGAACATCCAAGGAAAGGGCTTCAATGTCCGCCGTCGTTGTGACCGGGCCAGCCGCCAGTTTGTATTTGTAATCCAGTGTTCCGCCTAAGACAATGTCGGTTACTGTAATCGTCTTGCCTGTTCCGACATCACTATCAGCAAATAAAGCCGTATATGACGCTACTGTCACATTTCCGACGTCACTTGCTTCAATGCCGGAGTTTTCGGTCAGGGTAAAGACTACTTCCGCCGTCCGATTGCCGTCATAGGGTTTATTTTTCCCTTCCATATCGTCTTCATGAATCGTGATTTCAATCCGGTCGTCAACAAAGGATTCTAATTGAATGAAAGAAACATCATCAAATGAGCCCCAGCCGTTTGCGACATTAACATGGACTCTGATCGTGACATTGCTGGTCTCCGTGACGATGATGTCAGCAATAACGCCTTCGACCTCACTTCCCCAATCCGGCTGATTTACCTGCTGTTGAAGCGGGCTTCCGGTGACGTAGTCGCCAGTCACAGAAAGTGTCAGCCGATTGCTTGTTGTTCCTCCGGTGGCAAAGAATGACGCCCGGTAACGGCCAGCAGGAACATTCTCAATTACTTGGGTAACCATTCCGTTCCCGCTTGCTGCTCCGGCCGCATTGCCCCAATGGACGCAGCTAATGCCTGTCCGGGCATTCTCTGTCTGCCCGGCATTTTGAACCGGAACATTCATATTAAAAGTCGTTGTCTGGTTGGGGGCAACCGTCCAGTTTGCCCGCCCGCGTTCAAAGCTGGGGTTAAGGACAAAATTGCCGACCGTTATATGTCCGGTTGCCGTTGCAGTCGTACTGGTCAGGCGATATTTATGTGCCATCTCACCGCTCAAACTAAGCCCGGTGATGTTAACTGTTTTCCCATTGCCAACCGTGCCGCTTTCAAAGTTCGCTGCACCGGCTGTTGCGTCCACCTTGCCAAGATCCGCCGTTTCAATCCCCGAATCTTCGCTTAGGCTTATGCTAATAACAGCATTGGTTGTATTATCGTCAAAGACCTTGGGTGTTACCGTAATGTCCCCGGCAACGACCGTGACCGGAATCCGGGCAAGGATATTGCCGGTTGCGGTCGCCGTATTATCCGCCAAGCTATATTTCGGCGCGGCTGTCCCGCCAAGGACTATATTAGAGATATTAACTGTTTTGCCATTGCCGACCGTTGCATTTTCAAAAACCGCGGTATAGGAAGCGATTTCCAAATCAGCCAAATCAGCCGGATCAAAGCCGGATTTTTCGCTTAGGTTAAATTCTACTACGGCATTAACGCCGTTTTCGTATTTGTCCGGAATGCTGATATCATCGGCGTGGATTTCATCAATTGTCGTCACCGAAGCCATATGGACGACCGTAAAAGTCCGCTCGGCCGTAGAAGCCCCGGTATAAAGAGTTCCGCCCGGTTTGGTTGCGCGGACCGTTGTTGTTCCCTCGACCGCGCCAATTGCCCAGCCGCCCGGGACTCCAACGATTGAATCACCGGATGCGTCAACGATCTGGTAGGTAATCGGAGCGGCGGGCAGGACATCAAGATTGCTTGTTCCGGCATGGCTAAAGGCAATCTCAACCGCGTCATTGATTTGGTCACCCGCCAAGCCATAAATGTAACCGTCCCCGGCAAGGTAATTGAGGGGCGGGGCAGCTTTTTTGGTTTCTGTCCCGGCACCCATCTGGCGGAAGACAATATCATCAATCCGCCCCCATTCTCCGTTATTCATTGCGATTTCTATCGTTACATTACCTTGAGCTTCAACAAGGATATTGCCTGCCCGGTGCTGGGCATAATTGCTTGAACCCCAGCTAGTGGCCGGCTGGTTCACCGGGCCAAGCACCGTCCCGGTATTAGAAAGGTTTAGGGTCGTCCCATTCACAATTAAGCTGATTGTTGCCGCGTTAGAACCCATGAACCACATGGAAAATTCATAATAACCGGGGGCGACATTATTTATCGTCTGTCTCATCCAGCCAGACCCGGCAAAGCGTTTTTCCAAGCTGGCAACAGTTGCACCGTCAGGGCGGCCTTCATTATTAGCACGCTGGAATCCATTTCCGCCTGAGACACTAAAAGTCCAGCCATCAACATTATTATTAAAATGGCCATTCGTAACCAAATTAGGTCCCGGTTCTCCGGTCACTTCGGCAACATCAACAGTAAAGGTAAATTCCTGTGCCCCGCCAGCCGGGGTCATCGTCCCACGGACCGGATATGTGCCAACCGCATTTAAAGCCGCTGTATCTGCTGCGTTCCAAACAACAGCGATATTGCCGCTTGTTCCGTCATTATAGCGGACATTTACTTGGGCGGGCAGGCTATTTCCGATCATCAACGAAAGATTACGGTTGGTGACAATATCAATTGCCAAGGCTAATGAATTGCCGCCGCTTGCCGGCCTGACATGAGTCCATGTGTCAAGCGAGGGAAGCGGGTAACCCCAGAAGTCAAAGAACGCCATATTGTCCTTGGGAGCTCCGCCATGATAGCGTCCTTCGTCCCAGTTCCCGCCTGTGCCTGTGGCATTCCTTCCATAATAAGAAGCATAGCGGGATGCCCAGCCAGCGCCTGTTTCATTCCATTTGTCATAAAGCCTTAGATAGACATCACTGGGGGTAAAGACGTTGCCGCTCCAAGCAGCCTCCAATACGCCCTTAACTCCCGGCGCCCAGCCGATTTCCGGTTCGTGCGGGATAAGGTGCTGGTCAAGCGGAAGCCAAGCCGGCTCCCAATAGAAAACACCAATCCCGGCCCGGTCGCCGCTTTGCATATGGCCGCCTTTTGTATTAGCCGGAGCAGTCGGCAAGCCATGGGTACGTGATACGGTATTGCGGACATCACTTGCCTGGGTCTGGATTGACGGAGTGCCGCCGCCGGTAAGGCCAGGGGCTTCCGCATAGATTGTTTCAAAACCGTTTCCGCTCCGGGCGATATATGGGGCGCTGGTTTCAACATTGATAACCTGCTTCGGCCAATATCTGGCATTGTTTCTGGCCGTTGCATTCGTATCGTTTACGACATTATTAATGCCATTCCAGTAGCTTTCTCCGCGCCATGAGGGGAAATCATACCATGAACCCATGACAATTTCAAAGCAGACTCTTTCGTTTTCCGGAAGCGACTGCCCGGCAGTACGCCCCAGCAAAGGGCGGGGCAGATTCCCGTTAAAAGCACCAAGGCGGTTTTGGATGCCCTGGACAAAGTTAGTATTCGGCTGATCGCGGTGGACAGCCTTTTTGATATGGAAAGAATCAAGATTGCCATGTTCTTTAAAATAAGCAAGATTTTCCGGGTCATAGGCCGGATTGTTTTTGTAATTCCAGACCAGCTGGTCAACAGCGGCAAGGCCGTGGGCATACAAATCATGCCCGGCATCGTTATGTGATTGCCCGGCAATTCCGTTATTGGATTCATTGCCGATTTGGACCATGCCGACATCAACCCCGGATTCCAAGGTTTCTTTTAGGCTGTCATATACCCAGTTAAAAATGGCATCGTTCCGTTGGGAAGCACTTAAGCCGCGCCAGGCCTTGGGGGTACGGTTGCCGCCCGGATCAGCCCAGAAGTCAGACATATGGTAACACATTAATGATTTCATTCCGGCATTGGTTGCGCCTGTGCCGATCCGGATTGCCGTCGCGAGGTCATTATTCCCGCCGCCGTAACCCTTGCCAAAATCAGACAGGGCTAAAGCAACGGTGTTCATCGTTGCGTGGTTGATCCGCCCCGGGTAAGGGCTAAAAGCATTGTCTGTCGGAACTGTTGCCGGAGCATGGTCAGCGCGGCAGGTGGTCCGGTGTGTATTATCAATCGTTCCTCCGGCGCAGTTAACATGGACGGCCACCGTGCAGTCGCCTGCTTTGGGCTGGCCTTTTACTAACGGCCGCTTGTCGCCAGCAAAACCGGGTTCACAGATACAGCCCGGGGCTTGGGTTGACCTATTGGCAGCTGTGATCGGATGGCCGTAATAAGGGTCGTTAAAGACCCTGATCCGGACGTAGTTCATGCCCGCGTCCGCCAGAAGGTCATAGAACTCTTGTTCGTTTGACATCTGGTTGCCGTCACGGTTACGGTAAACCACCCCGGCATCCCATAAAGACGGGAAGCTTCCGATGTCTGCGCCAAGATAAAAATCCGGGCTTAGGTTGTTAACCAGCGGGACATGGACATCTTGGTAGGTAAACTCTGTCCCGGTCGGGCCGCCATTGAAAGCATAATTTTGCTGCCCGGAAATGGCGATTGAAAGTTCTTTGTCGTCATAACCTCCGCTTTCGTTGGTTGCCCGGACGGTAAATGTATATGAACTATTGGGGGTAAAAGTGCGAATTACGCCATTAATAACGCCAGTACCTGCGTGAAGCCGAAGCCCCGGCGGCAAGTTTCCGCTCCTTAATGACCATAAGACATCTTCGGTTGAGGTAACTGAAAGAGTCGTCTTGTAAGCTTTGCCCCTTGTCCCAGCCGGGAGGCTGTCGGTCGTGATAACCGGAGCTAAAGCATTTTCCAACACCAAATCGTCGATTGCTTCACGTAAAGCCGTGGCCGCTTCATCAACCGCAAGCTGTGTTGCGTCACCATCATCATTAACTAAAATCGCTTCTTCAAGTGCTTCTTCTAGGTCTTCCCATGAATCAGCAGTATAATCCGTTTCTTCAAGAGCCTCTGCTTCCAATATGTATGCGGCAAGCAGGTCTTTGTCAACCGGGCCAGTCGGGGGAATATAATCATCGGTGAAAATAAAGCTGAAATCATCAATGGCATTAAAGCCAAGCCCGCTTCCGGCAGCTATCGATGTGTCAATGTGAAGGCTTAAATTAACTGTGCCTTGGCTTTCGACAAGGATATCTTCGATATAAATCTCATGCCAGCCCCAGCTATCCGGCTCAGCATAAGTTGAATATGTTTGGTCTAATGTGCTTCCGCTGACGGTCAGGGTAATCCTTGCCCGGTTCGGGGCATCAGGTCCGCCGGCAGTTATAAATACGCCAGCCCGGTAATAACCCGGTTCAACATCGGCAATATCTTGGTTAATGCCGGAGTTTATCCCGGTAGGCGCATTATCCCAGTCGTTATCCCAGCTGATGGAACGGCCTCCGGTGTTTTGGTTTTGATCGGTAAGCCATAGGTCATTGTCGGAAAGCGTATTGCCATTGGGGCAAACAGTATTCTTTTCCCAGCCCATGGGTGGCCAAGCCCAGCTATCTAACTGCTCTTCAAAGCCCGGATTCACCACGAGATTCACGCCTGACCGCGTTGCGATAATTCCGCCCGAACGCGAAATTGGCAATAAGCCAAGGCCAAGCAAGTCATCAAGCTCTTCCTCGTCTCCTTCTGGGTCGTCGTCTTCACCTTTCGGGTCGTCGTCTTCACCTTTCAGGTCGTCATCACTGCCTTTTAGGTCGTCATCACCGCCTTTCAGGTCGTCATCACTGCCCTTTAGGTCGTCATCACTACCTGTCAGGTCACCATCTGTGCCGGATAAATTAATTTCCCCGAAATCCAGCACCAGGCCCGGATCTGTCTCGTCCGCCATTGCAACCAAGATGTTTCCGCCCCCGAAAACACTTGATTGGAGCAAGATAAATGCCAGCAGCAAAGCTCCGATTCTTTTGGCGGTTTTGATACTTCTTCTTCTCATATTCTTCCTCCCTAGAAAAATGTCATTGCGGACTTGAGCCGCAATTTGCGGACTTTGCTCCGCAATCCCCATGTCATTGCGGACTTGAGCCGCAATCTTCGTGTCATTGCGCGTTCGATATCATGTGTCATTGCGGACTCTGATCCGCAATCTTCGCAATCCGTCGTCATTGCGCGTCATTGCGGACTTGCTCCGCAATCCCCTCTTGTGACTGATGATTGGGTCGTCTATATGTAACTCCCTGTTCCCTACTGTTTATTATTTGCTGCTACTACTTGCTACTTAATATTCGCTACCTAATACGCCACCTAATACCCTGCTGCTCCACCGCTTATCATCAACCGATTCCCTGCTACCCGATACTCTCTATCTACCACCGCTTATGCGCAACCGCTACCCTGCTAACCAATAATCTCTGTCTGCCACCGCTTATGCTTTATGCGCAACCGGTTGTTCACAATGTGATGTTTAATAACTGCTTAGGACTTAAGTATTAAGCTAGGCTGGGACTGATGTTTAGCTGGGGCTGGGACTGATGGTTGGCTGAACGAGACTGATGGTTTGACTAGGTTTGGGACTGATGATTGGGTCATGAATGATTTTAACTGATTTTGTCATTATTAATTGACATTTCGGACTGATCGGCTGTCATTCTGACTGTCGGTATTGGTCATATTAGGGGCTATCGCTTAACCCAAGATTTGCTGAAATAATTCAGAAATGCGCAATTTTGCGCAACCGGTTGTTCTCTTCTATTGTACCCTCTTTTGACAAGTTTGTCAATAATTTTTTACTGGAAATTTCGAAAAAAATTTTGGCATTTATTTGGAAGATTTTGGAAAAGTCCGCAATGACAATTTGCCTGTGGCATAATAATTTTATTTACATATGATAGTAAGAGAATCCATGTAGGGGTCTTGTTTGAAAAAAATCTTAATCGCCGGGCTTCCGGAGCTTACCAAAAATTATGAGAAAGCATTTCTTTCACTAAAAGCCCACCCGGTGGTTTCTTTGCATATGCCTTGTCCCGATGAATATGATGCGCTTCTGCTGCCGGGCGGCGCAGATATTGACCCCATTTTTTTTGGCCAGATTAACGAGGGTTCGCGCCTGATAAATACGCAATTAGACCGGGTGCAATTGCAAATATTAAAGGCTTTTATCCCGCAGAGGAAACCAATCCTTGGAATTTGCAAGGGAATGCAATTGATAAATGTTTTTTTCGGCGGCGACATTATCCAACATCTTTCTTGTTATAAGGCACATGAGTATCTGGAAGATTTGGATAAAGACCAAAGCCATATAACCCATGCCCGCCCCGATTCCTTGCTTGCGGAGCTTTACGGAACGACTTTCCACGTTAACAGCGCCCATCACCAAGGCTGTGGAATGCCCGGGCGGAAAATTGTCTACACGCAGTTTGCCGAGGACGGCGTTGTGGAGGGCCTCGCTCATGCAAATCTGCCTATCCATGGGGTGCAATGGCATCCGGAGCGAATGTGTTTTCCTCATGCTGACGATGTGCTGGTTGACGGGATTTTGCTGCTGACTTATTTTTTATGTATGTAGTGTGGAAATTAAAATTTCCACTTTTCATTTAAGCATTTCACAAGCTCCGCTCGTGAAATGCATGGGGTTTAGTGTGAAAGGCTTGACTTTTCGCTGGTTTTATCCTAATATATTATTGTTGTCCGGTTAAAGCAATCTGCAAACAGCAAAGGGATTGCGGATCAAAGTCCGCAATGACAGACGCATGATGCAAATTTGCAATAGCTAATTGGAAGGAGTTGATGTTTATGAAAAACTTAAAAATTAGAATGGTGTCAGCCAACTCAATTTAATAGCGGCCGCATAAACGTGCAAATATGCAAACCTGCAAATGTGCGGCTTGCGCTGGCGGTTCTTTACTGCTTGCGCAATTTTAACTACCTATCGTTTTACCAGCGCGATTTGATTTGCGCAATACTTAACAGGGCTCAAGGATACGATTTGGTCGTATCTTTTTTTGTTGCCCAAACTTTTAGAATAAGAATGGAGAAAAAATGATTGATTTAAAAGATTTTGGCTACCGGGAAGAGAAAGCTCCGCCCGCTGGCTGTAAACCTGGCCGAATTACGGCGGTCCACCGCGAACGTTACGAGCTAATCGGTGCTGACGGGCCTCTTTTCGGCAAACTAAAAGCTGGCGTTTATTATAATACCAGCGAAGAAATTTTCCCGACCGTTGGCGATTTTGTTTTTTACCGCCCCATTGCTTTAAATGATTGCCAAATTGTCAAAACTTTGCCGCGAACAAGCTATTTTGCCCGCCTTGACCCAAACCCGAACGGCGGGACGCAACAAGCGGTTGCCGCCAATATTGATATCGCTTTTATCATGACCTCGCTAAATCAGGATTTTAATTTAAGCAGGCTTGAGCGTTATCTTGCGCTGGCAAGGCAAAGCAATGCCAAGCCAGTCATTATTTTAACCAAAGCCGATCTTGCCGCTGATTATGAAAATGAAATGGCTATCACGATGGCAATCGCTGGTGACGCAGAGGTAATCCCGGTCAGCGTGGTTGATGGGACAGGCCTCGATTTACTTAATAAAATACTGAAACCTAGGCTGACGGCTGTTTTTATCGGAATGTCCGGTGTTGGCAAATCATCTCTGCTTAATTGTTTGATGGGTGATGATGTCATGCACACAAGCGAAGTCCGCGAATCTGACAGCCGCGGGCGGCACACGACGACCCACCGCCAGTTATTTATGCTTCCAAGCGGGGCGATGGTCATCGATACGCCGGGGATGCGCGTGATGGGAATGTGGGAAGCGGACGAGGGGTTAAGCGAAACATTTTCCGACCTTGAAACTTTGGGGGGAAGCTGCCGTTTTTCTGACTGCCGCCACCAAACCGAGCCGGGCTGCAGGGTCCGCGCTGCGATTGCGTCCGGCGAAATTTCAGAAGAACATTGGCAAAATTATTTAAAGCTTAAAAAAGAATCGGCTTTCGCTTTAAATAAAGCAGAAATGCTCCGCATGAAATCTGCACGTAACAAAATGATTGCTTTGGACAAGCGTAAGCTGCCGTGGAAAAAGTAATAGACAAAAGGCTGGGGTTGTGGTATAATGAATAACTAGCAGAAAAACAAGCGACCGCAAACGACTGCAAGCAGTCGAGGGGGCATTTGCTTTTACCCACCATGTCCTTTATGGTGGTTATTCAACGATTGACCGCAGGTCAAGAGTTGCTGTTAAATATGACATAATGGTATACTGACGTATCGACATTTTTACTTGGCTCGTGCGTGTGGAGAACCAAATCCAAAAGAAAGGCGGTGAAAATTTGAAACAATCTAATGGCGTTGTTATTTATCCATTCTGCGTAATGGCGAAAACAAATCGTCAGCTTTCAGACCGGGTTGCCCTGCCAAGGGATAAGTATGCCCTTTTATGCGATTCTGCCGAAAAGATTGTTTTGAACGCCTAGCTTAGCTCCGATGATGAGTAACCCTGTGCCGACGAAATAATCCGCACAGGGTTTTTTATGTGCAAAAAAAGATAGGGCTGCAAACACCGTGTGCAAACAAGTTTGGCAAACAAGTTGCAATCCCTGGCAAGAATCGCAAACACAGCTTTGGTTTGAAATTTTTGTTGAATAATTTTGATTCACGTAAAAAAGGAGCATGGAGAATATGATTGACATATCAATGAATGAAATAAATAAATATTATGGGGCGAACCATGTCATAAAAGGAATCTCGTTTGAAATTTACCGCGGGGAAAAGGTCGGCCTGCTGGGAGTAAATGGTTCGGGCAAAACGACTTTATTTAAAATAATTACCGGGGAAGAGTTCTATGAAAGCGGGACGCTGGCTAAAGCAGCGGGGAAAAAAATTGAAATGCTTGACCAAATTCCGCATTTTGCGGAAAATGAGACGGCCGAAGACATTTTACGCTCTTCGTTTGCGGAAATTACCGCTATTTTTGCCGCAATGAAAAAAATTGAGGGTGACGCAGATCCGGCAATCCTCAAAAAATACGGCCGCCTGATGGAAGAATATGAACGCCTTGGCGGGTATGATGTCGAAGTCAAAATTGATAAAATCTGCAATGGAATGAACATCAACGAGGGAATGCGGAATAGCCTTTTTGCTAATTTGAGCGGCGGCGAGAAAACGCGGGTAAACCTGGCGCGGATTCTGCTAAAGGACTGCGATATCCTTTTGCTTGATGAGCCGACCAACCATCTTGACCTTAACTCGCTTGAGTGGCTTGAGGATTTTTTGCTCCAATTCGACGGTACAATTGTTGTCATATCACATGACCGGATTTTTCTTGACCGGGTGGTCTCAAGGATAATCGAAGTCGAGAATGGCAAGGCGAATTTTTATAAAGGAAATTATAGCTATTATTTTGCCGAAAAAGAACAGCGTTTCATCAGCCAGGCCAATCAATACGAGCAACAGCAGAAAAAAATCAAACAGCTGGAAACGGCGGCCAACCGCTTGCATGACTGGGCAAGAAGGGCCGATAATGAGGCACTCCACAAACGGGCCTTTGCGATTGAGAAGCGAATAGAAAAAATGGATAAAGTGGATAAACCGTTTAAAGCCCGGAAATTGCACGTCCAATTTGATAGCGGCGGCCATGCTTCAAAAGAAATTTTGTCATTTGAAGCTGTCGCAAAAAGTTATGGTGATAAAAAACTTTTTGAGGATTTTAACTTTAAAATCAGCCGGGATGACCGGATCGCCCTTGTCGGAGCGAACGGCTGCGGGAAAACGACGCTGTTAAAAATGATTAGCGGCGAGGAACAGCCCGACCGCGGCATAATTAAGCTGAGCGTTAATGCAAAATGCGCTTATATGCCCCAAATCATTGTTTTTGAAAACATGGACGCAACTGTGCTTGATACATTACGCGCAAGTTTTAGTTTGCCGGAAGAAAAAGCCCGGGGCATTCTTGCCCGCTTTAATTTCCGGGCTTCCGATGTGCTTAAAAAGGTTGGCACACTTTCCGGCGGTGAAAAAAGCCGTTTAAAACTATGTCTGATGATGCAGAATAACGTTAATTTCCTATTGCTTGACGAGCCGACTAATCATCTTGATATTGCAACCAGAGAATGGATTGAAAAGGTCTTGGCCGATTTTGAGGGGACAATGCTTTTTGTCTCCCATGACCGCTATTTTCTCAATAAGTTTGCGGATAAGGTATTTGATATGGACCGCTTTGGAAAATAATGGCAATTGTCTGGCAAAGTATTTAAAAGCTGGATAAAAGCTGGGCAATGCAGCCAAGTCAGCAAGCAGTACAAGCAGAAAAAAAGACTTGACAATGATGAGTGATAATTGTATACTAACAAAGCAAGTATAGAGCTAGAATTTTTTTGTTCTTTTCAGGGTGCACACATTATTACGCACACCGCGTCTATTCAAATAATGTGTGCGCTTGGGATCTTAGCTCAGTTGGGAGAGCACCTGCCTTACAAGCAGGGGGTCACTGGTTCGAGCCCAGTAGGTCCCATGGCAAGAGATTATTTGGCATGATGACAGGAATCATGCCAAAAAATCTCTTTGCAAGTTGTTGAAACATCAAATATGGCGAGATAGCTCAGCTGGCTAGAGCATTCGGTTCATACCCGGGAGGTCGTGGGTTCAAGTCCCTCTCTCGCTACTTAAAAAGAACACAAGCATACTTTTGGTGGCTTGTGTTCTTTTTTGAAAAGCCAGTATTTATGCGGAAAGCGCATAGATACTGGCTTTTCTGATTTTTACACATTTCAGTTTTAACGGAAATCAATCAATTTTGGAACGCAAAAGTCATGTTTTTTGAGCGTCACTTGCCACGAAACTTGCCACGAATTTTGTATGTTTCACACATCATTTGAATAGTTCTAATTGGCAAATTAAAATATGCCCTACATTCGCTCCGGTGCTGAAAACCCTAGCAAATCAATGCAAGTTTCCAAAATTTCTTTTGTCAAAGCCAGCAGGGCAAGATAGGATTTTTGCTTTTCATTGACTGGCTCGGTCAATATCTTGGTTTGATGATAAAACGTATTAAGCGCATTCGCCAGTTCATAAATATAAGCCGTGACACGGTGAGGGGCAATTTCAGTATATGCGGCCTCAAGCATGGCATTAAACCCGGCAATATTGAGCATCAACGCCTTTGCCCCGGTTTTTTCACCCTCTAAATCGTCAGTTGCTTTAAGGGCTTCCATTGAGACAATCCCGCCAGCTTCGGCATACTTTGCCAGAATCGACTTAATCCTAACAATAGTATAAAGAATATAAGGGCCGGTGTCACCCTCAAAAGAGGTAAAGCGGTCGATGTCAAAAATATAGTCCTTGGCGGCCTGGTTTGATAAATCGCCGTATTTAAGGGCGGCAAGGCCAACCACCTGTGCGGTTTCGCGGGCTTTAGTTTCTGAAACTTCACGGTTGGCAATAATTTTCTGATACATTTCTTCATTGATTAAGGCAACCAGTTCCTCAAGGCGCATCGTGCCGCCATCCCTTGTTTTAAAGGGTTTTCCGTCAGCCCCATTCATTGTGCCAAAACCAACAAAATAAAAATCAACCTCCGGCGGAGCTAATCCGGTTTTTTTGACACAGCGGAAAAGCTGCTCGAAGTGCATACTCTGCCTTTTATCAGTCAGATATATAATCATATCCGGGGCGATGTTTTCCATTCTGTCAAGAACGGTGGCCAGATCGGTCGTCAGATAAAGATATGCGCCGTCAGATTTTACGATCAGCCCGGGCGGCATTTCCTTAGTGTCCGTTTCCTTTTTGATGTCGATAATAAGGGCGCCATTGCTACAATAAGCAAATCCGTCCCGCTTAAATCCTTCAATCATCGGCGCAATCAGGTCATGAACATCTGATTCACCTTTCCACAAATCAAAATCAACATTTAAGCTGCGATAAATTTTCTTTAAGTCGCGCAAAGATATTCGCATAATATGCCCAAACAAAGCCCGGTAGCCCCGGCGGCCACTTTGCAATTCAAAGGTCGCTTGCAAGGCTTTTTCACGGTAAGCCTCATCGATTTTTGAACGTGCCGAGGCTGTTGGGTATATTTCGCCAAGCTCATCAATGGTAAAGGGTGCTTCTTCCGGATAAACTCCGTCATATTCGGCATCAAAATAAACAAGCTCCGGCTTTCGCTCATTAAGCTCCGTAATAATCAGGCCCATATGCAAGCCCCAATCGCCTAAATGGACATCACCAATTGCTTCATGCCCGGAATAACGGACAATCCGCTTAACGCTTTCACCAATAATAGCTGTCCTAAGATGGCCGATATGGAGGGCTTTGGCGACATTAGCCCCGCCATAATCAATAACGACTTTTAGCGGTTTTTCCGGCTGCTTCAGCCCGAACTTCGGGGCTTTTATCATTTGCTTAAGGTAATCACAAATAAAAGATGATTTTAACTTGAGGTTAAGAAAACCGGGGGGGGCAACGTTTACCTCGGCAAAAATCTGGCTGTCTTTTAGTTTTGCTGCTACTTCTTCCGCGATGGCTAATGGGGCTTTCCGGTATTCCTTCGCCCCTGCCATTGCGCCGTTACATTGGTATTCGCATAGATCCGGGCGATTTGAAACCGTAACTTTCCCCAAGTCGGGGTTATAGCCTAAAGCGGAAAAGGCCGCTTTTATTTCGGCGGATATTTCGTCAATAAATTTTTCCATTTATATTTTATACCTCTGTATTTCATACGCAAGCTTGTAAGCTTACTTTTCATTATTTATTATCGTGCTAATAAAGGTAAATGTCAATATGCCTGTCTTTTTCCGCGCTTTTTAGGAAGACATAATTTTCTTTTTTAGATCCAGCATCAATTCTTTGTTTACCTTTAATATTTTCCGGTCATAGGTATAAAGTCCATTTACTTCATCTTCAATATCGCTTAATTGGGTATAGACGCTTCCGCACAAGCCTTTTTTTATCGCCGGAAGCACCATTTTTTCATATGTGCTGATGATGGTATCTGTCAAGGCTTCCTGGTCGTCAAAGAAGCCATATCCATGCTGGTGGTAAAGGCTTGAATGGTGATTTGCGACAAGATGGGAAAAACCGCCGAACTCTGAAAGAATATGGGGGCGTTTTGTCATTTTTAATTCCACTTCCTTAAAGTAAATGTGGCTGCTGTCAACGTCACTCTTTTCATTAACAAACCAGCCCGAAGTTGTGTCAATAATCCGCGAATCATCCCATTTTTTGGCCAGCTCATAAAGATGGTCGCTGGCAAATTGCCCCCAGCCTTCGTTAAAAATCGTATAGTATATTATACAAGGGTGGTTATTAAGGTGAGCCATCGTTTCTTTTGTATGGTTAATAAAGATTTCGCGGTGACGCTTATTCCGGAAACGGTGATGGTCTTTATGTTTAATCATTCCCAATGTCGGGAGGACCGTATCGGCAAAAAAAGAATAACGGCCGCTATTGACCATATCCTGCATGACGAGCATTCCCATTTGGTCACAAAAATGGTAAAAGCATTCCGGTTCGATTTTTATATGCTTGCGCAAAGTATTAAAACCTAGTTCTTTCATCTTCGCAATATCAAACCGGTAGCCATCAGGTGAAGCCGGGAGGTAAATGCCGTCACTAAAGTAACCTTGATCAAGGACGCCATGCAAGAAAACTGGTTTCCCGTTAAGGCAAATACGATTTATTCCGTCAACCGCGCGGATATTAACCGTGCGTAAACCAAAGTATGATGTTATCTCATCTCCGCCCGCTGTTTTAATCCTTAAGTCATATAAATATGGGTTTTCCGGTTCCCATAAAATTGGTTCAAAGCCCTCTTCTTTGATGTCAATCCGTACTTTTTTGTCCCGGAAACGCTTTTTGATTTCGCTGTCGCCGATGGGGATTGTCACTTCATATTCGGGGGCATTTGTTTTCACTTCCAGATTTATGCCTGTTAAGTCGGGCGTGATTTTGAGCTTTTCGATATAGTCAGCCGGGACACTTTCCAGCCAGACGCTCTGCCAGATGCCGCTGACCGGGGTGTACCACATTTCACCGCGTTTTTTACGCTGTTTGCCATAAGGATATTTCGGTGAAAGTTTGTCTACAACTTTGACTGTCAGTCTATTTTCGCCTGTTTGATAAGCGTTGGTAATGTCAATGGTAAAGGGAAGATATCCGCCTTCATTGCTTCCGACAGGCTTGTCATTTACGAAAACAAAAGCCTTTTGGTCAACCGCCCCGAAATGCAGCAATAATTTGTCGTTAAGGAATCCTTTCGGCAAGGTGAATTTCCTTGTATAGGTAAGCCTGTTTCCAACTTTTCCTTTTTTGCCCGAAAGAAAAGACTGGGGCGAGAAAGGAACGTTTATTCCATTTTCCCAAACGCCATTTAGATTAATGTATGAATCACGGCGAAGCTGGGGGCGGGGATAATCAGAATAGGGAACTTCGTTCATCTTAACAAAGTCGGTCGGTAAATTGCGCTGCCCATTCCTGACCATCCGAAAAATCAAGCCCAAAATGACCAGCAGAAAAACTGTCACCGCAAAGGCGGCAAGGAAGATATTGCTGTTGGGGATAAATGATACTGTGCCATCGGGATTAGTAATCGTTTTGGCATTAGAAAGCACCAATGCCCCAATCGCCGGGCCGATGACCTGAGGGATGAGGACCTGGCCGAAGATACGGATGCCTTGGAACATTCCGGCTTTATCCTTTGGGGTATTGTCACGGATTTTTGCCCCGAATATCGCCATTCCGGCTAATTGCCCGGACATCATCAGAATAGAGCCAATAAAAACCAGCGCAAAGATTTTGCTGGAAAATAAAATAATGAATCCTACCATCAAAATGAAAACCGCTGGGTAAATACATCTGCGGAAGCCAAGCTTGTCATATAATTTGCCGAATATCAGCGTTGCAACTGCTGCCAAGAGGACGGCCGGGGCTAAGACGAGCGTGTAATTTTCCATGCCTAAGCCAATGTCATAATACAAAATAAGGTAGGGCATGAAAACCTGCAAGGAAATCCCAAAAACCGCAAAGGCAATCAAAACCGTATAAAGGAGTTTATTTTCTTTTATTATTTGGGGGCGGAAGCTATAAAAGACATTCCTAAAATATGACTGGTTCTCTGCTTTTTTCTCACCTTTTTCTTCGATGAGGAAAAACCCAAGGACGCCAATTATCATCACTATGACCCCAATAATCAGGAAAATAACCGTCCAGCTTGATTCCTTGTCCAAGTCAAAAGCCATAAAGCTGCCGAATACCAATAATACCGCCAGTAATGGCATCATGGCATTAATGCCTTCAATCGCTCCGCGGTTGCCATGCTTGCCGCTATCAGTCAGCCAAGCATTAAAACTGGCATCATTTGCCGTTGAGCCAAAAAAGGTCATCACGCAAGCCAGCAAAATAACTAGTGTTACGCCAAGCGACATCGCCGCGGTCAAGTTTCCTGCCAAACCTTCCAGCCATTCAAGGCGGAGCAAAGAAAATGAAGAAATCGAAATGCCCCATAGGACATAACCGCCGCTGATGAAGATTTTCCGTTTGCCAAGCTTGTCGGATAAAGCGCCGATTAACAAGGTCGTTATCGCTGCCGTTATTGCACTTAGGGCCACCATCCAAGATATATCCGCAGCTGAAGCACGGAATATCTTATAAATGAAGACATTGAAATACATATTGCATACGACCCATGCAATTTGCCCGGTAAGGCTAAAAATAGTTAAGGATAGCCAGAATTTTTTGGTGAGGGTATTCATTTTTTCTCCTTTGCAGAGTGAGGCAGCACTTAGTTTATTACTTGAGGTTATTTTGATTCCACCACACGTTGCTTTCTATCGGCATTTTCAATCGGCAATCTATCGGCAATCGTTGCCGATTGATTGCCGATTACCAAAATCGCGCGAAAACTCACACCCGCAATAATTCTGCCGATAAAGCCCATATTGTTTTGAGAGTTCAAGCGAACGCTGATAGCCGCCTTTTTTCTTGAAGTCAGAGGACAGGTATATTGGGCTGGAGGTCATGCCGGATTGGTTCGCTCCACCCATACTGGCTTTCGCAATGGTTTTCTGGACCTGCTTGCCGATTTCGTTGATTCTTGCCGCATTCTTGTGGGGGCTTAGGGTGAGGGTGGTTGCAAAAAAGCCATCGCCATGCTGATCGGCAATACGTGCCGTCTCCTTTAACCGAAGCTCATAGCAGCGAAAGCACCGCTCGCTGCCCTCCGGCTCTGCTTCAAGGCCGCTTGCCATCTCGTAGAAATATCCGGGGTCATAGTCACCCTCAATAAAAACCTTGCTGAACATATCGCTGTCCCCCTGATTGCCAAAACCAAGCAACGAAAGCAGCCGCTTCTGTTCATCACGGCGAAGCTCATATTCTATTTTGTCTGTCAGATTGGGATTATAAAAAAAGATGGTAATCTGGTAATCCTGTGCCAACTGCTCCAAAACATAGCTGCTGCAAGGGGCGCAACAGCTATGGAGCAGTAGTTTTGGTTTTTCAGCCACTAAACGGCCTCCTCTCTTGCTTTCCCAATCACGGCCAGGATGCCCATCGTTGCCGCTATTGCCAGGACAAAGAGGCCTAAATCAGTTGTGAAATTTCTGGGAATTTCTTCCAGCAGATAACCAAGCCAAGTTGAGGTTGAAATATTGACCACAAAATGGATGATAATCGGGACCCACAATGTTTTGTAGCGAAGCCTAAGCCAGCCCAGCACCAAGCCGATAAAGAAAGCATATGTCCCTTGCACCATGTTCATGTGCATAAGCCCGAACATCAAAGCCTGAATCACATTCGCGATCCAAAAACGCTTAGTTGCTTTCATTGCATAATGCTGGATTACCCCGCGGCATAACAATTCTTCGCCCACCGGGGCTAAGATGATTGCCGCGATAATCGCCAGCGCGTTAATGCCAAACCCGGCATTTTCCAGCATTTCATAAAAATCGTTAATCATCTCCGGCACGAGATATTCCCCGAGATATACCATTTGGGTGCTAAAAACACATAATGTGACTCCGACTGCAACCGACCAGCCGATAATCGGGAGTGTCAAAACCTTTCCGCTTCTTGGGACATGGCGGTTAGGCCGGATAAAGATCAAATAATACCAAAGGAAAAAAACCGCTGTCGCCACAACATGGTAAGCAAATACCGCCGTGCTTGATCCGGCCATGACATTATCAATATAAGAATCCATGAATGCCTCTGGATCAAAATGCTCGGAGCCATTACTAAGCTGCTCCCTGACGGTGACAAAAATCCCATGTATTGCCAGCGCTATTGCGCCGACTATTGCTTGCATGATGAGGCTTAAGACCAGCGGCAGGGTACTCATCAAGAACCAGCCAAAGCTTTTCCAAAAATTATTCATGTATCATGCTCCTCTCTTTTTTATTAGATTGCGGATCAAGTCCGCAATGACAATGAAGCAAGTCCGCAATGGCAATGAAGCAAGTCCGCAATCATTCAACCCCCGACCAGCAATAGGTACAAAGTTTTTCTTTTTCCAAGCCAACTGAATCGAGCATATCATCAAGGCGGTGGTATTTTAAAGAATCAAACTTTAGCTTTTTGCTGATCAGGCTGACCATTTCTTGGTACTCATCACGATCCGGATTTGCATATAAACTCAAATCAACATCTTTATTGTCTTTTTCAATTTCGCAAATAACGCGCCTTGTAATCAGCTCAAGCTCTGTGCTTGAGCGGGAAAAATTAAGGTATTTGCAGCTATACAAAAGCGGCGGGCAAGCCGGGCGGACGTGGAGGGCTTTTGCCCCCATCTGCTTCAAAAACTCGGTCGTGTCGCGAAGCTGTGTCCCGCGGACAATCGAATCATCAATAATCAGCAAGCTTTTATCGCGAATCAGCTCGCGGACAGGAATCATTTTCATTCGTGCGATTAACTCGCGCTGTTTTTGCATTGTTGACAAAAAAGATCTTGGCCAGGTCGGAGTATATTTTATCAGGGGGCGGGAAAAAGGAATCCCTGACGCTGTGGAATAACCAATTGCGTGGGCAACGCCGGAATCGGGAACGCCAACGACATTATCCGCTAAGACGTTATCATTTTTGGCAAGAGATTCGCCGCAGCGGTAGCGCATTTCTTCAACGCCGATTCCCTCATAAGAAGATGATGAATATCCGTAATAAACCCAAAGGAACGTGCAGATTTTCATTTCTTCGCCCGGCTTATGCAAGGTTTCGGCACTTTCCGGCGTAATAAAAACTATCTCACCAGGCCCTAATTCGCGTTCGGTTGTATACCCTAGGTTCAAATAAGCAAAGCTTTCAAAAGAAATGCAGTAGGCATCTTTTTTGTACCCCACTGATACCGGGGTGCGGCCCATTCGGTCACGGGCAGCATAAATCCCCTCCGTGGTCATGATGACAATCGTCATTGAGCCTTCGATTATCTCATGGGCATAGCGGATTCCGGCAACAAAATCTTCTTTTTGGTTGATAATCGCGGCGCAAAGCTCGGTTGCATTAATCCCCCCCCCGCTCATCTCAAGAAAATGGAAATGGCCGCTTTTGAATATTTTTTCCGCAATTGGATCAATGTTGCTTATTTTTCCGACTGTCATGATCGCATATGTACCGAGGTGCGAGCGGATCATTAAAGGCTGGGGTTCAAAGTCGGAGATACAGCCAATCCCTAACGTGCCTTCCATAGTGTTGGCATCTTTTTCAAATTTCGTGCGGAAAGGGGCATTTTCAATATTGTGGATTGCCCGGTTAAAGCCTGTTAAAGGCGAGTAAACCGCCATCCCTGCCCGCCTTGCCCCCAGATGGGAATGGTAATCTGTCCCAAAAAATAAATTAAAAACGCTGTCTTCTTTTGCCGCAATTCCAAAAAATCCACTCATTAATCCAAACCTAGTCCTTCCAATGTAAGTATTATTTAAACTTCTTATCGTATTCTGCAACCATTTCAAGAATCTCGGTTGCATAAACCGGATATTTATCAACCAAATCCCTTATCTCGTCTTGGGCATTTTTTGCCACAATGTCATTATTATAATCAATCCGCTTCCTAAGCGACTGGCGGCGGATAATCAAATTATGCCGTACCTCGACCATTTCTTTGCGGTCAAGGATTGCGGCCGGCTGATGAAGCCAAACGACCGGGTCATTTATTTTTGTGTTGCGGAGAAGACGCAAATAATCGCGTTCGGCAACCTCCAAATCCTTTTCCATCTGCTTAAACGCTTCGCGGCGTTTCTTTTCTTCAAGATACTGCGCATAAACTTTTTTAAGCTCTGCCGCATTGCGGACTCCATATTTGATATGCAAATATTCAAGCAAATTGTTATTGTTGACGTAGCGTATTTTGACACTGTTGCTTAACAGGATTATTTTGTTAATGCTTTTTTCGACCCGCTTTAGTTCACGGGAAGCGTTGCTGTGTTTGGTGAAAATAATGGTTATCATAAGGGCCGTTGCCCCGGTGGCAAGCAGATAGCCGATTTGGGTATTAAGCTTAAAGCCAAACTGCAAAATCAATAGTAAAATAAAACACAACGACACCGCCGTAATTAAAATGACCATCACCGCCCTAAGATCCTCAATCAACCGTTGTAAATCATATTTACGGTATGTGTAAGCTTCTTTTTCTCCGGATAAATGCTTCATGTCCTGCTTGATTTTAAGCTGGTAAGTTTCTGCTTGTTCAAGCTTTGAAATCCCCTCCTCTGCTTGGTCATGAAAGGCGTCTATTTTGTGGTAGGCAGTCTCGTCCATCGCCAAAGCCTTTTGCTCATATCCGCTCCGGGCTTTATTGATGTTAATCAGCTTGGTTGCCGCATCCTTTAAAATAGCCTGGTCTTCTTTCGGAAGGGCCTCGATTTCTTCCATATCTTTTAATTGTGATGTGACAATATTGTATTCAAAATTTAGATTGTCAACTTCCAGCATCGCATCTTTGATTTGGTCAAGGCAATTTTTTACATAATCAAAGCGTTGCTCGCGGTCATGGAAATCAGTATTATCGCGGCTATAAACCACATCTTCCCAAGCGTCAAACTGGCCGGGAAGATTGGTTTCTTTGCTAAATCGTTTTAGTAGTCTGCGGATGATTTTCATAATTTCCTATTCATTCCCGGTTTTAAACTGTGACAGCGGTGTTAACAGCGGTGCGATACTTTTTTTGGGCTCCCAGGCAAAACTTTTCAATCTTTTCTTTATAAGAATTGCCATCTCCCATTTCTTTATCCAAAATCAATTCATCAAGCAGAAGCTTTTCTTCCGTTTCATTATAAACGCTTACTGCCTGATTGTAAATATGCTCAACCTCTAACGACAAATCGGATAAAGATATTATGGGCGGCGCGGGTGCGGCGATAAAGCGGATATATTCAATCTCATCAACCGATAAGCGGACGCTTAAAAGATAAGCCCGTCCGGATTCGGGGCTGTTATTTAGCTCATAGGCTTTAAGGAAGCTTTCTTTTGCTTGCGCAAACAAAAATAACCGCGCCAAGGCAACGCCCCGGTTATGGTAAATGCGGCCGCTGATTAACCTTTCCCCATAAGGCACGTTAAGTAAAATGCGGCCATATTCTAATATTGCCATTTGGTATTTGCCGCTATTTAACAAAAAATCAGCGCGGCTTACTTCTTTTTCATAATCGTTTACGCCGATATTTCCTTGGAAAACTGTCCTTATCCTGCTTATCTCATCGGGCTGTAAATATCCTGTATATTCAATGATTGCCATGACAAATTCTTCCGCGTTTTTGCTTTTCTTTAGGATTAGGGATAGCTTCGCGGCAAGCTCTTTTAAGTGGCACGACTTTTCCAGCCAGTTAATCAGTTTGCGGTCGAGAATTTTGTCATCAAGGATAAAGGGGTTGGTTTTAAAGAGGTAGCAAAGCTCCTCGACGCTGTAAATTGAAAGTAAGAGGCGGTTAAAGGTGTAGGGGGTTTCGGCACGTTGGCCGACCGCTAGCAAAGGGGGCATAGGATACTCCATTCCTTGCCGCTAGTGGGAAAGAGGTCACCAAAACCCAAATCGGCAATTGATAAAACGGCGATGGCGGCAGACTTTAAGCGAATCGCAATATGCAAGCGCGTGGTACGCCCCGGCCGTTCGGGCAAACCGGGAAGAGTGATAATCTGCTCCGTTACGCTGCTCCCGGTCAAAGAAGTAATAATCAAACTAAGCTTTGGCTCTTCATCAAGGATAAGCTCAAAACTATTCGCGCATTCATAAAAATTCGCTCCGGCATCAAGAATCGCAAAATATGATTCTAAACCATTCCGCTTAAGGCGGATTCCGATGTTTGCTTTGAGCTTTTCCTCGCCGAGAAAAATCATTTTCTTACTTAACTCGCCCGGGTTAAACTTTTCCATTGCGCCATAACACGCGCCTTTGCTGTAAAGATTATTGCCACGAAATGCACGCCGCCCCTGGCAAAGGTATTTTAATGATTCGTTTGCCCATTCATCTTTAAAGCCCTCGCCAACAAGATAAATGCTTGAGACAATCCGGCCTTTAATTAAATCCCCGCTAATTAAAAGAAACTGCTCATCCCATTCTTTTTTTTGCCGCTCCGAGGGGTCAGCAGTGTATCTTAATTCCGGAAAACTCTCACTTTCAATAAAAACAACGATGGGAGTTGTCTTTTTATTCATCTCAAGCCGAAAAGCTTTCATATGACTGGCGTAGTCAAATAGTAATACTTGATGATTCCATAACTCTTTGGGCTGGTGGACAATATATTGGTACATACTTTCGCGGTAACTTTGCAGATAGACACGCTCCGGTGATAAGCTAAGGCTTAAAGCGATTTCTGCAACAATCTCAACAATCCGGGGGGTAACTTCGGGAGTCGTAAACATAAAAGCGGCAATGTCATCCGTATTGACTTGCATGGTCAATATGGAAAGGCTGCGCTTCACAAATAATGCAAGTAAACTGACCGGGTCAATTTGCTCTGCCTCAACCGTTACGGCCGTGCCGGAAATTGCCAGCCCAAGAAGATGGGTAAATGGCTGGTCTTTTTTGATTGCTTCATTTCCGTAAAGCCATGAATTGCTTCCTGGTTCTTTATAAAGGGCAAGCGGAATATTAAACAGTTCTAAGCCAAGGACTAATGAAGCCGTTTCCGGTTCTGTTTCACCTGCTTTCAGATAGCTTATTTGGGCATATGTATCATTTAGATCATAACCAATAATGGCACTTCCTAAGTTTCTCAACCTTTTATCTCCTTAAACATCTCATCAACCAGAAAATCAAGCCGCTGGTAGTCAGAAAGCAAAGCATTCAAGGCTTCGTCATCTTCACTCTTTCTTTTGGCTTCAATTTCGTTTATCCGCATAAAACGCGAGCCGGGGAAAGCGTCCGGAGCTTTATTAATGCTGATTTTGGTGCTTTCTGTGCGAATTATCTCCGCTCCCTCTTCTTCTTCGGTAACATAATAGCTAACCGTGTCGCCGTAAAATAACAAGAACTGTTTTAAATAAACGCCATCATACATTTCGGTCATCGGTTCGGTGACCATGGGGTTATCATTAATTTCATAATGAATCAAAACGCGGCTTAATGGGTGCAAAGAATGCGAGCGGTATTCAATCATTGTTTTGTCGATAAACTGGTCCATCAGCGGCAAAATGCCAATATACTCCTTAAAAAAGGCAAAATAGATGTCTTGGTCAATTAAATCCTGCATAAAAAAGATTAGGGTGCGGTAAATATCGTCATCAATTTCAGCTTTGTTTTCGGCAAAGTATTTTACAAAGGCTAGCTGGCAAACAAAGTCTAGTGATTCATTATTGTCAATTAATTTTCCTATTTGCCTGATAACCGTGATATCGGTCGTTTTGCCATTTGCAAAATAATGATAGGAATTATGGATAATAAAAGCCTTAATAAGGCTGCCCTTTCCGCCCCCAGCAACATAATCATGGAAAATATCTATTTGCTCGCCCAAAAAAGTGCCGGAATAAAGGATTTGCATTAACAATTTTTCGGAAAGCTTAAAAACATCAAGCGCAAAACTTTTCCCGGCTAGCCAGATATCGCGAAGCCTTTCGGTCTGCCCATCATAAAAATTAACTAAATAATTAAGCAACTTTTCATCATATTTCATGTCCTTAAAAGCCTTAAAAGCCAGAACTAACATCATCTTTTCAGCTTTTGGGGCCTCATCAGGTATTATCTTAATTAAAACCTGTAAAATCAGTTTTGGGTCAAGTATTTCTGCTGCGGTTTTAGGAAGCCAGCCGTAAGCTTCGCGGTAAAGCCCGCTTGCAACCATTATTGTGAGGATTTCTTCATGGTAATCCCGGTTTATGTCCTCTGCTTTCAGCGTTGTGAGGACTTTTTCAAGCCTCTCCTGCTCCTCAAAATCATAATAAAAGCGAATCAAGTTCCGGCATAATGTTTCGCGGTATGCTGGTTTTAGATTGTTTGTCATATAAATCCGCTCATAAGCAGAAAGGTTGCTCCGAGTCACCGCTAAAAGGTCATCACCCTGTTCTAAAGACCAGATATCAAACCCGGCCCGTTCTTTCACCAGCGGGGCAATCGCCCGGCCGATTTTGTCCGGGGCAAGCCATCTTTCAAGGCGATAGTTCGTTGGATCGGCATAACGGTTTCCGTCTGCATCGGCCAATAATAACTGGTATTCTGTTCCATATAAAAGAATATGGCTTTCTTTTCCGCTAATCCGGTTGGTAATTTCCCAATTTACTTTGTGATATAAAATAATGATTTCGCGGATATTCTCTTTAAAAATTACGATTTTGGCCGTGAATAAAATATCAGCAAAAAAACTCGCATTGGCTGGATTTATCATTTCCGCCGTCAGATAGTTTTTGTAAAGATAAGCAAGGCTTTTTCCGGTGCGGGCGCGGGAAAGCTGGTTAAGTACAAATCTTTCTATTTTGCCGGAATAGCTTTCAAAAATATCAGGATATAAATCACGGTTCCGGTGGACAAAAGCGTAAATATAAGCTTGGTAACGGTAGTCAATTTCACTGTTATAGGCAAAATAAAGCAATACTTGCTTGGGAATTTCCTCTTCTTTTTCCTGATTAAGCGAAAAAATGAAAAACTCATACAGCCTTGTCACATTGATGTCGCGCCTGACGCCATTTTGATACCAAGAAAAGTATTCCGGGCCGATTTTTTCCCCTTTGATCAATAGTTCACAGATTGCTTGCACCACTTCATTTGATTCTACGATTTCATAACATTTTTCCAAGATTCGGTATAGGAATTCGGAAAAATTTTTGTTTTTGGTGGCAAGATAAACAATTTGCGGAATTAAGCTTTTGGGGATTAGGCTGCGGCGTGCCGAAAACAAAAGCAAACGGATTTCAAAATTGTCAAGCCTCGTCAAAAATTCCGGCTTTTGCTTAAGCAACTGCCAAGCTTCAACGAAGATCACCGGGCTATAATTCCCATAGCCAACCAGCTCCCGCAAAAATGCCCATTTTTTGGCCGGGCTTAAAACATATTCTTCTTTTAAATAACAAAGAAGCCAGCCAATTTGCCAATTGCCCTTATCTTTTATGTAAAACCGCTCGACTTCGTAAGCAATCCGGCTGGTGATTTTCGGGTCGCGGTTTTCCAAGGTCGTCAGGTAAAGGTAGTAGCACCACAGTTCCGGCATTTCGCTTTCCCGCCCGGCCAGCAAGCTGTCAGCATGAGTTAACAGGCGGCTTGCTTCATTTAGGCGGTTTTCCGTAATCAAAAGCTGAATCCGGAAAAGCTTTGGCAGCAAATCTTTGTCCGCAGCCGTTATCATCTTGTCGATTAAATATTCCGTTTCTTTGCGCCAAACTGACTGGCTGGTTTTTTTGGTCCGGAAAGCAACATAAGCATTAACCAGCTTGTAAATATTGCTTTTGTGTTCATTAGCCCGGCTAACTTCTTTTCTGACAAGGCCGTCATGGGTGACACTAGTGTCATTTTTGACGGCTGTAACCGGAATGATGATTTCAGTATTGGCATTATATAACCTAATCCTGCCAAAATTGTTGCCGGAATGAAGCTTTTCATGCAATACATAATACGAAAGCTTGTAGACATTGGCCAAATAATCCTCATCGCGGATAACTTCCTTGTCACATACCAAAAAATCACCTTCCGGCTGGCAGTAAAGATTTGAAAAGCCCCAGCCATTGCGGGTGATGGTCAGCAAATACTCCGTCGGTTCTAAGGTGACGCTCAAATTAACGCTTGCTTCCTTGACAATGAACTCAATTTTTTGCTTTTTCTTGATGGCAAGAAGAAATTCTTCCATGTTGTGTTCATTTTTGGGTTCGTATTTGGCCCTTTTTTGGTCGCAGCCGGAAAGTCCGCGGTACAAGGTCAAATATTGTTTGTCCGCGCCGGTAAGAAGCGTAGCAAAAGCAGGGCTATAAAAAAGGTTTAACGCTTCACCCCAGTTGGTTTTTGCCAGATTGGCAAAATGGAAGAGGTTTTTTACTGGCCCTAAGCTTGACTTAATTTCTCTTGTGATAAAGCTAACTTGGTAGGGAACTATATATTCACCGTGATTGGAAACAATAAAAAACTCACCCTGATGGGAATCACTATCCCGCTCGTTAGTTTTGGGCGAACGGAAACAAAAGGCTATCTCTGATTCTTTTCCGGCAAATTCGCGTGTGTATATTTCCATGCGTAAATCGTCGGTTAAGACAAAGCCTTCGGTTGGCAGGCCCAGTGGGCCATAGATATGAAAGCTGCCCTCATGCTCCTCGCCGGGGTAAAGCTTTATCTCGATTTTGCCTACTGAAAAATCGAGGCGGCCGGCGCTTGGCTTACAGTCACCATCCAAAATGCGGGTGATAATATTTTCCATGATTCCATTATATAACAGAATAGGATTAAGCTCAATGGCTAAAGCCTACTTTGCCAGCAGCATCATAATATCGTTTGACCGTGCCACGAATTTTGTCATTGCGTCAGCGTCAAGCGGGGCGTGCTGGATTAAAGCAAGGTCGTAAAGCTGTTCGCAAATCAAACTAACATTGCTGTCATTTTTGTTTTCAAGGACGTGCTGGACAAGGGGGTGGTTGGCATTTAGGACAAGGGTTTCGCCCTCTTTGCCGTACATTCCCATATCCATTCCCGGCATGGAATACATTTTCATCATATCCTGCATCCGGCGGCTGTCTTCGGAAAGGGTAATCATTGCGGAAATCTTTTTATTCTTGAGCTTTTCAACCTTAATCGTGATTTTGTCTTTCTTAAGGGCCTTTTTCATGATTTTGCCAATGTCTTCCGCTTGTTCGGCAAGTTCTTTTTCGACTTTCTTGGAAGTCTTGGTTTTAAAATCATCGGTCAAATCGCCGTCAATCCGCTGGAATTTGACATTTTCATTTTTTGATTCTAATTGGGTGACAAAAGGCTGGTCAATATGATGGGTCAAAATAACCGCGCTCTTTTTTGCCGCTTTAAACATCTTGATGTACTGGCTTTGCTGAAGCTCGTCCGTCACATAATAAATAACCTTGTCGTCTTTTTCTTCGGCTTCCTCGCCCTCATCATCATCACTTACCGGATTGCCGTCCTCATCAACAATCTCCGCTTCAACAACATGATCCTCTTTCCCCTCTTCTTTCTTGCTTGCCCCATCTTCATCAGGATTTTCATCAGGGTCAATTTTTGCTACTTCAAGGCATTCCGGCAGGGTCATATATTTGCCGTCAAGGTTTTTGAATAAAATATAATCGGTCATCTTGACGCAGAACTTGTCATCACGCAGACAGCCAAACTTGATGAATGGGCTGATGTCGTCCCAGTATTTTTCATACTCTTCTTTTTCGGTTTTGCACATTCCGGATAATTTGTCAGCGACTTTTTTGGAAATGTAATCCGCAATTTTCTTGACAAAGCCATCATTTTGGAGGGCCGAGCGGGAAACATTAAGGGGAAGGTCCGGGCAATCAATGACCCCTTTTAAAAGAAGCAGAAATTCGGGGATGACTTCCTTGATATTGTCGGCGATAAAAACTTGGTTGTTGTAAAGCTTGATCACGCCCTCGATTGATTCATATTCGGTATTGATTTTGGGGAAATACAAAAGGCCCTTTAGGTTAAAGGGATAGTCCATATTGAGGTGAATCCAGAACAATGGCTCTTTATAATCCTGGAAAACAGTCCGGTAAAAAGTAAGGTAGTCTTCCTTTTCACATTCATTGGGATGGCGCATCCAAAGCGGGTTGGTTTCATTAAGGAGCTCCGGCCGCTTTTTGATTTTAAGCTTTGGCTTGTCCCCGTCAGTTTCTTGTTCCGGCTTGATTTCCTCAATGACGGTGTCCGAGTCAAGCTTTTCATCGGCATCAATCGTCTGCGTATCGGCCGAATCAGCTTTGGACAGGTAAATTTCGGTCGGCATGAATGAGCAGTATTTTTTGACCACTTCGCGGGCCCGGTATTCATTGCAAAACTCGACGCAGTCTTCATTAAGGAATAATGTCACGGTTGTCCCGACCTCGGTACGCTCGCCATCGGCAAGGGAAAATTCCGTGCCGCCGTCACATTCCCAATGAACGGCCTTTGCGTCTTTTTGGTATGACAATGTATCGATATGTACTTCGTCGGCAACCATGAATGAAGAATAAAAGCCAAGGCCAAAGTGGCCGATAATCTGGTCCTCATTGGTTTTGTCCTTATATTTGTCAATAAAATCTGTCGCTCCCGAAAACGCAATCTGGTTGATGTATTCTAAAACCTCTGCGTCAGTCATGCCTAAACCATTGTCAGTAAAGGTAATCGTTTTTGCTTCCGGGCTGACCACCACGGATATGCGCGGCTTAAAATCTGCCGGCAATTCACATTCGCCCATCATTTCCAATTTCTTAAGCTTGGTGATTGCGTCACAGCCATTTGAGATAAGCTCCCGGAAAAAAATGTCGTGGTCAGAATAAAGCCACTTTTTGATGATCGGGAAAATGTTCTCGCTATTAATGGATAAGTTACCTTGTTTATTTGCCATGTAAATCTCTCCTTTTTATGTTTTATTTTGGCAGAATATAGTTTTTTGTATATTATACTAAATAGCTCTTGAAATGTAAACCATATTTTTTTATAATGAATATATGACTTATGACGTTATCATCATCGGCGCAGGCCCAAGCGGAATCTTTTGCGCCCTTGAACTAAAAGAAAAGAATAAAAACTTAAACATCCTCATGCTTGAAAAAGGCCGCTCCATTGAAAAACGCCTTTGCCCCAAACGAACGACCAAGCAATGTATCGGGTGCAATCCCTGTTCCATTACGACTGGTTTCGCCGGGGCAGGAGCTTTTTCCGATGGCAAGCTTTCCCTTTCACCCGATGTCGGCGGCAATCTCCCGGCTATTTTGGGTTATGATGAAACCTTGAAGCTGATTAATGAGTCGGACCAAATCTATCTTAAGTTTGGCGCGGACAAAAATGTCTATGGCCTTGATAAAGATGAAGAAATCCGCGAAATCCGCCGCAAAGCAATTGTCGCAAACCTAAAGCTGATTGAATGCCCAATCCGCCATCTTGGCACTGAAGAGGGTTACAAGATTTATGGCAAACTAGAGCGGCACTTAATTGACATTGGCATTGAAATTTTGTTCGGGACAATGGCAAAAGAAATTTTGCTTGAAAACGGGCAAGCTTCGGGCGTTGAGACTGACAAAGGCGAAATTTTCCGGGCCAAACACATTGTTTCCGCCGTTGGCCGCGAGGGGGCGGACTGGTTCAAAAACAAATGTGATGAAATCGGGATTGAAACCGAGCCGGGGACAGTTGATATCGGCGTCCGGGTTGAAGTCCGCGATGAAATCATGCAATTCCTTAATGAAAACCTCTATGAAGCAAAGCTAGTTTACCATACGCCAACCTTTGATGACAAAGTCCGCACTTTTTGCACTAACCCATCCGGTGAAGTCGCAACTGAATATTATGAGGGCGGCCTTGCCGTCGTTAACGGCCATGCCTACAAATCCGGCGAATTTAAGACCAGCAACACCAATTTTGCCATTCTTGTCAGCAAAAATTTTACCAAACCGTTTAAAACGCCCATCGAATATGGAAAGCAGATTGCCCAGCTTTCCAATATGCTCTGCGGCGGCCAGATTCTCGTCCAGACCTTTGGTGACCTGCGCCGGGGCAGGCGGACAACCGAGGAGAGGTTATGCCGCAACAATTTGCTCCCCACCTTAAAAGACGCTGTCCCCGGTGACTTATCGCTTGTTTTCCCCCACCGGATTATGATTGCGATTGAAGAAATGCTTTTTGCGCTTGATAAAATAACCCCAGGCATTGCCGGGGAGGAAACTTTATTATATGGGGTCGAGGTCAAGTTTTATTCTAACAAAGTCATTGTTGACAAGGATTTCGAGACCAGCATTAAAGGTCTTTATGCGATTGGTGACGGGGCCGGGATTACCCGCGGTTTACAGCAAGCTTCCGCAAACGGGATCAGCTTGGCGCGAAGCATATTAATGAGACTGCCCGGAAATTCTTAACAGAAAGTTATCGATGAAAAAATTATTATTATTATTCTTTATCTTAATATTTGCCCTCCCGCTGGCTTCCTGTGCGGATATTGACGACCCTGACATGAGGGTCGTCCTGACGACTGGCTTCCACCGGGACGAAGTATTCCGGATTGAAACAATGTCTTGCCTGCTTCCGGAAATCCGCGTTTATCTGACTAATGCCCAAAACCAATATGAAAGCGTTTTTGGCCGCCAGATTTGGGGGATTGATTTTAGCGGTGAAACGCTGGAAGACAGCATCAAAAATATTGCCCTTGCGCAAATTGCCCAGATTAAGACAATGAATTTGCTTGCGGCCAAACATGATGTTTATTTGGACGAGGAAGAAACAAGGCTTGCTCATGCCGCGGCCGCCGAATATTATCATTCACTAAGCGAAACCGAAAAAGAAATTATGGACGTTACGCTTCTGACGATTGAGACGCTTTATAGTGAATATGCCCTTGCCGACAAAATTTATAACTTCATCATCAAAGATGTCAATCCTGAAATCAGTGATGATGAAGCGCGGACAATTACGGTCTGGCATATTCTGATTAGGACCTATGCCCTTGACGGGACCGGCAAAAAAATCGAGTATACCGAAACCGCCCGCGCTGACGCTTTTAACCGGATTAAGCGGATTCATGAGCAAATCGATGAGGGTGAGGATTTTGAAAGGCTGATGATGCTATACAGCGAAGACGAACAGGCGATTTATTCTTTTGGCAAAGGTGACATGGAAAGACCTTTTGAGGAAGCGGCCTTTTTGCTTGGGACGGGGGAAGTGAGTGAGATTGTCGAAACGAGCTTCGGTTATCATATCATTAAATGTGTCAATACTTTTAACCGTGAAGAAACTGACAACAACAAGATAAAAATCGTTGAGCAGCGCCGGGAAGAGGTTTTTAGCCAGGAATACAATGCTTTTCTTAGCAGCCTGACTAGGAATATCAACGATGTTTTGTGGGAGCAAGTGACTTTCATTAACAATAGTGAGTTAAGGACCAAGGATTTTTTTGACGTCTATCTAAAGCATTTTAATTAAACTCTACTTCCGCAAGCGGTTTCCCATAGGCATCATACCATGTTTCTCCATCAGAAAGAAGATAATCTTCGCGGGAAAGCAGCCTGGCAATAAAGTGCCGTCCGCTCCGCGGCATGGTTTTGAAAGCCATCCCGCCCCCTCTTAGCCTGACACTATGGGCATCCGAACCGGCAGTAATCGGAAAATCATTTTCATTCGCGTATTTTATTGCTTTCCGGTTATACATTTCCTTGTCGCGGTAAAGGGTAATATGGGCGCAGTTTAACCCCTCAATCGCGTCAACATACTCCGGGTAAAGCCTGACCTTGGGAATGTGGTACGCTTCGCGGAAAGGGTGGGCGTGGACAACGATTCCGCCAGCTTCATGGACGATTCGATATTGCTCTTCGACTCCGGCATATCGTATTTCGGGATATTTGAGCAAAAAATCCGGAGTCAGCCCCAAAATCAAAAATTCAGTTGCATCAAAACAGGATTCATAGCCCCATAAAACCATTAAATCATTTTTCCGTCCCCAGATCTCCGCTTCTTCATAACCGCGGACAAATTTCCGTACCCAGTCTTCCCAGCCAAGATGGCGGCTTATCGCGGTATTTCCGCCCCAGTTATGCTCCGTGATGATAATCCCGGAGTAGCCCATTTTTTTGTATGCTTTGGCTGCGTCAGTTGGCGAGCAGTTTGCGCAAGCACTGCCGCGGCTTGTGTGCAAATGGGTCTCAAAAAGATAAGGGTATTCCGGAGGGAGGACAATTTTAACCATGCCCATATTTTAGCATGATTGGGCAAAAAAGGCAAATCTTATTTGATTTTTTTCCGCATTGACAGCAATATTTTTTTCTCCATTCTGCTGACCTGCACTTGGGAAATGCCCAAAAGTGAAGCCACCTCGGTCTGCGTCTTTTCATGAAAATACCTTAACATAATCAATTCCCGCTCCGAATCATTAAGCTCAGCAAGCAGTTGCTTAAGCAGCATCTTATTAATGATTTTGTCTACCTTGTCCGGGTCAGAGAGCTTGTCCACAAGGAAAACTTCGTTGCCGTCAGATTGGTAAACGGTTTTATAAATCGATTCCACTTCTGCCCCGGCTTCTAAGGCAAGGACGATGTCCTCTTCGATAATCCCGGTTTCACCAGAAAGCTCACTTAATGTTGCGTCCCGGCCATTAAGCTGGGCTAAATGTTCCGCCGCCCTTTTTATTTTGTAATAATTTTCTTTGAGCGAGCGGCTGACTTTGATTAATCCGTCATCACGCAGAAATCGCTTGATTTCACCACTGATCATCGGCACTGCATAAGTGGAAAATTTTACCTCAAAGCTCATGTCAAACTTGTCAATCGCTTTCATCAAGCCGATTGTGCCAATCTGCAAGAGGTCGTCCATTTCACAGCCCCTGCCAATAAAGCGTCTGACGATGTGGTGGACAAGGCCCATGTTTTTTTCGATTAGTACTTCGCGTGCTTCCTTTTCTCCAGCCTGTGAACGTTCAATCAGAACTGTGAGCTCTTCCATATTAACCCTGCCAACTAACCTCTGCTATTATTTTTCAGATTTTTTTTCATTAAAATTGTCGTCCCGAAGCCGGGTTCGGAAATAACCTCAAGGTCATCCATGAAGGCCTCCATAAAAGCAAAACCCATGCCCGAACGGTCTTGCTCCGGTTTTTCTGTGTAAAGCGGCTCCATTGCCAAATCAATATTGGTGATTCCTTTGCCTTTATCCCAAATCTCAACATGGAGCGTATCTTTTTCCAGCTCGCAATGTATGTAGACTTTCATTTTTTCATCATCTTGGTTCGGGGCCTGGGGCGAGGGCTGGAGCGATGGCTGAAGCGAGGGCTGGTGCGAGGGCTGATGGTATTTTAAGTAATATTCTTCGTCATAAGCATGGATTACCGCATTGGTCACCGCTTCGGAGATAGCAGTTTTTACATCGGAAATCTCTTCAAGGGTCGGGTTAAGCTGGGAGATAAAAGCGGCAACGGCGGTCCTGGCAAAGGATTCATTGACTGAAAGGGCGTCAAACTCAAGCTTCATCTCATTATTGGGATAGCTTTCGGTTTTTCTCATTAGTTCTTTTTCTTTCATTCGTTTGAGCAGGAATTGTTCCTCGGTGATTGTATTTGCTAAACTGCTTGCATTATTCATATCTTCCTCCTTGATAGTTAGCTTATCTTATTTAGTTTTGACATTTTTTTACAAATTATTCATAATATTGGAACTTATTCCATTATTTCAATCAGCTTATGAAGGCCTGATATCATCAGGGTCCGGCGGATGCGGGTATCGGTATTGATTGTGTATACTTTTCCGCCGAAATAGGTGATTTTTTTATAGCGTCCCATGATAATTCCGATGCCTGAGCTGTCCATAAAGCGGGTGTCTTCAAAGTCAAAAACGATGTTGCCGATTTTTTCACGCAGGATATAGTCGTCGGCGGTTTTGCTGATGTAAGTTGATTTGTGATGATCGATTTCTTCGGGCATTTTTATCATGAGGTAGTTGTCAATCACTTTGAAATCGTCCATGCGGGGCTCCTTTCTGGGGTTATGGTTTGTTATATTTAAGCCTTTTGTATGAAGCGTCAGGCAAAATATTAACTCCGGACCAACTTTAGTTGGTTAGCGTCTGTGGCCTAATTGATTTCAAGGCGCCAAGGACGTAATGCAACTAAAGTTGCAACAAGTTATATTTTCCCTTCCTTTCCTATAGTTTTCGCAGAGTAGATTAAACGCGCAAGGCAGATGCAAACTCCAAAGCGGGCCCTTGAGAGATGTCGGTACTTGATTTCGTTTTTTGAAATCTTAGTACCGCTACATCTCTCATGGAGCGAGAGCGGGCCCCAGCTTGGAGTTATGCAGTCTGCATAAGCGTTCCAAGATATAACTTTTGCAAAAGTGCTTCGCAATAGCGTTCCACAAAAGTGCGTCGCAAAAGCGCTTCGCACTAAAAAGAACATAGCGGATTACTATGCTCTTCTTTCGTAAAGTATTAATTTCCTCTGGGGCAAGTTGCCCGGTATGCTACGCCCCGGTGATATTGATTTCGATCAGACGCTCATCAGCGCGGCGGGCTTTGTCGGTATCGGGGAAAAATTCGATGACCCTTGCATATGCTTCTTTTGCTTTGTCAATTTCGTTGTTCTGCTCGTAGGCGTTTGCGAGATTCCATAAGGCTTCCCCATTGTCGGGGTCATACTGGAAAGCCCTTAAAAGATGGGGAATTGCGCTAGCGTACTCTTCCATCCTAAAATACTCATACCCAACCTCATAACATAAATCACCAAGCTCAGTCCCAATAACAGAAATAATGCTGTCATACAGCTCTTTAAAGGCCTGGTCACCGCCTAAAAGCTCATCAAGCGATACACCGTCAAGATATGAAGCAATTTTCTCAAGATGGGATATCTCTTCCTCATCATCATCCTCAGTCGGCCCAAAGATAAATAAGGCAGCTGCCATCAGCAAATTGTCACTTGTTTCATCGCTGACCGGGTCATTTAGAAACTCGCTAAGCTCGGCGGCCAGATTCTCATTTTCATCAAGAAGCCGCCTTTCTCTAAGCTCCAAAGCATTTATTGCCGCTGTTTTGACATCCAGCTCTTCGCCGATAATCCGGATTTGCTCGGCATGGGCAAATTGGGCTTGCCTTAGCCGCCCCGGCAAAATCAAGCTGACCGCAATCGCAACCCCGATCGAAATACCAATGCCAAAGTTGAAAAGGGTCGATAAAATCCGGAAATCACGTGACCTGCCCGGCTGGATAATGGTCTCGTTCCCGCTTTGGTAACGGACAACATCATCGCCGCTTTTTTTACCGTTTCCCTTGACCAAATCCTCCGGCATCATCATCCGGTTCACTTCCTTAAGGTATCTAAGGGTTATCGTGTTGTTGGTGTCAATCTCATTACATCTTTGCAGCTCATTCTTGGCTAAGTTCCATTCTTCCTCGCCGATATAAAGCAGGGCAAGCAGCTGGTGGGCCCTGACATATTTTGGATTGTATGAAAGGACTTTCTTTAGCTGGATAATGGCCAAATCGCGGCTATCCTGATGGCAATAAGACAAGGCTTGGTTATATTTTTTGATCGTTTGATTAATCGTGTCAAGCCTGGTCTGGTTGGTCTGGATCATTGAAATATAATCATCGGCAATATTCTTGGCCGGCCGGATATTTTTGCTAATGACCCATTCGCTTAAAGCGGAAACCGCCTCGCCAATCTCAAAATAACATAATCCTAAGAGATTACGTGCCTTAATATTGTTCTTGTTGTACTTTAGGCTTTGTTTTAGCACACTAATTGCGCCGGCCAAATCCCTGACCCCGGCTTTCTCTAGTGCTTCATTATATAATCGGTTCGAAGTGGATAAAAGCTTTTTATAAAGGGCAACATCCGCTCCACAGCCGGTACAAAAATCATGCTCGGATAAACGTACTCCGCATTGATAACATACCATGATGTTCTCCTTAGTCTCTTGCTTCCCCCTCAAACATACCGTCTTTTCCTAACAGCTTCAGCAAAATATCGGTCATGTCGGAAAGGTCTTGATTGTATATTGCTTCCTCAGCGTCTTCAACCTCGAGACTGGGATGGAATTTTTTTAGTTCCTCTTCAAAATTAATCATCGGTAACCTCATCAGCTAAAAGCAACTTCAAATCACTATAAAGAAATAGTGAACCAGTAATAAAAATCAGGTCGCCTGCTTGTTTTTGCTTAAGCAAGCTGGCTAAACCGCTTTCTACATTTGTAAAAATCTGCCCCGGTGGAAATAATTCAGCCAAATCGCCTTTTAACAGCGTCCGGGGATTATTCATTTGGCAAGCAATTATCTCATCAAAAAGCTTCGCTTCTTTAATAATTGCAACTATCTTTTGGCTTTGCTTGTCCTTGGCCCCGCCAAATAAAAGAAACTTCCGGCCTTTTCGGGGAATCAGCCTGACCGACTCAATGAATGCCAAAATCCCGGCTTCATTATGGGCAGCGTCAATGATGATATCGGGCGCAATCTCTTCCATCCGCCCCGGCCAGACCGCTTGTCCCAGCCCGGATGTGATAGAATCGGTTGATACACAGTCATCGCCAAGACAAAGAGCAGCATGAATTGCCAATGACGCATTTTCGGCCTGATATAATGCTTTCGTCATAAGCAAAATCCTAACTACTATATCATAACGATATTGATAAGAAAAATCAATGCTTTTTGACGTGATTTTATTAATTTTTATCGCATTTTTATTTATTGGCACAATCGGCACATCATTTTCAGCTGCTTTTTCCTTTAAAACGCCCAAAACTTCCGCTTTTTGGCTTGCGGTTAAAAGTGTAACCCCCGGACGCATAATCCCTGCCTTTTCAGCCGCAATTTGGCCCAAGGCCGTCCCCAGATATTCCATATGGTCATAGCTTACCGGGGTGATAATGGTCAAGATTTTTTCGTCAATCACGTTTGTTGCGTCAAGCCGTCCGCCTAGCCCCGTTTCAAGAATCAAATATTGAAGCTTTGTTTTGCCAAAACAAAGCATTGCCATCAGAAATAAAAATTCAAAAAAAGTCGGGTGAAAATCTTTTATTTTTTCTTTTACTGTTTCGAATGCCCAGATAAATTCCTCTAAAGCAATAATCCGGTCATTTATTTTTATCCGTTCGCGCATTTCCACTAAATGGGGGGAGGTAAATAAACCCGCCGTAAGCCCCGAAGCCCTAAGAATTGCATGAAGATAGGCGCAAACGCTGCCTTTGCCGTTAGTTCCGGCAACGTGGATGATTTTCTTCCCTTTATGGGGATTGCCTAGTTCATTTAGAAAATCGCGCAAATCTGCTAATGAATGCTTCTTGGCGGAAAAGCGGGGAATCGAGAGGATATACCGCTCACATTCAAGATATTTTGCGTAGCTTTTGCTGCCCCTTTTTTTATCTGATAATGAGATTTGCGACAATTAGCCCACCTTGGATCACATATTCCATAAACATTGTATTTTTTTCGATTGGCATTTGCAGCTGCGAAATGCAAATTACCGTGCCGCGATAAATATTGCCGTCAACTTTGATGCTTGCGCCTTTCCCTTTTAAAATCAAGGCTTGGATTTCTTTTTGGTCGTCAAGCAAAACCGCAAGCTCTTCTTTTAAGGCTTTGGTCTGGGGAAAAATCTTCGCCGCCGTAACTTCCAGCATTTGCTGCTGTTTGTCACCATAGATAGCCGCTTTCTTTTTGAGGTCCTCAATTTCTTCGGTTAATTCATCAAGCATACTGCGGACTTGGACTTCGCGCTTTTTTAAAGAAATGCCTTTTTCGATTACCTCGGCTTCACAGCCGACATGGACAATCGTGCGCGTTTCAACGTCATTGCCAATCGAGGTTGATTTGATCCCAAGCAAGGCATGGGTGTAACCGCCAATCAGCATTCCGCGTTTGCCGGAAAGATTCAGGCTTCCGTCAGTATTTATCCGCGAATTCATAATGCTGTCGGCAAAAACATCACCGCCGGCATTGATGATTGTTTGTTCGATAAATTTGGCATAAACTTGGCCGCGGGCGGAAACCCGGCCTTTTTGCTGGCCTTGGATGCCGCGCTGGAGAATAATGTTGCCCCCGGCAAATAAAGAGGCGGCTTCGACCGAGCCACGCACTTCGATATTGCGGCCGGCCCTTATCGTTACTCCGGTTTCAACGTTGCCATTGATAATGACATCGCCAAAAAACTCGATTTTGCCCGTCGTTAAATCAACATCGCCATAAACCTCATGGACGTTTTGGATGTCAATTTTTCCGTCTTGGAGCTGGATTTTCCCTTCGCGTTCGGCAAAATATGTATCTTCGGTATTCCGGCGGCTGATATGCGTTCCGCGCAGCAACGGCAAATCTTTCACCGCAGCGGCCTTAAGGGGATTCCCCAAGATATCTGAGCCGTCTGTGCCTTGGACCGCCGGATGGTATGTCACTATTTTGTCCCCGACCCTGACATTGACCAACTTATTAACTGACGCATAATCAACCGTACCGTCTTCTTTTATTTCCGGAGCCTTCCTTTGGGGGGCAAAATGAAGCTCATAGCTTCCCTCAGTCCCCTCTTCGGGCAACTCGCCATTGGCAACAATGATTTCACGCTCAAAAATGCCTTTTTTGCACATTGCCCTGATATTAGACAAATTATAACCAAAAATAATGCCATGGCCGCATAAAAAATCTTCTATTTCTTCGATTGTGTATGGTTCTTCATCGGCATTTGGCGGCATTAAAAACAGAAACGCTTTCATATTGTCCGGTTCAATGCGAACATAAGACTTGTTCGTCGCAAGGCGGGAAAGCAAAGCGTCGTCCAATTGCATTAGATCGATGTCGATCATGGATAATTCGTTCATTTACACCCCCTTTTATGTCATTGCAGCCTCCAAGGGATTGCGGGTCAAGCCCGCAATGACAAGCATCGTATGGTCGCCATAGTTCTACTGTTACCTATAGTGTACCTAAATCTGCAAGCTGTTGCAAGCGAATCTTTATCTGTTCTTTCATTTGGATAAATTTTTCTTTCTTTTCGCGTTCAACTAAGACTTTGTCAGCCGGGGCTTTTTCGATAAAGCGGGGATTTTTAAGCATTGCTTCAACCCGGTTTAATTCATCGTCAAGCCGCTTTAGTTCTTTATTTAACCGCTCTGTTTCCTGCGCGACATTGACTAGTTCAGTCAATGCAATATAGATGACAGCACCAAAGGTCACTTGTGAAACTGCGTCACTGGGAATTTCTTCCTTATCTTCCTTAATAATTACATTCCCGGCTTTGGCCAATGAAGCAAAAAAATCTAAGCCGCCTGTGAATATTTCCGCATTCTCTTTTTTCTCACAGACAAGGTAAACTTCTAAGAGTTTCCCCGGCGGAACTTTATTTTCGGCCCTGATATTACGGATTGCGCGGACCGCTTCTTTGATGACTTCAATCTCTTTTTCTTCCTTAGCAAATTCCAATTCGCTTTGATACTCCGGCCATTTTGAAATCATAATTGATTCTTCGTCTTTTTGCAAGCTTAAAAAGATTTCTTCGGTGATAAACGGCATAAAAGGGTGAAGAAGCTTTAAAGCAGCCAAAAGGACATGGTTCAAGGCAAAGCGGGCACCCGGCCGGAAATCGTCGCCGCCGGGTTTTACCATTTCAATATACCAGTCGCAGTATTCGTCCCAGATGAAATCATAGATTTTCTGGACGGCAATGCCAAGCTCAAAGCTTTCTAAGTGGTCGGTCACTTCCTTAATTAACTGGTTCATCTTGTGAAGAATCCATTTGTCCACGTTTTTTAGGTCATTATGCGTACTTCCGGCGGCCGGGTCATTGACTGACTCGGTCAATTCACCCTTTTCACCACCCTCATTTTCCATTTTCATCAAGATAAAACGCGCCGCATTCCAGATTTTGTTGGCAAAATTACGGCTGGGGTCCACTTTTTTTAAATGGAAGCGCCTATCATTTTTTTTTTTGTTTGCCAATAAAAAGGCAAAAACGAGGGGGGGGGCCCC
>WRLH01000017.1 GCA_009777715.1 Lachnospiraceae bacterium
ATTGAATTACACTCTCGTATTGCGCTATAATGGAGTCATATTCTCGTTTCTCGTAATCGTAACTACGCGCAAGGCAGATGCAAACTCCAAAGCGGGCCCTTGAGAGATGTCGGTACTTGGTTTCGTTTTTTGAATCGTTGCGTTACTAACGACGATTCTCAAGGTCGTGCATTTGAATCACACTCTCGTATTGCACGATAATGTAGTCACATCTCGTAATCGTAACTACGCGCAAGGCAGATGCAAACTCCAAAGCGGGCCCTTGAGAGATGTCGGTACTTTGGTTTCGTTTTTTGAAACCTTAGTACCGCTACATCTCTCATGGAGCGAGAGCGTGCCCCAGCTTGGAGTTATGCAGTCTGCAAAAGCGCGTTCATAACGCATTTATGAACCGCATAATCTATGCAGTCTGCAAAAGAGCGTCCATAACACATTTATGAATCGCATAATCTATGCAGTCTGCAAAAGCGCGTTCATATACAATTATGAACCGCATATATGCGATTTATCGGGTTGAAAGGAAAAACGTAATTACTGATTCTCGGTTTGGCTTTCTTGATTGGCGGCGGCCGCTTCTTTTGCGTCCTTTATTTTGCGGAAGCGGACACCCAATAAAACTGCTGTAACAATGACTACGGCAGAAATGGCATAAACTAAGAAATATGATAAAAAAGCATTTAGAAATAGGATAAAATTATTCATAAAACACTCCAAAAAAGAACGGTTTTCATCGGATTACTAAAATTAGTATACTGCGTTTATTAGGTAATGTCAAATATTATTTCGCCAAGGATTTCCCTAATGATTTCATGGAATATTTTCGTGGATAAATTCCTTGGAATGCAATTCCATATAGCCCACATCTTCCGCCAAAGTCTCCTCTTCCCCATCGGCGGCCGCTGTCGCCAGCTTGTCACAGCGTTCATTGCCCTCATTGCCCTCATGGCCCTTAATCCAAACAAAGTTTACCTTGTGCGGTTTGGCTGCCGTCAAAAGACGTTTCCATAAATCAATATTTTTGACGGGCTTGTTGGTGCTGGTCTTCCACCCTTTCAGCTGCCAATTCCAAATCCAGCCTTGATTAAATGCTTCGGTAAGGTACTTGGAATCTGAAATCAAATTTACCTCACATGGTTTTGTCAAGGCTTCAAGGCCGATTATCGCCGCCAGAAGCTCCATTCGGTTATTTGTCGTTTGCTTAAATCCGCCGGAAAACTCCCGCTCATGCAGCCGCTGGCGCGAGTCAACAAACTGGATAATCGCGCCATATCCGCCCGGCCCTTCCGGATTTCCCCTTGCCGAACCGTCTGTGAAAATTTTTACTTTCAAAATAAACCACGCCCTTCTATAAAAAATTAGTGACTCAATCACATCTTGCTGTGGTTAGTCACTTTTCCACTTGCCGCTCTTCATAAACTTTTCGGCCAATTTTTCCGCATCGGCAACCAATTCTTTATCATAACCCATTACTTTAAGCAGCTTAATTGCATTGCGGGTCGTGGCCGGCCCGGCCAATATTTTATAAGGAAAATAAATATCATCATCGATGAATTTTTCTTCAAAATGATGGTTTTCAAATTTATCCGCCAATAAATATGTCAGCTCAATATCATGGGTCGCGGCAATGCAGACATTGTTTCCGCTGTTAAGGCTTTTAAGGATCTGGGTTGACGCGGCGATTCTTTCAACGGTGTTCGTTCCGCGGAGAACCTCATCAACCAGGACTAATGCCGGAATTTCGCCCTTTTGCCCCGTACCCAACTCTATTAGCCGCTTCATGGACTTTATTTCGACCATATAATAACTGTCGCCAGCGATAATATCATCCTTTAATGACATCGAGGTCGCAATATAAAACATTCCCGCTTGATAGCTATCGGCAGTACAAGTATTAATGCTTTGGGCTAGGATTGCGTTAACGGCGATTGTCTTTAGGAAAGTGGATTTGCCGGAAGCGTTTGAGCCAGTCAGCAAAATGCTTTTCTTAACCGTGAAATCGTTTTTGACTGGCTCGGTCAATAAAGGATGGTAAATATTGGTAAAATTAATTTCTTTATCTTTAGTAAAAACCGGCAAGCAATATTGTAGCTTGACCCGGAATGCACCAATTGCAATCATTGCTTCTATTTCGCCCATGATTGTCAAAATTGATTCGATTTTATCCCCATGCTTTTTAACTTCGCTAAGCATTTGGTTAAATTTAATTAAGTCAAGATGGAGTCCCATTCTTAGGTAATCAAGGATTATTTCAACGGGGTTTGCCCCGCTGTTTAGGCGGGTCGGGGACATTAAAATATATGACCCGAATTTAAAGCGTTTAAAGGCGGCCTTTAAGGCGGCCATTTCATCAATCTTTTCATTTAAAATCGGCAGCCGCTTTTTTTCCATGCCCCTAATGCTGTCAAGGACGCGGAAAATATAAGAAAAACAGACTATATAAGGCTCTATTTCTTTTTTGAAGCGAAAATAAGAAAGCAGGTTGTTTGCCAATATAACAAATAAAGCTGCTACGCCGATTGCCGGGGAGATAGTTATCAGCAGTATCGCAGCCACAAAACTAATGATTGAAAAATAGTGGGGGATATTTGACCGTTTGCCCAGCTTGTCAAGATAGCCTAGATAATCATAAATTGAATATTTTCCGGTCCGCCCAATCCGGGCATATAAAAATTGCCAACGGACGCGGTCATTGGGGTTATTGCGGAAATAGGTAATGATTTCTTCTCTTTTTTGCAGCACGTTTTTATCTATGCAGGGGCTGCGCAAAAGATAATAAAGATATTCTTCGCCCGCCGAAGAATAGGTATGGTTCATGCGTTTAAATATTTCGTCCATTTCTAGGTCATGCCAAGTGATATCGTCAATAAAAAAACCTTTTTTCTTTCGCCAGAAATAATGGCTTATGTTTTGGTATTGTTCCGCCACGTATTCACGCTTCGGCAAGCTGCCATAATCAGCGCGTAAAAACTTGGTAAATTTACGTTCATTTCGTTTTTCTTGTATCCAGCCGGACAGCATAATAATAAAAACTATGCCAAAGGCGGCAAGGGCAAAAAAGAGATATTCCATGTTAAGCACCTTGATTTTTCACTCTATTAATAATCCCATTTGCTTTTGCATAAATATCCGCAACATCACCAACCAGAAATTCACCCTTTTCATAAAGAATGCGGCCATGAATCATTGTCATCATGACATTTTGCTTGCTTCCGCTATATACGATATTGTTGGCAATATTGTTCATCGGCTGCATATTGGGCTGATTTAGGTCAAGCAAAATAAGGTCGGCAAAATTTCCCGCCGCCAAGCTCGTTGACTTATTAAGGCCCATGCACTTAGCTCCGTTTACGCAAGCCATCTTTAAGACTTCCATCGCCGGAACGGCGGCGGCATCGTTGTCACGGACTTTGGCGAGGCCAGTAACCAGGAACATTTCGCGGAACATATCAAGGCAATTGTTGCTTGCCGGCCCGTCAGTGCCAATCGCGACAGGAATGTAATTTTTGAGGAACGCTGAAATCGGGGCAATCCCGCTGGCAAGCTTTAAATTTGAGGCCGGGTTAGTAACCGCATAAAGGCGCTTAGCCCGGAAAATGTTTAAATCTTCTTCAGTTAGGTGGACGCAGTGATAGCCGCCCCCGCCATAATCAAATATGCCCAAGTAATCAAGATATCCGACCGGGGTTTTTGCATACCTTTCAATGCACCCCTTTACTTCGTCAGCAGTTTCGCAAAGATGGGTAAAAACCGGGGCTTTATAATGCTTTGAAAGTTCGGCAATTTCCCTTAGCAATGATTCGCTGCAAGTATATTCAGCATGAAAGCCTAAATGATAAGAAGTAAGCGGATTGACATTATTGAGCTTTTCGTAGAACTGGGCAACCTGCTTGGGGGTCGTGCCAAAATTGTTGGCCGCCCCGACCTGGACACAGCGCATCCCCATTTCCTGACAGGCCGCCGCAATCGTTTCCTGGGCCATATACATCTCAAAAATGGCCGTGATTCCGCTGGTTAAATACTCTAGGATCGCCAGCTTTGTTAAATGATAAATATCATCGGCATTTAACTTTTCCTCAATGGGGAAAACTTGATTGAATAACCAATCCGCCAGCGGCAAATCATCAGCATGGGAACGAAGAAGCGTCATGCCGGAGTGGGTATGGGCGTTTTTGAAGCCCGGCATCAGCAAATTGCCTTGGCAATCAATTTCTTTATCCCAGTCAGTTAAAGCCGCCGGCTCCTCCCCGGCATAGGTAATTAATTCATCATTAATATGAATTTCGCCGCAAAAAAGGGGGCGGTTTTCTTCCATCGTTAAGATTCGGGCATTAAATAAGCGGATTTTCATTTTTCACCTCACAAAGTCATCATATGCCAAGCTTTTCCGGCCCAAAGCTGGCTGGCAGTATTTCGTTTAAAGTAAAGATACGGTACTCTTCTTCGTTTTTTGCCACAATAACAGCAAACTCATCAGGGTTTAAGCAAAACTCACGCATTACTTGGCGGCAGACACCACAAGGATAAGCAAATCCGGTGATTTCTTCGTCTCTTGGCCCGCCAACGACACAAACGGCTTTTAGTTTTGCGTTCCCCTCGCTGACCGCTTTAAAAATGGCGGTCCGTTCGGCACAGTTTGACGCGCCATAAGAAGCATTTTCGATATTTGCCCCCGTATAAACACGGTCGTCCTTGGTCAAAACAGAAGCACCAACAAGATAGCTTGAATAAGGGGCATAAGCCTTTGTCCTGGCGGCCAGTGCTGATTTTATCAGTTCAAGGATGGGTATATTTGTTTTAATTTTACTCTCCTTTATATTATGTAAGCTTAAAAGCTTTAATTGATTCAGTTACTAGCTTTTTGAAGCGCGGAGCAGCTTCATTTGCCGCTTCCTGCACTTCCTCATGCGTAAGCGGTGTTTCCGAAAGCCCGGCCGCCGGATTGCAAACACAAGATACCCCACATACTTTCATGCCCATGTGGTTTGCCGCTATTGCTTCAACCGCCGTACTCATTCCGACAGCGGAAGCCCCCATTGCTTTAAACATCATGACTTCGGCCGGAGTTTCAAAGGAAGGGCCGGCCGCCTGGCCGTAAATGCCTTCGGGCAAGGGAATGTTTAGGCTGGCTGCTGTGACGCGGATAATATCATTTAACTCAGGGCGGTAAACCGTGCTCATGTCCGGGAAGCGCGTTCCAAGCTCATCAACATTTGCGCCAGTTAAGGGATTGGTCACAAAACTGCTGATATGGTCAGTAATCAGCATTAAAGTGCCAGCTTTCATATCCGCGCCGATACCGCCGGAAGCATTGGTGAGAAAAAGTATCTCTGCCCCTAATAAGCCCATCAGGCGGATTGGCAAGACAACATCGGAAATATGGTAGCCCTCATAAAAATGAACCCGCCCTTTCATGCAGATAACCGGGACATCTTCGACATAACCAAAAACGAATTTCCCGGCGTGTCCCTCAACCGTTGATTGGGGGAAGCCATCTATCTCGGCATAGTCAAGTTCGGCGCAAATCTTCATCGTTTCGGCATAATCACCTAGGCCAGAACCAAGCACCAAGGCAAGTTTTGGCTTAAAATCAGCAATGCCGGCGTTTTTTTGGAAATCAATTATGCTTTGTTTGCATTTAAGTAATTTTTCGTAAATTGGGTTCATTTATTCTCCTTTTCGCCACTATGCGTATGCCCTCTCATGCCGCTCCGATTTAAAATACAAAGAAATATTTTTGCTTACGCTTCTGAATCCCATTGTAAATTAATTGTATATACTACAGGCATTTTTAACTCCTTTAATTCTTAATATAAATATATTATACCATGATTTCTAATGAAATCATGTCCCCGCCGGGGGATGCGCACTAAAACTGCGCTGGTATAATGTCTTAGTGACATTATACCATAAATTAATAAAAACGGATAGACTAAATTTGAACAGCAAAAAAGGTGACACTCGCGTCACCTTTTTTACATAACTCTTGCCCACTCACTAAATAATAATGCACACCATCCCACCATTGCTGTCATTGACAATCTTTTGCATTGTTTCCTGTAATTTCAGCTGGCTTTCATCACCAATCATTGAAATCTTCCCGTTAATTCCGTCATTCACCAGCTGTTCAACTGTTTTGCCGAAAATATTTGTCTCCCAGATCCCCTCTTCGCTGGTATCGGCACTTGCAATATATTGAATCAAATCCTTAGCCTGGTTTTCCGTCCCGACGATTGGTGAGATTTCGGTTTCAATATTTGCCTTAATCATGTGAATGCTTGGGCTTTCAGCTTTTATTTTAACCCCATATTTGTTGCCGTGCTTGATGATTTCCGGGCTTTCCAAACGAATTTCCTCGCGATCCGGGGTCACGACACCATATCCTTTCATTCTGACGGCATCGACGGCGTGTAAAACCTTGATATATTCGCGGCGCATTCTGGAAAGCTCACGCAGGACATTAAGCAGATGATACTCACTTTTTATGTCTTCGCCAATCAGCTCACTTAGCATTTCGTAATAATAAGTGTCATCAACCTCAAGCCAGACCTTCACACAGCCGTCAGACATACTGATCTGGTTCACTTTTGAATTTTTGATATAGCTGCTTTCCAGCACAATTCCGCCGTCAACAACGCTTTTAATATTGCCAAGCTGTTTCATAAGGGCTTTGATATTGGAAACAATGTCAACTTTCATCGGGTGGGTCGCCGGAAGCATTTCAACCCATTTTGGCATAAAAAATTCGACCATCGTCAGCGGAAATTCATACAAAATCCGTTCCATTATCGCGTGGATATCTTCTTTTTTGAGCTGCTCGCAATTTACCGGAAGCGCGGTAACATTGTATTTTCTCCGGATATCGTCAACCAGCATTTTTGCGTCATCGGAATGGGGTTTTGCGGTATTTACCAACACGATAAAAGGCTTATGTATTTTCAATAGCTCCAAAATTGTCCGGTCTTCCGCTTCCTTGAAGCTTTCGCGGGGAAGGTCGCCAAAGCTTCCGTCACAGGTAATGACGATTCCGATTGTCGAATGGTCATTAATGACCTTTCGTGTACCTATTTCAGCGGCTTCAGTAAAAGGAATTTCCTGGCTCGACCATGGCGTTTTAACCATTCTTTCCGCATCATCTTCCATATGGCCGCTTGCGCCGTCAACCATATAACCGACACAATCGATTAAGCGGACTTTTGCTTCAATTTCCCCGGCCAGCTTTATTTCTGCTGCTTCCTTGGGAATGAATTTGGGTTCGGTCGTGGTAATTGTCCGCCCGCCCGAGCTTTGCGGCATTTCATCAGTCGCCCGCTCCTTTTCAAATTCTTCATTCATATAAGGAAGCACCATCAAATCCATAAAACGCTTAATGAAAGTCGATTTTCCCGTCCTGACCGGACCGACTACCCCGATATAAATTTCACCGCCACATCTTAATTGAATATCCTTATACAAGTCATAAGTACCGCTACTTAAATTTTCCATGAAAAACTCCTTCCAAATCTTTACTGATTAAAGATATGCGAAAGGAGTTTTTATTATACGCAATATTTAGTTTATGCTACTTATTTCCGGTCTTAAGCTTGATTACCACCGCCGCGCCGCAGCCAAGCATTATCGTTAAAACCCCGGCAAGGACAATTTGCATAAAGTTTTTATGGCCCATTAAGGCGGCGATGGCCGGGACTCGTTTTAGGGCTGGGCTGGCCGCCCGGACATCTTCTAAAACAGTTACGTCTTCGGTAAGGTACATAGGTTCATTTTCAGAGGCATAATCAGCATTTTCTCCATGTGAAACTTTGGCAAGTTCGGTTTCCAAATTCTTGCTTTCATCTTCACTTTTTTCTTCATTGTTTTCTATTACTTGAATGTTTTCAATCACTTGATTGCCTTCAATCACTTGCGGTTCTGAAACCGTTGCCCTGTCTGCCGGGGACGGAGTGGCTATGACAGTCTGGGGCGGGGCGGCTGCGACAGCCTGATTCGGTCCATTGCCCGTAGAACCATTGCTCATAGAGCCATTGCTCGTAGAGCCATTGTTCGCAGAACCATTACTCGTAGAACCATCGCTCGTAGAACCATTGCTCGTTGAGCCATTGCTCGTAGAACCATTGCTCGTTGAGTTTTGACCCGGAGTGCCTTGGTCCGGAGTGCTTTGCCCCGGAGTGCTTAAAGGCGGTGTTTCTTTTTGTGATTGCCCGCTTTCTTCATTGGGAAGAGGGTCCGGTCCCGGTTCTTTATTATCTTTATCATCTTTATCATCTTTATTTTCGTTTTCATCGCTTCCGGCCGGGGAATCAGCTTTTGTTATGTTAACCGTTATCCCCTCCGGCTGGGTAAGCAAATAATTACCGCTAGCTAAGCCCGTCAGCTTAATATCAGCCGTCACCGCCCAAGTACCTGTCTGGTCACTTTGTGCAATGCCGTAACCCAAAGCAAAATCAAGCCTTGCTTTATCTTTATCTAAAGCTAAAACATCATTAAGCGTTCCGCCTGTTAAAACGACTTTATCTGTTCCGTCATAAGGGCGGTCTATTGCTTCCACGCCATCAATTGTGATGGTTCTCGGCGTAATCTGGGCATTTGCAAAAATAGGCTGGCCAATCGGCAAATTATATTTCCAAGCATCGCTTGCGTTGCTTGTTGCATCGCTTGCGTTGCTTGTTGCATCGCTTGCGTTGCTTGTTGCATCGCTTGCGTTGCTTGCGTCATCGGTTGTTAGCACCGAATAACCGCTTGCAACCACCGTTACGCTATTTCCGGCATTAGCCGAGCTAAAAGCCGCCGTTCCAGTTTCCATCTTAATATTGTCATCATTGATAATGCCATTAAGGACTGGCAAAGTCACTATCTCGGCGAAAGTCCCGCCGTCATAAACCTTGGCAGCAACAGTTCCGTTGCTGAAAGTAAGATTTTTCTTTGCAATCGTAAAGCTTTCGCTTGTGCCGCTCCCGGCGTGGGTTTCACTTTCTAAAACAGCGGTCACGGTATATATGCCCGGCGCGGTTGGTTTCGTCTTGCTCGGCAGATAAATGTCACCGTTTAAAAGAGTGCCGGAATAGGAAAAAGTAAATGAATCTCCGCCCTCTGTTGCCTTCGCGCTTGGTTCACCAAGAACCATGCCGTAAAGTAAGCCAAGCGTTGGGGCATAGGCGGTTACAACAGCCGGAATTTTGTCAGTTTGGGTGGGCAAAAGGATATTCACCGTCAAATCCGGCTGGACCAAGATATAATTGGCGGCTTTTGTTCCGGTCAGCTTAATATCAGTAAGAACAGGCTTGTTATTCCCGGCGTTCGGATCAGCCATTTGCCCGCTTCCAAGGACGAAACTAAGCTTGGCTGGGTCGCCCAAATCAGAGTCTGCTACTCCGGTCAGCGTTCCGCCGTTTAGCGTTAAACTAGTATCTGTGCTAATATATTCCCGGCTGTCCGCTGTTACTCCGGCAATTGTGATTGTTTTTGGGTTTGCCGTCACATTAATGCTTGTTGAAATTGAATCATATTTTTCATCGGAAGCTTTGGTCGCGGTAATCGTAAAAGTGCCTGTCCCAACGATAAGGACCGCTCCGGTGATGCTGTCAATGGTGGCAATATTGGTATTGCTTGAGGAATAAGATACGCTCCCTGAACCGCTTCCGCCCTTTGTCCCGACGCTAAACTGATCCGCATAAGTTATCGCCGCAGGAATATCGGTAATTGACAATGGGTCTTGTGAAATATTTTCAGCACCGCTAATCGGCACAGCTTTGTCCGGCATTCCGTTATAGACCGGAATTTTAAAGACAAAAGCATTATCAAGCGAATTTCGGTATGAATTAAAAGTTGTTATTGCTTCCGAACGCGGAGCTTGGATATTTTGCATATATTGATGGCTGTAGACACCATTCGAAACATTAAACTTTTGCAAATAAAGAGTGTCCTGCCCTCTTTTTATGTAACTGTTGCCAATAAAAGCCGAACCGCCTTCAAGCGAGCGGTAGCGTGTCGTCCAGCCTTCATTCCGCGCCCGGGTCAGCCCGTTAACAATAACTTGCGTTGTCGTCTGGCCGGAAGCACCGATGTTAAAATAATTGTAAAGTCCCTCATAACCGGGATACGCTCCCGAAATAAGCGCCGAACCGTTTGTTCCATGCTCTTGGCGTACCCGCCCGGCAAGATGGTAAGGGCTGATTCCGTTATTAGCTCCCAGCGTCATAAAAGCCTGGGCGTATGTCCTCGTGTCACCGGGAATCAAACCGCTCATAAAAGTACCTTGCAGGATATTGGCCATTGAAGCATGATTATGGTATGAGCTGTTGTAGGTCAGCTGCTCGTATTGGAAAATATAGTTTTCAGTCAGATTGTTGCGCGGGTCCATGATATGAGAAACAGCGTCACTTGTTGCGATATGCCAGCGTCCCTCATACCATGCCCCAACCCATGCCGGAGTTGCCGTATCCCAAATCAGGCTGCGGTGAGCCGGATTAAGCTGGCCGCTGACCGAAGCCGCCCAATCTTGGACGGTATTCATGCGGACAAAAGTCCATGAGGGATATTTATTTTTTAGTTCATACAAGGCCGGGCGGTAGCTTTCCGGGAATTGCTCGATATCGGGCGAACTGCTTATGCTAAAAGAGTTGGCCATCAAGCCAGTTTCAGCAAACGAAAAATCGGCAAAAGAAGCCGCCATAAAAAATGACTCAAAGCCATCAAGAAGCTCTAGTTCTTCATCTAAAAGCTGATCATCAATTTCCTCAACCACTTCCGGCATAAGCAAATAATTTTCCAGTAAAAGCAGACAATTTTCATAATGAATGACTGCGTTTAACCAGCTAACAAGATGTTCCGCTTCCCATTTTAGCAAAAGTTCGTCCGAATAGGCCAGGAAACTGCTCTCAACATAACCGGAAAAGAGGGTAAAATCAGCATCCGTAATCTCCTGTTCCGTGTCTATATTATCATTTAGCAAATAAAAATTGACAAGATACCAAAACTCGCCGTCAATAAATTCTATGCCGCGGATTTCAACCGTCTGGCCGGAATAAACGCGGGCTTTTGTTTCTGCGTCAAATGCAGGTGCTTCCTTTACGTCATAGTACTCACACAAATAAACCAGCGCAAACAAAGACTTCTCCGCGATAATGCCACTAAGGGCATTTACAGCGTTTTGTTCTTTATTTTTTGCCGTCTCGTCAGCTTCTTCCAATTGCTGTTTGAGAAAGTTAAGGTGGGCGTCTATTTCTTCTTCTGTTAAGCTGTTTTCATTCTCATTATTGGTTGGGGTGGGGTTGTCACTGCCATCAACAATCGATGTTTCGCCATTTTCAGCAGTCAGAAACTCTGAAACCGCTTCGTTTGCTGTTTCATTATTAGTGGCTAAGGTATTTATATATGTAAGGGTGCTGGTATAAAAAAGGATGGCGACCAGGGTAAGCGACAAAATCCGCCGTGAAAAACCTTTGCTTAATTTTTTCTTCTCTTTAATTTTCATCTTCATGCCTTTCTATGTGCATTTTTTCCAATCACCCTCTTTGGGGGTTCATGGCCATTTACATAATATCATTGACATAACTTCATTGACATAAAAAATTTATGTCAACTTCTTATTTATATAATACCAAAATTGGAAAAAAAAGCAAGCTTTTTTTTGCTTGCTTTTTTTTCGAGCTTTTTTAATTGCATATGAAAAAATAATTACTGTAAAGTTAGTTGTTTTCGCTTATACGAGAGTGTCGATTCATCGTCCGACTCGCTTTCGCTCCGAGAGAGACTCCGCGCGTTCGAGAGTGTCGATTCATCGTCCGACTCGCTTTCGCTCCGAGAGACTCCGCGCGTTCGAGAGTGTCGATTCATCGTCCGACTCGCTTTCGCTCCGAGAGAATCGTTGCGTTACATAAATTCGCAAAGTACGCGAATTAAGTAACGACGATTCTCAAGGGTCGGTCTTATGAATCGCACTCTCTATCGCACGATGAAGTGTTTGGCTGTGTCATTGCGGACTTGTTCCGCAATCCCAAAATCAAATCCGCAAAACGCAAAGCCGTAACTGTAAGGTACATGAGCAAAAAATTATCCGCGTCCTACCCTTTGAGACAAGAAATCATAAAATGCTCAATTGAGTATGCAACAGAGTATATCATTCCAATAAGAATGCTAACATACCAGAGGTGTGTTAGCATTCTTGCCAGCGTTGCTGCCGAGCAACGCTTTTTTTATGACCGAAAATTGGGCATTTTGCTTTTGATTTCGCAGTCACATGGTCAGGACGTGGGAATTTATTTGCTCATGTACCCTGCTAACGAAATCTAGCGGGATTGCGGAACAAATCCGCAATGACAGGCAAAGATTGCGGCGTGGGGGCCGCAATGACCCCTCACACCACAAACCTCCGGAAATGCTTCTTCCCCCTCTTTACTAGCAAGCCCTCACCGCCAAAGCTGGCTTTAGTAAAAGCTTGCTTAAAATCCGTAACCTTTTCATTGTCAATTGAAACCCCGCCCTGCTCGACTGCCCGGCGGCCTTCGGAGCGGCTTAAAACCAGCTCGCCTTTGGTAAGAAGCGAAACAATATCAATGGCTTCATTTTCAAAATCATCATCAACAAGAACAGTCGTTGGAATTTCAGTACCGCCGCCCCCGGCAAACAAAGAAAGCGCCCCGGCCTTTGCTTTATCCGCTTCTTCTTTGCCGTGAACCATCTTTGTCACTTCAAAAGCCAAGATTTCTTTGGCTTCATTTAATCTGCTTCCCTCCCACTTGCTCATTTCCCCGATTTCGGCAAGGGGCAGGAAAGTCATCATTTTAAGGCATTTGATGACCTCACTGTCAGCCACATTGCGCCAGTATTGGTAAAATTCAAACGGTGAAGTTTTTTCGGCGTCAATCCATAATGCCCCTTTGACGGTTTTGCCCATTTTGCTCCCATCTGCGTTAAGTAAAAGGGTATTCGTCAAGGCATAGGCTTTTTTGCCCAGCTTCCGGCGGATTAAATCAGCCCCTGCCAGCAAATTGCTCCATTGGTCATCGCCGCCCAGCTGCATATTGCAGCCATATTTTTGGAAAAGCACATAATAATCATAGCTTTGCATAATCATATAGTTAAACTCAAGAAAGCTTAGGCCTTTTTCCATTCGCTGTTTATAGCATTCCGCCGTCAGCATCCGGTTGACGGAAAAATGGGCTCCCACTTCGCGTAACATATCTACATATTTTAATTCGCGCAGCCAGTCAGCATTATTAACGAAGATCGCTTTGCCTTCGCCAAAATCAAGAAAATTTTCCATTTGCCGTTTAAAGCGTTCACCGTTTTCATCAATCATGCTAGTCTCAAGCATTGAGCGCATATCTGTTTTTCCGCTTGGGTCGCCGACCATTCCTGTGCCGCCGCCGATTAGGACAATCGGGCGATTACCGGCCAGCTGCAAGCGTTTCATCATGCAAAAAGCCATGAAATGGCCGATATGGAGCGAGTTGGCAGTCGGGTCAAAGCCCATATAAAAAGTGGCTTTCCCGTTATTAATCAGCTCCTTTATTTCCTCTTCATCGTTAAGCTGGGCAATCAAGCCCCGCGCTTTTAATTCTTCAAATAACTGCATTTTTTCCTCCTAAAATAGTTTATGACAGCATTGCCTCAATTAAGCTTACCCATAACATATATATCAAAAAACTTTAATTTCCACACTAAACTCAAAAAACTTTAGTTTTTTATAGAAAGTGGAAATTTAATTTCCACACTATCACTTTCTTAACATCAGCTCGTCCATGGCTTTTTTTAGGCCCGCAACGGTTAATTTGTACATCGGTAAGAGATTTTTAACCGCCGTTTCCGCCTCGCGCCAAGGGGCATGGCCGGGTGCCATCTTTGGGTTAAGCCAGACAATCTTTCGGTAATTTTGCTTCAAAAGCTTTAGCCACATGAATCCGGACAGGCCGCCGTTTGGCCCGCGGTAATTGCCGCTTTCGGAATAAAGCTCCTCCGGTGCCATCGCCGCGTCACCAACAATAATGACCTTGTAATCACTTTCGAGGTTGCGAAACAGCCATTCTGTTTCGATCCAATCGCCGTTTTCGCATTCAGGAGTTTTATAAAGATGGGAATAAATGCAATTATGGAAATAATAACACTTTACATCTTTATAATGATTCGCTTTATGGACCGATTGGAAAAGTTCATTTAAAAGTGATGTATAAGGTATCATTGTACCGCCTGAATCCATTAAAAGCAAGAGCTTGACGGCATTTTTCCGCGGTTTTTCCATGACAATTTGCAAAAAGCCGCCATTAGTGCAGGTTTTATCGATTGTGCCGTTAATATCAAGCTCTGTTCTCGGAATGTCAAGCCGCGTTGAAAACTGCCGTAACTTCCTTAATGCCAATTGAAACTGCCGATTGTCAATAATCCGGTCGTCCCGGAAATCCTTGTATTTGCGTTCACCCAAAACGGCAAAAGCAGATTGATGGCCAGACATTCCGCCAATGCGGATTCCGCCAAGGTTTGCCCCGGTGTTGCCAAATGAGGTCTTACCCATTGTGCCAATCCAGTAATTTCCGCCATTATGCTCGCTATCCTGCTCTTTTTTTCGCTCGTTTAACTTCGCTTCTATTTCATCTTTTGACAAAGCTGGTTCTTCTTCCCGGTTTAACATACTGCGCAAATCTTCATTGACCAAGTCGGTCAATTCCTCTTTGTTAAGCCAGCGGAGCATTTCTTTGGAAATGATGTCATTAGAATTAATGCCCTTAAAGCATTCATCAAAAGCAAGGTCAAACTTGTCATAGTCTGTTTCATTTTTGACAAGGACGGCGCGGGCAACATAATAAAAGGCGGCCAGGCTGTTCTTGGCCAAATCCTTATTAAGCGCGTCTTGCAAGGTGAGCCATTCATTAAGGCTTATCTTTAAACCTTTGGCTTTTAAGGCATAAAAAAAATCAATGAACATTCTTTATCACGTCCAAATCTTCATCTTTTTTGATGATTACGCCAATAAAAGGCAAGCTCTTTTTAAGTTGTTCCGCGCTTATTCCGCCAATTTGCAGGGCTTTTATCCAATCAATCAGTTCCGATGTGCTTGGCTTTTTACGCAGGTCACGAAGTGAGCGGATTTCATAAAAACGATCCATTGCGCTTTTTAGCAGATTTTCCTCAACATCGGGATAATGGGTGCGGACGATTTTTTCCATCAAACCTGCATCAGGAAAATCAATATAATGGAAAACCAAACGGCGCAGAAATGCGTCCGGCAATTCTTTTTCGGCATTTGAAGTAATAATTACAATCGGCCGTTGCTTTGCCTTGACCAAACTCTTTGTTTCATGGATATAAAATTCCATCTGGTCAAGCTCCCACAATAAATCATTGGGAAACTCAAGGTCGGCTTTGTCAATTTCATCAATCAAAAGGACAACCTGCTCTTCGGCTCTAAAGGCTTCGCCTAATTTACCCAAGGTAATATACCTCGCGATGTCGGAAACCCCTTCTTCGCCAAACTGGCCGTCATAAAGGCGGCGGATCGTATCATAAGCATAAAGGCCTTCCTGGGCCTTAGTTGTTGATTTGATATTCCAAATAATCAGCTTTTTGTTAAGAGACTCGGCAACCGAAGCAGCAAGGCGCGTTTTCCCCGTGCCGGGTTCACCCTTAATTAACAAAGGTTTGCCCAGCGAAACCGCAACATTAACGGAAAGCTTTAGCTCCTCGGAAGCTACATAATCATCAGTGCCTGTAAAAATGCTCATGCTTATATCCATGTTCCTTTCTATAAAGTACGCTGTTATGTTAACCATCCACAAGAATCGTACACCAAAGCTGTGTTTCGTTTCTTGCCCCATCAGCAAAGCTTCCGTTTTTTCTCACACATCTAACTGCAACATTACTTCATTTTCGGCCTGCATTTTAAATTCTTCAATTTGGACCGGGTTCATCTGCGGCAAATCAGCCAAAGACTTAACCCCAAAGCAGCGCAAAAATTCCTCGGTCGTGCCAAATAACAGCGGACGGCCCGGCGCGTCTAGGCGGCCAAGTTCAGTTACTAAATCAAATTCAAGCAAGCGGTTAACGGCATGGTCACAGCTGACCCCGCGGATTTTTTCTATTTCGAGCCGCGTAATCGGCTGTTTGTAAGCAATAATTGAAAGTGTTTCCAAAACCGTTTCGCTCAAAACATATTTTCGCGGAGTTTTGGCTATTTTGATCAAATACTCATACATATCGCCGCGGGTACACATCTGGAAAGAATCTTCAAGCTCCAAAAGCGCCATGCCCCTAAAATCCTTTTCGTATTCGCTCTTCATTTCCAGAAGCATTTCATGCGTTGCCGCTTTTTCTTCTTCTATTACTGCCGCCAGCCTTTCGATTTCGACTGAATCACCCATCGTAAAAAGGATGGCTTCCAAGATGGCTTTTTTTTCTTTTCTTTCCATGTTAAACTATCTTTCCTCCAGCGTTTGCGTCTGCACTTGCGTCTGCACTTGCGTCTGCACTTGCGTCTGCACTTGCGTCTGCACTTGCTTTTTATCTTGCGCCAGCCCCTGCGTCTGCCCTTGCGCCAGCCCATGCGCTTGCTTTTTTGCTTTTGCCTGTTCAATAATTATGTCATCTTTAATATCATTTTGATAGATAATGACCCGCCCCAGCTTCATTAACTCAAGCACGACAAGAAAGGTAACAATGATTTCCATTTTGCTTTGGCCTTGGGAAAGCAAGGCGGTAAAGCTAAAACGCTTGTGCTTTTCTAAATAAGCTTCAACAAACAGCATTTTTTGCTCAACGTTGATTTCGTCTTTTTCGACCTCGCTAAAAGTAGAACGGATGGGGTCAATTTTGTCAACTTGACGCTTTAGCATGGTTTTAAATATCTCATGAAGCTTTTGTAAATCCGCGTCCCCGAGCAAATCTTCATAATCAAACGGCTGGCGGTAATTCTTAACTTCATCGGGCAGTGACTGGGGTTTGAATAAATTGCGGCGGGCGTCAACTTGGCGGTCTTTTAACTCGGCGGACATATATTTGTACATTTTGTACTCAAGGAGCTTTTGGACTAGCTCGGCCCTGGGGTCTTCCTCTTCGCCATCTTCATTTTCGGCAGGGGGCAGGAGCATCCGGCATTTGATGTCAAGCAAGGTCGCGGCAATAACGAGAAATTCACTCATTAAATTCATGTCCTCGCTTTCAAGATGGCGGATATATTCCAAATATTGTTCGGTAATCAAAACGATGGGGATATCGTAGATATCGACTTTATTTTTTTCTATCAGGTGCAAAAGCAAGTCAAGAGGGCCTTCAAAAACCTGTAATTTCACTTGTAAGGGCATATTATGTTAACTCCAAATTCCACTTGTTGACAGCGTTTTTTTAACTTCAAATTCCGCTTGCTTACGGCGGATAATTTTTCAACTCCAAAATTCCGCTTGTTTACGGCGGATAAATTTAACTCACGATTTCAACTGTCCGGCTTGTCCCTAAGCGGGTCGCCCCGGCCTTTACCATCTTTTCTGCGTCTTTTTTGGTTCTGATACCGCCGGAGGCTTTAATGCCAAGGCGGCCGCCAATTTCTTCGTGCATTAAAGCGATATCGTCAGCCGTTGCCCCGCCGCTCGAAAAGCCCGTTGATGTTTTGACAAAATCAGCACCCGCTTCCAAAACCAAACGGCAAGCAATCCGTTTCTCCTCGTCTGTAAGAAGGCAAGTTTCGATAATAACCTTTAATAGGGCGTTCCCGCAAGCTTCTTTAACGCTTTTTATTTCTTCACGGACAAAATGATAGTTTTTGTCTTTTAATGCGCCGACATTTATTACCATGTCGATTTCGTCCGCTCCGTCAATGACGGCCAGTTTTGTTTCTTCGTATTTCGCGGCCGTATTCATCTGCCCTAACGGAAAACCAATCACCGAACAGGCCTTTACGCTGCTGTCCTTTAGCTTTTCTTTTACAAAGGCGGTATAAAACCCATTAACACAAACGGACATAAAACCGTATTTCAAAGCTTCGGTGCAAATTTGGGTCACCGCTTCTAAGGTGGCATTGGGGTTAAGAATGGTGTGGTCAAATAGTTTGGGGTCCATAGGGGTTAATTCCTTTCAGATATTTCATGCTCCCATAATTTCGCCGAGAGCTGCCAGCACGAATGAGACACTACGGATTGCTCCGCATTTCATGCTCCGTAATTTTACGGGTTTTCTAGTGTCTCATATGTATGACAACCAGCTCGCCGGGGTTAAAGAGCCTTAGCGGTAATATATGCGAGCCAAGCCCCCGGCTGACGATCATGGTTGATTTCTTGTCGGTAAATAAACCGCCGTCATATCTGGGGAAAAGGCGGTAACGCGGTGAAATTAGCCCGCCAACCAAAGGAAGCTTGACGATTCCGCCATGCAAATGGCCGGAAACAACCAAATCAGCCCCCCAATCAGCATAAACAGGGAAGTATTCCGGATTGTGGGCAATGACAAGGTTGACGGCATCCGGGTTCGGTTCGCCGATTTTTTCATCTAGATACTCAACCGTCAATTCATTTTTACCAAATCTTTTGTAAAAATCCCAGTCAAGCTCCAGCCCATATAAATTGAGGTTCAAGCCGGAAAGATATTCTTTTTCATTTAAAAGCCGCCTGACCGGAAGCTCGGCCACTGCCTTTTCGTATTCGATGGCCCGCGGCACATGATCCTTTTCCGCGAGGACAGTCAAGTTGGTTTCATGGTTGCCGTTCCCGTAATAAACAGGATATTTTGAAGATAATAAGCGCAAAAATTCATAAGCCGGGGTATTGTCGCCTTTTCCGGCGGTAATCATGTCTCCGGCAATGATAATGAGATCCGGCGCAATCAAATCAATGGCATTCCACAAAACTTGATTATTCCTGCCAAACTGCTTGTTATGCAAATCGGTAATCAATAACAGCTTGGCATTTTTGGAAAGCCCGGTTGCGCAATAATAATACTCGCGCAGAATGAAGCGGTTAACATCGCGGACACCGACAATAATAAGCCAAATGACAATAAAAGCAATAACAGCAACGATAATCTCTGCCGTCATATCCGCAATTTTTATTTTGGGAAAATTAAGTGTTTCCAAAATCTGCTCCATAAATGACTCCTATGATTGATATACATATAGAGTAACCTATTTTTCCGATTTCGACAAGTCTTTTGTCACACCAGCAATAATTTAAACGCCTTATGCAAATAATCAAAATAACCCGCTTTTTCTACTGTCATGGCGGAAAAAATCGAAACGCTGCCAACCCGCTCCCCATTTAGGCGGTAAACCGCTTCACCAATCGCGTCACCTTTATTGACTGGTGCAGTCAATTTTTCCGGCAGGTTAATGACTTTTTCAATTTGCGCTAAATCACTCCCTTTAATATCAAGATACTTAAACGGCCCTTGGTACTCAATCGCCACATAATCCAGAACACTTCCGCTAATGGGCAACTCCGGTAAAATATCTTCGTTTTTATCCTCGAATAATTGCGAAACCGTATAACCGTAATTTAGTAAAGCCATCGCTTCTTCAAAGCGCGTTTTTCCGCTTGGGGCAGCCATGATGACGGCTATTAAATCAATCCCATCACGGCTTGCGGTCGCCGAAAGGCAAAATTTTGCCTTAGATGTTGACCCTGTTTTAAGGCCTGTCGTCCATTCATACATACGCAAAAGCTTATTGGTGCTTGACAAAGTAAAGACCGATGAGCCTTGGGCAGTATTGTGGACGATGTCTTCCATCCAAATTTGGGTATATTCAAGCACCTCCGGATATTTTGTCACTAACTCACGGGAAAGGGTGGCGATATCCTTGGCGCTCATATAATGCTCGTCGTCGTCAGTAAGCCCGCTGCAATCAGTAAAATTGGTGTCCCTCATTCCAAGTTCCCTTGCCCGCTCATTCATCAGCTTGACAAACTCCGCCTCACTTCCGGCGATATGTTCAGCAACTGCAACACTGGCGTCATTTCCGGAAGCAACCGCAATGCACTTTATCAAAGTCTCAAGCGTCTGGATTTCCCCCTCTTCTAGAAAAACCTGTGAGCCGCCCATTGATTTGGCATAAGCACTAGTGATAATCTCATGCTCAAGCTTTACCCGCCCTTTTTCAATAAAATCAAAAATAAGCAGCAGCGTCATGACTTTGGTAACGCTGGCCGGGGCTAATCGTTCATTGGCGTTTGATTCGGCAATGACCTGGCCTGTTTGCGCTTCAATCAGGATATATGAGGGGGTCTCTTTTATTGGTGCTTCGGCATATGAGGGAAAAGCGGGGGTCAAAATCAAGGTCAAGCTAAGGAAAACTAAGACAGCTTTCCGCAAAAATAATCTTACCGTTTTTGATTTAGGCATAGACAAATAACTCCTAAACGTGCGTTCTTTAACAATGTCTATGCGCTATTAAGACAAATAATGCAAGTACAAAAAAATAGGGAATCCAAAAAAAAAGAAAAATCGAGATTGGTAGATAAGCCCGATTTTTCTAATTGGTGCCGATAAACGATTCTTTAATGGGATTAACGCAATGTGTCCTGCGCATGAACGCGAATTACGCAATCAAAAGGTACTGCCCTCTGCAGGCCGGGCAGTACCTTTTTTTAATTAAATTTTCGTTTTCTCGCTGCTTCTGATTTCTTCTTGCGTCTGACGCTCGGTTTCTCATAATGCTCGCGCTTTCTGATTTCCTGCTGGATACCAGCTTTCGCGCAGCTTCTCTTAAAGCGGCGTAAGGCACTATCTAAAGTTTCATTTTCTTTTACGATAACACTTGACATTTTCCAACCCTCCCTTCAGCCCCAAAATCTCACGACTGCTGGGTTTTTCGCAAATTATACTTGCACTTTCTATATTATAAACATAAACTATATGCTCGTCAAGGGTTAATTTGCAGTTGCACAAAATCCGTGATATCAATTGATTGGGCAAAAATGCCGATGCCTACGCAAAACAAAAGCACCGACAACGCAATCACGGCAAATTTATCCTTCTTGTTTTTGCGTTCGGGATTTAGTAATTTTCCGGCGCAAAAGTATAGGACTGGCGCAAGTGCCGAAAGGACAAGATAAACGCCGACAAATTCAAGCTCAATTGTCACCGCTATGTCAATTTCGGCGACCGTAAATGAGCTATATCCGGCTGAAAGCGAAACAGCGTTATTCAGAAAATGATATAAGACCGGAAGCAAAAAGTTTTTTGTCCTAATCATCAGGTATGTAATGACAAAGCCCAAAATTGCCGTTGGCAAAAACCGATAAACATCAAGGTGGAAAAGCCCGAAGATGACCGCAACGATTAACATCACCCAAAATTCGCTCTTTATCTTTTTGAGCGTGAATAAAATCGTCCCCCGGAATAAAACCTCTTCACAAATCCCCGGCATTACCGCAACAATAAAAAACGCCGCAATAAACGGGACTGACGCAAAGAAACTGCCCAGCGCATTGCTGACTTCCAGCATTCCGGGGAAAAAATATGCCGTTATCATCGTTACCGCATTAACGAAAATAAAAGTCGCAGCATACAGAAGTATTGTCCCAAAAAAATGCTTGGCGGTGATTTTTTTGATTGGCAATACTTCGCTTAATTTCCATTTAAATAGAAGCGGCGCAGCCAGTGCAATCAAAAGCAAGCCCAGCTGTGTCAGCATAAGCCCATACATTCCCCAATTCATCTGCATTGGGGTTGCGCCAAAGATAAGGAAAAGTAGCGCGATTGCTAATACTAAAGCTCCGATATACCATTGGGGGGTTATTTTTTTCTGCATTTTGTTCATGCTCCTTTTCATTTTCCGCGTGAGGATTCTTTGCACTTCAATGCAGACCCGCTTTCGCTCGATGTAAAACGTTGCGTTACATAAGTTCGTCAAAAACACGAACTATGTAACGACGTTTTACAACGGTCTGCGTTTGAAGTCAAAAATCCTCTCGCGAATACACTACGCCGCGAGGGCGAAAGTGCGGTTCATAAGGCCGGGCCTTGAGATATCGTCAAAACGATTCTCTCGGAGCGAAAGCGTCCCGGACGATGAAGCGACAGCTTTCGTCCACGCGGAAAGATTCGCATTTGCATTGAAGTACAAAGAATCCTTACGCGGAAAAAATCCGGACGATGAAGCGACAGCTTTCCTCCACGCGGAAAGATTCGCGTCTGCATTGAAGTGCAAAGAATCCTCACGCGGAAAAAATCCAGACGGTGAAGCGACAGCTTTCGCCTACGCGGAAAGATTCGCGCCTCCTTTTGGCTACTCGCCGCCAGCGATCTGCGTCCGCAAAACCTTCTCTGCTTCGCTTAACGCTTCATCTATTCCGGCGGGATTTTTCCCTCCGGCCTGTGCCATGCCTGGCCGTCCGCCGCCGCCGCCGCCGACTAGCGGAGCGATAGCCTTAATCAGATTCCCGGCATGGGCGCCTTTTGCTTGCGCTTTCTCGTCTGCCATCGCCATTAGGTTTACTTTTCCGTCATTATCAGAAATGATTAAAATAACACCTGTTATTAATCGTTCTTTTTGCTGGTCGCCCAGCTCACGCAATCCATTCATGTCAACGCCCGAGACTTTTACGGCCAGCAGTTTTACCCCGCCTAAATCAACTGCCTGATTCGCCACGTCACCTAACGCATTTTTGGCGGCCTTGCTCTTAAGCGATTCATTTTCACTATTAAGGCGTTTGATTTCATTAACCAAGCTCTCAACTTTATCCTTTAGGGCAGACGGTGTGGATTTTAGGCTGCGGGACACATCAAGCAAGACCTGTTCAATCTGCCAATAATACTCAAAAACGCCCCGGCCGGTTAAGGCCTCAATCCGGCGTACCCCGGCGGCAATCCCCGTTTCGGAAATGATTTTAAAAGCCGTAATCGCGCTACTGTTTCCAACATGAGTCCCGCCGCATAATTCAACGGAATCACCCATCTCTACAACCCGGACATTTTCGCCATATTTTTCACCAAACAAAGCCATCGCGCCTTTTTCACGGGCTTTGGCTAAAGCCATTGTTTCAATATGAACCTCGATATTTTCAGCGATTTTTTCATTAACAATTTTTTCAACGGTGCTGATCTCTTCGTCAGTAAGCGCAGAAAAATGGCTAAAATCAAACCTCAAACGGTCCTTATCAACATAAGAGCCAGCCTGTTCAACATGAGTCCCCAGCACCAAGCGCAGAGCCTTTTGCAACAAATGGGTTGCGCTATGGTTTTTACAAATATCATTGCGGCTGTCAGGGTCAACGCTTAGCATGGCGTTATCGCCAATTTTTAACATTCCACTAATTACTTTTCCCAGATGGCCGATTTTATCCCCGGTTAGTTTTATTGTTTCGCTAACAAGAAATTCGCCGTCCGCTGATTTGATGATGCCGCAATCGCCATTTTGGCCGCCGCCAGTTGGATAAAAACACGTCCGTTCAGTTATGACCGTCCCATTTTGGCCATCGGTTAAAGCTTCGGTCACTTCGCTATCGGTTGTCAGGGCGGTAATGTTTGCCTGGCAATCAAGGCTTAAATAGCCCGAAAATTCTGTTTTGAGGGCTGGATTAAGTTTTTCGTAAACGGTCGGGTCCGCTCCCATATAATTTGAGTCCTTGCGGGCTTTCCTTGCTTTATCCTGTTGCTCTTTCATAAAAGCATTAAAGCCGTCAACATCAACGCTAAAGCCTTTTTCCGCCATTATTTCAATCGTTAAGTCAAGCGGGAAACCAAAGGTGTCGTAAAGCTTAAACGCTTGCTGGCCGGATAATTCCGTGCTTTTTTCATTTTTCATCTTTGTTTCGATTTCTAAAAGAATGGAAAGGCCTTGGTCAATCGTGCTGTTAAATTTATGCTCTTCTTGCTTTAGGACATTATTAATAAAATTTCTTTTTTCATTTAATTCCGGATAACCGTCTTTGCTGCCGTCAATTACCTCATTGCCCAGCCCCACCAAAAAAGTACCCTGAATCCCCAAAAGCCGCCCATGTCTTGCGGCCCGCCTGATTATTCTTCTAAGGACATAACCCCTGCCTTCATTGGTTGGCATGATTCCGTCAGAAATCATGAACGTTGCGGAGCGGATATGGTCGGTGATAATCCGGATTGAAACGTCCCATTTATCCTTACTGCCATATTCTTTTAAAGCCAAGGCACAAACTTTTTCACGGAGCGAACGCATGGTATCAATGTCAAAAATCGATTCAACGTCCTGGACAGCCACCGCTAGGCGTTCCAAGCCCATTCCGGTATCGATGTTTTTTTGCTCAAGTTCGGTATAACCGCCTTTGCCGTCACCATCAAACTGGGTAAAAACGTTGTTCCAAATCTCAATATAGCGGTCACAGTCACAGCCGACCGTGCAATTTTTGCTTAAGCAGCCGTATTTTTCGCCGCGGTCATAATATACTTCCGAGCAAGGGCCGCAAGGACCTGCCCCATGCTCCCAAAAATTATCTTCTTTGCCAAAGCGGAAAATCCGCTCTTTGCTGATTCCGATTTCGTTTTCCCAAATCGCAAACGCTTCATCATCTTCAAGATATACAGAGGGATAAAGGCGGTTTGGGTCTAAACCAATTATTTCGGTCAAAAATTCCCAGGTCCAGGCTAATGATTCGCGTTTGAAATAGTCGCCAAAGGAGAAGTTGCCGAGCATTTCAAAAAAAGTGCCGTGGCGGGCGGTTTTCCCAATGTTTTCGATATCGCCTGTGCGGATGCATTTTTGGCATGAAGCCGCCCGGTTTTTCGGGGGGATTGTTTGCCCGGTGAAGTAGGGTTTGAGGGGGGCCATTCCGGAATTTATCAAAAGCAGGCTATTATCATTATGCGGGACTAGGGACGCGCTTTTTAAGACGAGGTGGTCTTTGCTTTCAAAATAATCAAGAAACATTTTGCGCAGTTCGTTGACAGTGTAGGTTTTCATTGGGGGGGCTTCCTTTTTCTCTATTATTTTTGGGGGTTTTGCGTGAGGATTCTTTGTCTCTGCGTTGTACGTTTACGGTTTCTCCGCGTGAGGATTCTTTGTCTCTGAGTTGTGCGTTTACGGTTTTCCGCGTGGGCGAAAGCTGTCGCTTCACCGTCCGGGACGCTTTCGCTCCGAGAGAATCATTGCGTTACATAAACTCACAAAATACGTGAGTTAAGTAACGATGATTCTCAAGGCCCGGCCTTATGAACCGCACTTTCACCCTCACGGCTTAGCGCTATTCATATTTCAAGCCTCACGGCATAGGGTTGCGCTGTACGTTTGCCAATTCAACCTCACAGCGTGTGCTAGTCGTCTACCGTTTCAATCCTCACGGCATAGAGTTGCGCGAGAGGATTTTTGACTTCAAACGCAGACCGTTGTAAAACGTCGTTACTTAGTTCGTGCTTTTGACGAACTTATGTAACGCAACGTTTTACATCGAGCGAAAGCGCGTCTGCATTGAAGTGCAAAGAATCCTCCGTGTAGCATAAGCTTTCGCCCACGCGGATAGATCGCGCGTCTGCATTGAAGTGCAAAGAATCCTCCGCGTAGCATAAACTTTCGCCCACGCGGATAGATTGCGCGTCTGCATTGAAGTGCAAAGAATCCTCCGCGTAGCATAAGCTTTCGCCCAAGCGGTGAGATTGCGGGTACGCCCGCAATGACGTGTGGCCTGTGCGGATAGATTGCGGGTACGCCCGCAATGACAGCTCGCCGGAGTGACGGGCCACGCGCAATCTAAAACGCGAACTTATCCGCGAAATAAGCCTCCAAATCCGCAATCGCAACCCTCTCCTGCTCCATCGAATCACGAAACCTTACCGTTACGCTCTTGTCCTCTTCCGACTCAAAATCATAAGTAATGCAAAACGGCGTTCCAATCTCGTCCTGGCGGCGGTAACGCTTGCCAATATTTCCACGGTCGTCAAACTCACAATTATATCTCTTCGAAAGCAGGGCATAAATCTTTTCTGCTTCCTCATTAAGCTTTTTCGAAAGCGGGAAAATGCCAATTTTCACCGGGGCTAAAGCCGGGTGGAAATGAAGCACCGTCCGCATATCGCCATCACCTAAATCCTCTTCATCATAAGCCCCGCACAAAAAAGCCAGGAGCGTCCGGTCAACCCCAAGCGAGGGTTCGACCACATAAGGGACATAACGGATATTTTTTACATCATCAAAAAAAGATAAATCCTGCCCCGAAACATTTTGATGCTGGGTAAGGTCGTAATCCGTCCGGTCAGCAATGCCCCAAAGTTCGCCCCAACCAAAGGGGAACAAAAACTCAATATCCGTTGTTGCTTTGGAATAAAAGGAAAGCTCTTCCTGGCCATGGTCACGAATCCGCATTTCCTCATCTTTCATGCCCAAATCCTTTAGCCACTTAATGCAAAAATCTTTCCAATAAGCAAACCATAAAAGGTCGGTGTCCGGCTCACAAAAAAACTCAAGCTCCATCTGCTCAAACTCGCGTGTCCGGAAAATAAAATTGCCCGGCGTAATTTCATTGCGGAACGACTTGCCGATTTGGGCAATCCCAAAAGGCATTTTTTTCCGTGAGGTCCGTTGGACATTCTTAAAATTGACAAAAATGCCCTGGGCCGTTTCCGGGCGGAGGTAAACAACGTTTTTTGCATCCTCGGTTACGCCTTGGAAGGTTTTGAACATCAGATTAAACTGCCTGATGTCGGTAAAATTGTGCTTTCCGCAGGTCGGGCAAGGGACTTTATTTTTAATGATAAAATCATTCATTTTATCTAAATCCCAGCCGTCAAGGCCGCTTTCTAACTTAATTTCATTGGCGGCAACATAAGCTTCAATCGTCTGGTCAGCCCGCGACCTTGCCTTGCAGTCACGGCAATCCATCATTGGGTCGGAAAAGCTTTTAAGATGCCCCGAAGCTTCCCAAGTTTGCGGATTCATGATAATTGCGCTGTCCAAGCCGACATTATAAGGGCTTTCCATGACAAACTTCTGCCACCATGCTTTTTTGACATTATTCTTAAGCTCCACCCCTAAAGGGCCATAATCCCAGCTATTTGCCAGGCCGCCGTAAATCTCCGAGCCGGGATAAACAAAACCCCGCGCCTTTGCTAAAGCGACTATTTTTTCCATTGTTTTTTCCATATATTATACTCATACTCCTTTCAAAATCTGGAAGCTTTGAACGTAGCCCATAATTTTAATCCGAATCCAGATTCGGTTCGAATCCATGATTCGGGTTTTCTTCTTACTTAAATAAAATATAAATCAGTTCATCGCTGACATCTAAAATCATAACCGAATTACGACCATGCCATGCCGCAATTCCATTGCTTACGTATGAAATTCTCCCAAAAACCTCAACCGAAAGCGGCCCGATTTCCCGGTGTTCATTGGTAATCAGGATAAAATAATCTTTCATTGCGTCCAAATCGTCTTTATCGATGGTTTTTTCTTCATCATTGATATCATGCAAAATCTGGTTTAGCCTTAAACCACTATTTAAGGCTTCTTCAATTGTGCCGACGAAAAAAACCGCTTCATTATATAAAGCATATGCTTCACGGTCAGCAAATTTAAGGACGGCATTAACTATTTCTTCTTCCACAAGGACATTTTCGGCCGTCATGCTTTCCGTCCCGGTTTTTTCATTAAAAGCTAAAACTTCATCATTAATCATGTGATAAAGCTCATCGACATTATAATAATACTCGCTGAAGTTATCCACCAAAGTCGCGGTTATGCTAAGGTCGCTATTTACTTTGATGGCATTTTCTAATTTGAAATCGGGAACGAAATCTTCCGTTTTATTGCACCCGGTTAAGGAAAATGCAATTAAAATAGCCAAAAAAGCCGGATAAATAATTTTCATTTTGCGTTGTTTCATATAAGCCTTTCTATTATTATCCACACACCAAAAAATGTGCTGGCATTGTTGCTAGAGACTGCTGTCGCGCAATCCCTTTTTCAAGTATAAACGACAAATGAAGCTTTTTCAACTATAACTGGCATTAAAATAAAATTTTTCTTATGGGAAATATTTTGCGGTATAATTAAGCATAGGAAATTTACTTGCTAATATAGCTCTGACACACTACGAATTATTCTAGCATTCCCTTGGCTCTGACAAGCTTTCCAAAATCTCTAAGCTTTTTAATGATTTATCAATGAAGCGGAGGCGGAAAATATCCGCGATTTCTGCTATTTCAGCTAGAATTTCGGGCAGAACTTGAAAATTAAAGAGTTTTTCGATGCCTTGGCTTGTTATGTAATCAAGGGCAAAAATGGTCGGCTCTAAAAAATCTGCCGATTTTCCTACGCGCTTTGGCGGGCCGGGGTACTCGCCATTTAAACTTAAGGCTTTGATTTCAAAAACATAGCGGATTAGGCGGTTATCATATGCCTGATGGCTTAAGGCTTTTAAGGCTTGGTAAAGCAGATTAAGCATCATTTTTTCATCGTTATTTTCGCGGGTATAATAATCCATCAGCTCCAGAAAATACATTCCATAAAAAGCTGCTTCAAAATCTGACCTTAAATGAGGGAAGAAATTGCTTATTTCTGCTTCGCTTAAATTAAAGGAAGAGCGGCCATGATAGAGGGTAAAAATGCCAAAGCTAAAAGGATTGGTGGCCAGGAGCAGGCGGCTATTCTGCCGTCTTGCCCCTTTGGCAAAAGCCGCGATTTTCCCTTTTTCCCCGGTAAGCAGGACAATTCTTCTGTCATACTCCCCGATTGGCTCGGCTTTAAGGACAATGCCCGTGACTTTTTCGGTACTCAAGTCAATCATTTACCTTTCCAACGACTCTGCTCGTTTCATCATTATTTTTTGCTTTCAAAAAATCCAAATAGTCACTGACCGTCCCCGATGTCAAGAAATGGTCCCATTCTTTTTCTTCTTCTGATCCCGGTATTCGATTAAGCATTTTTATTTCCACACTCCTTTGCTAAGTCATTAAAATTCCATGGAATTAATTTTCATATGAAAGCAATTCCAATGAAAGTAATTTCTTTTAACTCTATATTGAAAGTATTTTTCATGAAAATCATCCCCATGACACTTAGGATTTCAAAAAATGCTTATTTTTATTCATAATACTGTTCCGCATAGTTGTTCAGCACATTGCTTCGCACATTGCTCCGCTGCCTTTAGTCATAATACGGCCGATAACCCAAATCCTTAAGCAAAAACTCACTGTCGCGCCAGTCTTTTTTGACTTTGACCCACAGCTTTAAAAAAACTTTCTGCTTAAGCAGCTGCTCAATTTCATAGCGGGCGTTTGTGCCGATTTTTTTGAGCATTTCCCCGCTTTTTCCAATAATAATCCGCTTGTGCGAATCGCGTTCACAAATAATCACCGCATTGATTTCATAAAGCTTGCCCTTTTTTTTCATTGTTTCGATGACCACCGTAATGCCGTGGGGGATTTCATCATTTAGGGTATGGAGTGCCTTTTCGCGGATCAGTTCCGCCACAATATGGCGTTCCGGCTGGTCGGTTAGGGCATCTTCTTCATAATAAGGTTCACCCTCCGGCAGGTAATCAACAATGCAGGAAACAAGCTTATCGGTATTGTCTTTTTCGCGGGCAGAAACCGGGATGATTTCCGCAAAATCCATTTCATTTCTGTAAACATCAATCACCCGGTAAAGCTCTTCTTTTTTGACCATGTCGATTTTATTTACCACCAAAATAACCGGAACGCGGACATTTTTGAGCTGTTCGATAATATGCCGCTCACCGCCGCCGATAAAGCTTACTGGCTCAACCAGCCACAGGATTAAATCAACGTCCCTTAAGCTTTGATTGGCAATATTTACCATATATTCACCCAAGCGGTTTTTTGCCTTGTGAATGCCCGGAGTATCAAGAAAAATAATTTGGGCTCCGTCAAGGGTCAGGATTGCTTGAATGCAGTTCCTTGTTGTTTGCGGTTTATTTGAGGTAATGGCTATTTTTTGCCCGACCAGGCCGTTCATCAAAGTCGATTTCCCGACATTGGGACGGCCCAGCAGGGTCACAAATCCGGATTTGTGCATATTTTGTCCTTTTTTTATTTTTCTTGATTATCACCATCATAATTAGGCGGAACTTGATAAGCTTGGCTATCGTTTTTCACCTTTGATTTCTTGAGGCTAAACCTTATCGTAAATACTATTGCCGTAATAATGACCGCCCAGATTACAAGGAATGGGCTGTTGATGAACAGCCAGATAAAGAAATTCGAAATTCCGCGGCCAACCGCCCTTAAGCTGCTTGAAAAACCGATCCTTATTTTTTCGCCAAAGCTAAGCTCTTCGACAATCGTCAGCTCCGTAACTTCCTGGACCGACAAAGAAACCGTGCTATAGGCAACCAAGTTGTCAAAGGTCTTTAATTGTGAACCCAGCCATTCCATATGGTAACGGACTTCAGACATACGCTGTTCAAGCAAGAGGATATCTTCAATTGATTCTGCCCTGGCCAAAAGTTCAAGCAGCCTGTCATGTTCAACTTCGAGGGCTTCTTTTCTGCTTTCGGTATCGGCATATTGAAGCGTCACGTCACGGATGCTTTCGTAATGATAAAGGACGTTAGAAATATTGCTGACCATATTGATGAAGCTGTCGTATGAATCAGCCGGAATCCTGATTGTCATATAGGCGTTACGGCTTTGGACTCCGCCATAACCAAAACGTGAGTTATTACTGGTGTTAAAATTCTCCATGTAACCGCCAAGGCTTTCAACCCGGAACTGGATATCTGAAAGCAGGAAATCAAATTCTTCCGTCTCAACATTAAGGTTCGCGTCGCGGATAAGTTTTCGGAATGCCAAATCACTAACCGCGGTTGAGTCTGGCGCATTTTGCGTGGCATTTTGCCTTAAACTGCTGTCTTCTTGCATTTCGTAAGCTTCATTAGAAACTACGTCAGCAGTAATGCCAAATGACGCGCCGCCACTTGAAGACGCAGTCCCCATTTCTTCCATCATCGGGACTATCGCCCGCGGGGCCATCTCGGTCATTTCGTATGAATCAGCGCGGCCCGCCGAACAGGCGGATAAAATAACAGTTGTTATTATTACTAAGACCAAACTTACATATTTTTTCATAATCTCTCCTCCAAATTCCAGATTGCGGGTCAGGCCCGCAATGACAATACCTTGGCGTGATTGCGGGTCAGGCCTGCAATGACAATAAATTGCTTGCGTCACCAGGGCCTCCGAGCCGCGTCATTGCGGGCTTGACCCGCAATCTCCTCACAGCAATAGCGGCATGACCGCCTTAAACATCTCTTTGTGTTCATTAATTTTTTCTTCCGCCCCGACCACGCAAAAACATTCATAACCAATAAATGCCTCAACATAGCGGTACAAACCGCGGATTGTTTCTAAGTCGGTTGACAAAAGCTCATCGCGTTCTTTTTGGATTCTCTCAAAGCTAAGGCCGCTCATATACGCCGTCATCGAATATGCACCCTTTGCCGCCGGATTCATCGGCGTATCTAGGTCGCCGATTGCCCCAATGACGAAGCCATTAATCGCCCGTTCATCAGCTTGGTAATCGCGGATAAACAAAGCCGCCTTTTCAAAAATCTCATTCGTCCGCTTAAGATGAGGGTCGCGGTATGAGACAAAGTAGCTGTCGCCAGTCCGCGTAAAATTGCACATACATCCATAAGCTCCGCCCAGAACCCGGATTTGCGTCCACAGATACTCATAACCCATCATCACCTTTAGCACCTTTAGCGCGCCAGTATAAGGTAAGCCAGCAGTGATGAAATTCCCGGCCCGGCAGACATACTGCACCTGCCCGGCGGTCATGAAGCCCTCGTTTAGCTTTTTTGCTTCATATTCGTAGCTTCCGGCTTCGAGCGGGCATTTAAACAGGCTGGCGGCAAAATCCTTTACTGCTTCCGCGATAATATAACCGTCCTCGGAAGCGGTATAGTCAACCAGCAAATTTTCCGCTCTAAATAGATACGTTGCCAGCGTCTTAAGTTTATGGCTTAAATCTGATTTTTTTTCTTCATAATTCGCCATCAAGTCTGAAAGCAAGCGATATTGGGCAATTCCGCTCATCGTGTCAGCCAAAGAAGCCGTTTCGGAAAAATATGATAATGTCCTAAGGGCAGAAAGGCTGTGGCCGCTGCTTTGCATTGTTGCTTCCATTTTTGACTTCATTTCGGCAATGATTTCATATAACCGCTTGCTGTCGTCAAATTTTGATGTTAGGACAATCTCATTAATTAGTTCAAAGGCTTTAGGGATATTTTCATATAAAACCTTAACATTTATTTCTAATTTTGCTTGATATTCCGTGGTTTTTTCGGAATTTACATAAGATGTGACAGTTGTGATGACCCCGCCAGTATAAATGTTTATTTCATTAAACAAATCGGCGAAAGCATAGTTTTCCGTGTCAACCAAAGCTAAGGTTGATTTCAGTATGCCTAAATAAGGAAGCAATTGGCCGGGGATTTTCATAATGTCAAAAATAAAGCGCAGATACCCAATCCCATTGGTAAAAATATTGTGGTATAAAATATCCGTCCCGTCAGCTTTCCGAAGCTCATTAACAAATTCAACCGCTTCCTTGCGGATATCTTCGCGGTTAAGCATGGGGATTTTTAATAAATCCTCCGGCTTGCTTGGCTCTCTTTGATAAAGAGCAAGCTCTTCCTTCTCGCTGACAATCGTTTTTATTTCGTCGGCGGTAAGGCTTTTTTGGTATTTTTTTAGCCTGTCCGCTAGTTTTTCATCGTTGGCAGCAGTTAAGCCGCAAACAGGCAAGACCTTCATCATCGTTTTGTGGGGGTTAGAAAGCAAATAATCTTTGATTAAATTTTCAAAATAATCCGTTTCAATTGCTTCTTTTAGGAAACTAAAAGTATCTAGGGCTTCCAAATATAAGAATGGCTTTCCTTCATCATAAATCCAGCTGTCGAGGGCTTGAAGCCCATAAATCAAGCCTTTGGGATAAGAGCCAAAATCAGCCTCGCGGTAGCGGAACTCATAGAGATTAAGACCAGCCCTTAGGGCTTTTTTGTCAAGGCCATTATTGACCAGCTCGGTCAATGTGCTATTGATAACCGCAATGAACTCATCTTCCCTTTCACTTTTAGCGTCTTTGGCAATGACGCTAAAATAAGGCTGGCCAATGCCCATTTCCATAATGCTGCTGATATCCTTGCCGAGACGCTTGTCTAAGAGGGCTTGCTTTAACTTCGCCCCTTGGGCGCCTAACAGCGCGTAATCTAGGATCTGGAAAGCCAGATAAAGGCGGGCATCAACCCCGATATTGAGGGCAGTATTGTAAGTAAGGTAAGTGCTTTCGTTTGTGTCCTCGCCGTCAAGGACGGGGTACTCTTTGTTTAGGTAAAGCGGTTCGGTAAAACTTTCTTGATGGATAATGGTAGAATCAATCTCAAGCCGCTCAAAGCGGGATAAATACACCTCATCAAGAAACTTAAGCCGTTCCGCAACATCAACATCGCCATAAAGATAAATAAAGCTGTTTGACGGATGGTAATAGCTTTTGTGGAAATCAAGGAACTGCTGATAAGATAGGCTGGGAATAACGGCCGGGTCGCCGCCTGACTCAAGCCCATATGTCCCATTAGGATAAAGGGAAGCAGTAATCTCTTTTTCGACAACATCATCGGGGGTCGAAAAAGCGCCTTTCATTTCATTATAAACAACACCGTTTAGGGTAAGGTCTTCTTTTTCATCTTGCAGCACATAATGCCAGCCTTCCTGCTGGAAAATCTTTTTTTCTTTGTAGATATTGGGATAAAAAACCGCGTCAAGATAGACGTGCATCAAATTGGCAAAATCCTTTTTATTACAGCTTGCAACCGGGTAAACGGTTTTGTCAGGATAGGTCATCGCATTAAGGAATGTATTAAGCGAGCCTTTAACCAGCTCAATAAAAGGGTCTTTGGCCGGGAATTTTTCTGAGCCGCATAAGACGCAATGCTCCAGGATATGGGCAACGCCAGTCGAGTCCGTTGGCGGGGTGCGAAACGCGATATAAAAGACTTTGTTGTCGTCGTCATTTAGTAAAAGGGTAATTCTTGCCCCGGTTTTACGGTGCTTTAAGAGCAGCCCTTGGGATTTTAAATCGCCAATCGGGCGGTCTTCAATGATTTCGTAGATTTCGGTGTTGATGTCGGTGGTTTTCATATGGCCTCTTTTCTAATAGCAGGTAATTGGTAAATTGTGTCTGGGTCAATGTCTATACATTTGCTCCCATCTTTGTCTCCCCCTATATCCCAAGCAAGCGTATCATTTAAAATTGTACAAGCTCCGATAAAGACATTAATATCCCGGAGTGGTTCAAAAATTGGCTTATTAAGTAAATCGGCCATATTGTATAAAACAATTTTACCATCGTGAAAATAAACCGTGACGGTATAATCATGATGTGGCAGTACTTGCACTATTTCAGGAAAATAATCCATTTTTTGCTCCTTACATGAGGGGATTAATATTATTTAATTCTTTGCCGTCCTTGGCAAGCTCCCAGTTTTGCATTAATTCATCATGATGTATTTCACACCATGCAAGAACAAGTTTCATTTGTTTGGATGGCAAAAAACCCTTGCTGATTCTTGCTTTCGAAATCTCAATAAGGGCTTTATTATTATTATATTCTGCATGGAAATGCGGTGGATTGTGGTCATCATAATACATTGTGACCCTAATTCCATAAAATAATGATATTTCTGGCAATTATATTCTCCTTATGGTTTTGATTGTCTTTATTATACCACGCACGAGCCAAGTAAATCAATTCAATATTTGTACCACAAACCACACGCACGAGCCAAGTAAATCCTTTTAAGGGAAAATGCGAAGCATTTTTATAAGTCGATACGTCAGTATCGACTTATTTACTCCCCCAGCACCTTAAGGACAAGCTCCGCGATTTTCTGATGCCCCAGCGGATTCGGGTGAATGATGTCAAAGCTTAAATTCATCTTAGCAAGGTCAAGATAATAATTCATCAGCTCGCTTAAAGCTTCCATGTCAGCAAAGATTAAGTCAACGTCAGCGATCAAATAACCATAATTTTGCTCTGTAAAATTTTTTTGCTCTGTAAAATTTTTTTGCTCTGTAAAATTTTTTTGCTCTGTAAAATTTTTTTGCTCTGCAAAATGATGCCCTGCAAAAATAATTTCATTAATTGCCTGTGTGTATGCCCCGGCTTGCCCGGCCAGATCAAGCTCTAACCCTAGCACCGCTTCGGGAATTGGGTTGTAAAGCGTGTTGACAACGAGGGTTGCGCTGGGGGCATTCTCCTTAAGCCATGCGATAATTTCTGAAAACTCGGCCGCAAAATCAGCGATTCCCTCTTCCATCTCGGCGGTCAATTCTTCGGGCAAAGGGCCTGCTAAAACCGCCAGCGGATTATTGGCGTTAAGCTCGTTCATGCGGGCAAAAATTTCCATTGAATCACCAAAAATTAAGGTTGCCCTTTGCAAAAATTCCCCGATTCTAAGTAAGTCAGACAAAGAAAAATTCTCCGATATGCCTTGAAGTTCAGCATTCAGCCCCTCAAATTCCCCGGCCACGCCCATGGCGTCAATCGCAATCGTGCCAACATCGGCAATCATGTCCGTGATGGCCTGGAAATCCGGAAGATAACTTATCATGGGCTTAAGGATATTGTTTCCGCCGATATTAAGGGAAATAATCCGCGCATTATTAATGGCATTAAGTTCATCTGCGTTCAAGCTAGAAAGCTGTTCCAGAAGCATTCCGGTTGTTAGCCCGGTTGCGCTAAAATTCTCGTAACGGTTCACGTCGCCTAATTCACTAAGCCGCTCAAAGACCAAATCCGGGTATCGCTCTTCTAAGGAAACGCCGTACCCGGCCGGGATTGAATCACCCAGCGCGATAAAAAAAAGCGGCTCGGGCTCTGGCTCTGGTTCTGGCTCTACCTGCGCTTCCTCAAGGGTCAAAAAATCAAACGCACCGCTTCCCTCTTGCTGGCCCAGATTTAAGTTTTGCCCCTCATTATTTTTCTTAAGCAGCACGGCAATAATAACACCTGTTATTAAAAGGCACAAGATGAGGAATAAGATGATGACTTGATAAGTTGTTTTTTTCATTTATCTCCTATATAATACCTACTATGAACCTAACCAACCCAAACGCCCAGCTTTTTATCCCCGGCGGAACTAACGAAAAAACCGCCTTAGAAAGAATAACCCATCTTTGTATCGCCGCCCACCAAGACGATGTAGAAATCATGGCTTATGGCCCGATTGCTGAATGCTACAATTCAGAAAGCAAATGGTTTGGTGCGGTGGTCGTAACTGATGGGTCTGGTTCACTGCGTGATGGTTCGCCGCCGGGCGGTAAAGCCAATGCCGAAATCAAAGCAATCCGCGCCGTTGAGCAAAACAAAGCGGCCTTAATCGGCAGGTATTCAGCCATGCTCCAGTTAGGTTACGAAAGCAAAGCGGTCAAAAAACCAAATGCTTCATGCACCGCGGAAATGGCCGCCATTGTCTGCGCGTGCCGCCCCCAGTTCTTATTTACCCACAATCTATTCGACAAGCACGATACCCATGTCGCTATTGCCATGCGTTTACTGGAAGCACTCCAGCTTGTCCCGGAAAACCTACGCCCGGAAAAAGTCTATGCCCTTGAGGTATGGCGCGGACTTGACTGGCTAAATGACGAGGCAAAAGTCATTTTTGACACCGCGCCTTATCCGGAGCTTGCGTTAGAGCTTTTAAGCGTCTTTGCCTCCCAAATAAAAGGCGGTAAGCGTTATGACTTAGCCGCAATGGGCCGCCGCGTTGGCAACGCGACCTTTTTGGCTCCTGATTCGGTTGACGAAAAAAGTTCCCTTACTTACGGCATGGATATGACCGCATTGGTCAGAAATCCTGACCTTAATGGTTTTATCAATGCCCATCTTGACGAGTTTCGCCGTGATGTCCTTAACCGGATTATGCGGACGAGCTAATTTTCAAACTACCCCGGCCAAAGCTGCCCCGATTATCCCGGCATCGTTGCCCAGTGAAGCAATCCGGATTTCGGTATTCCGTACCGGATGCCGGAACGTCGATTTTTCGACCATTTCCCTGACGGGCAGCAGCATCGCGTCACCCTCATTGCTGATTCCGCCGCCGATCGTGATTATTTCCGGCTGGAAAATATTGACAATGCTGCTAAGGCCGCTGGCAAGATAATTAAGATATTTATTAACAACCAGCTGGCCGGAAGCGTCACCCTCACCTTTTGCAATAAAGGCCGTCTGCCCATCAACCAAATGTTTATCAGGGGCGATTTGCCACATGGTGCTAGCCGGGTCGATGTCCATCTGCTCTTTCGTAAGGGCAATCAGACCGCTCGCTGAAGCATATTTTTCCCAGCAGCCTTTTGCTCCGCAGTTACATGATTTTCCATCATGGATAAAGGCCATATGCCCGATTTCACCGCCGATCTGGTTAAAGCCGGTAAAAATTTTGCCATTGATGACAATGCCGCCGCCAATGCCGGTCCCTAATGTAATCATGACCATATTGGCACAGCCTTTGGCGCTTCCGGCATAGGCTTCCCCAAAAGCGGCCGCGTCAGCATCGTTTAGCAAGTGGATTTTGACGTTCCATTTTTCCTTGAGCATATCCGCAAGAGAGGCATTAGTTAAGGGCAGGTTGGCGCAGAAAATCACTTTTCCGCTGTCATTGTCAACCGGGCCGGGAATGCCTAAGCCAATTGAGGTGATTTTGCTTTCACTTAACCCGGCTTTATCGCAAGCTTCGGCAATAATCGTTTTGATGTCATCGATGATTGCATTCGCGCCTTTGTCATTTATGGTCGGGCGTTTGGCTTTTGCGAGTATTTCGCCCTCTTTGGTAACGACTCCGGCGACAAGGTTCGTTCCGCCGACATCTACTCCTATGTGCATGGTTATTCTCCTATGAAGTTTATAGATTGCGGGTCAAGCCCGCAATGACGTAAAATGGGGTCATTCCGCAATGACGTAAAAGGGGGTCATTCCGCAATGACGTAAAAGGGGGTCATTGCGGCCTCCGAGCCGCAATCTCCTCAATCTCCCATAAATAAGCGGCCGACACATACGCGGTCGGTATACTGCTAGTATAATTAATCGCTGCCCAGCCATTGCTTATCCCGGTCACCCTGACGATGTCCCCGGCGCGTAAAGTGCCGACAACCCTGCCATTCATGCCCGGCGCGTTCCGGACAAACAAGCGCGAAGCCGGGCTTATGTTAACAGCATATGCCGTCACCTGACCAAGGCTTACTTCTGTTTCCAAAGGCCTGACAGGTCCGCTAAGATGGTTAAGGTACATGACTGCCAGCCATGTCCCGGTATGGGCAAGCACCCACTCGCCATCAGGGCTAAATTCGATTATCTCAACAACCGTCCCCCTTGCCAATCTGCCGACCAGCGGGAAATGAGTTCCCGGCCCGCTTCTTTCATTTAAAAAATTCGCATTGACAGTATATAAAGACTTGGCTGGCGTTGGTGGCTCTGGCTTTTTACTCACTTCCTGCGTAACTATTATATTTGCCACGTTTGACCGATACCGCACCGCTCCGCCAATCAAACTGCCCGATCCGCGGAAACCGTTTGTCCAGCTCTCTATCACGCCGTGATTCCTGACCGTGCCGCCATTATAAAGTGTTACTCCGTTGGGGATGTTAAGGACCGAAGTCCCCGGTATATTAAGCGTATAACCCTCCGCAATGATCAAATTTTCACTTAGCGTCACATTGCCATAAACCGTTGCCTTATCATCTTCAAACAAGATTCCCCGTGAACCGGGGGCGGCAATTAATGGGGAAAATATATCAAATGAAGAAAGATCAGAAAGTACCGCTGATGACGCATATATCATCAGGTTGTCTTTTATGATCAGGCTTCCTGCTGTCACAATGCCGCCCGTTTGATCACTGCCTGCTCCGCCTGTGATCTGCCCCACCGGGCCGTTTCCGGAGAATGTAATAATGCTTGCAGCTCCACCACTTGTAACAATCCCTCTTTCGCCGCCGCTAATTGCCCCTGTCGTACCCGAAATAGTGATGTTCCGGCCGGTAATTCCGCTCGATTCGGTTCCGCTAACCGACCAGGCTTCGCAAAAATTGACAACACCCCCCCCCGCCAATGCCCAAATTCCATTGCCACCGCCGGAAATGTTTCCGATCGTGCCGCCAATTGTGACGTTCATGGCCAAAATGCCGTTAATTGTAGCGGAAATGCTTTCTACTTCCCCGCCAATGGTGATATTGCCGTTATTAGCCCAAATGCCATGGGCAGGAGGGCCTAAGTCGAAAATGGTAATGCCGCTTATCGCCCCGGTTGATCCTAAGATGGTGACATTACCAAGATAGGCTTCAATTGCACTCGCTATCCCCGAAATATTCCCCGTCCTGCCCTCAATGGTAACGCTTTGATTGGCTAAAATTCCGTTTCTATCCGTCCCGGTAATATTGCCAACGTCTCCGGAGATAATAATATTGCCGGCCGCCGACCTAATGCCAGTATTACCGCTAATAGCCAAAACCGTGCCGGAGATTATGATATCGTTAACCGCGTAAATACCGGTGCCGCCTGTTGCGCCTGTTGCTGAAATACTGCCGATGCTTCCATCGATTGTCACATTCCCAAAAGCCTCAAGTCCGCTCATGGATAATTTTGACTCAATAACAATATCCTCACCTTGGCCGCGGATAATGGCGTCTTCATACAGGACTAGCGCAGGATAATTAACCTCGCTGGTAATCTTCGTGCCCGGGGAAAGGGTAATGTCTTTGGCGTGCGTAACTACGACCGGGCGGCCGCCACTATCGCCGGCAAGGAGAATTGCGTCCGGGGTAGCTATCATGATGATATTTCCCCCGGCACCAGAATCTCCGTGGATAAAAAAGCCTTCGCCAACATAACCGTCCGGCAAAGCCGCCAGTGCCGTCAGGTCAAACACAGTGGGCATGGGTGCCGGACTGGCGTATGCCGCTTTTGGGATTAGTAAGGCAAACGCTAGGGCTAGCAATGCCAATAATGGGTAAAATCGTTTCTTCATAAAATCTCCTATGGGTTTATAGATTGCGGGTCAAGCCCGCAATGACGTAAAAGGGTCAAGCACGTAAAATAAGGTCATTGCGGCCTCCGAGCCGCAATCTTGAAATCTAATTCTGCCGCAAATACTGCGCCGACACATAAGCGGTCGGTATGCCGCTGGTATAATTAATCGTCGCCCAGCCATTGCTTAACCCGGTCACCCTGACAATGTCCCCGGCGCGTAAAGTGCCGACTATCCGTCCGTTCATGCCCGGCGCGTTCCGGACAAACAGGCGCGAGGCCGGGCTTATATTAACGGCATATGCCATTACGCGGCCTGGGCTTGCTTCTGTTTCTAATGGCCTGACAGGGCCGCTAAGATGGTTAAGGTACATTAATGACAGCCACGTCCCGGTATGGGCAAGCACCCAATCGCCATCAGGGCTAAATTCGATTATCTCTACAACCGTCCCCCTTGCCAATCTGCCGACTAGTGGGAAATGAGTCCCCGGCCCGCTTCTTTCATTTAAAAAAGTAGCATTGACTGTATATAGAGACTTGGCTGGCGTTGGTGGATCTGGCTGTTCAGCCACTTCTGCTTGGGCTGCTGTATTTGGCACATTTGACCGATAACGCACTGGTGTGCCAATCAAAGTGCCGCTTCCACCAAAACCGCCGATCCGGCTTTCGATCACGCCATGATTAATAATCGTCCCATTATTCGTTAATGTAATCCAGTTGGGAATCGTTAAAACGCTTCCTTGCGGTATGGTCAGCGTCTGGTATTCCCCAATCGTTAGGCTGTGCTTTAGCGTCACATTGCCGTAGACTGTGCATTCGTTATGGCTAAGCAAGATCCCTTGTGAACCAGGGGCCGGAAAGCTAGGGACTTCGCCGCTTATTGAAGAGTCCCATGTCCAAACTGACGACGCATAAACAACGCGGCTGTCTTTTAGCACGAGGTCTCCGTACACGCTATAAATGCCGCCATCCCCCCCCCCGATCTGCCCGGTCGTGCCGTTTCCGGAAATGATGACATCGCCAGAACGTACGGCAATGCCTTTGCCGTCAGTTCCGCCATTTATCGCGCCGGTTGTCCCAGAGATAAGGACCCCGCCACTGTCTGAATTAATGCCGCCCAGGCCGCCATAAATGCTCCCCGTCGTCCCGGAAATAGTGACTCCAAGAGTTGCAACAAGGCCTCCACCGGAATCTCCGCCGCTAATCGCGCCGGTAGTCCCGGAGATTGTAATATCCCCCGCTCCTGCGCGGATGCCGTTAATTGTTCCTTGTATTCTCTCTGTCCTGCCAGCGATGGTGACATCTCCTGATTGTGTAATAATTCCATTAAAGGCACCGTAAATGTTCCCGGTCTGGCCCAGGATGGTGATATTGCCGTTATTAGCTATAATGCCGCTCCCGCTGGGGCCCATGCCGCCAATATCGCCGAACGTCCCGGTTAGCGTAACGCCATTTACTGCGCCGATGGCGTGATTTCCATGGCCGTAGATGTTAACGTCGCTGCCATCACCCCTTACAACTGCTTCGTGGTTAAGCCTTAGGGCCGGTTCAGTCGTCGAATCGCTCATAATCTTTGTCCCGGCCGCCAAGGTTATGTCTGTCGCATAAGTAATGACGACCGAGCGGCCGCCGCTATCGCCGGTCAGGATAATCGGCACGTTGTTTTCGGTAATGATAATGTTATTAAGGCTAATCATCCAGCTTGGGCCGGCAGCATTGTCAGGCGCAGCTGACAGTTCATCAAGGTCAAAAGTCATCGGGGGAGCGGCTGTCCATGTCGCCGTATACCACCGATGGCCAAAGGATCCAACCGGGATATGGACGCTCATCGTTGGTTCTGAAAGCCCTGTCCCCGTCCAGCCGGCAAAGGTAAAGTTTTGCTTGGTCGGGTTATTTAAGGTAATCGACTGATGATCCATAAAGCTTCCATAAATCGAAAACTGGACTGGGTTAGGGGTTAATGGGTTGACTGTCCCGCCGTCAAGGTCATAGAATATATCGTAAAGCACAGCACCCCACTCCGCTTGGACCGATATGTCGGAAGTAACAACGGTGTCAGCATCAAACGGCTCGATGCCTGTACCCGGATTATATAACCAGCCGTGGAAATAAAAACCGTCTCGCTCCGGGTCAGCCGGAAACCTCGTCCCTACTGTCTCGCCGTCAGCTACCGAGATGACGATATTACCCGGATTAGGGGTGTAACCGTGGAAAAAAGTGACCGTGTGAGTGCCGGAGGCCCAGACGTTAAGCGTAAATGCCAGCATTAGCGTTAGCGTCAGAGCCAGTGTCAGCACCAGCCTCACCAGCACTGCACCAGCGTTAGCGTTAGCACTGGCGTTAGGGCCTGCGTTAGCACTGGCGTTAGCCCCTGCGTTAGCACTGGCGTTAGGGCTAAAGATTTTAGGATTTGGGGGGAAATTTGCTTTTGGTTTCATTTTTCTCCTTTTTTATATGTTTGGCAAAATAAAGGCTTTCAACTTAAGCATTTATCTGCTATACTATTAATGATACCACAATCTCCCCTCATCAGCAAACCAAATCAAGGAGCAATTATGAAAAATATCAAAGACAAAGGCACAATTTTAATCGGCTTACTCGAAAAATACTCAAAATTCTTCGAAGTGGCAATTGCATTTTTGCTGCTGGCAGTCATCACCATCAAGCTCGTTGACGTTTTCCTTGTCCTAATCGATGTGGACATCGCGATTATGAACATGGAGTTTGAAAGCGTCCTCACTTTGGTCTTTAACTTGGTCATCGGCATTGAGTTCACCAAAATGCTGATCAAACATACACCCGAAACCGTCCTTGACGTCCTTTTATTCGTCATCGCCCGGCAGATGGTCGTCCACGGCGAGGGCAACTTCAATATCCTGCTTGGCGTTATCGCTATTATCGGCATTTTTGCCACCAAAAAATACCTCGTTGACGCGAAAAAATACCGTGATGATGAACTCGTGCTTGAGGAAGCTTCTTTAGCCCCGCATGAAACGCTTGAGGGGGAGGGTGGCGCAAAGGATGGTAAATAATTATTTTTCTATTATTTTCCAGGACCCGGTTTTATTAGACCCAATTCTTAATAGAATGCCATCCTGCTTCAATGCTTTTGTCTCACGCTCAATTGTTCTTGAGGACAAACCTGTTGCTTCTGCCAGTTGCTTCTTTGACATACTGGGGTTTTTCTCCAGCAGACCGATAATTAACTTGTGCCGATTTATACCGCCATTTATACCGCCATTTATACCGCCATTTATACCGCCATTTATACCGCCATTTATACCGCCATTTATACCGCCATTTATATCATCATCTATTTCCTTACTGACATTAAACGCCTCATGTGCATAAATCGTTGCTATGAAATAATGACGGTCTTCATCTGTTTCAAACTCCGGAGTCGGTGAACCGTTAATTTTTAAAGCTCGCAAAATCTTTGTAACGCCTGTTGATTTCTTTTCTGATAAATCTATTTCCTTAAAAAATTCACCTATGCGCCGATTGCGGTAACGTCTTGAAACAGCAAGTCCATTACTAAACTTTACCATATCAATGTGCTTCTCCGGGCCGGGATGATTGATGACCATGATACGATTTAAGTAAATGCGAATTTCGACCGGCTCGTAAATACTATAGGATTTATGAAAAACTGCATTTACCAAAACTTCTTCCAATGCGTCATATGGATAATTGAAAAATCGGTCTGCTTCAGCACGGTCACGATGCTTTACTACTTTTTCTTCGATTACGTTTGTCTTAATATACGAAAGAGCGTCGCGTACCTGCTTATGTATCGGCCCTTTGAATATCTTTTCAACAAAATCATCAGATCCTTCGGCTTCTGGCGAGTTAAACCGTATCAGTTCAATTTGTGAGCATGGATGGAATTTTTCTGGCTTGTCCGAAAACATAAGTAAGCCAATGTTTCGGATATCGTATCCTGTATCGGTTACATTCGCTACTTCAAGGGCCGTAAGAATGTCGCCTAGAGGCCTCTTGTCAATTTCACTGGCAAGTGAGCTGTTGCTCTCAACTAGATAATCCTCAAGATAAGCTCGGCGAATATCAGTGATTTTCGCTTCACGATTGACACGGTCATCTAATGGCACTGAAGTAAATTTCATAAAAAGTTCGTTAAGATCATCTCGTCTGGCAATAGTTTTTACTGATGACGGCTTAATCCAAAACACTTTATTTGATTTGGTTTTTGCATAAATATCTTCGGGAGCTGAATATGGGCCGGCATCGCCACCTGAACACCAAAGATATAATAAGCATTTTTCCTGATAACGTATTATCTCAGATTTCGGAATATAGCGTGGTTCAATGAAATTGCAAAACCTAAATAACTCTTGCTGGATTTTATCTAATTCATTTTCATCAACTCCGATGGGTGGTAAAATAGGGCGGCCATTCTTCTCTTCTATGCCAATGACGACATAACCGCCATTCGTATTCGAAAAATCATTAGCATATGCACAAATGGTGGTAATAATCTCAGATGGATTCCAGCCACGTTTGTATTCCACGCGGTCATTTTCGACTATGCGGCCTTCTAATAGGGTTTCTAATTTTAGGGGAATCATATTGTCACCTTTGGTCAATCTCCTGCAAATACCGCGCCGCCACATACGCGGTCGGTATACCACTAGTATAATTAATCGCCGCCCAGCCATTGCTTAATCCGGTCACCCTGACGATGTCCCCGGCGCGTAAAGTGCCGACTATCCGCCCATTCATGCCCGGCGCGTTCCGGACAAACAGGCGCGAGGCCGGGCTTATATTAACAGCATATGCCGTCACCCGCTCTTGGCTTGCTTCTGTTTCTAAAGGCCGGACCGGCCCGCTAAGATGGTTAAGGTAATTAACTGACAGCCACGTTCCGGTATGGGCAAGCACCCACTCGCCATCAGGGCTAAACTCAATTATCTCAACAACCGTCCCTCTTGCCAATCTGCCGACTAGTGGGAAACCAGTCCCCGGTCCGCTTCTTTCATTTAAATAAGTAGCATTCACAGTATAGAAAGATTTCGCGGGGGCAGGCTCTGGCTTTTCTGTCACACTCGCTGGCGGTACGCTTTGGGGCGGCGTATTCGACCGATACCGCACCGCTCCGCCGACTAAAACACCGCTTCCCCTAACGCCATCTACCCGGCTGTCAATCGTGCCATGGTTAAGAATCGTCCCGCTGTTATTAAGCGTCCCGTTATTCGTAAGGATAATGCTTTGTGGAATCGTAAGGCTATTGCCGCTTGGCACAGACAAAGACTGGTGGCGTTGAAGAACCAAATTGCGCCTTAATGTGACATCGCCGTAAACCCTGCCGCTTGGGAAATCTTTTCCCCCGGTGAATAATATGCCCTGTGAATTATGGGTGGGATTAAGGGGGACTTGATTAAAACCATCAGATGTAGATACGCCTGTCGCGTAAACGACACTATTGTTTGCGATTGTAAAGCTGTCGGCCAGAATGGCGGTCGGGATATAATGACCTGTGTATTCTAATGACGTTCCGGAGATTTGCCCCACCGTGCCGGAAATATATATATTTTCGCCCGCTTGCAGGCATATGCCAAGGCCAACATCGATATTGCCGACTGATCCGTCAATTTCAATTGATATAGAGCCATAAGGCGCATAGATAGCATTTGCGAAAGAATCAAAGTCGGAAGCTTTAATATTACCCACCGAGCCAGAAATGATGATATCAGAGATAATGGAGATAATGGCTGGGTTGCCAATAATATTGCCGACCGTCCCATTTATATCAACCGTCCCAACTCCTGAAATGGCTGAATTGACAGCATTTATTCCGCCAATCCGGCCAGATATTGAAATAATGTCAAATTCTCGGTTAGAATTTTGTTGTATTCCAACGCTCGCGGAAACATAATCTATATTTCCGTTTATTATTATACCCACATTTGCATAAATGCCAACTGTCCCTTTAATTAACGAGATATTGCCATCTTGGCCAATAACAGCATTATCACACCGGATGGCAGTATGGGCTTCAATTTTATTTATCACCCCATCGATAATAACATTGCCATTTGCATGAATCCCATTGCCATAGGAAATACCGAGCATAGAATCAACGACATCTCCGCCCCCTATAAAGCCAATCCGGGCAGTATCGGTAATCCTTGCGTTCCCCCCAGCCCGTATTCCTTCCCCGGCCGCCAACCCCTCTAAGGCCTCTATCCCGCCAATCGTGGCTGTGATGGTAATATTATCACCCAAGATGGCAACACTATTGCCAGATTGCCCTATGCTTCCGGCGTTAATGTTGCCGAATTCACCGGAAAGCGTCACATCGCCAGCGGCAAAAATGCCATGGCTGAATCCATTTATCCAAATCTCGCTGCCCTCGCCATGGATTGTTGCACCATCTGGAACTACAAGAGCCATCCCGGCGCCCTCATTGCGCATAATCTTTGTATTATCCAAAATGGTGATGTCCAAGGACTCTTGAATAACGACCGAGCCCATCCAATAACCACCTTTGAGGACAACAGACGAAGTGCCAAAGACGGTGATAGTATTATTAGCATAATCAACATTATAATCACTATGACCAGGAACTAGATTGTCAAAGTCAATGACAAGCGGGCATTCGCAAGGGTCTTGGCCGCAGTCAAGGCAAATTACTATGTTTACTATACATACGCAAGGGTCTTCCCCGCAGTCGGGGCATAATGCGAATAATGAGATGTCCCCGCTAAGCTCTGTAATTTTTGTGATTTCGAAGTCGGTGTTGCCGGATTGGTTGGGGTCTTCGTCTTCGATGGAATTGTTTTCCAAGGAAGTGGAATCTTCTTTGGGATTATTTTCGATGGAAAGGTTTTCCATGTTGTCAATGGAAAGGTTGTTGATGGAAAGATTTTCTTTGGAAAGATTTTCCATATTGTCTAAACTCATAAGTTCTGTTGCCGCCAAAGGGAACGGCTTTAGAATCAAGGCAAAGACCAGCAGTAAGGCGATTGCTTTGGCAAATGCCTTGGCATGGGCGGGTTTGGTTAATAAGCTTTCGCGAGTATGGAGTGCTGATTTCGTGAATATATTTCGTTTCATGGGTGATTCCTTTCTATATATCATATCCATAATTGGCGAGCCATCGTAAAGGTTAATTCTCATTGTTAGTTTAATATAATTTTGGCGGAAATGCAATAGCTTTTTTGTTGACTGGTGTGGTCAAAAAAATGACCCTGTTCCAAGACGGGAACAAGGGTAAAAAAAGCTGGGCGGAAGTATTGGCGAAAGATTACGATTATCAAACTTAAACCCAAAAAACTAAAGTTTTTAACACTTTAGTTTTTTAGAAAGTGGAAATTTTAATCTTCACACTAGCACTTCCTGATATGCAAGGATTTTTTCAACGCTTTCCTTAGTAATCTTCGCTATTTTTGCTATTTCCTCAACCGGATAGCCAGCTTCATACATATTCAAGATAATTTCGGCTTTGCCTTTTACTACGCCCTTTTCTATGCCCTTTTCTATACCCTCTTCTATGCCTTCCATAAAAACCATTTCGCCTAATCCTGACATCTTCTTTACCTCCTGGCTTAGTGACTTGCTATATTTAACGTGGTTTTCCAATACTTTATATGATTTCTTCGTCCGCGGATAAAACAAGGCGTTCATAATCCGGATTATTTCTTCGGTATTGTCATCGTCCGGATCACCCAGCCTGATTATGACCATCGTCATTAAATCATTGTCACCCGGTTGAGTCTCTATGTCCTTGCTGTTCCAAGTGTTAACTAGCTCATATTGGGAAATTGTGTTGCGTAAATCTTTCGGCACATTTTCCCGGCAGATAAAGATATTATAGACTTTCGCCAAAACGGTGTAGTCAGTCTTTGCTGTCGGGGCCGCTATTTGTGAGCCAATCATCCTTGACATATAGTATATGCCGCGCTTTTCGATCGGATATCCCGGCCTATAGTTTCCCTGTGCCTCTACATCAACGTAAATATAACAAGCAACTTCCTCATTAGAAAGTTTCGGGTTAATGACCTTAAAATATACATCGAACCGCGACATCATTTCATTTAGTGCTTTAAATTCAGGATTCAGCCCCTCAATCCGGTTTTGGTTAGTCCTGCCCGGCGCAACTTCTGTCACATTGCTGATTTTATCAGCTTCTATGCAATCGGCAATTTCCTGATATGACATATCCTTAAATTCTTTGGCGGTATGCTTAAGCAATATGGCAAGGAACTCTTTATTCGATAAAATCTCTTTGCTCGTGTCATCTAACTGCGGAGCTTTGTCGGTTATCTGTAGTGAACTTGCTGCTGCTTCGCTCATTTCAATTTTGCCCAATTTTCTGTCATTCTCCTATCCTCTGATTCCTGCCAACTTAATTATAACATATTCGGGCTGACAGTTAAATAGTTTTTTACGCCCATCTTAATTGCTTGATTGCTCCTACAGCTCATACGGCGTTTGCTGGTAAACATAATAATTGACCCAGTTGCTGTAAAAATTAATGCTGTGTGAACGCCATTGCAAATGCGGCTTTTTCGCCATGTCATTGTCAGGGTAGTAATTAAGGGGCATTTTTATTGCCAAGCCTTTCCCAATATCGCGGACGTATTCATTATGAAGGGTCAGGCGGTCATATTCCGGGTGGCCGAACACAAAAATCTGCTTGCCTTCATCGGCTTCACACAGGAAAATGCCCGCTTCTTTTGATTTAGCCAGCACCTTAAGCCTGCCATTTTTATGAATTGCTTCTTCGTCGCTGGCGGTATGGCGGCTATGCGGAATCATGAAAACATCATCAAAGCCGCGGACAAGCGGTATTTTCCGGTTAATGATTGTATGTTCATAAACACCGAACAATTTTTCCGGCAGGGATTTTTTTCCAATGCCATAATGATAATAAAGGGCGGCCTGGGCACCCCAGCAGATATGAAAGGTTGAGGTGACATTACGCTTTGACCATTCCATTATTTCACATAATTCTGCCCAATAATCAACCTCTTCAAAGGGCAGATGTTCAATCGGGGCCCCGGTGATAATCAAGCCGTCAAATTTTTGCTGTTTTAAATTTTCAAAGTTATCATAAAACTTATTCAGGTGGCTGCTGTCCGTATTAAGGGAAACGTGGCTGTCGATTTTCATAAAAGTTACGTCTATTTGGAGCGGGGTATTGGATAATCCGCGCAGTAATTGCAGTTCGGTGTCTTGTTTGATTGGCATCAAATTAAGGATGCAGATTTGCAGCGGGCGGATATCTTGCGATATTGCCCTTAGTTCGTCCATCACGAAGATGTTTTCGTTTTCAAGGATTTCCTTGGCTGGTAATTGGCTTTGAATTTTGATTGGCATGGTTGCTCTCCGTTTTACTATGGTTTTTCGTTTGAAGTCAAACTTACGAACCGAATTATCCCCCTACCCCAGATACTCCCCGGCAAATTCGTCCTCGGTCACCACCGGAATCCCCAATTCCTTGGCGGTCTTGTTCTTTGACGAGTTCGAGGCATTGTCATTATTTATTAAGGCTTTGGTTTTTGAACTTACCGATCCGGTCACTTTTCCGCCCCGCTTTTCTATTTCTTCCTTTAGTTCATGGCGGGTAAAATTATTAAGGCTTCCGGTAATGACAAAACTTAGGCCGTCAAGATTCCTGGCGGTGGTTTCAGTTTTCGCCGTTTCAATGTAAAGTTCGTTAAGGAGCTTGTCAAGCTCTTCGCTATTCTTTCCGGCCCGGAAATAATCATATAATGAAGCGGCAATCACTTCACCGATTCCCTCGATACCGCTAAGCTCTTCGATTGTCGCATTCCGAAGCCTTTCAATATCATCATCAAACTCACGGCATAACATTTTCGCGTTCGCCGCGCCGATGTTTAGGATGCCCAAGCCGTAAATCACGCGGGGCAAGGTCGTCTTTCTGGCAATATCAATGCTTTTGATGAGATTTTGATAAGATTTTTCGCCGAAGCCCTCCATCGTGATGATATCCTGACGGTAATTTTCCAAATGGAATAAATCAGCATAAGTGCGGATAAAGCCCTTGCCGATAAATTTTTCTAAAGTCGCTTCACTCATTCCGGCGATGTTTAGGGCGTTCCGGCTGACCAGCAAGGTAAATGATTTTATTTTTTTGACCCCGCAATCAGGGTTAAAGCAATAAAGGGATTTAACATCACTTACGCTATGGATTTTCGTTTCTTTTCCGCAAGCCGGGCATTTAGCCGGGACTATGACCGAGTCAGAGCAAGTCAGGTTTTCGGCAATTTGAGGAATAATCATATTTGCTTTATAAACGCTGATCCGGTCGCCAATGCCAAGCTTTAGGTTCTTAAGGATGCTGATATTGTGGACTGATGCGCGGCTTATGGTCGTCCCCTCTAACTCAACCGGGGCAAAAATCGCAACCGGGTTAATAAGGCCTGTCCGGCTCGGGCTCCATTCAATTTCGAGCAGGGTTGTTTCGCGGATCTCATCTTCCCACTTAAATGCCATCGAATCGCGGGGGAATTTTGCGGTCGCGCCAAGGCTTTCACCATAAGCGATATCATCATAGCTAATCACCAGGCCATCAGAGGGGATATCACTACTCTTAACCTTTTCCTCATATTGCCCGATTATTAAGTTAAGGTTATTTTCATCAACCAGGGTAAAATCAACAACTAAAAAACCTTGCGCTTTTAAAAATGACATCTGTTCTTTGCGGAAAGCAAACTCTTTTCCGGCCGCTTTGACAATGGCAAAGGCAAAAAACCTGACCATTCTGGCCGCGGTTACTTTATTATTGAGCTGCCTGACTGAACCGCTTGAAAGATTGCGCGGATTTTTGTAAAGCTCTTCGGTTTCTGGAAGTGCTTCATTTATTTGGGTAAAATCGCTGTAGGTGATTACCGCTTCGCCCCTTAAAACCAATTCTTGCTTAAACGGGATGGTCAATGGCAAATCAAGAAAGGCCCGCGCATTGCCTGTCACCACCTCGCCGATTTCGCCGTTCCCTCTGGTGACAGCTTTTGCAAGTTTTCCGTCATTGTAGGTAAGGACAACCGTCAAACCGTCCAATTTCCATGATAAAATTCCTTGCTTGTCTTTAAGCCAATCTTTAAGCTCTTCACGATTTTTGGTTTTGCCAAGGGAAAGCATCGGTTTTTCATGGCGTTCTTTGGGAAGCTCTAAAACGGCTTCATAACCTACATATTGTGTCGGGCTGTTTGACAAGCTAAAGCCTGTTTCTTTTTCAAGCAAGCTAAGCTCATCATATAATTTATCATATTCGTAATTGCTCATTATTTCCCGGTCTTCGGCGTAATAAGCCCGCGCTGCCGCTGATAAAGTTTCGGTCAGTTCTTTAATCCGGGCGATTGTGGGGGAGTTTTCCATCTGTACCTCTCTAAAGTGTTTATACAAGTACTTTCAAGGGGGATTGCGGCGCAGGGCCGCAATGACACAATGTTTACACAAGTACATTTCAAGGGAAATATGCGGCTTGGGGGCCGCAATGACACAAGTGTTTACACCGGAATGGCATGGTGTTTTAAATAACACTTGTTATTTAACTATATGTTGTGGTTGACATAAACTGACTTTTCCCGCCAAATTATGCCCCATGCCCACGCTTTGGTATAAGGCCTTAAGTTCGTCATGCAAAATCCGGCGGTGTTCACCGGGTTTTAAATTTGCAAGTCCAATATTGATAATCCGTGTCCTTTTTAGTTTTTTGACCCGGTATCCGCAAACTTCGCACATTCTTCTTATCTGTCTATTGACTCCTTGGGTCAAAATAATTGTAAAAGTATACTTTCCCAATTGCTTAATCCGGCAGGGTTTTGTTTTTATTTTTAATTCCGGAAGATAAATTCCGCCGGATAATTTCGCTATCATATCAGCTGTTATTTCTTTATCTACTTTAACCTCATATTCTTTTTCATTTCCTTCCGCGCCGCCCATCATCTTGCTGATTAAGTCCCCGTCATTCGTCATAAGTAAAAGGCCTTCAGAATCCTTGTCAAGGCGGCCGGAATAAGTTAAGCGGACCGGGTAATGTAAAACATCTTTAACTATTTTTTTGGCAAAGCGGTCTTTTTCGGTGCAGGTTACGCCAATCGGTTTGTAAAACGCCAAGACGATTTTTTCTTCTTGCTGGCTAAGTTTTTTGCCGCCGACAGTAACAACATCGCTTGGGCTGATCTCCATTCCCATGACCGCGGCTATTTCGTTTACCGTTACTTTTCCTGCTTTGATTAATTTGTCTGCGTCACGCCGGGAGCAAGTCCCCGCTGCGGCGATGAATTTATTAAGCCTCATGTTTTATACCTAGGGATTGCGGCGCGGGGGCAGCAATGACAACGGCTGCAGATCGCTATCCCCAGCCTCATCCCTCATATACTTCTTGTATTTGTCCCGGTCCGCCACATGGCATCTGACGGTCATGGCAGCCCCCTCTTCAAAATACTGAAGCTTTTTTATTTCGGCATTTTCTATAAAATATGACGTAACAGCACCATCTTGATAGGGAATAAGCACGTCCATTTCCTGATAATCGGCAAAAACTATGTCAATAATCATTTCGGTCAGCTCCTCAATGCCAATCTGCTTGCTGGCGGAAATATAAATCCGGTTTTCGTCCATTTTGAACGGTATATCTTCCATGCACTTATCCGCTTTATTATAGACATAAATCATCGGGATATGGGCAGCCCCCAGCTCCGTAAGGGTCGCCAGCGTGTCTTTAATATGGGCTTGGTGCTGGTCGTCCGCAAAATCAATGACATGGAGTAAAAGGTCGGCTTCTTTTACTTCTTCAAGTGTTGAATGGAAAGCCTTAATCAAGCTATGGGGCAAATTGTGAATAAAGCCAACCGTATCAGAAAGCAGGAAAACCGGGCTACTGCCATTATCAATCCGCCTGACCGTCGTGTCAAGGGTTGCAAAAAGCATATCTTTTTCCAAAACTTTTTTCTCGTCATCTTCCATATACGTATCAACCATTGCGTTAAGGAGCGTTGATTTCCCGGCGTTGGTATAGCCAACCAGCGAGACGAGCGGAAGCCGTGATTCCATGCGCTTTTTCCGCTTCACCAAACGCCCGGCCGCCACTTCCTTTAGCTCCCGGCGCAGTTCGTCAAGGCGGTGGTTAATTTTCCGCTTGTCAAGCTCTAACTTCTTTTCACCCAATCCCCGGCTTGACTTGCTTCCGCTTGTTCCGGCCTGTCTGGTTAGGGCTTCGTGCATTCCGACAAGGCGCGGCAGCAGGTACTGGAGTTTGGCGGCTTCAACCTGCAATTTTGCCTCGCTGCTTTCCGCCCTTTTTTCAAAGATATCCAAAATAAGCGCGGTCCTGTCCATCACCGGGCATTCAATTTCTTTTTGCAGATTGCGTAATTGGGTCGGGGATAAAGAATCATAAAAAACGATGATGTCCGCATTAAGAGCCTTGGCCGCTTCCCGGATTTCTTCGGCTTTTCCTGTTCCCACATATAATGAGCGGTGCTTTTCGGGCATATTTTGGGTCAAAACGCCCACCACTTCCATCTGGCTTGCTTCGGCAAGTTTTTCCAGTTCTTCCATGCAAGCATCGAAATCAGGCTCAGCCCCTGTATTTACGCCCACTAAAATGGCGCGTTCTTCGCGTTCGTAAGTTTCAATTTTTTCCATATTTTTCCAATTATCCTCCAAAGCTGGCGACTTGAGCGTAGCTCATAATCTCATCCCATTTATCTAGTTAACTCATCAATAATCGCAAAATAATCAGCAAAGGTTTTTGCCGAGCAAGCCGGGTTTTTGATGGTAATTTTGCCAGTTTTCAGTCCAATCAGCGTAAAAGCCATTGCCATGCGGTGGTCTTCGTATGTTTCGATTAAAAAGTTTTTTTCAAGCTCTTCTGCCAGCGGTTTGATTAAAATCCCGCTTTCATTTTCGATTAAATGACAGGTTACCCCCAACCGCGTAAGTTCTTGCCAAGCGGCCAAAAGCCGATCTGACTCTTGCTTACGGATATGCGCTACGTTGGTAATTTTCGTTTCTGTAAAAGCAAACGGTGCAATTGCCGCGTATGTCAGGACTTGGTCAGAAAAATCCTGCATATCGATTATCATGCCGGGGTATTTGCTTAAATGCCTTCCCCTTACCCAGATTCCCGCTTTGGTTTCTTCTAAATTGCAGCCAATTTTTTCCAATAAGAATAAAAATTTCAAATCGCCCTGCAAAGTATTAAGGAAGACATTTTTCACCAGGACATTAACCCTTAACAGCGGGGCAAGCGCGTAAAAATAACAAGCTGCCGAAAGATCCGGCTCAATCTGGTATTCATTAATGCCAAATTCTTTAGTTTGGCTAACATCATATCTGTTTCCGTCTTTTTTAGTTTCAATTCCAAAATCCGCCATCATTTTAAGAGTCAGGTTAATATATGCGCCATCGCTCCGTTCACCTGTCAGCAAAAGCCTAAGCCCTGTCTTCATAATCGCTCCGGTGAGTAAAAACGCGCTGGCAAATTGGCTGCTTATGTTTGTGTCAACGGAAATTAATGAGGGGACAGCCTGTTTTCCTAGTTCCGAAGTAATCTTAAGGGGAAAAAAACCTTCTTTTCCGAGGCATTTTATTTCTACGCCCAGCGAACGTAAGATTTCAATGGCTTGCGCCATCGGCCGTTTTTTCATCTGCTTGGACGCTTCAATAATATATTCGCCGCCGCTAAGGCTAAGAAAAACCACCAGAAACCGGGCCGCTGTTCCGGCACTCCGTACATTTATCGTGGCTTTACGGACAGGAATTTGCCCCGCCAAGCCAAAAACGGTTACTTCTTTTTTCTCTTCATTAATAAGAAGCTTAAAACCAAGCGCTTTCAGGCAATCAAGCATTGCCAAGGTATCATCACTAAACAGCACTCCTTTTAATAGGCAGCGTTTGGCGGAAATGGCCGCCAGCAGCAAGGCCCGGTTGGTAATGCTTTTTGAGCCGGGCACCGAAACCGTGATCTCTTTTCCGCCCGCATATTTTTTTACTTTGTATAAATCGTCCACGTGGTATATTATACATGATTTCAAAAGCTAAGGCAAACCTTGACATGATTAAGCTGGCACAATATAATATTGATGGTTATTTTCTGCCCCCAGGCATTAATTAAGATTGGAAAGATTGGAGACAAAGAACCATGTCATTTGATTTTATAAAAAAACTCCCCACCCCCGACATTATCCGGGTCGAATACCCCATTCCGGTTGAGCTTACCCGCATAAAAGAAGCGCGTGATGAAGAAATAAAAAAAGTAATTACTGGCGAGAGCAAAAAGTTTCTCGTTATTATCGGCCCATGTTCCGCCGATAACGAAGAACCAGTCTGCGAGTATATCCGCCGCCTTGCTTCGATAAATGACAAAGTAAAAGACAAATTAATCCTTATCCCCCGGATTTATACCAACAAGCCCCGGACAACAGGCGAGGGCTACAAAGGAATCAGCCACCAGCCCGACCCCGAAAAAAAGCCGGACTTCCTTGCCGGGCTGATTGCCATGCGGGAAATGCACATTCGCGCCATCAGGGAAACCGGGCTGACGGCCGCTGATGAAATGCTTTATCCGGAAAACTGGCGTTATGTCTCGGATATCCTTTCATATGTGGCAATCGGGGCGCGTTCGGTTGAAGACCAGCAGCACCGCTTGACGGTCAGCGGTTTTGACGTCCCCGCCGGAATGAAAAACCCCACCAGCGGCGACTTTACTGTCATGCTCAATTCGGTCCATGCCGCCCAGCAGAGCCATTCCTTTGTTTATCGCGGCTGGGAAGTTAACACGACCGGAAATCCTTTGGCACATACTGTCCTGCGCGGAGCGGTCAACAACCTTGGCCAAAGCATTCCCAACTACCATTATGAAGATTTGCACTTGCTTCTTAGTTTATACAATGAAAGAAATTTGGCAAACCCGGCTTGCATTATCGACTCAAACCACAATAATTCCAACAAGCAATACAAAGAGCAAATCCGGATTGTCAAGGAAGTTATGCACAGCCGCAAGCTTAGCCCTGATATCCATCAATTAATCAAAGGGGTAATGGTTGAAAGCTATCTTGAAGAAGGGGCCCAGAAAATAGGCGAGGGGACTTACGGCCGCTCAATCACCGACCCATGCTTAGGCTGGGCTGATACGGAAAGATTGATTTATGATATTGCGGATTACGAATAAATCTTGCGGGCTAGAATAAGCTTGTTTTTTAGTTTTGATTGTAAAGATGTGGCAGAAAAGCCACGGCGTGTATCATTAATTTATCCATGCTCGTTGCAAAGTCTGGATACTTTCAATCTTTTCAGCGTCTTGGATGGGCCTTGGCATACATATCACGCATCCGGTTATGTTGCATATTGGCGTAAATCTGCGTTGTTGAGATATCAGAATGGCCAAGCATTTCCTGCACAATCTGTAAATCCGCCCCATTTTCGATTAAATGCGCGGCAAAAGAATGCCTTAGCGTATGGGGAGTGATATCCGCGCTGATTCCGGCTTTTTTGGCATAAAATTTGATCAGCTTCCAAAATCCTTGCCTGCTCATGGGCTGGCCTTGGCAATTAACAAATAAAATTTCGTTTTCGGGATTTTCAATCATCTGCTCTCTGCCGCCGCTTAAGTATTTGAGAATCGCTGTCCTTGCCGCGCTGCCAAAAGGGATAATCCGCTCTTTTCCGGTGCTTTTGCTTCCGTAAGAGCAAATAATATAACCCATCTGTAAATTTAGGTCTGTCATTTTAAGTGAAACCAGCTCCGTCACCCTGATACCTGTCGCATAAAGCAGTTCCAGCATTGCTTTATCGCGAAGCTCTTTAGGCGTCGCCCCGGCCGGCTGCTCTAATAAACGGATTACCTCTGATGTCGATAAAACATCGGGAGCTTTCCTTTCAATCCGGGGGGCTTTTAAAACATCTGAAACGTCAACCGCAATCATTCCCTCTTTCATCATATAATAATAAAAAGCTTTGATGGAAGATATGTTCCGGGAAATTGTGGCGGCGGAAAACTTATTTTTTTCAAGGAATAAAATATATGAATTAAGATTGGTCACGGTAATATCGGAAACATTGGCAATTCCTTGCTGTCTCATATAAAGATTCACTTTATTAAGGTCACGGCGATAAGACATTGCTGTATTATCAGAAGTTTTCTTAGTATTATGTAAATAAGAAATGAATGAGTTGATTACTTGTTCCATATCTTTAAAAATCTCCCTGGTTTCCGGCTGGTAAGTTTTATTATAATCGCAATCGGCAAGAAATGCAAACACTAATTTCCTTTATTTTAAGCTATTTTCAGTCATTTTTTTCCAGATACAATATCTCGTAATTTTTATAAAAAATTACACAAGATATAGGCTGGCTAAAATATTTTTAATAATTCGGTCAGGATGATTGGGTTTACATAACTTTCCAAAATACTGCCAATTATGACAACTCCAAAAATCCATAATAAAATAGCCCCTTTCCTTAACAGGTAATGCTTTTGGGTTGGGGCCTTTTCCGTAACCCGGTTGGGGAAGTAAAATCTCATGCACAGCTGGCAGCCCCAGTTTAGAAGCATTATCCATGCCGGGACCAGCAAAAGCTGCTGGGGGAATACTCCGGCAAAAAAAAGCAGGATTCCTTTAAAGCCATAGCGGATTACCGCGGCCGTCAGGAACATTCCGGTTAAGACTCCCTGCCAGGCAACAAACAGGTATGACGCGATAATGCCGATAAAGGTGGTGGAAAAAATAATTAAGATAAAGGCGGTTTTTAGTCTTTCAAAAAGGGTGTAGCGCAGCAGCATTGTGCCGTCAACATTAAGGTATTTGATCCGGCTTAGGGTGCTGGAGTTTAGGATTCCGCCATCACTTAGGAAATAGGTTTTGGCGATATTCATAATTAAAATGCCAGCAATGAAGCTGCCAGCAAATGTTAAAAGCCATTTAAGATAACGTTCGGTTTCTCTTCTTGCCATCGCATTCTCCTAGCTGTAACATTATATGCTGGCTTGTTCAAGTAATTCTCTTTTTTGCCCGGCTCGCTTTTGGCCTGCGTCATTGCGGCCTCCGAGCTGCAATCTGGGCCCGACCCGCTTTCATTATTTTAGTACAGTACATGAGTAAATAAATTTCTACGCCTGCCCGGGAGACTTCGAAATCAAAGGACTAAAATGCCCAATTTTCGGCCATAATTTGCTCCTCAATTGAGCATTTTACACCTCTTGCATTTCACAAGCGTAGCTTGTGAAACTGCAAAAAACTAAAGTTTTTTATAAAAAGTGGAAATTTTAATTTCCACACTATGATTTTCTTGTCTCAAAGGGCAGGGCATAGAAATTTTTTGCTCATGTACTTTACAATCTAGCCAAGCCTAGCGGGTCAGGCGATTACTAAACACTTTACCTTGCGATAGAGAGTGCGATAAAATGTTTAAATCGCACTCTCTGACTAATATGATTGTTGATAGGGATATATTTTCTATCCTGTGGCAATAGGAGTGTTTTGGCAAACAGGGAGTGTATGACAAATAGGACGCTTGCCACAGCTACAACGCAAAAAATACTTATTAGGCACGATGTTCCTCGCATAATAACGCAAATATATGCTTCACATCCTCAGTTGAGTTAAGTCCGAGAGTTATGAAATGGCATTGTTTATAGTCTACGCCCTCAAATGTGTATATCATAGTGTAAGGACATTTATTGCATTGACAGCTTTTGCAATCATTGCACCTGAAATTCGCCTTTATGTATTCCGGCATATCGTTGATAACATGCATATAATTTGAGCAGTTCTGCAAAGCGAGCCTTACAACGATGTTGTCGTTTTCAATATCCATTCTGATGATAAAATCATCCTTATCTGGATTGTTGAATATTGAGCTGCAGCTGTTAAAAACTGCGTCAAATACATTGTATTCGTTTTTGTAGCTTATCGTGAAGCTAAACCTATCTTTCATCTTTTGGTAAAGCAGCAACGCAAACTCACTGCTCTTACCGTCTACGGCATCCGCGAAGTCCTGAAAAGCTGTGTCTTGTGCGGCGAATGGCAAAAGCATCGAGTCTATCGAGCAATTCAATATCTGTGCCAACAACGGGAGCAGAGCCGTTTCAGGCAAAGTATGTCCATTTTCCCATTTGCTTATTGCCTGTGCGGTTATTCCGACTTTTTCAGCCAATTCCTCTTGTGTGAGTTTGCTTTGCTTACGCAAAGCGGCAATTTTATTGCCTACTGCCACGTTATCCATACATAAAACCTCCAACTATAATAATTTTATAATAAATTAATTATAGCTCCTATAAACTCATTTTTCCATGTAATACAGGTTGTTTTTTCGGAAACAAACTTAACTTGAAGTTAAGTTCTGAAAATATAAATTTTATACGTACATCCTTATATCCCTATCAGCAACCATATTAGTTTTGGTCTGCGTTATGTCATTGCGGACTTGCTCCGCAATCTCACTATTCTGTTTACGTGTCACACGCACTCACCCGCACTCCGCGCGTGATTTGCACTCCGCGCGTTTGAGAGCTGCCGATTCATCGCCCGACCCGCAATCTCATTATTTTGTAAAGTACATGAGCAAATAAATTTCTACGCCTGCCCGGGAGACTTCGAAATCAAAGACTAAAATGCCCAATTCTCGGTCATAAAAATAAATCGCGGCAAATTCCTATTTTATATACAGGAATCTTGCTCGCGATTTTTTTTATTTGGTCCTCAATTGAGCATTTTATGATTTCTTGTCTCAAAGGGCAGGGCGTAGAAAATTTTTGCTCATGTACTTTACAATCTAGTCAAGCCTAGCGGGTCAGGCGATTACTAAACACTTTACCGTGCGATAGAGAGTGCGATTCATAAGACCGACCCTTGAGAAAACGTCAAAACGATTCTCTCGGAGCGAAAGCGGGTCGGGCGGTGAATCGGCAGCTCTCAAACGCGCGGAGTATGAATCACGCGAAAACACCATAATGGGATTGCGGCTCGGAGGCCGCAATGACGCACACTCTCAAACGCGCGGAGTGCGAGTTGCGAGCGAAGTATGGGCAAGATACGCCATAATCGCCGCAACTGTCTTTGAATCCTGAATCTCGCAAGCAAAAATCTTTTGGCAAAGCGAGTCAACATCATGAGCCTCTACATTGATATACTCGTCCTCGTCCAAATCCTGCTGGCCAGATTTTAACCCTCTCGCCACATAAATATCAATTTTTTCATTGCAAAATGCCACCGTGGTATAAATAGAAATCAATAATTCGAAAGAATCAGCGGCATACCCGGTCTCTTCAAGCAACTCACGCCGCGCCGCTTCAATGGTCGGCTCGCCCTTATAATCAACGCAGCCCGCCGGAATCTCCAACGTATATCGCTCCAGGGCATTACGGTATTGGCGGACCATGATTAATTTTCCGTCATCACGCACCGCAATAACGGCAGCTGCCCCTTGGTGGTCAATAAAATCCCATTTAGCAATATTCCCATTCGGAATCTGCATTGTGTCCTCATAAAAATCAATCACATTCCCTTTGTGGACAAGGTCTCTTTTTAACCGCTTAATTTCTTCCATGGCTTTACATCTCCTCTAAAAACTTCCTGACACTAACAAGCTTTAAGCAAAGAACAAACAAATCCATCGCCTTGCGCAAATCTTCCACGCTCGGAAATGACGGCGCAATCCGGATATTGCTGTCGTTTGGGTCAAGCCCATCAGGATATGCCGCCCCGGCCTTTGTCATTGTTACCCCTGCTTCCTTTAATAGTGAAATAATCGCCTTTGCGCTCCCATTAATGCCGTCAAATGATATAAAATAACCGCCTTTTGGTTTCTGCCATGTCCCAATCCCCAGGCCGCCAACTTCTTGCTCCAATTTATCAAGCACGATTTCAAATTTGGGCCTTAAAAGGGCAGCGTGTTTTTCCATATGGGCCTTAATGAAAGCCGGATCGCGGAAAAATTTTACATGACGGAGCATATTAAGCTTATCCGCACCAATCGTTTTAGCACCCATGGAAGCTTTAATAAAATCAAGATTGGCTTTTGAAGCACAAAGAGCCGAAATGCCAGCTCCGGCAAAACTAATCTTTGAAAATGAAGAAAAATAATAAACCAGATCGGGGTTACCTGCTTTCTTGCATTCAGAAAAAAGGTCAAGGATTTCATCTTGCTCATCTTCATATAAATGATGGATCGCGTAAGCATTATCCCAATAAATGCGGAAATCCTCGGCGGCGGGCTTAAGACAGGCAAATCTTTTTACCGTCTCATCACTATAGCTTATGCCTTGCGGATTGGAATATTTTGGCACGCACCAAATCCCTTTGACCGATTTATCCTCATTTACGTATTTTTCGACTATCGCCATGTCCGGGCCGCTTTCAGACATCGGAATCGTAATCATTTCAATTCCAAAATGCCCGGTTATCCTAAAATGGCGGTCGTAACCCGGAGCTGGGCAAAGAAATTTCACTTTTTCACTTAAGTACCACGGCGGCGAGCCATTTACGCCATGGGTCACCGAATTAGAAATCATGTCGTACATCAAATTCAAGCTGGAATTTCCGCTCACAAACACATTTTCAAACGGAACGGAAAGCAATTCAGAAAATAAAACCCTTGCTTCCTTTATCCCGGCCAAACCGCCGTAATTGCGGCAGTCAATCCCATCACTTGTATGAGTTTCATCAATTGCCAGCATCCGATTGCTTAGATCAAGCTGCTCCGGTGAGGGTTTGCCCCTTGACATATCAAGTTTTAAGCCTTTTTTCTTCGCTTCATCATAGCTTGCTTCCAATTCTTTTAGCAAGCCTAAAAACTCTGATTTTGATAAATTTTCGTATTTTTTCATAAATTCATTTGCTCCACTGCTTTCGCAACTGCCTCCGCCACCAGCACACCGTCCATTGTCGCTGAAATAATGCCCCCGGCATAACCTGCCCCCTCGCCGCAAGGGTATAGCCCATCATAATTTGCCCGGAAAAATTCGTCACGAGGAATCCTTACCGGGCTCGATGTCCGGCTTTCAATCCCGGCGACTAAGGTCATGTCATCGTCAAAGCCGGGTATTTTTTGCCCAAATTCATTCATTGCGTCAAGAAATGCTTTGTTCATTTCATCATCCAGAATTTCATGGACAGGGGCAAAGCAAAAATCGCCTTTGGTGCTGGGAATATTTTTATCCGTGCTGACAGCCAAATCTTCCGTCCCCAAGACCGCTTTTTTAAAATCACCTAAATATGAAACGGGAATTTTGCCATTGCCAATTTGGTATGCCTTTTCTTCCAGCTTTCTTTGATACTCAATCCCGCTAAGCGGGTGGTTTAGGCCAAGCTTATGGGGATTAACCGCCATCACAATCGCGCTGTTGGCACTTTCCCCGGCCCGGTCACTATAGCTCATTCCATTGATCGAAAGAAAGCCTTTCTCGGTCGAAGCATTAACGATGAATCCGCCCGGACACATACAAAACGAATAAGCTGTTTTGCTGGCCAGCTTGTAATCAGCCGCCCCCAGCACTTTGTGATAATTTACCCCATGCTGGATTTTATTGATTAACACCTGCGGATGCTCAACCCTTAAGCCGACCGAAAAAGGTTTTGCTTCCATCTTGACGCCATTTTGGTAAAGGGCATGGAACGTGTCCCTTGCACTATGCCCGATGGCCAAGATGACATAATCCGCTTTTAATTCTTCATTTTCATTAATAATAACACCTGTTATTTTATTTCCATGACGAGAAAACCCGGTTACTTTCTGGCCAAAACGGACTTCACCGCCATTTAGGATAATCTGCTTTCTGATGTCCTTAATAATGTTTCTTAGCACATCGGTGCCCAGATGCGGTTTCTGCTCGTAGAGAATTTCCGCCGGGGCCCCGGCTTTTTTAAGAATCGACAGGACCGCTTTTTTTATCCCCCTTGGGTCTTTAACCTGCGTACTTAGTTTTCCGTCCGAAAAAGTCCCTGCCCCGCCTTCGCCGAACAAAACATTGGATTCGGGGTTTAGGATTCCCTCATTAAAGAAGCGGTTTATCGTTTCCGTCCGCTCCCGGACCGCTTCGCCCCGCTCCAGAATAATCGGGCAAAAGCCGGAAAGCGCCAGCATATAGCCGCAAAACAGACCCGCCGGGCCAGCCCCGATGATGACCGGGCGGCTTTTAGTTTTGCCCGCGCGGTAAGGAAAAGAGTATTTCGCTTCTTCATTAACTGAAATCGCTTTAACCTTAAGCTTCTTAATTAGATTATGCTCAAGCTCCGCCTTGCTTTGCTTTTCATTTGCCCCAAAATCAGGCTTTATGTCAACAGTATAACTATAAAAAAGTTGCGGTTTTTTCCTTGCATCAACCGAACGCCTGATGATTTGGTATGTAAAAGAAGCACCCGGCTTTAAATTAAGCAGCCTTTTGATTTTGGCTTTTAGTTTTTCAGCGGGATTTTCCGTCTTGTCATTTTTTATTAATACCCGCAGTTGGTTTATTCTAATCATTTTTCACCTGATTTTTCACCCCGCTCCCGGCAACATATCCGCTCGACCACGCCCATTGGAGATTGTAACCGCCGCACCGCCCATCAACATCAATTATTTCCCCGGCAAAAAAAAGGCCCGGCACTTTAAGCGACTCTAAATCGTCACTAAGGCCCTCAAGCTCCACGCCCCCGGCGCAAACCTGCGCATTTGCAAGAGAATCCGGCCGGGCAACTTCGAATTTTAGGTGGCGGTAGCTGTCAAGCAGCCCTTTCATTTTGTCATTGCCAATCTTGCTTACTCTTTCATTTTGCTTAAGCCCATGCAAAGATATCATTACTTGGTTAATTTTTTTGTTTGCCATCCCCAGCAAAAATTCCGCCACGGTTCTTTCCGCAAATAATGTAAGCCGCTTAGAGCAAAATTCTTCGTATTCGGCCGCGGTCATGTCGGGGAAAAAATCGACCAGCACAATCGCCCGTTCGCCGCGCGTCAAAGCATAAGCTGCCGTCCGGGAAAGCTGAAAAACCGGAATCCCGGAAATAGCCTGCGCAGTAAATTGTAATTCCCCGATTTCCGTCTGCTTTATTGTTCCGTTGACCAGCACAGTCAATTTTGCCCAGCAGCGGACTCCGGCTAAACTTTTTAAAAATTCTTCCTTGCATTTAAGCTTGCAAAGGCCAGGCACAAGCTTTACGACCTGATGGCCAAGCGACTCGGCCATCTCATATCCGCTTTCGCCTTCGTCATTTTTCCCATAAGCCATGCTGCCACAGGCAATGATTACTTTATCAAAAACATCACTCCCCACGTTAAACTGATTATTTTTCTTTTCCAGCGTTTTTATCTCAGTTTCGCACACGACTAAAACGCCCAATTCCAAAAGCCGTAACCTAAGCGCGTCAAGAACCACGTTTGCTTGCTCTGGATAAGGATAAAGATAGCCGCCTTTGTTGCGGATCATCACGCCAAGGCTTTCGAAAAAGCTGATTGTCTCTTTTACCGAAAATTGAGCCAATATTTTCCCAACCCGCTCCGGCATTGATGTATAAAATTCATTGATTTCCATTTTGGCATTGCTTAAATTGCATTTGCCGTTCCCGGTCACAAGAAGTTTTTGCCCGACGCGGGCTTTTCTTTCATATAGTGTCACCGAGCAGCCCAAAGAAGCTGCCCTTATCGCTGCCATCATTCCTGAAGCTCCTGCCCCGATTACAGCCACTTTAATTTTTTCCACCAAATTTACTCCCTGCGACATTTTCTAAGGCTCGCCCCATTTAAGCCAATACTATATTATAGCACAAAAAAAAATTACAACAACTCTTGGCCTTGGGCATGGGAGCATGGAGCCCCACCCATTGAAACCAACGGTTGATATATCCCCATGCAATAAATAAGCCCCTAAAACGAATAAAGCAACCAACAAACAGGCGGGAATAAAAGTGATTACAGAAACTGCGATTTGTTTATACAAAGTATCGGGTGCTTTGAATTTGACTGCGTTTTTCGGCAAGACACCTACTGGTAGTTGAGAGTTGTCTTTGAAAAAACCTTTATAAACAAGTTTCATATTCTTTTTCTCCCATTTGTGATTGCTTCTCTAACAATATCTTCATGACTTGCTTTAATTCTCTGTGCCAAAACAAAAATCCCCTTTGTAAAATATCATGCGTTACATATCCTCGTTATTTTACTTTCCTGAATTTCTTTTGTCAAGAACCTATGGATAACCGAGGCGATACGTTCATCGTAACTTACGTTTTTTTCTTGTCTGGATTTTGGCATAATAAAACTTCTCCTTTAAAATTGTGTGGATTTATGGTACAATGTCGGTACTGACGTACCGACTTATAAAAATGCTTCGCATTTTAGGATTTAATTGGCTCGTGCGTGTGGATTTATGGTACAATTATCATAGAAAAAGCGATTTGCCATTTCTTGCAAGCCGCTTTAACATTTGGATGGGGGTGTGAAATTTTTGGCTGAATTAACTTCCTTAAGAAATATCGGTAAAGAATTAGAAAGAAAATTAAAGTCTATTGGTATTTTCACGGCAGAAGAATTAAAAGAAGCTGGCAGTAAAGATGCCTTCTTCAAACTAAAGCTACACTACCCAAATGTATGCCTTGTTCATCTTTATACTCTTGAGGGAGCAATTTCTGATGTTGAATATAACCAATTGCCAGAAGATGTAAAATGCACCTTGAAAGAGTTTAGCGATAGTTTGAAGTAGGTTTGCAAAATGCCCAATTTTCGGTCATAAAAATAAATCGCGGCAAATTCCTACTTTGTGAACACCGAACTAAAGTTCGTGGAATCTTGCTCGCGATTATTTATTGGAGAATCTTCCTTACAAAACAGAGTCGTCTCCAGCTGTTTCTAATAATCATTCTGTGTAATTATTCTTTTCAAATTTCGTAATCTGAAAAGAACGCTCTAAAGCCTTTTCAATTTGCACATCAACATTATCAACTGTTTCCTCAACTCCTACATTTAGCTTTACTTGAATAAAATACTCAAGCGTTCCATTATTACCTGTTATTGGGCTGTTCGTTATCGCAAGAACAGATATATTCATTTCCAAAAATCTGTGGCACAAATTTCCTAGAAGACTGCGCAAGGTATCCGGATCATTTATCCTGCCGTTTCGACGAATTTCCGAAGACTCCACTTCATATATGGGTTTCACAAGGCAAACGACAATGCCAGGCCGCCCCTTAAATATCTCCATACATATTGGCAATGCTCTTGTTAACGATAAGTAAGATAAATCCAAGGTAATAATTTCAGGCACTGGCTCTAGATTACAGAGTGCTTGATCACTTAAATTTGTACGCTCCATATTAATAATATTTGAATTTGCTGCAAGTTTACCGGCCAACTGACCAAACCCGGCATCAACTGCATATACTTTTGAAGCTCCATTGCAAATTAAGCAATCTGTAAAACCCCCAGTAGATGCACCACAGTCAAGCGTGTAACGCTTAAATTAAAATCTTTTAACGCTCCTTCCAGCTTTAGTCCTCCCTTATTCACATATTTCTTTTTATAGTATTCACGTATTCTGATTACGCCATCCGCATTAATCCTCTCTTTTCCGCTTGTAACTAACTGGTCATCTACCAGTACTCTTCTTGCCATAATCCATGGCATGGCTTCTTTTTCATTGTCAAACCATCCCTCATTAATAAGCTTTTCAAATAAAAAGCACTTTTTCTTTTTCATAAAGTCTCCATGCCGCCGCTGACGCATTTCTAACGCATTGTTTAGTTGATCTGGTCAAGCTTTTTTGTAACACTTACGCTGAAATATTTACCTGTAAGAATTCCTCTTCTCAAATGGTGTCAGGTATCCATTGTATGAATGCGGTCGTATGTGATTATAATAACAAT
>WRLH01000018.1 GCA_009777715.1 Lachnospiraceae bacterium
ATTATTCAGTTCGTAGACGCCCGCTGCATCTTTGGCTGTAGCACGGCGAATCTCCACTCGGAACTCCTCCGTAAGATTTAATTATTAAAATTTGGTAACTATAAATATTAGTACCGGTTCATGACCGTCCCAGTCTTAGTTGATTCTATCCGCGTATTGGAATGATTCCTCTATCCAATCGTCCATGAACTCCTCAAAGCCCTGCGTGGCCCCGGTAAGGATATATTTTTCCATAAAAGCGTTCAGATAGTAGAAATACATGTTGTAGCTGTAATAAGCCATTCGTTCCTTGCGCAATGTATAGTCAATGCCTTGTTGCCGCAGCGCGTCGCGAAAGGCCTCTATGGCCCAGTCCCAGCCAATGCCAAACCATGCGTCCCGCTCGGGTGGGGCGAGGATGGGTGTGTCCCAGTCTACGATGTAGTTTTTGCCGTCGCCAACCAAAAAATTGCCCCCTGCGTCGCCATGGGTTATATAGAGCGGGGATGCGTCGCCACTGCAGCGCTCGGCGAATATTCGCAGGCGCTCCGCCCTGTGTTCAATCCTCGCGCGGCGCTGCCCAATGCTCGCACGCATTGGTGAGTCGAGCGGCAGCGACGCCCATAGCCGGAAAAACGCGTCGGCGCTTCCAGTTGAAAAATGCTCGCGCGGGGCAATATCCGGTATCACAGGCACTTTGTATACCTTTGCCAGCATTTGGTATTCTTGGACCTTGGTTATTTCGTCTTGCCGGTTTTCGCCGTCAATCCATTCGAAAACGCCAAGAACCGCGCCGTCGAAACGCGTGGACAGTCGCCCCGATAAGCTCTTGACGATGCGGCTGATGAAATCAATGCCGTGACGGCAAAGATGCTCGATAACCGGAAAACTGCCTTCGTACAAGCGCATGTGTGAGGAAGGGTAGGCTGTTTTGATAAAATAGCTGCTATCTGCCGTGCCTAGTTTCCATGTTTCGCCGTAAAACCCGCGTTTGGCCGGGACGATGCTGGCGCCATCCAAACCGTATTCGCACCGTATAAAACCGAGCAGTTGCTGTATATATTCGCTGGAACGGACAATTTCGCTGTACAATATACATACCCCTGACGCGCGTTATAGCGGTCGTGCCTTGTAGCGGCGCATAAACGTCAATGCGATGCTGACATCAACTACGTTGATGGGACAGCGCGCCCTACATAGACATTTAACACACTCATTTCATTTGACACGTTCACATGGGTTTTAAATTGTTGTTGAGCCGGTCGACTATTTTTACGAAATCCCGTTGCCGGGCCTCCTCGCTTTTGAATGAAAGGTATCTCCCCGTGTATGTCCTCCGAACGGAGGGGGACATATTTTTAAAGTTTTCGCTTGCAGGGGACAGTCCGACAAGCTTCTCGGCGAACGCCTCGATCTGTTCGTCTGTTATCGGCTCGCCCTTTGGGGCGTCCCATGACCCATTTGCCTTGGCAGCCTCGACTGCACTTTCGCCCAGGCTTGTCATGATGCCGCGCCCGCGCAGCGTGTCCACAGTCTTTTTGTTCTTTTCCGACCAGGGGCTCTTTGGCCGCCTCTTAGCGAAATACTTCCGGTACTTAGTGGCGTCAATGCTTTTCATCTGGCCGTCTATCCACCCGAAGCAGAGCGCCTCCTCCAATGCTTCGTTGGCGGTCAGCGTGACGACGTCCTTCGTCTTGCCGAACACGAGCCAGACGCCGCCGCTGGACTCGGCATTATCGCAAAGCCATTGCCGAAAGTCGCCGCGCGTAGCAAAGCACAATTCAAGCGTCTCTTCTTTCATACTAGGCTGCCTCTCTAAATTATTGTACGTGAGCTATGGTTACTTGCTTGTGCATGTATGGCGCTATGGGTGCGTTGGATGGTACTGCTGCTCGTAGGGCTCTGTTTTTTTGCTGTATTCTATTAGCTTTTTTATATGCTCCACCGTTTTGCCGTCGGGGTTCACGAACGCGCGGGAATGCTGGGAACACACGCTTTTGAACTCTTTGCCGAATATTTTTACGTCCTTGGCTCTCCAGCACTCGTCATGGCATGGGGCCTCGCATATGCTGACATGGTCGTACACTGCGTTTTTAAAATCGTCGTCATCGTCGCTGAACTCGCCGAACTTGAGATAGTTAAATATCTCGAACAGCCATTTGTCGTTGCCGTCCACCATCATCCAGCCAAGATTGTAACCATTGTAGCGTATTTTTCCGTCGGCGGACATGTTCGGTGTCAACTGGTTATTGTTTAAATATGCTGCGAAATCCAATGCGGCGTCCCTTAAAACGCCATCAAGTTTTTCATTGATAACGTCTTCGATTCTGTTATATTTTATTGTTTCTGCCATATAATAAATCCCCTTCATAAAATTAATCATATTTTATAGCAATATTAATTTGTAAGTCTTTTGCTGTTTCGTACTAACATTATACAGCCAAAGAGGATAAATACAAGAAGGCGGCGCTACGGCGATGATGTGGCTTCGATGATGTGGCGGCAATGTAGTTGCGGCTGGTGGCGGCTGCCATCAGTCATTGCTAAATAGCACTTGTAATGTGTGCAGTTATTATAATATGATCGTTAGGAATACGTTCATGAAAAATTTTCGAAATTATATTCGGAGGGGATAATATGAGGCTTGGGGGATGTTTGGCAGGCGGTTACAAAAATGTGGACGAGTGGCTGCGCCTGGTGAAGGACATAGGCTATAAGGCGGTTACGTTTCCGCTGCCGCCCGGCTCGGACCGCGCGGAAATCATGGAGTATGTGGCGGCGATGCGGGAAAACGACATAACGAACGCGGAGGTCGGGGCGTGGTCGAACCCGCTCAGTGACAACGTTGCCGAGCGCGAGGCCGCGATGCGCAAAAACATAGACGCCCTCCAGCTCGCAGAGGAGACGGGGGCGCTCTGCTGTGTGAATATTGCCGGCTCGCGCAATTCGGCGGCATGGGACGGGCCGCAAAGACTGAACCTGACGCAGGAGACGTTCGATATGACCGTCAAGAACACGCAGGCTATAATCGACGCGGTCAAACCAGTGAAAACTAAATATACGCTCGAGACTATGCCCTGGATTTACCCGGAAAGCCCGGAGAGCTACCTGCGCCTCATGGAGGCCATCAACCGCGACGCATTTGGCGTGCATCTTGACATATGCAACACGATCAACTGCCCGGAGCGCTATTTCGGGATCACGGGATATGTCGACCATACGTTCGACCTGCTCGGCGAAATGACTGTTTCCATACATCTTAAGGACGTCAAGCTGGGGCGCAAGATGACCGTCCATATTGACGAGGTGCAGCCGGGCGAGGGCGAGATGGACTTTAAAAGGCTGTTCGAGCGCGCGGCGAAGCTGCGACCCGGCGTCACGATGATCATCGAGCATTTGGGTAGCAACGACGACTACGCAAAGGCCTTTAAATTTTTGCGGGGCGTAATTACGGACAGCGGGTTGGACGCATCGCTTGTGTAAAGGCATGGTGCGTCGGGCGAGCAAGCCCCGCCCCAAAAGGAGCGGTTTACCTCCACGGTGAGGCGCGATAATTTTTTGAAAGGGGACTTTGAGAACCATATTTCCTATATTGTTCCAATGGTTTGTCCTATTGTCGACCTTGTGCCTTGCGGGCTTGATTTTCCGTTCGATGATCCTGTCTTTCACAAAGCCGTCCCCGGGCGGCGTTGCTAGTGGTACTGGAGGCGCAGGGAGCGAAGATGGCGCGGGCGGCAATGGCAGGGGTGTGGAAGGCGCGGACGCTGTGGGCGGCACAGGCGGCGACAGCGCCGGTTCGGGCAAGTATGACAGGCCGCCTTTTTATACTGTGCGGCAGCCTGTGTTTTGGCACATCATTTTATTGGCGGCGCTCTCGCGCGTGATACTATACGGCGTCGGCTTTTTGTCCTCGCGGTTTATCATTAATTTTAACGCAGGCTTTTTCGAATCGTTGACCCAACTTTGGCAGCGCTCCGATGCCATGCACTTTGTTAAAATAGCGGAAAACTGGTATGTCAACACAGGCGAGGACAGGGTCTTCCTTGTTTTCCTGCCGTTTTTTCCCATGTTGATAAGGCTGCTATCATATGTCTTTGGCAGCGCAGTGTTTTCCGGCATATTTTTGTCGCTGACGACCTATTTTGCGGCTTGCGTGCTGTTCTACGAGATAGCCCTGTTAATAGGCCAGGACGAGGACACGGCATATCACGCCGTCAAGTACGCCGTTTTCTTCCCCGCATCATTCTTTGTCAATGGCGCCTTCAGCGAAGGCTTGTTTTTGCTTTTGACCGCTTTGTTTTTTCATTGCTTGTTAAGAAAAAAGTGGGCCGCCGCAGGCTGCTGCGGCCTGTTGGCATCGTTCACGCGTTATTATGGGCTGGTGCTTGCGATACCTTACGCAATAGAGCTTTTACAGTATATCATGCATATTTATCAGCAAAGCAAAACAGCGAAGTCGGACAAATCCAACAAACCAAGCCAGCAGCGCCAATCGCCTGCTGGCCGGCCTCCGGCTGGCATGACGGCGCTTACCGCCTCTGCCATTTTGTGGCGCTCCGCGCCCATCCTATTGATCCCAGCAGGGACAGGTATTTATCTGCTAATCAATTACGCGGTTTCGGGCAACTTTTTTCAGTTCCTTATATACCAAAGGGATCACTGGAACCAACGGTTTGCCTTTTTTTTCAACAACATGCATACCCTCGCGCATAACGTTGTGTCATACGACCGCGCGACAAGCGCGTCGCTGTTTATCCCGCAAATAATATGCATCGTTTTATTCATCGCGCTGATGTTCTATGGGGTCGCCACCAAATTCCGGGTTTCGTTCATGGCATATCTTGGCGTATATTACTTGCTGTCTATTAGCGCCTACTGGATGCTGAGCTTCCCCAGGTACATATTCGGCGCAGTCCCGCTGTTTTCACTCATGTCCTCGCTCGGCAATAAAAGCCGGGCGGCGGATGCGCTGGTCACGCTCGCCTGCTCCGCCGGATTGATATTTTTAACGATCGCCTATACATGCGGTTTTCATGTCTATTGAGGAGGCGCAAAATGGATGGCATAATATGCTCCGTAGTCGTACCCGTCTATAACGAGGAGGAAGTGATTGGCGAGACATGCGCCCGCCTGCGCGAGACCATGGACGCCGCCGGTGTAACATATGAAATTTTACTGGTAAATGACGGTAGCCGCGACCGGACGGCGGAACTGGCCGCCGAAATCTGCCGTGAGCACCCGGTTTTCCGTATGATATCGTTCTCGCGCAACTTCGGCCACCAAATTGCCATAACGGCGGGGATGGACTATGCACGCGGCGACGCGATAGTCGTCATCGACGCCGACCTGCAGGACCCGCCCTCCGTGATAGCGCAGATGCTCGATAAATGGCGTGAAGGCTATGAAGTCGTGTACGGGCTGCGCATTTCCAGAAAGGGCGAGTCCACTGCAAAAAAAATAACTTCCAAAATATTTTACAGGTTTTTGCGCGGCATGACGGAAGTCAACATACCGGTCGATGTCGGGGACTTCCGGCTCATAGACCGCAAGGTGCGCGACGCGCTGCGGCTCGTGAACGAGCGCAACCGGTATATCCGGGGCCTCATCAGTTGGCTCGGGTTCCGCAGCACGAGCGTCGAGTTCGTTCGCGAAAAACGGTTCGCCGGCACGACAAAATACCCTTTTCGCAAGATGGTGCGCTTCGCCATCGACGCGATAACGTCGTTTTCGTATAAGCCGTTGAAGCTGGCTTCATATGTGGGCATGGCGCTGTCCGCAGTCAGTTTTGTATATCTGCTGGTCGTCCTCTGGCAGCGGTTGTTCACCGACACGGCGATTGCCGGCTGGGCGTCGTCGATAGCGGTCAGCCTGTTTTTTAATGGCGTCATACTGATAATACTCGGCATCATCGGCGAGTATATCGGCAGGATATATGACGAGGTCAAAGGCAGGCCGCTCTACATAGTCAGCCATACGCTCAATATGGACGGCGAGCAGCGAATAAGCCGCGAATAAGCAGCGCATAAGTCGCGAATAAACCGCCGCTCTGTGGCTGCTTCAACACGCGCTGCGCGTTTTATATAAACTACGTATAAATATATACACGGACGCACCATGTGCGTCCCTACATATGGTCAGTCAGTTTTACACATATACAAAATGTTGTAGGGGCGAACAGCGTTCGACTGTATAATACCGACTTTTACAATCGCTTAACGCACTCTCTACGCTATGCTGTTATTCTTCTAGCGTGCTCAGGTCCATATTGCCCAGCAATTCCAGCATCATACGCACTTCCGAGCCTGAAAGGGTGACGCCCTTGCCCATTTTTTCGTGCGTTTCGTTCCAATCGCGGATATCGAGCTTGGGCGGCCTGCCGTTCCAACTGACGATATTGACTTCCTTTCGCCACCCGCGCGAACCCTCGCCGATAACGCCTATTGCTTTTGTTATTTCATACATGAATTCTTCTTTTGGCGCTGCCATACTTGGTTCCTCCTTATGATTATTCCGCTAGCCCAAGCGTTTTTATTATGTCATCATAATCCTTTTTTACCGCGCGCTCCATCGAATATGCGTAGCATTTAGTATATACCCCATCGCGCCTGGATTCATCGCGCCGCCTGCTCTTGCGCACTACCCCAGCGAGGCTCTGCTCCGACAGCTCCCAAACGGCCTCGGATTTTGCGGCGCTGTGGCTGTAATCCCAGAAGACATATTTGAAACGATCCGACGGCACACCCCTGCGGCGTTCGGCCAGAATCGCGGTATTTTTGAATGCCCGGATAGAAGGCGCCTCGGCGCCGCCGGGGCATACAATGTAATGCGAATTTTGGAAACAGCGCATGTTTAGTTCGCACAGTACCGAACGCCCCGTTAAAATCAAGCATATATCCGCAAATATGGTTATCTCGGCCAACAATCGCCGCAGCGCGAGTGCGCGGTCGCGTACCAAAAAATCTGCGGCGGGGCCGGAGTATTCCGGATCTGGCTCGTTTAACCATACAGGACCGGAGCGCCCGGTATGCCCGCGCACCAGCCCCGGCAAGCTGTCCAGGCCAGCAAATACTTCGCCGCGCATACCCGCGCCGCCCATGAGCGCCAAGCTTTCCGTACGGCACGGTGTACACTTGCCAAAACCCTGCGTGCCGCTGCCACTTTTGCCGCCGCTTTTACCGCCGCTTTCGCCGCCGCTCTCACCGCCGTTCTCACTGCCGCTTTCGCTGTCGCTGTCGTCGGAAGCGGCTTGCTCGATTGTTTTCAACGCGTGGTACAAACTGTTATTCAAAAGCCCGCCATTGCCCTGCCCGTTCGCAGTGAAATACCATTCAGATAAAGTGGATTCAAAATCACAATCGATTACAATAACCCTCAGCCCATATTGCTCGCTCGCGCGGCATGCGAATTCGAAAGCGAACTCATGGTTTTGTATAACGGAAATGGTTGCGCAGCGATATACGCCCGTCGGATGCATTGTTACAGTATGCGGCGTTTTATGCGCCATTGGCAGTGGCGCCTCTTTTACCATTATATGAGGCGCTGTTTGCTCCGCATGATGCATAGTATTTTGCTCCACATGATGCGTAGCTTTTTGCTCAACATGATGTGGCGCCGTACCGGTTGCGTTCATGCCGAGCAAATCGGCCTTGATAGCGGCGAAATCCGGGTAGCGGACGGCAGGATCCATTTCTACGCACCGGCTGAGGATGTCCCGAAAGCGCCTGGGGATGGGTACGGCTGTATTTGCGTCGACGCCTATCTGGGCATCGCCGCCGCCGATGTCTGACCGGGAGCTGCTACCGCCAGCGCCCGCGTAGAAGGCGCCGCGCCACCCGTCCGTGGCTTGTTGCGTGGGCCTCTTCCCCGTCAATATTTGCTGCATAGTCACGCCGAAACTATAGACATCGGTCTGCTTTGACGTTTGCCCAAGCCCGTACTGCTCGGGGGCGGCATAGCCCCTGGTGCCTATATATACAGTGTCCGACGGGCTGTTGGCTTTATAATGGCGGACACTGCCAAAGTCCACCAGCCGGATCGAGCCCTCCGGAGACAAGATGATATTGGACGGCTTTAAGTCGCGGTATATGATAGGCTCCGGCGCCTGCCCGTGGAGGAATATCATGATTTCGCATATTTCCAAGGCCCACCGCCCCGCAACATCCGCGCCTACATGCGTCACCTCATGGAGGATTTCGTCAACATTCTTGCCTTCGAAGTAGTCCTCAATGAGGTAAATCATCCTGTCTTCGCGAAGCACGTCGACGACGCGGGGCAGCGCGTGGTGCCTGATGTTTTTCAGCACCTCGATCTCGCACTCGACCTGCTTTAGGTTCGAGCCGTCGTACGGAATCTCCTTAATGGCCCACAGGCTTTTCGTGCGCACGTTTTCCGCAAGGTAGACGCGGCCGCAGCCGCCGGACCCGATGAGCCTGATAATTTTATATTTTCCGTCAAACAGACATCCGAACTCCATTTTAACCCCTTGCAACCATCTTGATCATCCGTTTGCACCCATCTTTATTATCCGTTTGATATTCAACAGGAAAATTATAACATATATTATATTATATGTCAACACATAGCGATCATAAAATTCTTAAATTCTTAAAAATGAATATATTAATTTTTTGATTCTTTTATTATTGCGAATATGGTAGCGCAGTGACGATGTTTATGTTTATGTCAAAAGTCGCATCGTCGTACCCGACTCCTATTAGGTTCTCTTAATCGAACCTCAACCGCTCTACCAAGCTGCCCCGTGTCAGCCATCCATAACCAATAATCGGCACGGCGGCACAGATGATAAGAAGCGGAACAATGCTTGTCACGGACGGAATGACCGTAAGATACGGCTTGAAAAACCACGTTTGCCCAGCCATTACCCTGACAATCAGCCAGCTAAGTCCCAACCCTGCCGTGAGCGTGAAAACCGCCGTGAGCGCGGTGTGGCAAACGCCCTCAAAAAATGATGTGCGCCGCAATTGCTTGCCCGTCATACCCACGCTTTGGAGCATGGCAAATTCGCGGCGGCGGGCGATGATGGACGCGACGGCGGCGTTGATGAAGTTCAAAATGCCAATCAAAGCTAAAATAAACGACATTGAACCGCCCATGATGAGATAGGTCGTTTGCAATCCGGCAAACTCTGCTTTGAGCGTACTGCGCGATATAAAACTAAGATTCGGGTTTTGATTCGCCGTATAGCTTTCAAGCCAAGACTCAAAACTCGCCAATTCCTCAGAGTTTATGTTGATGTTTGTCTGCATAGGCTGAACATTGCCGAAGAAATCCAAGAAAACTTCTTCCGCGAGAATGAGTGTCAAGCAATTAGCGAAGATATGTCTTGCAGAAATCTGCATAGGATATTCGCTGACCAATCCGGCGACTTCAAAATCATGGGCTATACCATCCCAATTATCGCTCAATAGGGTCAGCGCATCGCCTACCATCGGAATCGTCGGAGGATTGTCACCGTAGGCAATAACGCGCTCGGATACAATGGCATAATTGCCGGAGCGCAATTTTTCGTAGTCCATGTCCGAAAAATACGCCAATGTTTCTTTATCAACGCCGTAAACCTCATAAGCGTTTTCACCCTGTTCGACCTGAGAAAAATCGTAATGATAATACACATTCGATATTTCCGCCGCGCCGCGTGACTCAGCCTCGCGTAAAAACTCTGCTGTAACCCCATTTGTATTTTTATCAATCCCTGTGCCGAATATGCTGTAATCAGCCACGGCAAAGTCGCTTATGATAGACCCGGATAAATACTCGTCCATATCAAAACTCCGCGTCGCCGAGAACGCGCTGTTAAGCAGAATCAATGAAAGGGAAAGCGACATAACAATCATACAGAGTTTACGTTTTTCCCTTGTGATACTCGCCCATGCCATTAACAGCGGCGTGACTGTCCTTGTCTTTTTCGATTTCTTATTACTCCCACCCGATATTCCGCTGTACTTCACTGCTTCGACAGGCGATACCCGCGCAGCGATTTTTCCCGGTTTACGGCAACCAATGAACACGGTCAGAATACTAAACGCTGCCGCAAAAATAAAAATGAGCGGATTGGCGGTTGCTTGAACGGTGTCGCCTACGTCCAAGAAGTTCAATATATACGGCGAGAGATAAACACCTGCGATATATCCAAAAAGCAATCCGACAGGAATACCGACCGCCGATAAGACAAGTGCCTGCGTCCGTATTATTTTGCGAATTTGCTTGCCGGTTGTACCGATTGTCTTTAACAACCCATAAAAATGAATGTCGGTATTCACGGAAATTTCAAAAATGGAATAGATGATGAGGTATCCCGAAAATAATATTAACGCAAGGACAAGGACACAAATAGCAATCATTGCCGGGTCAAAGTCGATGTCGCTTGCGGCATACGCCCAATTTATGCCTATGTCCGTTTCATCAACTGTTAAACCTCGCTCATCAATCAAGCGCCGGATTTTACCTTCAATGTCAAAAGAATTGGAAAACCAAAACTCCGCGTTGATTGTTCCGGTATAGTTGTCCATAATAACCGCATCATTTAACGCAGACTCCACATACCCCTTTGAGAGCCAGATAAACTGCGCGGGTATTGCCGCGTCACCCTCCCAAAAACCCGAAAGCGTAAACGTATCTGAACGCGCCGTACTGCCGACCATATATTCAAGGTATACCTCCGCACCGATTTCGTAAGGAACGCCCAGCGCGTCAAGTACGATTGTACTGCAAGCGATTTCATTAACCGACTGCGGTATATTTCCTGTTGTCGGTTCAGAAAAACGCCATCGTGCGTTATCATTTTCTCCATAGTAAATTTCAGTATAAACTTTGTTCAAAGCATCGTTTGTCGCCGCGCCAAATATCTGTGCATAAGAAATATCGTTAAGCAGCGGCGATTTTGCTAAATGTTCGTACTGCTCCCCGGTTAAGTATTTCAAACCGCCATGAGCGCGTGTGCCGACCTGCCGCATAGTTTGGTCTTGTATAGTGGTTATCATATTTACGCCGATTGTAAACACGCTCGTAAACATCACCGATGTTAATACAATGGCGGCAATGGCTACGATGTTGCGCGTTCTGCCCGCTTTGAGGAACCGTGATGTGAGCTTGCGGATAATGCCTTTATTTGCCACGTTCATTTTGTTCAACCTCCCCTAATTTCCGCTTTCCAAGCGCAATGCTTCAACGATGCTCCCGCCTCTCAGCTTCGATGCCGAGAACCGCATAACGACCCAAGTGACGATAAACACTCCGAAAACACATTGCAAAATGGGAATCCAAGGCAACGCATAAGCGGTCGTCACAGGCGACACAAAACCGCGATAAATCAAATATGACCCCGCTATCCCAAGCGGAACACCTAAACATAAGGATTTCATGGAACACGGTATGCTTTCAAGGTTTAGCATACGCAACAGCCCGCCTTGTGTCATGCCGACACTCCTGAGCAATGCAAACTCACGCGAACGTAGCCGGACGTTGGCAGAGATAGTGCTGATTACATTTGTCAGCCCAATCAGCGTCAGCATACCCACAAAGCCATAGACGAACACAGTAATCAGCCGAGAAATTCCCCGCATGGCTTCAATCTCCGCCTCAATGTCTGTAATGTTGGTGTTCGCTTGCGTTTCGTTCCCGCCGTAGACAATTCCACCCAAAATTTCTTCTGCGTATTGCATAAAACCTGATTTATCGGTAGGTTTTGCGAACCAAAAATATTCGGTCACGTTAAACTCCGGTACAATTACAATCACCGAACCCGTGCTTGCGTAATAGATTTCACCCGGTATTTCCGTCATAGCAAGCTCGCCGTGAAGTGGCAGGTCGAACGCTGTATCGTCATACCGCCCCGTTATCCGCAGTGTTTGATTACCGAAAATATATGGCGCAAAAACCTCACGCCCGCCTTGCTGATAATAGGTATAGCGATTGACAAGTATGTTAGAGCCGAGGGGAACGCTCGCAATTTCGCACAACTCAGCGTAATTCACCGCATCGGCGACAGCAAACGCAATACCAAGCACAAACTCATCGTCAAATAGGTCGCCGTAGAGGTCAAGGAGTTTTGGTGTCATCATCTCTCGCGGTATGCTTGCTTCATATGAATGATATTCAAGCCCCGCGCCGTACACAGGCGTATCTGCGAAGCCGCGCAGTTGCTCGGTTATGTTACCCCCTTGCTCGCTGTCAATCGTGGCAAAGTCCCTTGTAATTATTTCTTCGTTGTCACCATAATCCATCGACATATTTGTAACAAACTGCATAGCGACCGTCGCATCTATGTCGGGATAGAAAACATCGGTCATTGTTCGCATTTGCTCCCCGAACGAACCCACGACAATAAGCAGTGTCACGCTGACCGTGAGTGATATAACCGTTGCGCGGAAGTTTCGGCGGCTTCGTTTGATTGACTTGGAAGCAATCGCACCTTCAACCCCGAACAGCTTCTTTATTATCGGGTTTGCGCGGATTTGTTTTGCGCCTGCTTTTAACTCGCCCGCATTACGAATTGCGTCAATTACAGATTTTTTTGCCACTTTTCTCGCGGGAAGCCACGCCGAGAGCAACACCGTAAACAGCGCAACGGCAACCGAAAGCAGTATAGCCTGCCACGCGAAAACAAAGTTTAATATCAGCAGATTTTCGTTAAGACTGTTAAGCCCAATGAGCAGGAAATTCACAATTTCAATTCCGATAAAATGAACAATCAACCCTAAAACTATTCCGATAGGAACAGCAATGCCCGACAAAATAGCCCCTTCATACAGTATGATTTTAACAATTTGCTTTTTCGTTGTGCCTACGCATTTAAGCAGACCGAACTGCCGCGTTCTCTCGTCCGCGCTTACGCGGAAAGCGTTCGATATGACAATCACCGATGCGGCAATGATGATGGAAACAAACACAGCCGCCATAGTGTAAATCGTTCCGTTATACATATCCGTGTAGAACTCATTGCCGCCCATAAGCTCTGTTATCATAGCCGCACCGCTTGCCGCAAAGCCGAAAACGGCGGTTATCATAGACGTGGACAGTATAATGCCGAGCAACGTCCATATTGTACGCTTGCGGTTTATTTTAATTTGACTTAATGCCAGTTTGCGAAGAAGTGCTTTGTTGGCTACGTTCATTGTTCTTCACCTCTCACACCGGACGTTCCGGCAACAATTCTCCCATCCTCAATCCGCACGGTTCTTTCAGCCATTTGCGCGATTTCGGGGTTGTGCGTAATTAACACAATCGTCTGCCCGAATTTCTCACCGCTGACTTTAAGCAGTCCCATTACGTCCATACTTGATTTGCTATCCAAGTTGCCTGTAGGCTCGTCTGCAAGCACGATTGCGGGCTTGCTCGCCATTGCGCGCGCAATCGCTACCCGCTGTTGCTGGCCGCCCGAAAGCTGATTCGGCATATTCTTGCGTTTCTCGGAAATCCCGAGCGTTTCTATCACGCGGTTGATATATTCCATGTCGGGCGTGTTGCCGTCAAGTTGAATCGGTAGCAGTATATTTTCCTCAACATTCAAGACAGGGACAAGGTTGTAACTTTGAAAGACAAAGCCGATATTTCGGCGGCGGAAAATTGTCAACTCGTCGTCTTTCATGGAATAGATTTCCTTACCGCTGATTAAAACGCTCCCCGAAGTCGGGCGGTCAAGCCCGCCGAGCAGGTGCAAAAGCGTGCTTTTCCCGCTCCCCGAACTGCCGACAATTGACACAAACTCGCCCTGCTCCACCGCAAAGTCAATGCCGTCAACCGCCTTTACTTCTGCGTCCCGGCCGTAGTGTTTTTTAAGATTAGTGGTTCTTAATACGTTCATGTTGCTCTCCTTTTTCATAATAAAATCGCAGTTGGAATTAGCCAACTGCATTTATTATAAACTATGTATCTTTCGAGCGTCTTTCGAGTATCTTACAATTTTGTAAGATTCCCATTCTTCATAGTTTTGAAAGAAATCATTCTTATCAACTTTTGCAAGATTCTTTCTTCACAGTTTTGTGAGAGACACCGAAAATGCCGTGCCTTTTCCAAGGCTTGAACTTACTTTTATATAGCCACCGCAAGCGGTGACAATCTGCCTTGCCAAATACAGTCCAATCCCCACGCCCTGCGAATCCGCAGATTCCGCCGCTCGCCAAAACCGCGTGAACATTTTCGGCAAATCTTCCTCGCGTATTCCACGCCCTGTATCGGCAATGTCAATCCGCACGAACATTTCATATTCGGTGACAGATACGCTCACGCTGCCGCCTTCGGGCGTGTATTTAACGGCGTTTTCGATAATGTTAAAGAGAGCTTCGCCGCACCATTTAGGGTCGAATAATGCCATGAGCGGCGGCTGATTTTTGGGGAAAGTTAAGGTAATTTTCTTGTCGGCGGCAAGATTTTCACACTCCGAAACCGCGGAATTAATCAAGTCAAAAACATTACCCGGCAGGGCTTTGATTTTGATGATTCCGCTTTCAAGCCTTGATACTTTCACGAGCGAACCGATGAGAAATTCCAATTTGTCCGCACTTGCAGAAATTTGCGCCGTGAACTTCTTTTGGCTCTCGCTCAAATCTTGCTCCGACAGCAAGCTGGTGTATAATGATATGTTTGCAAGTGGGGTTTTCGTCTGGTGGGAAATGTCGCTAATCAATGCGCGGATACGCTCCCTCTCGCCGTCAATTTGCTCACGTTTTAGTCGTGATAATTCAAGAAACCGCGCCGTTTTTGCTTCGATTTTTGACAGTTGGCTCTCATCATAAGACTGCACCTCAAAAACACCTGCAATGGCTTCATCAAGCATTTTATCAAGCTTCTTTAGAAGACTTTTCTTCCTCATAATTCCACCGTCCACTTGTAACCGATTCCATGAACGGTTTTGATAAACTGCGGGTTTGACGGCTCGTCCTCTAATTTAGCACGCAGTCTGCGGATTGAGACAGAGAGCGCGTTTTCGTCAACATATTTTGTTCCGTCTTGCCATATTCGTTCTGATAATCGTTCGCGAGTGATAATTTGTCCTTTGTTGCAATATAACAGTTGCAATAGCTTTGCTTCGGTTTTTGACAACTCGACAATCTTTCCTTTTTTCTCAAAGTGCAACTTTTCAAAGTCGAACGAAAACGCGCCGTCGGCTTTGCTTTCGAAAGCGGCAGTAGTAAATCCGCCACGCCGTAACAATGCTTCTATTCTCGCCCGAAGCACCGCAAGCGAAAACGGCTTTGTAACATAATCGTCTGCGCCGCTTTGAAGCCCCATCACCATGTCAAGTTCGGTGTCGTTTGCGGTCAGCATGAGAACAGGCGCGGTGTAGCCTGCCGCACGAATCTCCTTGCAAAAATCAACGCCTGAACCATCAGGCAGGTTTAAGTCAAGGACAAACAAGCAGAAGTAATCGGGGGCGGATTCTTTAATAATGGTTTTCGCATTGCTGATGTTATGGCAAAGGGTGAACTGCCTGTTCGGGGCGGCGAGGGCTAGTTCGATTCCTTTGCATAAAGCAATGTCGTCTTCGAGGATTAAGATGTTCATAGGTTTATTATGGCAGATTAAGTGATGGCTTTCAATGCTTTTTTGACTGTATTGAAATTTCTGGAAATTTATGCTCACCACACGACTCGCTCTCGCGGCCTTCGTCATTGCGGCCTTCGAGACGCAATCCCAATATAAGCTTCCACGTATTTCACAGTACATGAGCAAATAAATTTCCACTTATGAAAGCTGTTTCCGCGTATACGAGAGTTGTCGATTCAACGTCCGACTCGCTTTCGCTCCGGGAACTCCGCGCGTTAAATCCGCGCGTTTGAGAGTGTCAATTCACCGCCCGACCCGCTTTCGCTCCGAGAGAATCGTTGCGTTACATAATGCGGTAAAATACACCGCATAAGTAACGACGATTCTCAAGGGTCGGCCTTATGAATCGCACTCTCCATCGCACGATGAAAGACTTGTATGTACATGAGCAATAATTTTCCACGCACTACCCTTTGAGACAAGAAATCATAAAATGCGCAATTGAGGGGAAATAAAAAAAATCGCGAGCAAGATTCCTGACTATAAAATAGGAATTTGCCGCGATTTATTTTTATGGCCGAAAATTGTGCATTTTGGTTTTTGATTTCGCAGTCTCACGGGTATAAGTGGGAATTTATTTGCTCATGTACTGGCAATACACAAAAACGCCATCACGAGATTGCGGCTCGGAAGCCGCAATGACGCGAAGGTCACGAAAGCGAGTCGGACGGTGAATCGACAGCTCTCAAACGCGCGGATAGATTGCGGCGCGGAGGCCGCAATGACGTGATGGCCGCGCGAGCCGGGCGATGGATTGCGGAGGCCGCAATGACGGCGGCTCTTTCCTACGCCCGCTTCCGCTTCTTCACTACGTATACTGCTGTGCCAACAGCAACACCGAAAATAACTCCGAGGATAATCGGGACAAGGTAGGATTTTGCTTCCGCTTCTGCTGCTTCGGTTTCTTCGGGTAAAACCTCTTCTGCTATTTCAATTTCTTCTAAAACAAGACCAGCCATCTCGCCAACAAGGGTAACCTGCCCCCAGTTATCGGAAGAATTATACCCATTCGCGTTGGGGTCGCACCATGTAACCTGCGGCCTTTGGCTTGACGCTGGCGGCGGATTATTTATCTGGATATCAAAGCCGATGACATCATTTAATGACGGCACATCATCCCAAGGAAGCGCGGCTTCAATTAAATAACCGTCACTTGTTAATTCAGCGTAACCGTTCCAAACGCCGTAGCTTTCCTTTGATGTTTGCGTCCCGCTTGCGTCAATCCGGTATTGCTTGCCTTGCGAAACTGTATATGAGCCGCGGAAATTGGTTTCACTTAAGAATATCTCCACCGAATCTCTTTCCCACTCATTTTCGGAAGATAAATCTATCTCGTCATCTTTTACTTCAACACGGACGTAAAGATTGTCAGCATCCCACAAAAGCTTCATTACTGCCGTCAAATCGGTTTTGCCGATTGCATTAAGCTCTACTGCGATGGGGGTTGCGATATCCCAAGCCGCACTTTTCCCATCAAGGGCTGGAGCGGTATCGGTGTAAAAAGCCGCGCCTTCTTTTATCTCAAATTCCGGCGGGATATGCGCTTCAATATATGAAGACGGATCAATCACAGCATGAAAGGCTTCCTTGGCACTATAATCACCGTTAAAAAGTGTCGGATAACCGCCTGTTCCGCCATTTTGGCCAAAAGAACGCCAGCTTTCTGCGTCATTTGTCCCCCATAATGTGACACGCTCAATAACTTGCGGATTACCCGAATCGTTAGCCGGGCCGGCCGCATATTTTTTATAGATTTCAAAAAGTTCAGCATACATGAGGGCTTGTTTTATTAATTGCTCTTCGTCCGGCGGGGTGGTCTGATCTGTCCCGGCGATGGTAAGGTCTAACTCTGTAATGCTAAGCTTGACTCCCGGATTTTCGGTCAGGTAATGCAAAATTGCCGTTTCGACTGATGAGACGGAAATATTTGTGTTATAATGCCCTTGCAAACCGATTCCTTCAATTAATAAACGGTTATCATAACGGTCATCTGCGGTCCATTTTTCATTAATCTCTTTGACCATCGCGGCAATTGCCATGCTCTTGCCCCGCTGCTCATCATTAAAATCATTATAGTATAGGATGGCATTCGGGTCTGCCAAGCGGGCAAAAACGAAAGCATCATAGATATAATCCGCGCCGCTTTCCCCGGAATCAGCCCCATTTTCATAGGAAGCATACCACGGTGAAGCGTCCATTCCTTCTGTTTCGCCTGTCCGTAAATGTTCTGTCCAATCACCGCTAAAAACGCCAACCCCAGGAAGGAATGCTTCATTAACAACATCCCAGGCATAAACATTGCCCTTTATCCCATCAGCTCCGGCAACACGGTTTATGTAATCTTCCATTCGGCTTTTGGCAACCGCGCGGGTAAGAGGTTCGCTTGCCGTGCCATGAAGCCACTGCGAAGACTGGGAATGCCAGACCAAGGTATGGCCGATATAGGCAAAATCATTTTCTTGGCTAAATTCAATCATTTTCCGGACGGTATCAAGCCCGGTATACTGCCCCTCGGCATTAATCACGCTTGACGGCTTGTTATGGTTTTCGGCGGTTAATGAATTGTAGTGGTGCGTAAGCATTGCTTGGGCTTCAAGGGCTGTTTCGCTATCTTCAAGCTGCGATGGGCCGGTGATGATATTTCCCAGCATAAAATAATCTTGGTATGTTTCTTTTAAAGAAGGAAGCCGCAAATCCCACACCGGGGGCTTAAGCGCCCCGCCGCCAGTCCGGACAACGGTAATGTCATCAAGATACCAATAGTCGGGATAAGTGCTGTCATTTTCTGCGTGTAATCTAAACGAAATGCTGTCAAGGTTGGTAAACAATTCCGCTGTTTCAAAAACTACTTCTGTCCATGTGTCAACCGGAATTGGTTCGGGGGTGATGGGGAACGCGCCGGGGGCGTTGTTGTTAAGGAAAATCTGCGGCCCGGAAATAGTTTTGTCAGCGGCTGCTTCCGCCGGGACATAAAACCAGGCGGCAATGGTATAGCTTGCTCCTCTGGGCAAACCAAGCTGTTCATCGCCCGGGGTCGCCCAATCGGCAATATGGCCCATTCTTACCCAATGGTGATAGCTTTCGACGGGGGCGATTTTCGTCACTTTTAATGAATGCGAATCCGTCCGCCCAAAGCCATTTTCTTCTAAAACCGCAACGCTATTGCCATTGGATTTGAAAAAATTATTGGGGTTCGTGCTTTTGCCGGGGAAAAGGCTAAAGCTTTCATCGGGGGCAAAGGTGATTGTGATATCTTCTGTCTCCGATGCGTCCGGCTCGGCCTGGGCTTTTATTACCCACAGGGCATTAAAGCCGGGGGCAAGCACCAGCAGTAATGCCATCATTAAAGATAATGTGCTTGCTAGAATTTTTTGTTTAAGTGTTTTTTTCATATTAATCTCCATATTTTTATCAATAATTACTATAACTTATATTCTAATTAATAATAGCATAAATTACAATAATTTTTGCTTATTCACGCAATAATTATGCGCAAAATAGCAAGGATTTGGTATAGGTTAATTCGCGGTTTCATATCAGGTTAATTCGCGGTTTTATATCAGGTTAATCCGCGTATACGAGAGCTGTCGATTCAACGTCCGACCCGCTTTCGCTCCGAGAGAAGCGTTGCGTTACATAATGCGGCAAAGTACACCGCATAAGTAACGACGCTTCTCAAGGGTCGGTCTTTTGAATCGCACTCTCGCTTTCGCGGGTTCACTATTATAAGAAGTCCCATCGACAGCTCTCGCATACGCGGAAGTAATGAGATTGCGGGGCAAGCCCGCAATGACAGCAACGGTCAAGCCCACAGCATACGCGGAAAGCAATGAGATTGCGGGTCAAGCCCGCAATGACAGCAACGAGTCAAGCCCACAATGACGGGGCTGCGAATCACCTTGATATCACTATCATGTGGAAACTTTTATCGGCAAGTTTAACGCTCAACCTGCCCTCACTAATTGCTGCGCTTCCCTTAACCGGAGCAACATTAGCCGGATTGTCAAAGGTATTAACCGCTTTTACGTCATCATGGCGTAAAATTTGATGATTACTTACCTGATAACCCTCAAACTGGCGTAAATCACAGTCAATCTCAATGACTTCTTCCAAATCCTTGTTGACGGCAAAAAGGACCAGCTCATCTTTTTCTTCGTTAAAGATAAAAATCGCGTCCAAATAAGGGGCATCGCCGTGTTTGCTCTCATAGACGGGAGTTTTAACCACCGTATTAAGCACTTTGCCTCTTCCGTAATTGCTGATCATTTCATAAGGGAAATAAATCGTTTGCTTCCATGCACCAAAGGCGGAAGTCATAATCGGGGCAATTACATTGACTAGTTGCGCCATGCAAGCTATTTTGACCCGGTCAGAATGGCGCAGCATTGTAATTAGCATTCCGGCCACCAATAAAGCATCCTCAAAGTTATAGATGTCTTCAAGCTGGTGCGGAACTTTTGACCACCGCTCGACTTTGGTGTCAGCATCATTTGAATGATACCAGACATTCCATTCGTCAAAGGATAGGTTAATTTGCTTTTGCTTACGCTTTTTTGCCTTAACTGCGTCACAAATTGCAATTACCGAGCTGATAAACTTATCCATTGCAACGGTATTAGCCAGGAAATCAGCGGTATTATTATCGCGATTGCCATAGTATTGATGTAAGGAAATATAGTCCGCCTGGTCATATGCTTCACTCAAAACAGTATCTTCCCATTCGCCGAAAGTCTCCATATCTAGGCCGGAGCTTCCGCAAGCAACAAGCTCAATTGATGGGTCAACCATTTTCATGACCCGCCCGGCTTCTGAAGCAAGCCGCCCGTATTCAGATGCGGTCTTGTGGCCGATTTGCCAAGGCCCATCCATTTCATTGCCCAAGCACCACAGCTTAATATCATGAGCTTTTTCATAACCATGCTTTTTGCGTAAGTTTGCATAGAAGCTATTGCAGGTTAGGTTGGCATATTCAACAATGTTTTTGGCCTCATCAATTCCCCTTGTGCCTAAGTTGATGGCCATCATCGGCTCGGTTTCGGCTTTTTTGCACCAGTCAATAAATTCATTCAAGCCAAATTGGTTGCTTTCAATTACCCCCCAAGCCAGATCAACTTTTTCCGGCCGTTCATTCTTTGGCCCAATCCCATCTTCCCAATTGTAACCGGAAACAAAGCTGCCGCCGGGATAGCGGACGGTGGGGACATTTAAAGTCTTAATCAAGCCAAGGACATCTTTCCTAAAGCCTTGCTCATCAGAAAGCGGGCTATCCGGCTGGTAGATTCCCTCATAGACTGCCCGCCCAAGGTGTTCAATAAACGAACCGTAAATCCGCTTATCAATGTCCCCCAAGATAAAATGCTTGTCAATAAAAATAGTTGCTTTTTTCATTCTTTTCTCCTTTATTATCTTATAATCCTTTTATCTTTAATCACCCTTACCATTTCCTCAACCATCGCTTCCTCCCCCGCGAAATCCCCTTTATCAAGCCAGACCACATCACGCTCGCGCCGGAACCAAGTCAGCTGCCTTTTGGCAAAGCGGCGGGTATCGCGCTTTAAAAGAGTGGTTGCTTCTTCAAAAGATATCTTGCCGTCAAGGTAGGCAAAAATTTCTTTGTAACCTAAGCCTTGCATTGAAACCATGGCGGGGGTAAAGCCATTATTTTTTAAAGTCATAACTTCATCAATAAGCCCGTCTTTTAGCATTTTATCAACGCGCTGGTTGATATTTTCATATATTTTTTCCCGGTCGTCATTAAGGACAAAATAGGCAAAATTGTAAGGCGATTGCCGCTTTTTTTCAGTTTCATTATGTAATGAAATGGGCTTTTTATTCTGATGATAATATTCTAAGGCTCTAATCAGCCGTTTTTTATTGTTGGGGTGAATCGCATTAGCTGCTTCCTCATCAACTTTTTTAAGCAGGTCATGTAAATATTCCGGGCCGTTAAGGATAGCCGTCTCATTAAGCTCCTTGCGATAATTACTTGAACTGCCATTATTTTCCAGTTCAAAATTGATATCATAAAGTAAAGCCTGGATATAAAACCCGGTCCCGCCGACTATAATGGGAATCCGCCCCCTTGCGCTTATTTCGCAAATACATTCTTTGGCCATTTTTTGGAAGATGACGACATTAAACTCATCGGCAGGATCTAATATATCAAGCATATGGTGCTTGATCCCTTTCATTTCCGCGGTGGTTATTTTCGCTGTCCCGATATCCATTTTGCGGTAAACCTGCATTGAATCAGCCGAAATAATTTCGCCGCCGATTTTTTGTGCCAGTCTTAATGAAAGAGCTGTTTTTCCCGCCGCCGTTGGCCCGGTTAATACGATCAGAGGTTGCATATACACCCATATTTCCACATTACACCCTTTTAAACTTCTTTTCAATCTCCCGCTTACTCATGGTCACCATCGTTGGCCGCCCATGCGGGCAAAAATAAGGATTTTCCAGCCCCATTAATTGATCGATTAAGGCGGAAAACTCTTCAAGGCTTAAGCTTTTATTTGCTTTGACCGAAGCTTTGCAAGCTGCGCTGGCCACCTTTCTTGTTACCAAATCATAAACTTCTTTGCCCGAAAGCTCACTAAGCTCATCAAGGATTTCATGGAACAGGCCTTTTTCTGAAAGCCCGAACAAATCCGCCGGGACTGCCCTTAAAGCATATGAGGAATCACCGATATCATCAAATTCAAAACCAAAATCAATAAATACATCGTGGTGAATCCTTAAAATATCCTCTTCTTTATTTGATAGCTCTAAGACTAAAGGCGGATTAAGCTGTTGTGAGTTGATGGTTTTATTTTCAAACTCCCGTAAAATATTTTCAAATTTTACTTTTTCATGCGCCGCGTGCTGGTCAATGAAAACAAGCTTTTCATCGATTGCGACTAACCAATAAGTATTAAATAACTGCCCCAGGATTTGATATTTATCACGCGCATTGTCGGAGAGGAATTTGTCCTCAAAAACATTAAGCTGTTCAGTAAAATACAGTCTCGTAAAGTCAATATCTTGCAGGGATTCTTGCAAAACCTGCGTTTTTTCTTGCATCTTCGACTTTTTTCCTTGCAACTTGTAGACAGGCTCTTCCCTTACCACCAAATCCTGTGGTGTACTCTTAAGGCGCAAAATCCTCTCCGCTTCAAACGGTTCGGGAGTACCCTTTAAAACGGGGGGCGATTTAGGCTTATTGACTCGCTCGGTCGAAACAATATGCTCATATTCATCAAGTGTTTTTTTGACGTTTTCGGCAATGAATTTTGTAATTTCTTTTTCATCGGTTAAGCGGACTTCCATTTTTTCCGGATGGACATTAACATCGATTTTTCCGGCCTTAACAGTTAACCGTAACACCGTAAAAGGAAATTTATGATGCATTAAATAAGGGTGATAACCGTCTTCAAGCCCGATTTTTAGGACATCACTTGTGACATAGCGGCCATTGATGAAGAAAAACTCAAAATTGCGGTTCGAGCGGTTTAGGGTCGGCAGGCCAAGGAAGCCGCTAAGCCTAATCCCAAGCTCTGGATTAGCTGCCTCAATCGGGATGATATTATCAGCAATATCCTTGCCAAACAATCGGTAAATCACTTCCCGCAAGTCATTATGGCCCGAAGTATGAAACCGGGTCAGGCCGTTATTAATATATTTAAAGGAAATATCCGGCCGCGAAAGGGCAAGCCGTTCCATCAAATCAGTGACATAACTGCCCTCTGTTGGCGGCTGTTTTAAGAATTTGCGCCGGACCGGGACATTAAAGAATAAGTTCTTGACTAAAAAGGTCGAGCCGTTTGGCGCCCCGATTTCATTAAGCTCTGTTTCTTCCCCGGCCGTTAAGACATAATGGACTCCGGTCAGGTTCTTGCTGGTTTTGGTGATGACCTCAACCCGCGAAACAGCGGCAATGCTCGACAAAGCTTCACCGCGAAAACCTAAGCTTAAGATATTAGTTAAATCCACGGCACCTCGGATTTTGCTGGTTGCATGGCGAAGAAAGGCTTTTTTTAGCTGCTCCTTTTCAATGCCTTGGCCGTCATCAGTGACGCGGATAAAAGAAATCCCGCCCTCTTTTATTTCGACGGTAATGGTCAAAGCCCCGGCATCAATGGCGTTTTCAACTAACTCCTTTACAACGCTGACTGGGCGGCTAACCACTTCCCCGGCGGCGATTTGGTCAATTGTATGCTGGTCCAAAAGATTAATCTCTGTCATCTTACCACCTATTATTTAAAAGATTCTGCAAACGATTAATCGTATTAAGGGCTTCGAGCGGAGTCAAGCCTGAAACATCAATATTTTTAAGCTCCGTTAATACGTCCTCATCTTTTACGGTATCAAATAAAGTCATTTGTGTCAAATCTACCTCGTCATAAGTAATCGCGCTTTTCTTTTCAGCCTTATGCTCGACCGTAACATCCTTAAGACGCTTAGTAATATCATTTTCATCAAATAAAGCCGCGATTTCAATTGCCCGGTCGGTGACGATATCCGGGACTCCGGCCAGTTTTGCAACTTGGATTCCGTAGCTTCTGTCTGCTCCGCCTTTGATTATTTTCCGAAGAAAAACAATGTCGTCCCCTTTTTCATTAACGGCAATGCAGTAATTACTGACATTGTCAATTTTGCCCTCTAACTCGGTCAGTTCATGATAATGGGTCGCAAATAGGGTTTTTGCACCAATGTAGCGGCGGTTGCTGATATGCTCAATGACTGCCCAGGCTATTGAAAGGCCGTCATAAGTTGAAGTCCCGCGGCCAATTTCATCTAAAATAAGCAAGCTGTCTGCGGTTGCGTTTCTTAAGATATTGGCAACTTCATTCATCTCAACCATGAATGTACTTTGCCCGCTTGCTAAGTCGTCTGACGCGCCAACGCGGGTAAAAATCCGGTCAACAATGCTGATATCGGCCTTTTCCGCCGGGACAAAGCAGCCTATTTGCGCCAGCAAAACAATCAGGGCTGTTTGGCGCATATAGGTGGATTTGCCCGCCATATTCGGGCCGGTGATGATTGCGACTAAGTTTTTGTCATTGTCAAGATGGGTATCATTTTCGATGAACATATCATTGCCCATCATCTTTTCCACCACCGGATGGCGGCCATTTTTGATATTTATGCAGCCTTTTTCGTTTAAAGCCGGACGGACATAACGGTTTAGGTCAGAGACATAAGCTAAAGATGTAAGCGCATCAAGGGCGGCAATATTTTTGGCGGTTGTTTGGATTGATGAAGCCGCCAAGGTGATATATTCGCGGATTTCGCAGAATCGGTCATACTCTAAGCCATAAAGCTTGTCTTCCGCATTAAGGATTAAGTCTTCAAGCTCCTTTAGCCGTCCATTGGTATAGCGTTCGGCATTAGCAAGGGTCTGTTTGCGCTGGTAATCATCGGGAACCATGTTTAGATAAGAATTTGTCACTTCAAAATAATAGCCGAAAACTTTATTGTATTTGACCTTTAAATTTTTGATTCCCGTCCGTTCACGCTCACTTGCTTCCAACTCAAAAAGCCAATTTTTGCCCTCGCTTTTTGCATTCCGCAAGCGGTCAATGTCAGGGTCAAAGCCCATTTTTATGATGCCGCCCTCTTTTGTTGTGATTGGCGCGTCTTCGCTTATAGCTTGGCTTAATAATGCTAAAATATCATCATGGTCATTTATCCCGTCATTAAGGCTTCGTAAAAGCCCGCCATTATGCCCCTTAAGGACTATTTTGATGGGGTTAATCATGGCAATTGAATTACGGAAAGCAATCAGATCACGAGGATTAACCGATTGATAGCTGATTTTGGCAAGCAGCCTTTCGAGGTCATAAATCGGGTTAAGGTATTCGCGGATTTCATCACGGCTGATGGTGTCTTTGATAAAAGCTTCGATGGCGTCAAGCCGCTCTTCCATTTGCTTAATCTTCTTAAGGGGCTGCTCTAGGTAACTCCTTAATGTCCTTGCCCCCATCGCCGTTTTGGTCTTGTCTAAGACCCATAAAAGAGAACCTTTTTTCTGCTTGTCGCGTAAGGTTTCAACCAGCTCAAGATTGCGCCTGGTTGCGGAATCAAGCAGCATATATGACGCGCTGTGATAAGGATTTAGGCGTAAAATATGGCTCAGTGAGGTTTTTTGCGTATCATAAAGATGTAAAAGCAAAGCCCCGGCGGCGATTGTCCCTAGCGGATAATCCGAAAGGGAAAGGGCTTTTAGATTGGGGACGCGAAAATGGTCTTTTATGCACCGCAAGCAGTTTTCATCATTAAAAAACTTCGGCTCTAGGGTATTTACCATGATATTGCCCCGGTCCTTTAAATCATTTATATCGATTCCGCTTAATAAAAAAGCGTCGTTTGCCACGATTTCCGAGGGGGAGAATTTGGCAATTTCATCAATTATTTTGCGATGGTTCTCGGCTTCGGTCAGATGAAAATCACCCGTTGTGATGTCCAAAAAGGAAAGCCCGGTTTTGTTTTCAAAATAAGCAATTGAGCAGATATAATTGTTCTTTGCCTCATCAAGGCTTTGCATATTTAGGTTAGTCCCGGCCGAAACAATGCGGGTAACTTCACGCCTGACAAGCCCTTTTGACTGCTTCGGGTCTTCGACTTGGTCACAGATTGCAACCTTATAGCCTTTACCTACCAGCTTGGTCAAATAACCCTCAAGGGCATGGTAGGGAACGCCGCACATCGGTGCCCGTTCAGTAAGGCCGCAAGCTTTTCCGGTCAGGGTAATGCTTAGTTCCTTGGAAGCGGTGAGGGCATCGTCAAAAAACATTTCATAAAAATCACCCAGACGGCTCATTAAAATGCAGTCGGGATATTGCTCCTTGGTTGAAAGATATTGTTGCATCATCGGGGTCAGGGCCATGCCGTTTGCTCCTTACATCACTCCTAAATAATAAAAGCCTTTTGCTTCGATTAGCTTTACCTTAACAATCGTGCCAATTAAATCAAGCTCTCCTTTAAAATGGACCATGGTATTATTTGACAAACGCCCGCTTAACATCTCCTGGTCATGGCTATTTTTTTCTTCCACTAAAACCGGGTGGGTTTCACCAACTAGGTGGCCAATTTGGTGCTGGGCGGTTTCCTTGATAATCTTTAACAGCTGGTCAAAATTTGCTTTGGCTTCCTCAAGCGGAACTTGAGAAAGCGCCGCGGCCGGAGTCCCGGTCCGTTTCGAGTATATGAATGTAAAGGCATTGTCAAATTTGACTTGCTTAACAACATCGATTGTTTCGGCAAAATCAGCTTTAGTTTCACCGGGAAAGCCAACGATGATATCAGTGGTGATGGCAATATCGGGCATTGCCGCCCTTATTTTGGCGACAAGCTTAAGATAATCTTCTTTGGTGTAGCCGCGGTTCATCAGCTTAAGAATGCGGGTCGAACCGGCTTGCAGCGGCAGATGGAGATGGCGGCAAATTTTATCTGACTCTTTCATTACCTTAATCAGCTCGTCAGAAAGATCCTTAGGATGCGAAGTCATGAAGCGGATTCGCTTAAGGCCTTTAATTTTTTCAATCTCACGGAGCAAAACGGGGAAATTGACCGAGTCGGTCAATCCATAAGAATTGACATTTTGCCCCAGCAGCATTATTTCAATGACGCCATCAGCAACAAGGCGTTTGATTTCCGTAATGATATCCAGGGCCGGCCGGCTCCGCTCCCTGCCCCGGACATAAGGGACAATGCAGTAGGTGCAAAAATTATTGCAGCCGAACATGATATTAATGCCGGATTTGAATGGATATTTGCGTTCAACGGGAAGGTCCTCAACGATTTGGTTGGTATCTTGCCAGATATCAATGACCATTTCATCAGCAGAATACATTAACAGCAGTAACTCGGCAAATTTGAAAATATTATGTGTGCCGAAAATCAAATCAACAAAGCGGTAATTGGCTTTAATTTTGTCGATAACGGCATCTTCTTGCATCATGCAGCCGCATAAGGCAACCTTCATGTGCGGATTTTTTTTCTTTAAGTGGTTTATCTTGCCAAGCCGCCCATAAACACGCTGGTTGGCATGGTCACGGACGGTGCAGGTATTATAAAGGACAAAGTCAGCCGCCTCATCTTCTATTATCTTAAAACCGATTGCCGTAAGAATCCCGCTCAATTTCTCGGAATCCCTTGCGTTCATTTGGCAGCCAAAAGTAGTAATGCAAGCGGTCAGTTTGCGGTTATTTATTATTACCTGTCTTTCAAAATATTTTTGGGCCAGCCCAATAAAGTAATGCTGCCGCTCAGGTTCGTTAAGCGGCGCGTCACTTAAGATATTTAGGTAATCTTCTTTTTTCGGCATTAAAATAGTTCCATTTCTTTAGGAATTTACGACATAGATAAAGGAGTTCCCTTCTTTGCCAACCCGGCGGCAAGCCCCAACATGATTAAGGATATTTAAAGCCAGGGACGCGCTATTTTTCGAGATGTGGACGGCTTTAGCCAGTTCCTTTGCGCAAAAAGGCTCAGGCAGCTCGTAAGGGATAAATTGTAAATAATCTTCTTTGCATTCAATCCGGATTTCGTCCCGCAGCTTCACCGGAATGCGGTCATATCGGTGTGAGCCCCTTTTTTTGTCACTGCTCCAGCCATCTAGAAAGCGGTATTCCTCGATATCAATAAAAGGAAAGCAAAAGCGGATATTTTCGTGATTTAAAAATGGCTTAATCCGGTATAATTCACTAAAGATACTATAAATTGAGCCAGTTTTGGGCGATTTACGCAGTTTCGAGCATTCGCCTGTTTCATTGTCAATCCAGCTTAGCCATTTCTGATAGGGAATCGGGTGGACAATCGTCACTTTATATTGGGTCAGAAAATAGGTAAGCTTCCGGCGCATTTGGTTCATCTGGGCGGTCTGGATTTCGATGATTTCACGGCCGGAAAAGATGTCGGCAATATATGAATCAATGTAAATTTCATGCGTATCTTCATCGGGGGCATAGTAGTGTTTTAAAACGGCATGGATGGTTTTTTCGCTCTGGGTCCCAATTCCATGGCGTTTGCGGTTTATCCCGATCACTTTGTCTTTTGCTTCATTAAATTTTGCTTCGTCCATCTGTTCCTACCGTACCTTAAAAGGAAGCCCCATTTTTTTCTGGACCTTTTGCAAGGTCTTTCCTGCCACAGACGAGGCTTTTTCGGCATTGGCTTTGATAATGCTGTCAATATAAGCTTTGTCCGCTTTTAGCTCATCATAGCGTTCTTGTAATGGCTTTAGGCAATCGGCAACGGTTTCGCCAACGGCTGCTTTCAGCTCGCCATAGCCTTTGCCATTAAATTCGGCCGCGGCTTCTTTTGCGCTTGTTTCTTTAAAGATGGCGTAAATGTCTAGGAGGTTGCTGACACCAGGCTGATTTTCCGGGTCATATTTGACCTCGGCCAAACTGTCGGTGACAGCTTTTTTGAATTTACGGATAATTGTATCGCGGTCATCAAGCAAAAAGACACAGGAATTTATGTTTTCGTCCGACTTTGACATCTTTTTTTTCGGGTCTTGTAAGCTAAGGACTTTTGCCCCGCTTTTGCCAAGATGAGCTTCGGGAATCGTAAAAACATCACCATAAATCGCATTAAAACGCTGGGCGATGTCACGGCAAAGCTCAATATGCTGTTTTTGGTCCTTGCCGACCGGGACGTAATCAGCCTGATAAAGCAAGATATCCGCCGCCTGCAAAACCGGATAGGTAAAGAGCCCGGTATTTAGATTGGTTTCATGCTTGGCGGATTTGTCTTTAAACTGGGTCATCCGGTTAAGCTCGCCAAGATAAGTAAAGCAATTAAGAATCCATGCCAGCTCTGAATGGGCTGGGACATGGGATTGGTAAAAAATGCAGTTCCTCACTGGGTCAAGCCCGGCGGCGATATAAAGCATTAGGACATCACGTGAGCAATTCCTAAGCACGGCCGGCTCATGGCGGATTGTAATCGAGTGCAGGTCAACAACCGAATAAAAGCATTCGTATTTTTCGCTTAAAGAGACCCAGTTCTTTAATGCACCCAAATAATTGCCTAGTTGCAAGGTGCTGGTTGCTTGCATTCCGCTAAATAGGACTGGTTTTCCGTCTAACATGGTCGTTCCTCCATATAAAAATGTACCATTTTTTGCTTGTTTCGTCAAGGGGCGGATTTGGGTTTCGCGTTACCCTTAAGCAACTTCCGCAAATACCCATAAGTCTCTTTCTCGCCCTCACAAGCAAGCTTATTAAGCAAAAATTCTAATAGCTTGCGGGTGTCTTCGTGGATCGGGGCAGGGTCTTTTCCGCTTTGGTAATAGATAAGGGCGGATGCGTCGGTGTATGTACCGTGATTATAAACCTTGCAGGCCGCGACACGGTCCATCAACATCTCCGCGACATATTTTAGGGGCATTGGGGCCGGGGCAATGCCGCTTGGCAAAGCGCGGATGCTATAATCAATCCAATATTCATAATGGTGCTTGTTCCGCCCTTTGTGGTGAAGCCAGGCACTTGAGTAACCAATCTCTTTCCGCTCGGCGTTATTGGGGCTTTGCGTGCCTTGGAAATATTTTACGCCCACCCAAAACTCTGCCGGGCTGAATTTTGATAAATCATGAAACAAGCCTTGCTTGTAAAGGCCAACCTTAAAACAGCCAATCATCACAAGATGGCGATGGTAAAGAACGGTTTTTAGATGTTTAAAGAAGGAGCTGAAATAAAGACGCATACACTCCTCTCCACCATTTTAATGGTTTGCGTAACATTGCTTTTTGAATTTGGGCTTGATAAAATCTCCGGCTCTCTTTCATCAGTTGAATAAACTAAATGCCAAGTAAGTTCCTCTTTAAAGGCGGGCAAAGCAAGTAAAGCCTCCTGCCAGAACATATTAATCGCAATAAAAATGAAATCATCTTTTGCGTTGGTTTCTGTTTTTGCATACAAACCGCATAGCTTGATTCCGATTGTCCGGCTATAAGGGCTAAGGTCAGGGCGGAAAGCGCCTTCGCCATGATAAGAAATGTCGGGATAACCACATCTTTGCCAGTCGAGAATCTGTAACTCGCTGGAAAGATGAAGAATAGGATGATTTTTCCGGAATGCTATCAGTTTTTGGGTGAAGCTTAATAATTCAGGCTCATTTTTGGGCCATTTAAGCCACCAGGTCTCATTGTCAGATGAGTAAGCGTTGTTATTGCCGCTGCGCGAGTTTAAAAACTCATCACCGCTAAAAATAAAAGGGCTGCCCTGTGAAAGAAATAATAAAGATAAAGCATTTTTAAGCTGTCTTTCACGCAAAGCTGCCACTTTTTTCTTCCTGCTTGGTCCTTCAATTCCGCAGTTCCAGCTGTAATTATAATTAGTTCCGTCCTGATTGGCTTCCCCGTTTGGCTCATTTCTTTTTTTGTCATAGGAAACCATGTCATAAAGCGAAAAACCGTCATAATTCGCCAGATAATTGATACTGTTTAGCTGGCCGGGATTATGGCGGTGATGATGTAAAAAGGCATTTACCTTGTCCTCATCACTTTTGAGGAATTGACGGACTTCGGCGCGGAAATGATCGCGGAAAACGCCGACATTTTTGTAGCGGGGGTTTTCGATCGCATAATCATATTCATTATAAACAATCTTTGTCCCCGATAAAACCGGGTCTTCGACGATGACCGCTAACGGTATCTTAGTGCCAAGCAAAAAAATACCATCTAGATGATATTCAATGACCCAAAAGCGCAAAATATCAAGGATATCCGATGGGCAAAAATCGGGCGGAAAATAAAAATACATATATGCTTCAATTCCGTTACTGTGCAGGGCTTTTACCATTGATTTAAAAGCAAAATCGGGCCGCTCTTTTCCGGCAAAAGAAGCTTTTGGCGCGTAATAAAACCCCTCTTTAAAACCCCAGCAATTAAGCCTTAAGACTTCATTTCCGCTTTTTTTGTCAATGATTTTTTCACATTCATTAAAATCATAGGCTGGCATGAGCAAGATTCCGGTAATCCCCAAATCACATAAATAAGGGATTTTCTCGCAGATTCCGGCAAAAAGCCCTTTTTTCCCTACCCGTGAACTTTTGTGCATTGTGAAAGCCCGGACATTTAAGCCATAGATAATGCTGTCATGATATTTGATGTCCGGCATAACATCATCTTCCCAGTCAAAATCATTAAGGTAAAAACCGGCGCGGAGATTTTGGCTGTTATCCTTGCCCCATTTCTCGTTGCCATAAATAATCCTTGCCTCATTGTCAATAAAAGTTTCGTCTTCCTGATAAAAAAGATATGAATGCTTGGCGGTGACTTTCATGTTGATTTTAAGCCCATATAAACAGCCTCGTTTCCCTCTTTCAGAAAAAGGGAAACGATAAGAATTATTTTGGCCGTCATATATGATTACGCCGCAATTTTTTCCGCTGACCTGGCCCGTGCTAAAAGAAACGCTTCCGGGTTCGGCAATAGTACCTTTTTGCTGCGGGGAAAAATAAGCAGCCTTAAGTGATTGCTTCATGCGATACCTTTTTATATAGTATTAGTAGTTTACAGCTTTTAATTCAAAATAAGCTTGCGGATGATTGCAAACCGGGCATTTCACCGGGGCATTTTCCATGTCGGCAAGATGGCCGCAATTCCGGCACAGCCAGACTGCTTTTTGGTTTTTCTTAAAAATAGTGCCCTCTTCTAAGTTTCCTAGCAATGTGCGGTAACGTTCCTCATGATGTTTTTCAATTTTGCCCACGCTTTCAAATAAGAAAGCAATATTGGCAAACCCTTCTTCCCTTGCCTCATTAGCCATCCGCTGATACATATCGGTCCACTCTTCATTTTCGCCAGCGGCGGCGGCGCGTAAATTTTCTGCCGTTGAGGGAATGTTTCCATCACATAATAATTTGAACCACAGCTTGGCGTGTTCTTTTTCATTAAAAGCAGTTTCCTCAAAAAAAGCGGCGATTTGCTCATAGCCTTCATTTTTTGCTTTGGAAGCAAAATATGTATACTTATTGCGTGCCATGCTTTCCCCGGCAAAAGCCTCCATTAAATTCTTTTCTGTTTTAGTTCCTTTTAAATTTGCCATCGTTTCTCCTTTCAATTTATTGACCAATCCAGTCAATAATGCTGTCAACTTTCTTAAGTGATATTAACAGAAATTTTTGCGCTTTGCAAGTGGCTTGAATCAAAATTCGACTAAAAATTGCTTGACATTAAGCAGAAAATAGTCCACAATAAATCATATCCGCAATATGGTGCGGGATTTGAAAAGTATAAAAGTAGAAAGAATGAAATTCTTTCTACTGGAGACTTTGAAAGGGACGTGGAGGTACTAATGGCTAAGCAAAAAGCAGATTTTATTGAAATGGACGATGATATCCTCGTCAGCTTGGAGATGGATGATGGGACGACAGTAATTTGCGCGATCATTAGTGTCCTGCCCGTTTTAGAAAAAGATTATATTGCCCTATTGCCGCTTCCAGAAGACGGTGAGCTAGATGAAGATAGCGAAATCTGGTTTTACCGTTGTTTATTAGATGAAAAGCAAGAGGCCGAACCAATTATTGAATATATTGAAAGCGATGACGAGTATGACCAGGTCGCCGATGCTTTTGAAGAATTTTTGGAGAGCCTTGATTTTGAGGAATTGAGAGCAATGGAAGAAGAAAGAAATAAAGGACTCAGCTAAATAGTAGTGCAATGGAAAAAGAAAATGGAAAAAGAGAGAAATAAATGAGTCTTTCAAGATGTTGTATTTCCAAAAAACGAGGTGCTGCAATTTGAATACGATAACGATGGTGAAATCTATTATTTACAACAACTTAAAGCCAACATATTGTGGCGGCGGCGAAACACATTCAGCTCGTTATTGTTATTCAGTTTGGATGAGACATTTAGTTATGGCATTTAACAATGGTTTAAGTAAAATTCCTGCAAAAGTTGCTGAATTTGGCCCCGGCAATACGATAGGCTCGGGTCTCTCTGCAATGCTTTGTGGGGCCGACGAGCTTTATTGCTTAGATATTTTTAATTATGCAAATACACACCAAAATCAACTTTTATTTGATGAACTGGTTAAGATGTTCATGAAAAAAATGGATATACCCGATGATGTGGAATTTCCAGCTATTAAGCCGAAATTGCAGGATTATTCTTTTCCGTCAAATATCCTTACAAAAGAAAAACTGGTAAAATCATTAGACAAAGAACGGATAAATAGAATTAGGGAATGTATTGGGTCTTTATCCGAAAAAAAATATAAAGAAAAGGTATTATACATAGCCCCTTGGGATAGCAAAGATGCCCATTTAACAGATGTGGATTTTATATTTTCACAGGCTGTTTTAGAACATATCGATAATTTAGAGGACGCATATGCTTTTTTCAGTAAAGCAATATCAGATAATGGCTATATGGGGCATCAAATCGACTTCAAATGCCATGGAACGGCAACAAAGTGGAATGGCCATTGGTCATACAGCAAATTGCTGTTCAAGCTATATAGGGGCAAAAAACCTTACTTAATAAATCGACAGCCTTTTTCAGTACATGAATTAGCGGCAGAAAAATATGGTTTTAATTTAGTTAATGTCACAAAACAATATTCTGATGAAGAAGGCATTAAGCGTAGACAACTAAAAAAACCATTCAAACATATTACTGATGAAGATTTGATAACATCTGGGGCATATGTTTTATTCAATACTCTAAGGGATAAGCATTAAAAATTTCGATGGCACGTTCCGTTCAGAAGCTATATTTATTCTTTTAATTAATTAAATCCGTAAAATAACCAGTCAGCTCATCAAAGCCATTATTGATAAAGCCGTGAATGCTGGCGGAATCAATTCTCCAAAGGCTTAAGCCAGCTTGGTCAATGAAAATATATACAGCAAATAAAATAACGGCTATCAGCAAGCGCATTTTGAAAGATTTAAGCGGCTTTGCGTCAAGTTGCCCGGCTTTTTCCTTGGGCGCTCCGGCTAAAGCGGCGGCTTCAAGCCCATATAGCTCACTTTTTGGCGTGGGCTGCCGTGGTTTTCCATATAAAAGATATTCCCGGTTGCTTAAGGTATTGCGGTTCTGATGCTGCTCCAACCGCACCCGGCGGACCAGCTCAAGCTTCCTATCTGTCCCAATTTGCCCCATCTTAATAATCCATGCCTTCCAAAAACTATGGCTGTCCTATTTCTTTTTATAAGGTATGAGGCTGGTGGGGGAAATATGTATGCTTTCATAAAATGCGCTTTTACCTTAATTCACTCAAATAAATCTCAATCCGGTTGGCCGCAACATCGGCGGCGGCTTCGGCAGATTTTGCCCCGGTGAAAAATGACTGCGCTTCTTCATTAAGGATATCGCTTATCTGCTCATTTAAGCTTTCAGCTTTTGTAACACGAGCAATTAAGTCCTTAAGCTTAAACTTTTCTTCTTCCGTGGCCGGATATGATTCAAATACTATGTCACTCCCCTTAAAAGCAGCCGCCATTCCTTTATCTTCACTCATATGTATTTCTAACGCGCTTTTTCTGATTGGCAGACTTGAAAAGCCATTAGTTTGGAACTTATCATCCAGCAGAAAGCTGACAAAAGACCATGCGGCTTCTTTGTTTAAACAGCTTTGATTTATCGAAAGAACCATATCTGATTGGACAATATGCCCGCCCTCTTCTACTGCCGGAAAACCAAGAAAAACTGCCGTGCCGCTATACTCAAACCAAACTAATTGAAGCATTGCCATCGAATCGATAATGTTAGTGCTAAATTTAACTGAACCGTCTTTCTCTTCATAATCTTTTATCTCAAGATAGTAAAGTTCATTTAACCCATTAAAAGAAGATACTGCATTCCTAATCACAAATTCACTAGTGGCAAAAATAGTATCTTGATAAAGACCAATAACCAGCCGCTCTCTTTCACCACGTGTCCCATCTTCCTCTGGACGTCCGCCATCGGCACTTGCGCAAGCAGTTAAAAACATAATTGCCATTAGCAAAAAAATGATTTTTTTCACATCAATTACCTATTTTCTTTACTTTTCTGGAGTTTTTATTTTTATTATCTCTATGATTTTACCAATAAATTCTGGATTAAAGTCCTGCATTGCTTGCCAATAACAACGATACATTTTTTGCAATATGCCAAAACATAACCGGGGCGATGGCATTACCAATTTGGCGGTACGCATCCGCTTCGCTTCCGGCAAACTCAAACTCATCAGGAAATGATTGAATGCGTGCCGCTTCCTTAGGAGTAAAGCGGCGATATAATTCTTTTTCGGTATCAACAAGAAGGACTGGGTCGCGTGAATTTAGGCTGACCTTAGCAAGGTGGCTTGTAACGGTAAGACAAGGTTCGTTAAGGTTTTGGGCAAGCCCGCGTTTCATATTATTCTTAGCATTTTTCATTCCAAGAACGGCGCGTTCAGAAAAATAATATTTTTTATCTTTGATTGCAAGTTCCCAAACGGCAACTGACAACGGTATGGGATTATGGGCTGTTACAGGTTCTGGGAAAGAAAAATCAACTTTTATGTCATTGCGGACCCCTACCATTATCACCCTTTCACGCTTTTGGGGAACATCATAATCCATAGCATTTACTAAAGCATATTTGACTTTATATCCGGCATTTTCAAATTCAGCTATGACTTGTTTTATGATTCTGCCTTTATGAAGTGTCATAAAACCCTTGACGTTTTCCGCAATAAATACCTTTGGTTGTTTGGCTTTGATAACTCGTACCATTTCCTTATAAAGATTGGCACGGTCATCAAAAGGGTCTTTGGTTGGATTGATTGTGCTGAAAGACTGGCAAGGAAATCCCCCAACAATAACATCACAATCAGGCACTTCATGCTCTTTTATGTTTCGGATATCATCACAAACAATTTTTTCGCATTTAAAGTTCCGTTCGTGAGTTTCAAGGGCTTTTTTATCAATATCAAGAGCATAAGCTAATTCAAAAGGAAGTTTTTCATATTTTTTATTATTGAAAGTAAAATCACCAATCATGCCGCAATCGCCGCCGCCGCACCCGGCAAATAATGAAACTACCTTAAACATCAATAACACCTCCTACTAATTCTATAATTTTCCGGTCAACAGCGTTATTGCTAAAGTCTATTCTGTAGGTCATAGGAACAGCAGTAATTATATTATCATGACATTTTTGGGCAATATCGGTAAGCACAAATATTACAACCGCGTTACGAATGAAATATACGCGATATATGGAATAAAATTTGCCCCACTGCTGTGACGCTATCCATTCATTCCGTGTAATATTAAGTGTGTCAATCCAGTCGCTTTTTGCAAGGTCGGGAGCGGTGACACGCTTTGTCGCCTTAACTTCAATATATTTTACAAATTCCGCGTTATTACCTGCTTCTGCAACAACAGACTGGATATCGTAACCAAGCCCCCGTGTTTTTCCAAGATGAATTACTTTTCTTGCAAGCCTAAAATTAAAAGCGGTAACTCGCTTTTTCTCATATTCATAAACATAACGTTCACCTTCATCACCAATTTCAAAAGCGGGGGTTTGTCCGTTTTCATCGCCTGATACTTTGATAGTAACGCCAAGGGCTTCAACGGTAGTGTCAAATAGCTTTTCTTTGCCTGAGAGTGCCGAAAAATATTCTTTCCAATCAGAGAAAAACTGTTTACGGCTTTTAACAGTACTTAAATCATATGAATAGACATCAAACAATGGTTTCTGATTATATTCTGCTGCAAAAAAATCGATGGTTTTCATTTCATTAGGATTGGGATAAATATAGCCTTTGTCGAGAATTACAAGATTAGCAAATTCAAGTAAATTTAGTTGCTCATTTATGTGTTGCCAATTATAAGAGTGATCTTTACCGGGAACAATTATATCACGTTCAATAAAATTTATTCTGTCAGAAATAATAGCATCATAAACTTCAAGAGGATTGGCAATGCCTTGTAGAACATCAAGAGAATTTAATATATAATATCCAATTTCTCTTGTAGTAAGATTTATGTTATTGCCTTTCGCTAAAAGCATAACTTTTAGCAAAAACGGAAATTGACGGATATTAATTTTATTTTCAATTCGCTTTTTTAGGTAGTTCCAATTTTGGCATCCGTTAGGAAATTGCATTTTATAGCAAATATCTTTGAAAAAAGCAGGTGTATCGCCATCTGCAAGAAATTTTAAAGTACGATTAGATATGTAGACTTTTCCATCATCAGCAGTATAATACATCCCAAATAAAGTCCCGGCAATTTCGGTTCGATGATTGTCAAGGGTCTTTTGAGACGGGTCTTTTTTATCCTTTTCATTTGCCTTAAGAAAGGGCCGAATAGCATTGTCAAAGGCTGTCTTAAAATCTTCTGAAGCGCAAGGGCAAATACTATCAATTATTTTTGCATATAAAGGCAGCAAATCGTCCATTTCGCCTTGCGATTTGCCCCTGACAATCGTGCATCGATACTGATTTTCATGGTTATACATCTTTCACTCCTAACTTAAGAATATTTTTGATTTCTATAGCAATCGCCTTAGCAAGTAAAGGTGGCACAGCATTTCCTACTTGCCTTAGCTGGCTTGTCTTAATCCCGATAAATCTAAAATCATCCGGGAATGATTGTATCCGCGCTGACTCACGTACAGTCGGAACACGATTTGCTTCATAATGGAAATGATGGTTGTGTCCGGTATCAATTGTGAAGCACGGCCGTTTGCTATTCATACGAGTCCAGGCAATATTTACTTTTCGGGTATTTTGCAATTCTTCGGGAAGCGATTTATAGTTACCTCCGTCCGGCACCATTGCAATTATTTCTTTTGTCCGGTCTTTGTGGAGTGTTGCCGAGTGATTAAATAAAAGCTTACTTTTTGAACGCATCATTTTTTGATAATCATTTTGGGCGGGCAAGGCGTATTCAATTACCTCACCAAGAATACAGTCATCAGGAATGAAATCTAAATCAGAGATTGCGTCTTTGCTTGTAAGGAGCGAAACTCCAGTTTTTCCACCATGAGTTGGGGCAGGAAAAATAAATTTTTCTACATTATTATTTTTCTTTTTGATACCGACAAAGAAAACCCGGCGGCGTTGCTGCGGAACTCCAAAATTTTCAGATGAAAGCATATCATATGATATTTCATATCCAAGGCCAGAAAAATCAGCTAGCACACTTTCAAGTGCCGTCCCATCAAATAAGCGGATAATACCGGGAACGTTTTCCATTACAAATACTTTCGGCATAATATGCTTAACAACATTCACAAAAGATTTATAAAGACCATTACGCGGGTCATCTTCGTTTCTTTTTCCTGAAACCGAAAACCCTTGGCAAGGCGGCCCGCCGATAATTACATCAATATCATCTGCTTCAACGCCGAGAGTTTCAAGTATTCTTTCACCAGACATTTCCTTTAAATCTTCGTTTAGCGCAACAACATCACCCAAATTATGCTTGTATGTAATTATTGCATCTTGCCAATTATCGATGCCCATTTTCACAGAAAATCCAGCTTGCTTAAAACCAAGCGAAAAACCTCCGCATCCGCAAAATAAGTCGATAACATTATACTTGCTTATTGAGTCTCCCACAATTTATCCCTCTCAAGATATAGTATCACATTTACTGCCAAACCACAACCCTTGGTTATAATCTTGGTATGGGGACTCCACGCTACCGCTTTGCCAGCTCTTCCATTATTTCTGCCCAGCCGATTTCTTTTTCGGCCATCAGAACCATTAAATGGTAAAGATAATCGGCAATCTCATATTTAATTTCATTTGCATTAGGATTTTTGGCGGCGATGACGATTTCGGTCGCCTCTTCGCCCATTTTTTTCAGAATTTTATCAAGACCCTTATCTAAAAGATAATTGGTGTAAGAACCTTCCTTGGGATTTGCTTTACGGTCGTTGATTATTGAAAGGACGGCCTCAAGCACTTTGGCAGGGCTTTTTTTATCCGTGCTTTTCTGCTCAATAATTGTATTAAAAAAACAGTTGCTTTCTCCGGTATGGCAAGCAACGCCGATCTGCGTCACGCGGGCCAAAATGCAGTCCTTGTCACAGTCAGCGGTTAAGGAGCGGACATATTGGTAGTGGCCGCTGGTTTCACCCTTTAGCCACAGTTTTTTCCTGCTCCGGCTATAATAAGTCATCCGCCCGCTTTTCAACGTGCTGTTAAATGCTTCTTCATTCATGTAAGCCATCATCAAAACTTCGTTTGAGCTATTTTCCTGGACAATGACCGGAATAAGGCCATCCTTAGTTTTGGTTAAAGCGGAAAACTCAATCGCTGCCTTAAATTCGCTTAAAGCAATGCCGTTTTCGCGGCATAAATCTTTTATCTTAAATAATTCTTTGGCATTATGGTTGATTGCGTTGCCCGTGATGGCTGTATTGACTGGTTTGGTCAATAGCTCCATTATTTTATCCAATGATATTTTCGGGGCGTGTAAAATCATCGGCAAGCTGCTTATTTCATCGGCATCGCGGATCAGATGTTCATTGATGATGATTATTTCGCTGACAAAGTCGTTTAACAGCCCTTCATTTGCGGTTATCTCATTTTTTTCCCCAATGCACGCGATAATTTTGTCCTTGCCAAACTTTTTTGAGACCTCTTTGGTAATCGCAATATTTTTCTCATTGGCAAAGCTTAGGGCGGCTTTAGCGCAACCGGAATAAAGCAATTTTTTCACATCTTCCATGCGCGAAATATTGCCGGCCCCAATCACCGGGACTTGAGCCTTTGCCGCAATTTCCTTGATAATATCTAGGTTTTTTTGCTTATCCTGTTCATTTTGGGACATCTCAAAAATAAGCAGCTCATCAGCCCCGCTTTCAGCATAAAATATTGCCAGCTTAAGCGGTTCATCACTAAGGATTGTCAAGTCGTCTAAAGCATTAACTGCGTTAGCCTCAAATAAATATATCGATGGAATAAACCTTTTGATCGACATTTTTACAACGCCCCTTTCGTGCTAAGGACTCCGTCCACACGCGGGTCAAACGAAATTGCTTCACTTAATGCTTTGGCAAAAGCTTTAAAGATTGCTTCGATTTTGTGGTGGTCGTTATATCCGGACAAAAGCTTTATATGAAGGTTCATTCCCGCCGCATAAGAGACAGAATAAAAAAATTCACGGATTAGCTGGGTTTCCAAATATCCGATACATTCAGTCTGGAAGCTGGCATCAAAATCAAGAAAGGGGCGGCCGCTCAAATCTATGGCGCATAATGCAAGGGCATCGTCCATTGGCAGGATATATTGGCCAAAGCGTTTAATGCCTTTTTTGTCGCCGACGGCTTTTAGGATTGCTTGCCCAAGAACGATTCCGGCATCTTCAACGCTATGGTGTCCGTCAATATGCAAGTCACCCTCTACGCTTAGGTTCATGTCAATAAAGCTATGTTTGGCAAATCCTTCCAGCATATGGTCTAGGAAGCTGATTCCGGTCTTTATTGCTGATTTGCCGCTTCCGTCTAGGCAGAGGGTCAGGTTGATTTTGGTCTCCTTAGTTTCTCGTTCAATTCTTGCTGTTCTTTCCATATTATACCATCTTTCTTTGAATTATTTATTACGGTTTAAGACTAATTTTTAGGTAAAAATAGCTGTGTTACGTCAGGTAATAACGTATACGGTCAGGCAATAATCTTTTTCCGGTGTTGTGCGTGTTACGTCAGGTAATAATGTATTACGGTCAGGCAATAATCTTTTTCCGGTGTTGTGCGTGTTACGTCAGGTAATAATGTATTACGGTCAGGCAATAATCTTTTTCCGGTGTTGTGGCCTAATCGAACATTAAAATACAATTTATTCTCTGGGTAGAAGGCGGCCAAGACACCTTAAAAAAGATTTTGCCTTCCCTTACCTATAGTTCTCGCCATCTGTAAGTAGTTATTGCTTTTCTTAACCCTTAAGTTCTATTTAACATTGCTCCCCTCTTACGTCATTGCGGCCTCCGAGCCGCAATCTGCAAGGAGTTTAAAGCCGCGTCATTGCGGGCTTGATCCGCAATCCTATTTAACATCATCGAATCTCACTCGTAGGGTAAGGTATCTTTGCTTTACTTTTCCTCTAAATATCATCAACCATCGAATCTCACCCGTATTGCGTTGGCGTGGGCGGTTAAGCCTTCCTTTGCTGCAAATAGTTCGATATCTTCATGTATTTCGGAAAGTGCCTCGGCGGTATAAGCAATAATGCTTGACTTTTTCGTAAAATCATCAACATTTAAGGGTGAAAAAAAGCGGGCTGTCCCATTCGTTGGGATTATATGGTTTGGCCCGGCAAAATAATCACCTAGCGGCTCTGATGAATATTCACCAAGGAAAATTGCTCCGGCATGGCGGATTTTGGGCATGATTTCAAACGGTGCTTTGGTCAAAATCTCAACGTGTTCAGCGGCAATTTCATTGGTCAGCGCAATTGCTTCTTCCATATCCTTGGCCAGCAAAATAAAGCCATAATTTGAAAGTGATGCTTTCATGATATCAGAACGTGGCAATTCGTCAAGGAATTTGTCAATTTCTATTAAAACTTTTTCGGCAAGCTCCTGGCTATCGGTAACCAAAATCGCGCTTGCCAGCTCGTCATGTTCGGCTTGCGACAATAAATCAGCGGCAATATAGCGCGGGTTGGCCGTCTTATCAGCAAGGACAAGGATTTCACTTGGCCCGGCAAGGGAATCAATGCTGACAAAACCAAAACAGGCTTTTTTGGCAAGGGCAACATACATATTGCCCGGCCCGGTTATTTTGTCCACCTTGGGGATGCTCTTTGTCCCAAAAGCCATTGCGGCAATGGCCTGGGCCCCTCCGGCTTTGTAAATTTCATCAACCCCAGCGATATCACAGGCAACCAAAGTCCCATCAAAAACAAAACCATTCGCGTCCGGCGGCGTTGCAACAATAATCCGCGAAACTCCCGCCACTTTGGCCGGGATAACGTTCATCAGGACACTTGACGGATAAGCTGCTTTAAAGCCCGGCACATAAACCCCGGAAATATCAAGCGGCGTAATCCGCTGGCCAAGAATGCTCCCATTTGCGTGTGTTTCAAACCAGCTTTCACGCTTTTGCTTCTCATGGAAAGAAATAATATTCTTGGCTGCCCTTTTCATTACCGCGACAAATTCTGGGCTTACCCGTTCATATGCCGCCGCAATTTCTTCTTTGGTAACGCGGATATTCGCTTCATTAATATCGCACTTGTCAAATTTTTTCGTATAATGAAACAAGGCTTGATTGCCGTTGTTTTTGACATCATCGATAATTTCTGCCACAACTTTTTCATGCTCAGGAAATTGGCCGACACCTCTTTTTAGCAACGCCGTCAGCACATCTTTTTTGGCTTCGGCAGTTAATTCTATTATTTTCATAAGACTTCCCTCAATCCGTTAATAATCTTTTTTATCCGCTCCGGATTCATTTGCATACTGACTTGGTTAACAATCAAACGCGCCGAAACCGGACAAATTTCTTCTAAAACAACCAATTTATTTTCTTTGAGTGTTGATCCGGTCTCAACGATATCAACGATAACATCGGAAAGCTCAACTAGCGGGCCTAATTCAACCGAGCCGTTTAATTTGATGATGTCAACCGTCTGGTGCTTTTTATTGAAAAAATAATCCTTGGTAAGATGGGGATATTTGGTTGCAACGCGGATTTTTTCATGGTGCAAAAGTTTTTCTTGGCTTTCTTTGGGCCCGCAGACGCAGATCCGGCATTTGCCAAAAGATAAATCAAGCACTTCATAAACGCGCCGATTTTCTTCCATTAAAATATCTTTGCCAACCACGCCAAAATCAGCTGCCCCATATTCAACATAGGTCGGCACATCAGGGCCTTTGGCGAGAAAAAATCTAAGCTTTAATTCTTCATTGACAAAAACCAGCTTGCGGGAGCTTTTATCTTGCATTTCTTCACAATGAATCCCGATTTTTTCTAATAGTTCTAAAGTTTGAAAGGCTAGCCTGCCTTTACATAGGGCAAAGGTCAAATACCTTGAGTTTTCCATTTATACCTCTTACATCGCAGTTAATATCATTTCAATTATTTACGCAACCTCTTTAAGATTACTTTTTTCCCTTCCTTGCGTAAAACCCTGGCTTCTGCTAAAGCGTCTTTAAAATTCTCGGCCGGGTACTCGACTTTGATAGTCACTTCTTCGGGAATTTCGGCCTTTTGGCGGCTTAAGGCAGCCATCAAGTCATCAACAACCAGCCCAAAACCAACGGCCGGGGCTTTAGTCCCGAACTTTTCTAACAGATTGTCATACCGCCCGCCTCTTAAGATTACGTCACCGACCCCATAAGCAAAGCATTTAAAAATAATGCCCGTATAATAATTATATTTGCTAAGCATTCCTAAGTCAAACGCAACATATTTTTCAACCCGGTATTGGCACAAAATTTCGTATAATTCAAGCAGCCGGGTAACAGCTTTCGTTGATCTTTCATTATCGGCTTGGTTTTTTGCGCTGCGTAAAATTTCGATTGAGCCAAAAAAATCAGTAATATTAATTAAACTGCTCCGGTACTTTGGCAAAACTCCGGCTTCAATCAGCAGATTCTCCGCTCCGAAGATATTTTTTTCGGAAATAAAATCCCTTAATTTTAACTCTGTTTGGTCGTCAATTCCTGCCGCCTGGCACATTCCTTTGAAATATTCCACCTGCCCAATGCTGATTTGAAATTCTTTAAGGCCAACCGCAAGCAATGACTCAATTGCCAGCGCAATTGTCTCCGCTTCCGCAAAAATGCTGTCATCACCAATTAACTCAACCCCCATTTCCGTAACTTCCTTACGTTTTCCCTGCAAGCCGACGGTATTGGTGTAGGTATTGCCCTGATAGGTAAGCCTTAGGGGTTCGGTAAGATTATGGAAATATTTGGCAACGCAGCGTGTCACGCCAGGGGTAAAATCAGGACGCAAAACCATTGTATTACCCTCGTTATCGGCCAATTTAAATAAATCCTTTGACGGCGTAGTCCCAACCTCGCGTGAAAAAACGTCAAAAAATTCAAAAGTAGGGGTTTGGATGACCTCATAACCATAAAGGCCTATTTGCTTGCGGATAACGTCTTCGACCCAAAGCTTTTTGGCATATTCTTTTCCGTAGATGTCCCTCACGCCCTCGGGTGTATGTAACAGGCTGTTTTTCATGGCTTCCTCTTTCATTAGCTCCTTTTTTATTGTATGAAGCATTCACCGTAGCGGAACATGGCTTTGTTTTGTTTTGCTTTAGCGTGTTAACGTGCTAACGAATTATCACGGTGAACTGTTTCATTATAAAATAAGATTTTCGAAATGTCAATGCTTTATCTTTTATATAAATATATTCCGACTCTCTTTCGCTCCGGGATAAACTCCGCGCGTTAAATCCGCGCGTCCGAGAGTGTCAATTCATGTCCAACTCACTTTCGCTGCCTTCGTCATTGCGGCCTCCGAGCCGCAATCTTGTAACTCCGCGCGTTAAATCCGCGCGTTCGAGAGTATCAATTCAATGCCCGACCCGCTTTCGCTCCGAGAGAATCGTTTTGACGATATCTCAAGGGTCGGGCTTATGAATCGCACTCTCTATCGCATGATGAATGATTTGATAATAGTCTGACTCGCTTTCGCGGTTTTGCATATGGAAGTCCCCGAACCGTGTCATTGCGGGCTTGCTCTGCAATCTCACTAGGCTTGATTAGATTGTAGGGTACATGAACAAAAATATCCACGTTCTGCCCTTTGAGACTTCCGCGAACTTCGTTCGGTATTTACAAAGTAGAAATTTTCCGCAAAGCAATCACGTAAATCCGCGAAAGTGGTCGGATGATGATTCGGCAACTCTCACATACGCGAAATAAATATAGGATTGCGGCTCGGAGGCCGCAATGACGCAGACTGCAAGCAGGTCAAACGATTACAAACCCTTTATCGTACGATAGAGAGTGCGATTCATAAGACCGACCCTTGAGAAATGTCGTTACTTAATTCGCGTATTTTGCGAATTTATGTAACGCAACATTTCTCTCGGAGCGAAAGCGAGTCGGACGATGAATTGACACTCTCAAACGCGCGGAAATATCAATAATGGGATTGCGAGTCAAGCTCGCAATGACGCAGACTGCGAAAGCGAGTCGGAGATGAATCGGCAGCTCTCTAACGCGCGGATTGCGAGTTGCGCGGATTGCGAGTCACGCAAATTGCGAGTCAAGCCCGCAATGACAAGCGAAGATTGCGGCTCGGAGGCCGCAATGACGCTACCTCTCCCTCTCCCCCAAATCCCTCTGAATCATATCCAAATAAGGCACTAAAATCCCCTGCTTTTTCGGCAAAACATAATCGGGATTAAGCTCTTCGAAGCGAAAGCTTTTCCGCCCGCCGGAAGCCATCCGCTCCCAGAAAAAACGAAGCTTTAGATAAGGCAAATAATAAATCAAATCGCGGCCAGAATAAAAAAGAAGAAAAAAGGCAATCCCGCCCTGTTTTTCAAATAAATCCATAAAATTTACCTGATGCTCATGGATATTGCTAAGGGCATAGGTATCAGAAGCACTTTCTTTTGCTTCAAAACAAACCGGAAGCCCTTGGACCGCCCCGATATAATCGACCGTACTCTTCTGCTCAAAATATGCTAACGTGATATGGCGGCTTTCCTTGTCAATTTGGACCGGGGTAATCGGAGTCGGCACTTTTTGGATTAGCGCAAGCCCATATTCAGCATATTTTTCATTAGTCCGGTTTATCAAATCTTCGAGGGTTGAACCGCGTAAGCCCCGTGAATTCCATGTTGCCATATTTTACCATCCCTTTCCAAACGCGCTTGCAAACTTGTAAGCTGCAAACTCGCAAGCTGCAAACTTTAAAACCGAATCACTAATTCCCAAAATGCTTAGCTTTAATTCTTTCAAACAATTCCGGCTCCTTAGAATGAATCTCAAGCCCGCTTAAGTCCTCTAGCGGTGCGTTTAGCTGGGGAAAAACGACCCGGCAAGCGTTAAGCAACTGGCTTTCCACCCCATCTAAGCGTTTAAACTCATTATTAATCTTAAACTCGCCATACTTATAATCACCTACTAACGGATGCCCCATCGCGGCAAAACTGGCACGGATTTGGTGGGTTTTCCCGGTAATTAAGAGAGCTTCTAAAAGAGTTAAGGTTGAACTGCTTTTTAACGGCCGGTATTTTGTGATGATTTTTTTCCCCTCTTGCAAAGTTGAACGCTTAACTTCCGGCAATTCCTCGTTTTCATGCCATACTTTTACTTTATTTAGCTGCCCATCTTTGTGAAGATAAGCACAAAGCTCCCCGGCCGTTTGAATTTTTCCTTTCACAATCAGCTGATAATATTTCTTAATCCTTTTTTCTTTTAATAAGCGGCTAATTTCTTGGCTGCCCATTAGCGTTTTACCGCATAACACAATCCCGCTCGTATTCCGGTCAAGGCGGTTAAGGACCGACGGCTTAAAAGTCTTTAGGCTTTCCTCTGAAAGCTGGTTAATAGTGAGCAAATACCCAATCAGCCACTCATTTAGCGAAATATCCCCTGCCTTTGCTTTCTGGCACAGGATTCCGGCTGGCTTATCAACGATTAAGAGATGTTCGTTCTCAAATAAAACCTTAAGTTCCGTTAACTCATTAAAGGCTTCATAATAATTCTTAACGCTACTTTCGGGCTTAGCTTGGAATTTGCTTAACGTCTCATCAGACATAAAAAATGTAACTTCATCACCAGCTAAAGTTTTTTCGCTCCCGGTTGCTTTTTTCCCATTGAGGGTAATATTCTTTTTCCGCAGCATCTTAAAAATAAAGCTGTTCCCGGCTTCCGGCAAATATTTATGCAGGAACTTGTCAAGACGCTGATTTGCTTCATTGGACGTGATGATTTTTTTGTGCATTTATGCCCTGCCCTTCTAAAATATTGAAATTAGGAAATTACGCGAATCATCGGGAAGTTTGCTTTCGTTTATGGACATTGCGAATCGTTTTTTTCTTCGCTTTCACTTTCGATTGTGGCTTTTTCGCGGTTTTATTAAAAGGCTTATTTTTGATTAAGCGCGGCTTTATCAAGCAATTTGCCCCAAATCCGATCAAATCCTCACGTCCGGCAAGAAATAACGCTTCTTTAACCAAACCATGATTTTGGGGGTTACGGTATTGGATTAGAGCCCGCTGCATTGCTTTTTCATGAGGATTGCGGCAGACATAGACCTTTTCGCCGGAGCGGGGGTCGATTCCGGTAAAATACATCACCGTTGAAAGCGATCCGGGAGTCGGGTAAAAATCCTGGACCTGCTCAGGAAAAATCTTCATTTTATGAAGATATTCCGCCAAAGCTACCGCGTCTTTTAAAGTTGAGCCGGGGTGTGACGACATAAGATAAGGAATAAGGAACTGCTTTTTGCCCAGTTTTTGGTTGATTTTTTGAAATTTTTCGGCGAAACGCAGATAAACATTATGCGCTGGTTTCCCCATCAGCTTAAGAACATTTAAAGCAATATGCTCCGGCGCGACCTTTAACTGCCCGCTAATGTGGAATTCGGCCAATTCATGAAAAAACTGCTCATTTTTATCCAAAAGCAGATAATCAAACCTAAGGCCCGACCGGATAAAAACCTTTTTGATTCCCGGCATTTTCCGGAGTTTCCTAAGCAAGCTTAGATAATCCTCGTGGCTTACTTCCAAATTGGGGCAAGGTTCGGGATAAAGGCATTGCCGTTTTGCGCAAGCCCCCTCTTTTAGTTGCTTTTCACATGATGGCTTACGGAAATTGGCGGTCGGGCCGCCAACATCATGGATATAGCCTTTAAAGTCTGGGTCACCAGTAAAAAGCTCTGCTTCTTTAATTAGCGATTCATGGCTGCGGCTTTGGACCCGCCGCCCCTGATGAAAGTTAAGAGCGCAAAATGAACACGCGCCAAAACAGCCCCGGCTGCTGGTCAGGGAAAATTTGATCTCCTTGATGGCTGGGACACCACCGTCTTTTTCATAAACAGGGTGATACGTCCGGGCATAAGGCAAATCATAAATTGCGTCCATTTCAAAGGCGGTTAATGGCTCTTGGGGCGGATTTTTTACCACATAAGTATTATTCGGATAAAGTTCAAGCAAGGTTTTGGCGGTGATTGAATCGGTGTTTTGCGATTGGATCTTAAAACTTGAGGCGTATTTTAAAGGATTGGCTTTCATTTCCTCATAATCCGGCAGTTTTATTGCATCAATCAATGAAACATCTTTTGTTTTAAAAACCGTCCCTTTGATAAAATTGATATCCTTTATTAAAATCCCGCTATTTAGGGCTTCGGCAACAGCAATGATTGCTTTTTCACCCATTCCATAAATCAAGAGGTCGGCTTGTGAATCAAGCAATATTGAACGTTTAAATGAATTGCTCCAATAATCATAATGCGCAAACCGCCTTAAACTGGCCTCAATTCCGCCGATAATAATCGGCACTTCCTTAAACGTCCGCCGGATTAGGTTGCCGTAAGCCGCCGTAGCGCGATCCGGCCGTTTTCCCATCGCGCCGCCGGGGGAATAAGCATCACTTTCGCGCTTTTTTAACGAAACATAGTAGTGGTTCACCATTGAATCCATGTTGCCTGCGGAAACCAGAAAGGCAAGCCTGGGCCTGCCTAAAGCGGCGATACTGCTTTCATCGCGCCAATCCGGCTGGGCGATGATTCCAACGCTGTACCCATTCGCCACGAGGATTCGGCTGATAACCGCGTGTCCGAAAGATGGGTGGTCAACATAAGCATCACCGGATATCAAAACAAAATCAAGCTGGCTTATATTTTTTGCTTCCATATCAGCGCGTGAAATGGGTAGAAATTCAGGCATATTGCACCCCGCTAGAAAGTCAATCTCTCAAAATCTCATCATAATGATAAATATAATAATCGGCAAGCCGCTTTTTTTCCGCCAAAGTCGCTTGCGAATTTATGTCGTCAACGGCACAAACTTTCATTCCGGCACTTTTCCCGGCAATAATTCCCGGCACAATATCCTCAAAAACCAAGCAGCGTTCCGGTTTTACTTTAAGCGTTTCGGCAACAAGCAGATAAATATCGGGAGCAGGTTTGCCTTTTTTAGCTTCGCACGAGGTTTTGATGACCGGAAAATACTTGTCCAGCCCGTGGACATTCGTAATCTGGTTCACAAGTTCAATTGAATTGCTGGTTGCAATCCCCATTTTGAAGCCTTTTAAAAGCGCAAATTCAAGAAAATCAACCGCTCCCGGCTTCATCGGGACTTCGGTCATGTATTTTTTGACTGCCAATTTATTCCAATCACTTTTAATCGTTTCGGCATCATCAGGAATCGCAAATTTTTCTTTAAAAAAAAGAGCGGTTTCGGTAAAACTCATTCCCTCGACCTCAAGCTGGATATTAGCAGGCGTTGTGATATTATACCGCTTAAGATATTCAACATCAATATCCCGCCAAATCCACATTGAGTCAACTAAAGTCCCGTCCAAATCAAAAATCAAGGCATCAATGTTTTCCAGCATTTTTAGTTTTTTAGTATTAGTTTTTTGCATATTTCCTCCGGCCGTTTGGTTATTTAGCATATATTAAAATTTACATTAACTCTTAGCTTTCGTCAATCGTTTAGTAACTGTCCTATTTAGGCTAGTGAGAACATAATTATAGACATGAAAAAAATCATCTATTCCTTTATTTTTTTAGCCCTTACCGTTTTATTGCTTGTTTTTCCGCGTGAAAGCTTTTATCTTGCCCTAAGCGGCCTTAACTTGTGGTTTCAAAAAATGGTTCCGACCCTGTTTCCTTTTATGATTCTTTCGGGCATGATGATTCGTTTAAACCTGACCGAAAAATTCATGGTTTTATTTAATCCCATCTTAAAACCCCTCTTCCGTCTTCGCCTCGCGCCTTTATATGCGATTGCGGCTGGCTTTTTATGCGGCTTCCCGATGGGGGCAAGGATTGTCGCCGACCTTTATGGGCACCAAAAGATTAGCAAAAATGAAGCGCAATATCTGCTTAGCTTCGTAAATAATATCGGCCCAATTTATTTTTTAAGCTTTGCCCTGCCTTTAATTAACCTTGATTCTTCGCCCGCGCTTTCGCCCAAGCTTTCGCCCGCGTTTTCGCCCACGATTCTTTCGCCAACTCTTCTTTTGCCCACGATTCTTTTTGGAATGTATGGCATTCCATTATGTTACGGCTTATTTTTGCGCTATGCCGTCTACCGGAATAAAATAACACCTGTTATTTATACCCCTGAAAGAAAAACGGCTTCAATGGGATTTTTAAAAGCGCTAGATGATTCAATCACGGCTGGAATCGAGGGGATTACCAAATTGGGCGGATATATGATTTTTTTCAATATGCTTAATATTATTCCGCACCGCTTTATAAATAATGGATTAGCGCAAGGTTTCCTGTCCGGAATGCTTGAAATCAGCGGCGGCCTTAAAGCTTTGGGAAGCAAGATTCCGCTTCTTTCCTTGACCTTGCTTGTCTTTGGCGGCTTTTCCTGCCTTGCCCAGACTTATAGCTGTATCGCAAAAACAGACTTGTCAATTAAAAGCTACTTTATCCACAAGATTATTTTGACTCTTTTGGCTTTAGGTTACTATGCTTTTATTTTAGGATAAAAATCTCAAGTGCCATCACCGGGCAACTATCTTAATAAACCAGCTTTACATCTCTAATCGCATTATCCTCAACGCGGAAACTCCAAACATAATAACCGGGAAGCCCGCTCTCAACCAAATACCAGCGGTTATTGATTTGCGTCATGTTATACGGCGTTCCCCCGGCTTTAAAATAATCATAAATATCTTCATATTCATTATGAATAAGAGAGGATAAATCAGCCGTCCTCAAAATCGTGCCAAAGTCCTGGTTGCCATGAAAGTCGGTCGAAACGGTCAGATAATAAAAATCCTCGATTTTAACCAATTTAACCATTCCGGCGATATGCTCCGGAACAGGATAAGCCTTGATTAGGCGCATCGTTTTCAAATCGGCTTTCATTATCGCGGCGTTGCCCGAGACAAAATAGATGGTATCATCAATTATCGTAAAAGAGCGGACGTAAGTGCCTTTACTTATAAACGCAACATCAATAACTTCATCTAAATAAACAAGGTTTGTTTCGGGATTCCTGCGAAACAGATACATCTCGCCAGTCATCGAGCTCCAGGCATAAAAAGCATTCGTTTTTTCATCATAGTGGACATAGTGGGGACGGATTCCAATCTCATTAAAAACTTGGGTCTTTTCAAAAACAGGCTTCCCCTCATGGTTTATCCGCCGTTCCATGACCAGAATCCGGTGATTTTCCGTATCATCAACCAGATAGACCATTCCGTCACTTGCGATTGTATGCCCCAGGTTAATCTCCGCTGTCATCACATTCCATGAGCCAATCTCATCGGTCAGGTTCTGATTGTAGATTATTTGGTTGTTGTAGCAATCGACAATAAAATATTCACTGCCGATTTTGGTAATGTAAGAAGGGGCTTTTAGTGAGTCATAAGGGTTTTTTCTCTCAGCATTTGCATAAACAGGGCTGTTTAAAGTAAGTGCCAAGCACACGATTAAAATAAGGGAAAGGGTTTTCTTCATAGTGTTATTATAAAGAATTCGTTGGCATTTGTCAAATTTTGTAGGTTGCTTAGCGTCACTTCGGCCACTGTGCCGTAATCCTGTAACTCACTCACGACTTTCGTCACTTCGGCCACTACGCCGCAATCTAATATATTTGATTACGTATATATAGTGCATGAGCAAATAAAATTCCACATATGCAAGGTATACGTGTATACCTTTGAAACTTCGAAATCATATGCCAAAATGCCCAATTTTCGGTCATAAAAATAAATCGCGGCAAATTCCTATTTTATATACAGGAATATTGCTCGCGATTTTTTTTATTTTCTCCTCAATTGTGCATTTTATGATTTCTTGTCTCAAAGGGCAGTATGTGGAAATTTTTTTGCTCATTGCACATTTCAGCTCTTGACCGCGAAAGAGAGTCATACTATAACAAAACCTTCATCGTGCGATAGAGAGTGCGATTCATAAGACCGACCCTTGAGAAGCGTCGTTACTTATGCGGTGTACTTTACCGCATTATGTAACGCAACGCTTCTCTCGGAGCGAAAGCGGGTCGGACGATGAATTGACACTCTCGAACGCGCGGAGTTTCATTAGAACTCTCTTTTAGCGTAAACTTTTTGCGACAGCGCGTATGAACACGCGAGAAGCAAAGCCGCTCCCCCAAGAATAATGAGCGATGACAGTAAAGTGTTTCCAAACACCCATTGAAGTGCGTTTTGCATAAAATTATTCATGGCTTCCACTCGTGCCGTTACGCTGACGAACACTACAAACAGTATTATAGAGCCGTACATCGGTAATGCGTATCCGAGAATCTTAGCTTTCGCATAGCCTTTCCAAAATAATGTCGGATGGATTGTCAAGCTCAAAAACGCGCCGTAAAAAAGGCTTGTGCAGACGAGAAAAGCCATTAGTTGCACAGTTGGGGTGAAAGAATAAGTGAATACCAGCGTTCTTCCGTTCAATATCGCGGAAAACGCAATAGTTAGCACAACACCGATAACAACGCCGAAAAGCTGCAAAGCCAGTGACATCACATACCTTGCCCGTATAAGCATACCCCGCGATATGGGCAGCGTCAGATAAAGATGATTGAGCTTTCCTCGCTCCTCCGCGTCGAAACAATAAGCGGCCGCTTCGAACATTCCTATAACCACCACAGGTAAAATCACGTATGCGTCGCTAAAAATCGCTACGCCAATAGCCGTAAGTAAAGCGAGGGGTATTTTTTTTCGGTATTTCTTCATACCGAGCCAGTCGAGTTTTAACATATTAAGCATTTCTTGATCTCCTCTCCATGTAAACCACCACATCGTCAATGGTGGCTCGCTCAATCACGGCATCGGAAGGTAAGCCACCAATATTATCAACTTCCATCAGACATTCAAAACCGCTCGTGTGTTCGCGGATACCGATGGCGTGCTTTCGTTTTTCGTCCGACAGTTTCCCGCCTCGTACAACGCAGTACCGTGAAACAAGCTCGTCTTTGTCGCCGGAGAACGAAACAGCGCCGCCTGAAATATAAACAATCATATCGGCAATCCGTTCAAGGTCGCTTGTGATATGCGTAGAAAACAATATTGTCCTCTCGTCGCTCACCAGATATTCCCTCAAAATATCCAGTATTTCATCGCGGGCAACGGGGTCAAGTCCGCCTGTGGGTTCGTCCAGTAAGAGCAGTTTAGCCCCATGTGAAAGATTGACCGCCAAACCCAGCTTCATTTTCATGCCGCGTGAAAATTCCATGAACTTCTTTTTGGGGTCAAGCCCGAACTTAGACAAGTATTTTCGGTACAAATTGCTATCCCATCTGCCGTAAAACGGTTGCAAGCCTTTTTCAATATCAAGGGGATTCCATTCTTCCTGATAATACGGTTGGTCGAACATCACGCCGATGTTTTCTTTTACCGAAATATTTCCTTCGGGCATACCAAGCAGTGAAATTTCGCCGCCGCTTTTGTTTATCATGCCGAGCATGGCTTTGAGCGTTGTGGTTTTCCCCGCGCCGTTGGGCCCGACGAATCCGCAGCACATCCCTATGGGTACGCTGAAACTCACTTTATTCAGCGCGAACCCCGGATATTGTTTGCACAGATTTTTTATTTCAATCGCGTTGTGCATGATACATCTCCTCCAATTTATTTTTTAATTCGGCAAGCGATAACCCCGCCGCCTTTCCTTTTTCCGCCGCCGTCCGCAGTGAATCATAAGCGGTACGCAGATACTGCTCACGTACCAACTCGGCATTTCCCTTGACATAGCACCCGCGTCCCTGAACGGTATAAATCAACCCTTCGGCTTCAAGGTCGCCGTAGGCGCGAGTAGTTGTAATAACACTCACCCGTAAATCCCGCGCAAGCTGGCGCATAGAAATCAACGGCTCGTCAGCCGCCAGTTCCCCCGAAAGGATTTGCGCCTTGATTTGTACCTTGATTTGTTCATAGGCGGGGATATCGCTTTGTAAAGATACGATTATTGCTATTTCAATCACCTCCCTCTGGTGCATATATATAGTATATACAGCATGGGTGCGTTTGTCAATGCTTTTTTTGTCTGTATGAAAAATGATACCGCGGCTTTTTGGGCGTCCTAATGGAGCGGAGTGCGTTCCTTTTGCTCATTGCACATTTCAGCTATGACTCACATACGCTAGATTGCGGAGCAAGTCCGCAATGACGCAGACAAACCTTTATCGTGCGATGGAGAGTGCGATTCATAAGACCGACCCTTGAGAAGCGTCGTTACTTATGCGGTGTACTTTGCCGCATTATGTAACGCAACGCTTCTCTCGGAGCGAAAGCGGGTCGGGCGGTGAATTGACACTCTCGAACGCGCGGATTTAACGCGCAGAGTTTCTCTCGGAGCTAGAGCAAGTCGGACGTTGAAATGACACTCTCAAACGCGCGGATAATCTTGATGAGATTGCGGCTCGGGGGCCGCAATCACCAACTCAATCCCTCTCCCGCCCCCTCAATAGAAGCCACACCCGCGAAGCAATAATAAGCACAAGAAACACCATCAACACCACAATGCCAATGATGATAATCTGGTATGTTTCAAGGCGGCGGCTTAAATGCTCCTGCCGATCTGAAAGCTTGCTGGTTAAGTCAGCCAAAGAAATATCGACAATCTTTTCTAACTCATCCAAAATATCCTCATCAATTTCATCACCCGGCAATGCGCTGATTTCAACCACATTGCTTTGCGTAATCCGGTCATAAGCATTAAAAACGGCGGCAACAACCTTTAAATCCTGCTCCGGCGGCAAATTGACCAACACGGTCAATTCTGTTTCGCCAAGCGGAAACGGCTGTAAAACATCAAAACTAATCCCGCCGTCAAGGCTAATACCGTAATATAGAATCAAGCTGTCATAATCTTCTGCCATCAAGCTAAAGACCGCAACCCTTTCTTCAATGTCAAGGGAAATAAGCTCAATATGGCTTACGTCAGGCGGAGTGAGGTCCGGCCTTATGATCTCGCTAGGCACTTCAACCTCTGGGACAGGATAATCACGATAATCAACGCCAAGAATGTCGGAAGCCAGATTAAAATACTTTGCTACTGCCGCCGCGTTAAGCCGCCCAAATTCCTCTAACTGGAAATCACCATGCGCATAAAACTCCTGGTCAATCATATGGTCAAGATGTAAATGCTCAATCAAAATCGTATCAACCCCTAAATTGCGGCTTTCACGGATAATCCCATAATAATCATCGTCCCGGTTATTGATTCTTGTTTTTATTCCCCGGTTAAAAAGCCCAAACTCACTAAAAGACTCCATGATAATTTGCCCGAAAGCGTGTCCCTTTGCATAAAAAACATCAAATGCCGATATCCACACTTCCGCCCCATAAAGCATATGGCTTTCCGACATATTAAAATGCAGGCAGAACATGAAATCAGCGTTTTTTTCGGCGGCAAATTCCGCCCGCTCCTTTAGCGTCATATCCGTTTCGGCATCATCATGGGTAAGATAGACAGTAATCCCCTCATATTTTTCCAGTTCCGCTTTCATTGCTTTTGCCACAATCAAATTCATGTCTTTTTCTATGAAGCCATTATAGATTGCCCCGGTATTATCCCCGCCGTGGCCAGGGTCTAAGACGACCACAACCGGCCTTTCCGCATAAGCGTTAAGCCCCGGCAACAAAAAAGCCACTAGGAATATACCCAGCAACTTTATTATTTTGGAAACATAAGCTCGAATTTTCATTATCACGCTCTAAATCAAATCTATTGCCGAAGCCTGTTCTTCATCAGGAATCGCAGCCATTGCTACATCATCGAGCAATTCCGCTTCCGGCGGATATAACTCCATCCTATTATGCGCAATTTGGTCACCATACATACTAAGCTGGTTCATAAAACTTTCTAAATGGGCAGAGGTGGTGTTAAGGGCCCTGCCAATCAGGTTTTCCATATTGGCCAAAATCTCATCGGTGTATTGCATTGCCGCGCTTCTGACATCGTTTGCCTCAATCGTGGCCGCGTCAAGAATCTCCTGCGCTTGGCGGGTCGCAAGGTCAACTACTTCATTGGCCTGGGCATATGCCTGTTGCATGATTTCGTGTTCATTAATCAGCTCATTTGTCTGAATCGTCGCCGCGTCAATCAGCTCTTGGGCTTTGCGCTTTGCTTCACTTAAAATAGCTTCTTTATTGGTAATAATCTTTTGGTATCGCTTTATTTCGTCCGGGGTTTTCATCCTTAGCTCACGAACCAGCTCGTCAATTTCTTCTTTATTGACGACAATTTTCGTGTTCGATAAAGGCTGGTATTTGCAGTTTTCGATAAAAACTTCAATTTCATCAATAATTTGCTCGATCCTGCTGCTCATAAGACACCTCCTGAAACTCTTGCTTAATATGTATAAATCTTTACTCCCTTACAGAGTTAAACTTCTCATAAATCGCCTCGGCGACAAAAGGCAGGACACACATACTGATGTCACCGTCAAAACTGGCGATCTGGCGGACGCTCGAAGAACTCAAATATGCGTATTCGAGGCTGGTGGTCAAAAAAACGGTGTCAATTTCGCCATTTGACAAAATCCGGTTCGTCTGGGCAATTTGCAGTTCATAATCAAAGTCGGTTATCGCCCTAAGCCCCCTGATGATAATATGCGCTTCTTTTTCCCGCGCATAATTCACCAGCAAGCCGCTAAAACTATCGACCCGGACATTGGCGATATCTTTGGTCGCTTCCCTTAATATTTTAACACGTTCTTCCACGGAAAACAATGGACACTTTTCTTTATTATTAAGGACGCTGACATGAAGAGTATTAAACATCCCGGAGGCACGGTGGATAACGTCCATATGGCCTAGGGTTAATGGGTCGAAGCTGCCGGGGTAAATTCCGTTATTCATTTTTGCCGTGCTGTTCATTTTGTACCTCTCTGGTTGTAAGGCGCAAGAATACGTGCTTGTTGGTTTTGTATATCTTTTCTTTTTCGACGGTAAATTGCGCAGATTGCGGGTCAAGCCCACAATGACTGATTGCGCCATCAGCTTTATTTTCCATCTCAAAAATAATCAAAGTGCTACTATTAATATATTTTTGCCTTGCTAACAAGTCAAGGACTTTTTTTCCGGCTAAAGCTATTTGATAAGGCGGATCAATAAAAACCAAGTCAAAATATTTATCCTTAAGCTCGCTAAGCGTACTTAAATACTCTATCCCGTTTAAGGCATCACGGTTAATTAAAGCTGCCTGTCCATTCATTTTGGTAAAATTCAAATTGTCCGTAATACATTTACAGGCCTGTGGGTCATTTTCAATAAAATAAGCAAAATCTGCCCCCCGGCTAAGGGCTTCAATTCCTAAGCCGCCGCTTCCGGCAAACAAATCAAGGACGAGGCTTCCCGGAAGATAAGGATTAATCATGTTAAATAAGGTTTCCTTAATCCGGTCCGCCGTCGGGCGGGTTTTTGCCCCTTTGGGCGTGCTTAACCTAAGGCTTCTGGCCGTTCCGGCAATTACTCTCATTTTCTGACCTTCGTTCCCTTGCTGTCGCGGCGCGAAAGCTTTAGCTTGCCTAGTTCCAGCGGCTTGCCATGATAATCAATCGTTGTCTCAACTCCGCTTAAAGTAAAATGAATCGCCGCAACTTGGTCAGCACCTGTGAGCTTCATGCCCCTGACACCCACCGCGCCTTTTTTCTTTTCCGGCACCTCTTCAACTGAAAAACGCAGGAAAAACCCGTCTTTTGTCTGCAAGACAATGCCCCTCTGCTGGTCAAGGACGGCAATATTCAAGACTTCATCATGTTGAAGAAGCTTGGTAGCGGCCACGGTTTTTTTGGAAACATCAAATTCACCGCCATTAACGACTTTCATCATTGACAGCTTGGTTGTAAAAATAACCCGGTAAAGATTAAGATGGGTCTGGCTGGTAATAAAAACCAATTCCTCTTTTTCGGAATTAAAATTGCTGATATTGTCAATGGGAATGCCCTTGTCGCGGAACTTGCCAAAGGGGATATCCATGACCTTAACCGTATGGAGCTGCCCGGTATTGGAAAAAAGGCAAATCCGCCCGGTATTTTTGCAGGTAAAAACAAACTTATGCTCCGCATCGGCCGCTTCTTTGTTCCGTTCATAAGTTGCGATATCAATTGTTTTGGCATAACCAAAGCGGTCCATCAGGAACATTATTTCCATTTCTTCGATTTCTTTTTCCTTGTAAACCGCTTCGGCAATATTTTCAATCACCGTCCGGCGCGGGCGGCCGAATTTTGCTTTAATTTCATTAAGCTCATTGATGATGACCTGCACCATCGAATCCCGGCGTTCAAGAATATCCTCATAACGGTAAATATTCGCAATTGTGTCTTCATGCTCGCTGATTAAGGCTTCAATTTCTAGGCCGATTAAGCGGTAAAGGCGCATTTCCAAAATCGCGTTAGCTTGCTTTTCCGTAAAACTAAGCTGCTGTGCCATTATTTTTGATTCCTTGGAGCGGAATTTGATTCCGTCAACTTTCCCGGACACCAAACAGGCCTTTGCCATGCCCCGGTCTTTTGAGCCGCGTAAAACTTCAATAATCAAATCAATGACATTGCAAGCCTTGATAAGGCCCTCTTGAATTTCTTTGCGTTCCAATTCTTTGGCTAACAGGGTGGTGTATTTACGTTTTGTGACTTCCATTTGAAAATCGGCGTTTTCTTTGATGATCGCCTTTAAGCCCATCGTTTCTGGGCGGCCGTTCGAAATTGCCAGCATATTGACGCCAAAAGTATCTTCTAAGCGCGTTTTTTTATAAAGTAAATTCTTGAAATTTTCAAGATCGGTTTCTTTCCTAAGCTCAATGACAATCCGGATGCCTGTTTTTGAAGATTGGTTAGAAATATCAACAATATCCGGGGCTTTTTTGGCTTCGTACAAGGCAGCAACATCAGATAAGAACTTGCCGATTCCCATTCCGACCATCGGGTAAGGGATTTCGGTAATGACCAAATTGGTCCGGCCGCCCTTGCCTTTTTCGATTAAGACTTTGCCCCTGACCTTAATCTTTCCTGTCCCGGTTTCGTAGATATCTAAAAGCTCATCTTTGTTAATGACAATCCCGCCCGTCGGAAAATCAGGGCCGCTTAAATGGCGCATTAATTCCTCGGTGGTGATATTTTCGTTTTGCATATATGCTTTCGTTGCTTCGCAAACTTCAAGCAGATTGTGGGGGGGAATGCTTGTTGCCATCCCGACCGCAATTCCCTCCGCCCCATTCACCAAAAGGTTCGGAAAACGGACGGGCAGGACGGTTGGCTCTTTTTCGGTTTCGTCAAAGTTGGGGATAAAATCAACAACATCTTTGTCTAGGTCGGATAAAAAATATTCTTGGGTGACCTGCTCTAAGCGGGCTTCGGTATAACGCATCGCCGCCGCCCCGTCACCCTCAATATTGCCAAAATTGCCATGGCCGTCAACTAAAGGCAAGCCCTTTTTGAAGTCTTGGGTCATCACAACTAAGGATTCATAAATTGAGCTGTCGCCGTGGGGATGGTATTTACCCATCGTATCACCAACAATCCTTGCGCTTTTGCGGTAAGGTTTGTCATATTTAATGCCTAGCTCGTGCATATCATAAAGCGTCCGCCGCTGGACTGGTTTTAGGCCGTCACGCACATCGGGCAAAGCGCGGGCAATAATTACGCTCATCGCGTAATCGATATATGATTTTTGCATTATTTCCGAATACTCGGTTTTGATGATTCTTTCGTTCATTGGTTATATCCTTATTTTTATACATCTAGTGCTGCTTCGTCAGCGTGTTTGTAAATAAAGGCCTTGCGGGGGGGAACATCAGTTCCCATCAGCATTTCCGTGACCTCGGAAGCCATCCTTGCGTCTTCAATGCTTACTTGGGTAAGCAAGCGCGTATCGGGGTCAAGGGTGGTCTCCCACAACTGGTCCGCGTCCATCTCGCCTAACCCTTTAAAACGCTGGAGCGTAAAAGAACCTTTGCTGCGCTTCCTAAATTTCTCAAGGGCTTTATCATCATATAAATATTCATCAGCTGGCTCTTTCCCGGCTTTGTTTTTCGTCATCACGGCTTTGTAAAGCGGCGGCATGGCCAGATAAACATGGCCCTCTTGGATAAGTTGGGGCATGAAACGGTAAAAAAGCGTAAGCAGCAGGGTCGAAATATGCGCCCCGTCAACATCAGCGTCCGACATGATGATAATTTTGTCGTAACGCAGTTTTGTAATATCAAAATCATTGCCATATCCCTCGGAAAAACCACAGCCAAAAGCATTAATCATTGATTTGATTTCGGCATTGGCTAACACCTTGTCAATGCTGGCTTTTTCAACGTTTAAAATCTTGCCCCTAATCGGCAGGATCGCTTGAAAATGGCGGTTACGGGCCGTTTTTGCGCTTCCGCCTGCTGAATCACCCTCGACAATAAAAAGCTCACACTTCGCCGCATCCTTTGACTCACAGTTAGCCAGCTTTCCATTGGAATCAAAGGAAAACTTTTGCTTTGTCAGCATATTTGTCCGGGCTTTTTCCTCGGTTTTGCGGATTCTGGCCGCTTTTTCCGCACAGCCGATGACGTTCTTTAATGTGTCAAGATTGCGGTCAAAATAACGGCTGATTTCTTCACTGGTGATTTTGCCGACAATTTTGGCGGCATCTTGATTGTCAAGCTTGGTTTTGGTTTGCCCCTCAAAGCGGGGGTCAGGGTGCTTGATTGAAATAACCGCCGTCATCCCATTGCGGACGTCAGCCCCGGTAAAATTGGCATCTTTTTCCTTTAGAATGCCGATCCCGCGGGCATAGCTATTGATTATATTGGTGAAAGTCGTCTTAAAGCCCGTTAAATGGGTTCCGCCCTCGGAGTTATAAATATTATTGCAAAAGCCAAGGACATTTTCATGAAATTCATTAACGTATTGCAAGGCAATTTCAACCGTAATCCCCTCGCTTTCACCACTAAAAGAAATAATATCGCAGACGGTTTCTTTTGATTTGTTCATGTCCTTGATAAAACCGATAATCCCCTCCGGCTCATGATATTCAATGATTTCCGGCGGCTTAAGCATTTTCTCGTCAAAACGGCGATCCTCAAAAATGATCTTAAGCTTTGGATTAAGATATGCCGTTTCGTGGAGACGGCTTTTGATATCATCTTCGCGGAAGCGGGTTTTGTCAAAAATCTCATTGTCTGGCAGAAAATTAATCGTTGTCCCGGTTTCGCGGCTTTTGCCGACCACCGGAAGAAGCCCGTCAGTAAGCTCAATCGTGGGGATGCCCCGCTCGTAATGGTCTTCATAAACAAAGCCGCCATGCTTTATCCGGACGGTCAGATATGCCGATAAAGCATTAACCACCGATGAACCAACCCCATGAAGGCCGCCGCTGGTCTTATAGACGCTGTCGTCAAATTTGCCCCCGGCATGAAGGGTCGTAAAAACAAGCCTTTCCGCGCTGACGCCCTTTTCGTGCATTCCCACCGGAATGCCCCTGCCATTATCGGAAATAGTCGCTGAGCCGTCCGCTTCAAGAATCACCTTAATCAGGGTGCAAAAGCCAACGATATGCTCATCAACAGCATTGTCAACGATTTCATATATCAGATGATTAAGGCCTTTGGTTGAAACGCTGCCAATATACATACCGGGGCGTTTCCGCACCGCTTCTAAGCCCTCTAAAACGGTAATGCTTGAAGCGTCATATTCTTTAATCTGGGGTAACATTAGTTTATCCTTTTAATAATTTTTTCGTGACCGCAATCGCCAATGCCCCTGGCCCGATATGGCAAGCAACACTTAATGAAAGCGGATTCATAACGATTGGCATCCCGGGGAAAATATTTTCAAGTTCTGCCTTTAACAGCAAAGCTTCATCGGGGCTATTCGAATGGGCAATATGTAAGTTGACAAACTCCTCACTTTCTCCGCCGAAACGGTTAACCATGTCATTTCTGATCGCATTTATCATCGTTGTCTTGCCTTGCCCGGCGGTACGGGCTTTGGCAAAAGCGTCTAGCTTGTCGCCTTGGATTTGCAGAACTGGCTTAATCTTTAGGACTGTTCCCAGCATTGCGGCCGCCTTGGTAATCCGCCCACCCTTTTTGAGATAATATAAGGTATCAAGCATGATATAAACACTGCAATTTAATTTGTCCGCTTCAAGTATTTCTTTAATCTGGGGGGCTGTTTTCCCTGCAGTTAATAATTCCTGCGCATCCTTTACCGCTTGGCGCAGCGTCACGGAAATACGGACATTGTCAACGACATGGACTTTGCCTTTATAGTCTTCTGACAATACCATCGCGCCGTGGCAAGACCCTGATAAACCGCTGCTCATCGGGATATGGATGATTTCGTCAAAATCCTTTAAGATCTCGTCCCACAAAGATGTTACGCTTTCGGGTGAGGGCTGGCTAGTGACGACATCACTCCCGGCTAAAAGCTTTTCGTAAAACTCCTCGTGGGTCAAATTGACATCATCCAAAAAAGGTACTTCATCAATCATAAATGGCATTGGCAAGACGAAAATGCCCCTCTCTTTGCCCTCAGCCTGCGTGATACCGCTATTTGAATCGGTTACAATTGCTGTTTTTTTCATTTAAATAACCATGCCTTTCCAGTCGTTCTTTATTTATCGGTTTTACGTAACGCAACCTCTTTTTTGATTCCCTATATATCTTAAAGTCAGATGCTGCGAAAGTCAACAAATTTTAGCAGCCCCTTTTCAATAAAGTTCCTAAGCCCCTCATTTCCTGCCATTATAAAGTCAGGGTCACGCGCCAAAATTTCATCGGCACAAGCCGAAGCTTCTTTAAGGATATTGGCATCCTTAAAAATATCAGCCAGATTAAAATCCATCAGCCCGCTTTGGCGGATGCCAAATAAATCGCCGGGGCCGCGGATTTTAAGGTCTTCCGACGCAATATAAAAACCGTCATTGGATTTATTAAGGATTTCCAGCCTTTTCATCGTCTCTTTATTGCCCGATCCGCTGATAAAAATGCAATAAGATTGCGCATCGCCGCGGCCAACCCGCCCCCTAAGCTGATGAAGCTGGGCAAGGCCAAAACGTTCGGCATTTTCGACCATCATCACCGTGGCATTGGGGACATTGATTCCAACTTCGATGACGGTTGTTGAAACAAGCACGTCAATATTGCGGGCGGCAAACTCGGCCATGACCTGATTTTTTTCGTTTGGGCGCATTTTGCCATGGAGGGCAGCGATACTGATAAAATCAGGCAAGCTTAATTTAAGCTTGGCGGTATAATCGGTGACATTCTCAACCCCATCAAGCTCCCCCTCTTCAACCATCGGGCAAATAATATAGGCTTGGCGGCCAGCCTTTACTTCACTAGTGATAAATTTGTAAGCTGTTTCGCGGTATGAAGTGCCAACAACGCAATTTTTGATCGGCAAACGGTTAGCAGGAAGCTCATCAATTACCGAAAGATTGAGGTCGCCATAGATGATGATTGCCAAGGTGCGGGGAATCGGGGTGGCACTCATGACAAGGACATGGACATTGTTCCCTTTCCCGGCTAAGCTTTCGCGCTGGCGGACGCCAAAACGGTGCTGTTCATCGGTAATGACAAGAGCCAGGTTTTTATACGCTACTTTTTCTTGGATTAAGGCATGGGTCCCGATAATGATATTCGCTTCACCTGTATTGATTCTGTCATAGGCATCCCGGCGGGCAGCGGCGTTGACTGAACCAGTCAATAATACTGGCTTAAACGGAAGCTTGTAAGCCTCACTCATTTCCTTTAATGACTTAAAATGCTGGGCGGCCAGAACCTCTGTCGGGGCCATCATCGCGCCTTGATAGCCGTTGGCAACACACATCAGTAAGCTTAAAAAAGCCAGGATTGTTTTCCCCGAACCAACATCACCTTGAATCAGGCGGTTCATGACGAATTGACCAGTTAAGTCAATTTTAATCTCGTCCCAGACCTTTTGCTGGGCAGCCGTCAGACGGTATGGCAAGGCTTCAATCAAGCGTCCGGTCTCTGCCACGTCAAGCATTACCGCCGTGCTTTTTTTGACAACTGCTTGTTCCCTTAGGCGGCGGACAGCAATAATAAATAAGAAAAATTCGTCAAAGACCAGACGTTTCCGAGCGGAAACCAGCTCATCATAATCATGGGGAAAATGGATTTTCGCAATGGCATCGCTGTAATCAAGCAAGGAGTAAGATTCTTTAATCTGCGCTGGCAAATGGTCCTTAGGGAACGGATAAAGGGAAAGGATTTGCCTTAGCGTCTTCATGACGGTATTGTTGGAAAGCCCTGCCGTTAAAGGATAGCGCGGAATCAATGTATCAACAAGCTGGCTATATTCGCTTTCCTTAAAGATCTTCGCCTGTTCCATATGGAGGGCATCGCCCTTTTTTTCAACCTTTCCGCGGAAAAGATAATAGCTGCCAGCGCGAAGGATTTTGCTAAGGTAAGGCATATTGAAAAAAGCCAAATGCAAAATGCCGTTGCTGTTATCTTTGATGCTAAGGTTGATAATGGCCAGATGGCGGATCCGCTTCTGCCTGACCGAGCCAAAAACCGTCCCGCCAACCGTAAAAATACCGTTTGACGGATAAGCTTCACTCCCTTGGGCAAGCAGCGTGTCAATCTCGGCAATTGGGAGCGGCTCACCATATCGGTCATAATCACGCGGATAATAATTGAGCGCGTCAAAAACATTAAAAACACCGACTTTATTAAATAAAGCCGATGTTTTCTCACCTATGCCCTTGATGGATTTAATATTCGTTACTTCGGTCATGAATTGATTATATCACGAACATATGTTCTTGTCTAGTGTTATTTTGGAAATTTAAAATTATTGACAAACAGAGCCATTTCATAGCTACTTATTTACTCCGCCCCGACTTTCTCAAATCGGGGCGGCGTTTTTATTTTAGTCTGTGATTTTTTCTTTACGCTTTATAATTTTGCGGGTGAAGAATACCGCGCCGCCTGCAAGCATTGCCGCTATAAAGCTGATTGTTACTGCTGTGTATGGGTTACGTCGCCCTGTGCCGCTGTCGGTGCTGTTGTCGGTACTTTCGCCTGTGCCGCCTGTAGTCGGGTCGGTGCTGTTGTCAGTACCGCTGTCGGTACTTTCGCCTGTGCCGCCTGTAGTCGGGTCGGTGCTGTTGTCAGTACCGCTGCCGATACTTTCGCCTGTGCCGCTGTCGGTGCTGCCGCCTGTAGTCGGGTCGGTGCTCGGTGTTGTGGCCGGGTCGTTATTAGGCGTTCCCGCATGGAACGTGCAGGGGTTTGAAGTCGTGCAGGTTCTCGCCAGTCCCGTTTCGCCGCAAACACTACATTCTGTGCAGTTCGCCGCTTTTGGGGTATGCCCTAACGCCGAGGTTGCGCGTTCGTCTGTTTCGGTACAACCGCTACGGTCACAAGTTGCTGTTTCCGTACTGCAGTTTGCGATGTCGCCTGTATAATTCGTGAAGCTGTGACCGAGTGCTTCTATGCCCCGTGTTTCTTCATGGCTACAACCGCCACGCCGACACGCCTTGTATTCTAAGCCGTCATTTTCGCAATCTGCGGCTGTCCTTTCCGTCCAATCTTCGGGTAAGTCGTGACCTAAAGCATTTCTTGAAACCGTTGTCGTGGCTGTACAACCGCCTGTTGAACATTCAAAAGTATCAAGCCCATTTTTTTCACAAGTCGCTGTAGTGCTGACAAAAACTGTGTAACTATGCTCGGAGAAGTATGCGTGTTTTTGCGCGGTAAGCGCGTCGGGTCTTGCCGCAACTTCCGCCTTAAAGCGTGCGACTTGGCTTTCCCACGTCCCAGTCCATGCGGGAGCGGACCACCTTGCACGTTGCAGTGGCATAATCGGATTCATGATCGTTTCGAGTGCGTTAATCGCCGCCGTAATGTTATCGGAACTGTAGTTTGACTCCATCAAGTCCAACATACGATTGAGGAAACGATCTTTGAATATATCGTTAGTCATCAGTTTGCGGAAGTACAGTGCGTTCTCACCGAAATACGGCCAATCCTCCGCGTCGGACTCTTCTAACATAGTCTTGAGAATGTCGCCGATGAACCGTGCATCAT